>CAZSMC010000040.1:0-38670 GCA_964607755.1 uncultured Cytophagia bacterium | reverse complement strand
ATGGCTTCATCGATCAGGCCGTCGAAATATTGTTCGTGGTACCCTCCGGAACAGGGGATGCCTTCGGCGTTCATAGCGTGAATAAAGTCACTGCGCGACAGTCCGTTAAATTTTTGAGAATCATAGAGGAACGGATATCTGTGCCAGACCGGCGAACTGTTTTCCGGGAGCCGCACTGGTGTGATCCCGGGAATCTCGCCGAGTCTGGCAGAAAGATATTCTGCATTCTCCTGGCGGCGGGCTGTGTCGCGAACCAGCTTGTCGAGCTGCTGAATCAGCATGACAGCCTGCAATTGCTGCATGCGCCGGTTGCTGCCGCGGGTGAAATACTGATGTTTGCCTTTCGATGTGCCGTAAGAGCGGCCGCAGTTATGGAAGGAGTGACACCGGTCCATGACCTTGTCATCGTTGCCGGTAATGGCGCCGCCCTCACCGGTGGGCAAGTGCTTGGAGTTTTGGAAACTAAAACAGCCCAGATCACTGAGCACACCGCATTTTTGTCCGTGGTATTCCGCCAACCAGGCCTGGCAGGCATCCTCGATAACCGCAAGATCATGTTTTTTTGCCACAGCGTTAATCGGGTCCATGTCGCAAGTCAAACCGTAAATGTGCACGGGCATAATCGCCCGGGTGCGATCTGTGATGCGGTCGGCAATGCTGTTGGGATCCATGGTCATCGTTTCAGGATCGGTATCGGCAAAGACAGGCAGAGCCCTGGTGAGCAGAATAGAATTGTAGGAGGCAATAAATGTAAACGGCGAGACAATGACCTCGTCGCCGGCGTCAACGCCGAGGACGTGCAAACTGACAAGCAGGGCGGTTGTACCACTGGCCGTAGCAAGACAACGTTTGGCACCGATGAGTTCAGCATAAGCTTGTTCAAAATCAGCCACATGACCGCCGCTGCCACGCCACCAGTTTCCGCTGCGCAGCATATCAATCATTGCCGGTTCCCACGATTGCCGCCACTCGGGCCAGTCCGGCCACGCTCGAGTTCGCACCGGCTGACCGCCCAACACCGCCGGCTTGGATGTTTCGGTGGCGCTGGCAATTATCGGACTCATATAATAAGCAAGCAGCGGAGTACCTGATGCCACACCTTTTAAAAAATGCCGTCTGGAAAGTGTTGATGCTTTCATTTTGACTCTCCACAATTATTGTGCTAAACTTTTGTTTGTCGAATATAGTTATTCGTTTTTGTTTTTTCAATAGCTTTGTTCTGTTCGATTAGGTGTTGTTTGCAGAACATGGAAATTTTTCCGGTAAATCGGTGACCATCGAACATGAGAAAAAGACATGCGATCTGAAGATTCTGATTGTCTGTCTTTTTTATTTGAATGTTTTTAAAAAAGACAGACATGATGATGGCTCGTTTTCTGTGAATCCGAAATAACCATCGATAAGTCACAATTATCTCATTCTCTGACAGGTTCGAAGAAAAGAGAATCACCAGATAATTTCACCTTGTGTTTGGCAGTGATTATCCTTACCATATTACAGAGGCGTTGACGAAAGAAGCTTGTTTAAAAGCACGTTTCCGCCTGGTCAAAACTTGTTTTAAAAAACACAGGGCATTTTTATGTTTTATAATGCCCTGGATATTTTATCATTGATAAAGAAAGGAACATTATGAAAGTTCAGGAAAACACAGTTGTTGGAATTCATTATACTTTAAAAAACGATGAAGGAGATGTATTGGATTCATCAAATAATCTCGATCCCTTACAATATTTACAAGGCAAGGGCAATATCATTAGCGGTTTGGAACAGGCACTTGATGGCAAGGAAAGCGGCGACAAGGTCAATGTAACCCTTGAACCCGAAGACGCATACGGGTCTTATCGTGATGAATTGGTTCAGCAGGTTCCGAAAAGTGCGTTTCAAGGTGTTAATGACCTGCAAGAAGGCATGCGTTTCCAGGCGCAGACGGAACAAGGTGCGCTTCCCATTAAGATCATTAATATTGAAGATGATACCGTCACTGTGGACGGGAACCACGAACTGGCAGGAGAACGCCTGCATTTCGATGTCAGTATTGAAAGTGTGCGCCAGGCTACTAATGAGGAACTTTCACAAGGACATGTACATTAACAAACTATAAAACAGTAGTGCATGGTAATAAACTCTAAAGGAATGCAAAAGCAAAAAAACACTCATAACGTGGCAGTGCTCGTTTCGGGTGGCGTCGATTCCACGGTGGCGTTGTATCTTTTAAAACAACAGGGATACAACGTGCATGCGTTTTATTTAAAAGTATGGAACGAAGATGATACTACTTTTGGCGATTGTCCCTGGCAGGAGGATGTTGAATATGTCACCAGGGTGTGCAAGCAGCTAAAAGTCCCGTGCGATATATTGTCTATGCAGCAAGAGTATTGGCACCGGGTGGTTGATTATACGATCAATGCCGTAAAACGGGGATTGACACCAAACCCGGATATGATGTGCAACCGGTTAGTGAAATTTGGAGCGTTCTATGAAAAAATAGGACACGAATTCGATAACATTGCTACCGGGCATTGGGCAAAACTTCAGCGAAATGCAAAAGGCCGTCGCCGTCTTTTTCTTTGCCGTGACCTCGAAAAAGACCAGACTTATTTTCTCAGCCAAATGCACTACAACCAGCTTGAACGCGCAATTTTTCCGTTAGGAGATTTTACAAAATCTGAAATTCGCAAACTGGCTGCAGAGCAACGATTTCCCAACGCTGCCCGTAAAGACTCTCAAGGTATCTGTTTTCTGGGAAAAATAAATTACCGCGATTTTATTAAAAAGCATATCGGCGAGCAACCCGGATACATCATTAACCAGCAGACAGGCGATATTCTCGGTGAACATCAGGGATTCTGGTTTTATACCATTGGCCAACGCCATGGTTTAGGATTAGGCGGCGGACCCTGGTTTGTGGTCGATAAGGATTGCCAAAACAACATTCTCTATGTCGCCTCCGGAAACAATCCAGAAATGGTGCATAAAAACAAAATAGAACTGTCGCATTTTAACTGGATTCATCGTCCGCGATCCTTGTCAGAGGGAACGCATGCACTGCAATTTAAAATCAGACACACCCCTGAGCTCATCAACGGGGACATTACTATTCAACAAGATCGCATGATTATCAAACCGGTAAAGCCTGTATACGGTGTGGCAGCCGGGCAATTTGGGGCGATCTACAAAGATGGTGAATGCCTCGGCAGCGGGGTCATTGTGTGATGGCAGAATCCTTTTTTGCTATTCTCCACTCACAAGCTCATCGTCCTGATATGATCCTCCCTAACCACGGTGTTTTTACCGAAATTGCCCGTTCCGGGCAAATTTCCTGACAACAAAAACAACGAATACATCGAGAGTAATTAAAAGCAGGTATGCGGTTTGTATTATTGTCCGGCCAGTAAAGCGCTTTGGGCTGCGCCGGACAGGTTTGCACGCATTGCCCGCATTTTATGCAATTGTTGTCATCGATCACAGGTCGCGGGGAAATCCAGTTTTTGATAAACGACACCTTGCCGCTGCGGGTTACTGCGGACACTGGTTTTCGCTCGATGTTGAAATCTTTATTGATAAAATCCTCGAGCGCGTCGCCGAGCAATTGAATCTGCTCTGACTGGTAAACGCCCAATCCCCACTCCTGTCCCGGTTTGGATGTGGCAACATATTCGGGATGCAGATCGATCATCCGTGCTGCTGTGGCATCCACAGCCACAGGATCGCTCGACAGGATCAATGCGTTCATGGGCACAGGGTCACCGCCTCTGGGACCATTGCCTTCCATGGCGATAATGCTGTCCAGAATGTAAAGGCGCGGTCGGACGCAAAGGTTCAAAGCAACCAGCATTTTGCAGAAATCATAGGCATTAGGCGTTCGAAAATGATATTCTGTTTTGATCACTCCAGGAATACAGCCAAAGGTGTTTTTCACTGCGCCAGTCAACCGGGAAAGTTGATGCGTTTTCATTTTGGCAATGTTGATGATACCATTTGCCCTGGACACACCGTTAGCGATCTTGAACTTTTTAATGTATGGCGAATCTGGAAAAGCGATATATTGGCCGTGGTCAAAATCGGCGATTGTCAATCCTTCCTCTTTAGAAACTTTGAGAAAGCCGCTCCGCCTCAACTGGGGCCGTGCCGGGCCAAAAGCCGGAGAATCTCCAAGAGTAACATTGCCGGTTATCTCTTTGACCATTCGTCCGAGCATTTTTACAACCACCGGATGTGTAGTGGTAGCACGTTTCGGCGTATCCCCTGCCAGCACGTTGGGCTTTAAAAGAATTTCCTCTCCGGGTCTGACAAACTGTTCAAGTCCGCCAACCAGGTCGAGTCCGCGCCGGAGTGCCTGTTCTACATTATTCTCATCATAAGAGTCGCAGCGTACAATCGCCACTGTCGATGTTGTCATGTTCGCTCCTGTTTTCATTTCCATAAAAAATATCGATAATTTCCGGGCGATGCAAATTAAAATAGCTCGTATGAATAAAGATCAAGTCAAGAATAAGGACACAGATGAAACGGATTTGAACAGATGCACACGGATTTCCAAAAAAATGTATCCGTGAAAATCTGTTATTACCGTTTTATCGGTGTCCCCCCAAAATAATTGTAAAACCTCACTGATGGGAGAAAATCTTCGCAGCATTACAAAAGTGGGCTAAAGCCCGTTATGTTACGTGGTCATCTTTACCCCGAGCTAAAGCTCGGGGCAATATTATAGCCCCGACTTTTAAGTCGGGGTTATTATTGAGATTCTTTAACAGGCACTTTAGTGCCCAAATATTAAAACTTCCACCCAAGACTGAGCTTTTACAAATAATTGACTACACATCTTGCAGGAATTAAATGGAATGCCTATATTGATCTTTTGCACGAAACATTCAAAATAAAAAGAGGTGGGTTATGAAACGCTCGGTTTGTGTTTTGATGTGTTTGATGATCGTTGTGTCCTGCTTTTCACACGAATTCAACGGCAGCTACTCCGGCGAGTATCTCAACCGGATTGCCTTTCCTATGGGCGGTATGGGCGCGGGCATGATATGCCTTGAAGGTACCGGCGCGCTGTCGCACGTATCAGTGCGAAATACACCGGATATTTTTAACGAGCCGTTTTCCTTTGCCGCCATCTCGGTAAAGGGTGTAGAAAACGGCGCCAGGGTGTTGGAAGGACCGGTGCCATCGTGGAAAATTTTCGGCGATCCAAACACCGGCAATGGCGCGTCCGGTACCGATTACGGTTTGCCGCGATTTGCCAACTGCACGTTCAAGGCGCAATTCCCCTTTGCCGCGGTTTCATTGTCAGATACCGACCTGCCCCTAAATGTTCACATTACCGGATGGAGTCCGTTTGTTCCCACTCAACCGGATTATTCCAGCCTCCCGGTTGCGGTGCTGGAATACCATTTCACCAACACGTCCGAGCAAGACATTGAAGCGGTTTTCTCATTCAATGCCCAAAACTGGATGCGCATTTCAGTCCCCAGCGAGTGGGGCGGGCAGTTCGAATCCGGGCATTCCATTCAACCTCATCGAAACGGATTTGTCATGCACCAGGACGCGCTCAAAGACAAGCCACATTATCTGGGCGATATGGCTGTGTTTGTCGATGACACGAATGCGGTCGTCGACCACTGCTGGTTTCGCGGCGGCTGGTTTGATCCGGTAACTATCACCTGGAAAACCATTGCTGCCTGTTCCACCCGTCAGCATGCCCCGGTGGATGGCGGCAGCCCCGGCGCGTCGATTTATGTTCCGTTCAGGCTAAAAGCCGGAGAAGAAAAGACAATCAAACTCAATCTTGTCTGGTATGTGCCATGCACAGATTTGCAAGTGGGTGAACGTCAGGAAAACAGTTGTGAGACCGGCTCGTCGTGCTCCTCAGAACAATCCGGCTGCTGCCAAACTGCAACCTACAAACCATGGTATGCTGCCGAGTTTGATGGTGTTGACGAGCTGTCACATTACTGGCGCCATCATGCGGATTCGCTCCGGCAGTTGTCTGAACTTTTTCGGGACGCGTTTTATGCCTCTGACCTGCCTTCCGAGGTGATGGAAGCAGTAGCAGCGAATTTGACGATTTTGAAATCACCGACTGTGCTCCGACAAGAGGACGGCAAATTGTGGGCCTGGGAAGGTTGTCACGATCTGGGTGGCTGTTGTTATGGTTCGTGCACACACGTGTGGAACTATGCCCAGGCGATTCCGCATCTGTTCCCGGAACTGGAACGTTCGCTTCGCAACACCGAGTTCAAGGTCAGTCAAAATGAAGAGGGTCATCAAACGTTTCGTGCCAATTTGCCGGTCACTCCGCCCAAACACAATTTCCATGCGGCTGCCGACGGACAGTTGGGCGGCATTATGAAAGTCCATCGCGAGTGGCGCGTTTCTGGCGATACCGAATGGCTGCGGGAGTTGTGGCCGGCTGTTAAACAGAGTCTGGATTACTGCATCCGAACCTGGGACCCGAAACACCGCGGTGTGATCGAAGAGCCGCATCATAACACCTATGACATCGAGTTCTGGGGACCGGAACCGCTGTGCACCGGATTCTATGCCGGCGCCCTCGCCGCCGCAATTGAAATGGGCACGGCTCTGAATGATGATGTTTCATTATACCACACACTTTTGCAAAAAGGCAAGGCCGCGCTGGAGAACGAGTTGTTCAATGGTGACTATTTTGAACAGAATATTCAAATCGATGGACTTGAGGCAGAAAATCCGGTCGAGTTGGCAAAAGGTTCTTTGAATATCAATTATTCCCCGGAAGCCCTGCAGCTTTTGAAAAAGGAAGGTCCAAAGTATCAATACGGTTCCGGTTGCCTGTCAGATGGCATGCTGGGATTATGGATTGCCAGAATGTGCGGACTGGGTGACATTCTTGATTCGGATAAAGTACAGAGTCATCTTGAAGCAGTGCATCGCTATAATTTGAAACACAGTTTGCAGGATCATGTCAATCCGCAGCGCCCGGCATTTGCCTGCGGACAGGATGGCGGTTTGCTGTTGTGCACCTGGCCGCGCGGGGGCGAGCCGGCACTGCCGTTTGTGTACAGCAACGAAGTCTGGACCGGCATCGAATACCAGGTCGCCTCGCATTTGATGATGATGGGTGAAAAAGAAAAAGGCCTGGACATCGTGCGAACCTGTCGAAAGCGCTACGACGGCCGCGTCCGCAATCCGTTTAATGAATACGAGTGCGGCCACTGGTACGCCCGGGCCATGGCAAGCTACGGCCTGATCCAGGGCATGACCGGTGTGCGTTACGATGCCATTGAAAAAACGCTTTATATCGACGGCACTGATGACCGGACTGTTTTCCTCAGCACAGCCACCGGATTCGGAACAGTGACAATGACGGATGGGAAGGCTGAGATCAATGTGCGTTACGGGTCTGTGGAAATAGATGATATTGTTTCGCTGAATTAGGCATTCGTTAGCCACGGATTTTTTATTGATGCGTTGTTTCACCAGGGTTTGGCGGGACGCAGATTGAGGCGCTGTACCTTTGAACCTCGTTCCGCCAGTCTTCTGGCGGAATGCCCTCTCGAGACGCCAGAGATTACCAAACCGCCAAAAAACTCCATACTTGTAAAAAGTGCACTCCTTTTACGCCACTCACCGAACTCCCTTTCTTACCAATATGATTGTCTTCGCCTTGCCCCAAATCATTTTGCCGGGATACTTGTTGATTATTGATAATTGCTCATTGCCAATTGATAATTAACCACTGGTTTGTCTTTTATGTACTACTCTATAGAGTTATCGATATTTTCCTTGACTTGACCACTTTAATTGACTACTTTTAAAAAAGAGGTGATTATATGAGAACAATGGCTATAAGTGACTTTAAGAAGCATGCTTTAAAGGTACTAAACGAGGTTGCATATTCCCAGGAAACTATTGTGATAACAAAGAGAGGCAAACCTCTTGCAGAGGTCGTTCCTTATCGAACATCGGAAATAAAGCCAATCCCGGGCAAATTAGCGGATTCTTTTGTTTACGAAAAGGATATAGTCACTCCGCTCGGTGAAGAATTATGGGAAGCATGCCAATAAAATACCTGCTCGATACTCATGCCTGGGTGTGGTGGAATATGCGCCCTCAAAATCTGTCGCAGAACGTCAAAGAACTGATTGAAAATAAAGATAGTTATGATGAGCTTCTTTTGTCTGCAATTTCAATTTGGGAATTCAGTAAACTTTTGGAAAAAGAGAGAATTGCTATTTCTTACAATTTGGTAGATTGGATTAATATAGCATTGGAAATGCCAAAACTTCGATTTGTACATCTTACTCCCATAATAGCCTATCGCTCAACCGTTCTTCCAAAGCCTTTCCATGACGATCCGGCAGATCAAATAATTGTAGCAACGGCGCGGGAAGAAAATGCCACGATTCTTACAACAGATAAAAGAATTACTAATTATCAATATGTTAAAAGTTTTTGGTAACGTGAATAGACTCGGCTGAACTAATTGGCACACCTGGTCAGTCCATCGCCAGGCTTCACACCACTAATAGATATATTTAGAAACAGGATTAACAATACTCACTATCATTAATTCATTTTCATCGCTCCGCCAGTCCTCTGGCGGAACGCCCTCCGGGACGGAAGCGGTTTTCCTCGATAAATTAACAATTCATTTTTTAAATTTTTGTCCTGTAGGCGGATATTATGGTTCTATTTAAAATAGCCTCTCTTTACTTTATCAAGCCCGTACCTAAAATTTGGTTTGATGAATTCGCCAGATGATTGGATGAAAAAGGAAAAAATGTGATACCTTTTTATGGATTATCAGTATCGGAATTATGTTCTGAATCATTCTCTTCCGGCAGATTGAGAAGCCGTACATCTTCCAGATCAATATCCCTGCCAGATGCTTTTTTTGAAGCAATCAAGTCTGGTTTTGAAAGTATATAAAACTCCTGCCCGCGGAAGGTTACTTTTTTTCGGTTTTTCCACGCTTCCGGAAAGGTAATTCCCGGAGTGGAGGTTTGTACATCAACACGGACGCGATCCTGAAAAATAGTAATTTCGTTTGCAAGTACATCCTCAATGTTAGTGAGAACCGCCGTACCGAGTCCGGCTTGTTCTAAAGCCTTGAGAAGTCGGTCTACATTATCCGGGGTTGCTTCTATCAGGATATCGAGATCAAAGGTCGTACGCGGCACACCGTGGAGGATGGCGGCTATTCCTCCGATGACAACGTATTTCACATCATTTTGCTGAAATGACCTGAATACGTTCTGCAGTCGGTTGAGCATATTTTTTTTCCTGTAAAGATGGATGTGCGCTCAAGGCCAAATCGGTAAATGCACAAAATAATTCCATTCGTTCTGGCATGGAAAGGGATTGAAACCATTTGGCTTTGGCTTCGGGAGTTTCCAGTTGACGATTATGTGATATTGACCGGTCAAGAGTTTTTTCTTCAAGCATTGATAACGTTTTCCTGTTAATTTCAATTTTCCTAAAATTATTACATGTAATGATAGTTCAAAGCTATGTTGATTCAAAAAATACAAGAGGCACGGATTAGAGTGTTCTTGAATAATTTAATACTTTATTTTGCAACAGCAAGCGATTTTCAAGCAGGGGTAGGTCGATCGATAATACACAACTCAGGTCAGCCGACCTCTCCGCACATCCTGTCTTTATTACTCCTTCGAATAAATACTTCACATCGACCCACCTAAATCTGACGCCAGCAATTCCATCAGTTGAGGCCACTACAGTTTCGCTCTTCTCTATTGATATCATAAAAACGTGTGATAATTTTAATTGACCACCCCCATTCCTAAAAATTAAAATCGTCTTGTCCACATTCACTTTGCCAAAATCCTTATTGATCCTTGATTATTACTCATTGATCATTGGTCATTGTTATTTGATTATGATGTAAAAAGTCAGACAAAAAATATCTTATTTTTAATTTTTCTTCAGGTGTGTCATTTTTATTATCATTAGGTTATAATCGCCGTATCAAGCCCGTACCTACAATTTGGCTTGATGAAGAGGAAAAAGGCAATTATGATTTCGACTATTTGAGATGTGGCGGACGACTCCCTCTTTTGTCCGCAAACTCTATAATAGGTCTGGAGATCGCTTTTGAAAGATTAAGCATTGAAATAGGTTATTTTAGGTCTTTTACAACACTCAGATGCCTCCGTGGATTGACATTGATAGATGAATTAGATTCCCTGCAATTATTAGTTTGTTACCATTTTTATAAATTTTAACTTTTTCAGGATTAAGGAGGATTGAACCATGGCACATATGTTCAAAATTATTCTGTTACATCTTTTATACCATATCCCCTCTTACCATCAGTCCTCTAGGGGAACACCCTCCGGGGCGCTCCAGCATCCTCTCGTTCACAGCCCCTGGCTGGTAATGCAGCATCGGCCAGCGTTATCTCATCTAAATAAATCGTAATTCACCTTGTCACAGCACATCCTAACTCTGAGTGATGATGCTATATAGTCAATGCCAGAAATGACTATGTGATTGAGTTTGCTGCGCAGAGCCTCGCCACGTGCTTTCCTTCAGAATAAAAGCAGATGCAGTGCGTTACAAGGCAGAGCCTTACCAGGGGCTAAAGCCCCGAGGCTTGAGAGGCTGATTTGAGTCCACGCGCTAAAGCGCGTGGCAATGAAGAGCTGCAATGAAAAGTTGCGAGAATTATGGGGAAATCGGTTTACAGAAAAAATCCCTCGGTCCGCCAGGGGACTGGCGGAATGCCATCCCGGCTGCAGCAGCGACCCAAACTGTTACAAAGCTCCATATTTACTAATCTGTCCACCTTATTCATCTCACCGAATTCTCATTCACACAAATATAATATTAATCGTCTTGCCCCAAATAGCTTTGTCAAAATATTTATTGATTATTGATTATTGATCATTGCCCATTGATAATTGATCCCGTCAAAGCCTGGAAAGAGTACACAGACAAAGACTGATTCCCCCAAACAGGGCTGGCACTTTTTCTCCATTACCGGTAATCTTTTAAAAAAAATTTGGCAATATCAATGAACACATTTTACTTCCAAATTGATTATTGTTTCTTGATCATTTCCCTCTCGTTCACAGCCCCTGGCTGGTAATGCAGCATCGGCCAGCGTTATCTCATCTAAATAAATCGTAATTCACCTTGTCACAGCACATCCTAACTCTGAGTGATGATGCTATATAGTCAATGCCAGAAATGACTATGTGATTGAGTTTGCTGCGCAGAGCCTCGCCACGTGCTTTCCTTCAGAATAAAAGCAGATGCAGTGCGTTACAAGGCAGAGCCTTACCAGGGGCTAAAGCCCCGAGGCTTGAGAGGCTGATTTGAGTCCACGCGCTAAAGCGCGTGGCAATGAAGAGCTGCAATGAAAAGTTGCGAGAATTATGGGGAAATCGGTTTACAGAAAAAATCCCTCGGTCCGCCAGTCCTCTGGCGGACCGCCATTTATATTAAGTCATCATTTAGCCAGCTCTGGTAAAAGATTTCAAATCTTTCTGGTTCAGGTTTATCCAGGTTGGGAAGGGTTTGAAAATGTTCGGCATTTGCCGCACACTTTAAGGAGTCCCGCAAATGCCAAAATGAAAATCCCATCAATGAAACTGCAGCCAATCCACTGACCAGTCCAGTTCCTCGCCGCGCTCATTGGCCCAGAACTGCAGCCACAGGGCGTGCACGCCAGTGGTGTTGTTAACGCTGGTGGTTATGTTGGTCCATGGGCTTTGCGAGGTCGCAGCCGGGATCTGAACCTCAGCGATTTTTGCTCCCCAGGGCATGTCCTGTTTAAGAGCAAGAATGCCGGCAGCGCCGCCGGGTTTCACCCGGACTGTGACGCTGTCCACGCCATCGGCAAAATCAATGTATTTGAACACCGCCCGGTCGTCGTGACGAATTTCGCCCAGCTCTTCATTATCCGGCTCGAACAGTTGAATGCGGATGTTACCGAGCATAGTGCAGGCGCGCTCAGCGTCAATTTTTTCTGTGGCTTGTAGCGGTCCGCCAACACCCTGCGATGTCATTTCAACTTCAGGAATGCTGCCGTCCGGTGCAAACGTAATCGGCTCGACGCAGGCTTTGCGCATCATTTTCGAGTTGTGCGTGGCGCGGTGATAAAACACGTACCATTGCCCGTTAAACTCGGCAATGGAACCGTGATTGTTCCAGTTGCCCGGATCGCAGCGGTCATTGTCCACAATTACACCGCCATATGTGTACGGCCCGAACGGCGAATCGCTGGTGGCATAGCCGATGCAGGTGGGCATGTCAGCGCGACTCAAATCGGCGTACACCAGGTAATAAATGCCGTTGCGTTTGCTCATAAAAGCGCCCTCGTGGAAATGGTGTTCCATTTCCGTGATCACGCTGTCCCTGATGGTAGTCTCGTCGATCTCCTTCATGTTCGGTTTGAGTTTGGCCATTTTCATAGTAAACTGTCCCCACATATAATACGCCTGGCCGTCGTCATCAATGAATACCGCCGGATCGATCTGGTTGTAGCCGTGGGTGTCGATCGGCCTCGCATTCACAAACGGACCAATCGGACTGGACGAGGTGGCCACCCCTTCGGCATGTTCAGGATCGGGCTGACTGATGTACAGGTAATAGGTGCCGTCTTTGACCATGCAATCTGGCGCGTACAACAGGGCATCGTTGTACGGCACCTGGTCGTTCAAGCCTTTGGAAGCAATGCGGTTTTTATGGATGGTCCATTCCTGCATGTCATCAGTCACCATTACGTGATGACGCCACGAGCAATAATAATTCGGACTCTCATCTCGTGAGCCATAGATGTAAAGCCTGCCATCCTCCCACACGTGTGCTGCCGGATCAGCGATATAAACACCGGGAGGCACAATGGGATTTTGGGCGAACAAAGACGTAACAGTCAAAAAAAGCATCAACAACACGTGTCGTAATATCATGATGTTTCCCTCGGGTTTTTATTTTTTCTATTGGATTAAAACAATGTAGCAATTATTTTTGCTTCAGGCAAATTCAGTTTGATGGAACGCGGATTGAACGGATTCAATTGATCTGCACGGATTTCAAAAATGTTGTTGATTTGAAAATTCGTTAAATCCGTCAATTCAGTGTGCCCTGAACAATGTTCATGTTTTAAAAGTTAGGAGGTCATATTGAAAGTATTCTTTTGGATTTTCTTCTTTCTCACAGGCAGTGTCATTGCCCAAAACATGCCGTACCCGTTGATGAATCAGTCAGATTCAGTTCACAAGCGTATTTGTGATATTGCGCTACCTGCCGGTTTTATGAGGATTTCCACGGATACCTCCTCGTTTGGATTCTGGCTGCGGCACCTGCCGCTCAAGCAGGACGCGAACACAGTCATGTTATTCAATAGCAGGGAAAAGCGCAATCAAAACGCGCACTATGCCATTGTGGATATCGATGTCGGTTCACGAGATCTGCAGCAATGCGCCGATGCAGTAATGCGGTTTTATGCCGAGTACACATTCAGCCGATGTCTTTATGAAAACATTCATTTCAATTTTACCAGCGGTGACCGGGCGGATTTTATGCGCTGGGCATCCGGGTACCGGCCGGACGTGCGCCGGAATCAGGTGACCTGGCGCAAAACAGCAGATCCGGATACGAGCTATGCATCTTTTCGAGCTTTTTTAAATATGGTATTTATCTATGCCGGCAGTTACTCGCTGTCACAGGAAATGCAACGCGTGCCACCCACAGATTTGCGGATCGGTGATGTGTTCATCCAGGGTGGCTTCCCGGGCCATGCCGTCATTGTTGTAGATATGGCGCGTGCACCAAACGGCGAGCGCGCTTTTCTGCTGGCGCAGAGTTACATGCCTGCCCAGGATATTCATATCCTTAAAAATCCTCAGGACCCCGGTCTCAGTCCGTGGTATCTAATAAATGCGGGAGAACGGCTAATCACACCGGAATGGACGTTTTCGTGGAACGATGTGAAAAGATTTCCCGAATGATATTTTTTTGCTTTGCTGAACAGGTAATCAGTGCTCGCATTGGTGATAGAAATGATTTTATTTATGAATTGTTATAAAGGTCGAAATTTGATAAAAAAAACAACCAGGATATAAAGGGGAATTAGAATTAGCCGTCTACTTTGAATGAAATGTTTTCTGGGCTATCGTAATTTTCATGGAAAGAAACTTTTTCAATTTAAACAGTACGCCCCATCATATAATCATGCATTGCCTGGGCAGCACGACGGCCGTCTCCCATGGCAAGAATAACCGTAGCCGCTCCCTGCACAATATCGCCGCCAGCAAAGACGCCAGCAATCGACGTTTCACCGCTTTCTGCATTCGCAATCACACCACCCCATTTTTCGGTTTCTAAATCAGGCGTTTCTCTGGGCAACATCGGATTTGGGCTGTTACCGATAGCAATAATAACGGCGTCCACCTCGATGTCATGTTCTGAGCCTTTAATAGGAACCGGACGACGGCGGCCGGATTCATCCGGCTCGCCCAAGTCCATGTTTATCACTTGTATACTCTTGACCCGGCCCTTGCGGTTATCATTTATGCGCACAGGATTTTGCAAGAGGTGGAGTTCCACACCTTCTTCTTCAGCGTGATGGATTTCTTCATTCCGCGCCGGCATTTCTGTTCGCGAGCGGCGATAGATGACCATCGACCGTTTCGCACCCAGTCTCAGCGCGGTCCGTGCAGAATCCATGGCAACATTGCCGCCGCCAATGACAGCAATGTTTTCAGCGCGCAAAATGGGAGTGTCAGCACGCGGAAAGTCATAGGCCCGCATCAGATTGGCCCGGGTTAAATATTCATTAGCCGAATAGACACCAACGAGATTTTCACCAGGAATGTTCATGAATTTTGGCAAGCCAGCGCCAGTGCCAATAAAAATTGCGTCATATTGTTGCCTCAGTTCATCGAGCGTGAATGTTTTACCTATAATCATATCGTACTTGAACGTGACACCCATCTGTTCCAGGGCGTTCACTTCGTATCGAACAATAGATTTTGGCAGACGGAACTCGGGAATGCCATAAGCCAGTACCCCGCCCGGTTTATGAAGAGCTTCATAAACAGTGACCGCATGGCCTTGTTGCGCCAGATCCCCGGCCACGGTTAATCCGGCTGGACCGCTGCCTATCACCGCAGCTTTGCGACCTGTGGGACTGGAGAGGCGAGGCACTTGAGTCCTGCAGTTGCTGCGCTCCCAATCTGCGGCAAAGCGTTCAAGTTTGCCAATAGAAACTGATTTGTTCACATCCTTGTGATATTTACCCACAGTGCAATAGAGCTGGCATTGCTCTTCCTGTGGACATACGCGTCCGCAAATTGCCGGTAGTAAATTTTTTTCTTTAATTTTTTCAATAGACTCTTCAAACCTACCTTTAGCAATTAAGGTCACAAAAGTAGGTATATCGATATTCACAGGGCATCCTTTGACACAGGGTGCTTTTTTGCACTCAAGACAACGGGTGGCTTCCTGGATAGCCTGCTCCGGTGTAAATCCGAGCGGCACTTCATTCTGATTGTGAATCCGTTCCTTTGCATCTTGTTCCGGCATTTTGACAGGATCTATTTGTAAACGTTCTTTTGCTTTCACCATAACCTCAAATTAATAATTTTCAGCCCGTTCTATCTGTCGCAACGCCTGACATTCATGTTCGTGATAGGTTTGCAAGCGGTTCAGCATTTCATCCCAATCGACCTGATGGGCATCAAATTCTGGTCCGTCAACACAGACAAATTTTGTTTCGCCCCCTACAGTGACGCGGCACCCGCCGCACATGCCGGTGCCATCCACCATGATGGTGTTCAGGCTGGCTATGGTTGGAATGTTACCCGGTCGTGTTTTTTCGGCAACCATTTTCATCATAATGCTCGGACCTATAGCAATGACCAGATCGATTCGGGTGCCGTTTTCAATCAGTTGAGTTAAAGCATCGGTCACAAAACCTTTCCGTCCTTCGCTGCCGTCGTCTGTGGTTAAAATGAGCTGGTCACTCATGGCATTCATCTCTTCCTTAAGAATGAACATATTGCGTGACCTGGCTCCCAAAATTGTGATAATTCTATTCCCTGCATGGCGCAGCGCTTTTGTTATCGGATACAACGGAGCTGCGCCGATTCCGCCGCCAATGCAGACCACAGTGCCGAACCGGTCGATATGAGTCGGTGAGCCAAGAGGACCGGCTATATCGAGAAGAACGTCGCCAGGCTCAAATTTGGCGAGTTCTTTTGTGCTTTTACCGACACTTTGGGAAATGATCGAGATTGTTCCGGTTTTTGGATCAGAATCGGCAATGGTCAGGGGGATACGTTCACCATTTTCGCTGTGAAGGATAATCACAAATTGTCCGGCTTTGTGTTTGGCTGCAATAACCGGTGCTTCCAATTCAAAACGGATCACGTCCGGTGCCAGCACGCGTTTTTTTACAATTTTGCTATTCATCTTTTCTCTTAAAGTTATAATTAATCGTTAAAGATAGTAAAAAATATCAACATTTACAATAATAATTTGAACCGGTTCAAATTATTATTGTTTCATTTAAACACCGGTTGATATCATTTATCCTTTGAAAAAGTTATTCATTTAAGAATTTTTTAAAATAACGGATCGATAAACGCATGGAATTTTGATGAGAACATGCTGTTTTCATTTCTGCTAATTGGCTATTAAAATTTCAATCCAATAACTTTTTTTAATTGTTCGCTTTTTTGTTGAAACTATGTTAAAAATCGATTAATTTACAATGAATGTGAACATGTAATTAAGGTGCCTTATGGGAAAAGACGACGAGAAAAGAATTGCAGAATTACGCCGGCTGATTAATTATCATGATTACCGGTATTACGTTCTGAACGATCCGGAGATTTCTGATGCTGAATATGATAAACTTTTCCACGAGCTTGAGGCTCTTGAACAGGAGCATCCGGATGTTGTGACAGCAGACTCGCCAACCCAGCGGGTCGGTGGACAACGGCTCGAGGCGTTTGCCCCTGTCACTCACACCGTGCCAATGCTCAGTTTGGATAATTCATTAAAAGAAAACGAAATTATTGAATTTGATCAGCGAGTAAAACGAGGTTTGAACCTGTCTGCTGATGTTGATTATGTGTGCGAACCTAAACTGGATGGCCTGGCTGTCGAGCTGATCTATGAAAACGGGGTGCTGACACAGGCGTCTACTCGCGGCAACGGTCAAGTGGGGGAGGATGTAACCCAAAATATCCGGACCATCAAAAGTGTTCCTTTGCGGTTGATCACGAACCATCAACCTGTTCCGGAACGGCTGGAAGTCCGGGGAGAAGTCATTTTGAGTGTGGAGGCTTTTAATAGAGTCAATCGGGAGCGCGAGGAAAAAGGCGAAGCACCATTTGCAAATCCGCGTAATGCGGCGGCTGGCTCGCTCAGACAGCTCGATCCCGCCATAACAGCGACGCGGCCGCTAGACATCTATTTTTACGGCAGAGGCCAGCTTGCCGGATTAGAGGTTTCTACTCAAATGCAATTTTTACAGGCTATACAAAAAATGGGTTTGAAAATTAATCCATTTGTACAAACGTGTAAAGGCATTGATGAGGTGTGCAAATATCACACTCGAATGCAAGAACGCAGAGAACAGCTTTCTTACGAGATAGACGGCATTGTCGTAAAGGTAAACCGGTTCGACTGGCAGGATCAGCTTGGCATAAAAACCCGCAGCCCGCGATGGGCTATTGCGTACAAGTTCCCGGCGCGACAGGAAACCACGCAAATCAAGGATATCGTGGTTCAGGTGGGGAGAACAGGTACCTTGACTCCGGTTGCTTTGATGGAGCCGGTCAACATCGGTGGCGTGGAGGTGAGCAGGGCTTCGTTACATAATCAGGACGAGATCGACCGTAAAGATGTGCGCGTTAACGACTGGGTGGTCGTGCAGCGCGCTGGTGATGTGATCCCCGAAGTTGTCAAGGTCATTACATCCAAACGCACAGGCAATGAAAAAAAGTTTCAACTCCCGGATACCTGTCCGGTTTGCGGGGGAAAGGCTGTGCGGATTGAAGGCGAAGCTGCTAAACGTTGTATCAATCTGGCGTGCCCGGCACAAGTCAAAGAGCGCATTTTCTATTTTGCCTCAAAACCAGCTATGGACATTGATGGTCTGGGAGAAAAGATTGTCGATCAATTGGTTGAAAAGAAATATGTGCAAGATGTAGCTGATCTTTATTATCTCACCAAAGATCAACTGCTTACTCTGGAGCGAATGGCTGAAAAGTCAGCAGATAACCTGCTCAATTCAATTGAGGCCAGTAAAAACCGCTCTCTTGACCGGGTGTTGTATGCGCTTGGCATTCGGTTTATCGGCGAACACATGGCAAGGGTACTCGTTCAAGCTTTTGGCTCGCTCGAGAAACTCGCAAAAGCAAATAAATCGGAGCTGCTGAATATCTATGAAGTTGGTCCGCAGGTTGCAGAAAGTGTCGTAGATTTCTTTTCATCTGAACAGAATTTGCAGACTATCGAGCGCCTGCGCTCGGCAGGAGTGAATCTAAAGCCGGTTCAAGAACAAACCAGGGAAAAAGTGCTGGAAGGGAAAACTTTTGTTTTCACCGGAACGCTTGAGACGATGACAAGAAAAGATGCCCAACGCACGACAGAAGAGCAGGGAGGACGCGCAGCCAGCAGTGTGAGCAGCAAGACCGATTACGTTGTTGTCGGCGAAAATCCCGGCTCCAAAGCTGATAAAGCCGAACAGCTTGGTGTCAAAATTATTTCTGAAAACGAATTTCGCAACATGGCAGGATTGGATTGACAGAAAGTGGACCTCGCATTAATGAAAAGATATTTTGTAATTATCATTTGTTTTTCAGGCTTGATGAGCGCTGCGATGCAGGCGCAAAATAATATAGTTGATTTTGTGACGATTGAGGAAGAGATGCAACTTGGAAAAACGGTTCAGGTTCATGCTCCCCTTTATTTCTCGCTCATTCGTAATCGACGCATTAACGCCTATTTCAACCTAATTGCTAAAAAGATAGGGCCTTATTCGGATTGGGAGACATTAGATTACACCGTTTACATAATTAATGAACCAGGGGTGTATCATTTTTCTTTGCCGGGCGGCAATATTTTTCTAAGCCGTGGTCTGGTGGAATTGACGGAAAATGAAAACGAGGTGGCTGCAGTTATTGCTCACGAAGCTGTGCACTGTTCCCGTCGCAATGCTGTGACCGAAATTGCCGATGCCTACAGTTACGCTCTTGTTGGACAACATATTGTTGGCGAAAATCCTGAAATCATTAAAGATATTCTGGAAAATATTTTTACCAACAATACTATTCTTGATTATGGCAAGAAAGAGGAATTTGAAGCAGATAAAAGAGCGCTTTATTATCTTGACAGCTCGGATTATGATCCTGCTGGTTATTCGACTCTTTTGCAAAAGATCATCGATTTTCAGGACAAGGACTCTTACATGGTGCGCCACCTGCTCAGAACGCATCCGGATACGGAAAAGCGATATGCGCGTGTGCAACGGTGGCTAAACGACATGGATACTAAAGCTAGCAAGAGAATGTCCGCCCAATTCAACCAAATCATCTCCCTCCTGGATAAAATTCCACGTTAGCATGGCACAGGTCAGGGCGGTTATACTGCGACTGCACCGGACGTTACGTCTCTTTTTTGAATTCTTTTTTGTGGAAAATAAAAGACCGCAATAATCCATAGAGCGAAAAGATGAATAAAGGATAAGCAAAGTGTACAATAGTAAATTTTTCCGGCAGACCGCGTTGCAAAAGTGTGTACCAGAAAAGCAACGTCAGGATAATCCACAAAGCCCGCATTGCAAAACGCATTGCGCGCTCCGGCACACCTCTTTTTTCCAGGAATTTAATATACCAGTTCCTGAAAATATCAATCCAAAAAAACATTAAAAGTGTAACCAGTGTAACTGAAAAAATATTTTCTCCCATTCAACTGCCTCCGTTCAGCAAAACCACAATCTTACCGGAATTTATTTATACCACCTGATTAGACCCAATTCAAACGGATTCCCTATCATGGAATGATAGGGTGTAATACGTACTGTGTAACCCATACGACCTGTTTTGTCAGCAGGAAATGTGGCATGGTATTCGGATTTTGTGCCTTCTTTTGTGCATTCCATTTCCACACTTTTAGCTTCTCGAATTTTGCCTTTTTCGTCCACTGGGCCGTAATAAATTTCTACCCGAACTTCATTCGGTTTTAAAGCTCCCAATTCTACCTGAGAGGTGACTTTGATTTCATCGCCGATTCTTATATGAGATGAATTTTCTGATGAAACGTCAATCACCTTTACTTTATCCCATTGTTCGGTCACCTTTTGCCGCCAGGCAGCAAGTGCTTTGGCGCCAGCTTGTCCGTTTTCGTTGGCTTTTTTAAACCGCTGGGCAGCCGGAAGGTAATAGGAATGAAAATAGTTGCGCACCATCCGATTGGTATTGAAAAAAGGACAAATAGTGCGCATGCTGTCTTTCATCATTTCAATCCATTCGGTGGGCAGCCCGCCCCGGTTCCTCGAATAAAACAAGGGCACGACCTGCTTTTCCAGGATATCGTAAAATTCTTCGGACTCGATTTGATTTTTCTCTTCTTCGTCAGCATAATTCTCGCCGCGTCCGAGAGCCCAGCCGATATTCATATTCATTTCGTATGCTTCTTCCCACCATCCGTCAAGGGTGCTCATGTTCAGCGCGCCGTTGGCACCTGCTTTCATGCCGCTGGTACCGCTGGCTTCGCGATTCCGGCGCGGGGTGTTCAGCCACACATCCACCCCCTGAACCATGTAAGATGCGATATTCATATCATAATTTTCCAAAAAGACAATTCGGCACCGCAAATCCTCTTGCCGGATAATATTGATGATATCGCGGATAATTCCTTTGCCGACCTTGTCCTGCGGGTGCGCTTTGCCAGATATAATAATTTGAACCGGACGTTCCTTGTTGTTCAGTATAATTCGCAATCTGTCGAGGTCTTTGAACATCAAATAAGCCCGTTTATATTCCGCAAACCGGCGTCCAAAGCCGATAGTGAGTGCCTCAGGATTGAGAACTTCGTATGCCATTTCGATCTGAGAGACCGGCATTCCTGATTTGGAAAGCTGCTCATAAAGTCTATGCCTGCTTAATGCAACGAGCCGTTCACGACGACGTTCATGCGTTCGCCACAATTCTTCGTTCGGTATTTGATTGATGCGTTCCCAACGGCTTCCGTCAACCGGATTACGATACCAGTTAGGACCAAGATAACGATTAAAGAGTTCTGCCATGTCCTCGGAGATCCAGGTTTGGATATGAATTCCGTTTGTTACATGAGAGATCGGAACTTCATCCTCAGGCACCTCTGGCCATTTGTAATTCCACAATGCGCGGGACACCCGGCCATGTAATCTGCTAACTCCGTTATACGCGCTGGCCATATTGATGGCAAAAATCGCCATGTTGAATTTGCCGTGCGTTTGCGCATAACCTGTGCCGCCTAACTCGAGGAATTCCTGGTCAGATAATCCCAGATCGCCGTAAAACGGCTCTAGATATTTTTTTATCAAATCGGGATCAAATTCATCAATACCAGCCGGAACGGGAGTATGAGTTGTAAAAATATTGCCGCATCGAATGGCTTCACATGCTTCGTAAAACGACAGGTGTCCGTTGTATTTCATTAGACCGCGCAGCCTTTCGAGTGCGAGAAAGGCAGAATGACCTTCGTTCATGTGGCACACTGTGGGTTCAATTCCCAATTTTTTTAGCAAGCGCATGCCGCCAATACCGAGCAATATTTCCTGTTTCACACGCATTTCATCGTCACCGCCATAGAGCTGGTCTGTTATATTGCGATCCTCATCATTATTTTGGTCCAGGTTTGTATCGAGAAAATAAATGGAAATACGGCCGATCTGAGCTTTCCACGCACGGGCTGTAAGGGGGCCGTGGGGATAATCCAGAGTAACGGTCACGTCCTCCCCCCTGTCACCTTTAACCAGAGTGATCGGCAAATTATAAAAATCATTCACCGGATAAATTTCCTGCTGCCATCCCTCGCTTGAGAGATATTGTTGAAAATAGCCATTTTGATACAATAAACCGACTCCGGTTAGACATAAGCCCAGGTCACTTGCCGACTTTATGTGATCCCCGGCCAGCACACCCAGGCCGCCAGAATAAATCGGCAACGCATTGGCCAAACCATATTCCATGGAGAAATAAGCAATGGAAAAAGGATCTTTTGAGGCATGCTGTTCGGAAAACCAGGTTTTTCGGTGCAGATAAGACTCTACATTCATCCGCACACGCTCGAGTGAAGAGATGTAACCTTCATTATTACTCATATTTTCGAGCCGCTCCTGGTCTAATGTACCAAGTAAAAGCACAGGATTGCGGTTGGTTTTTTCCCACAGCTCCGGTTCAAGACGTCGAAAAAGTGAACGGGATTGATGATCCCAGGACCAGTAAAGGTTGTAACTCAACTTTTTTAAATAGGATAAAGATTCAGGCAATTTTGGCATGACCTGATATTTCTGGATTTTATACATTCCTTTTCTCGTAATTAATTCAAGCTCACACGTTTGAATTAAAAGTTATAAAATTATTCGATAGGATTCAATGGAAAGATAACGCAAATAAAGTACCACAGTCGTTGGCAATTGAAATAAATTTATTAATCTACACCGATCGCAAAGCCATAATCAATAAAAATGATCAAGTGAATCTTGACAGCTATGTACATAAAAAAAGCCGAAAAGTAATTTCCGGCTTTTTTTCATTATTTACTGCGGTCATTAAAGTGCTGAAATTCATTCAAAGCTTTCATATAATTTGCGCGTTCAAAGGCCGCAGGTTCCTCGACCGTTTTCTGGCTGAGACTGCCTTTTAGCTCTGCCAGGGATTCATATTCTTTTTCTTCCAGCCATTGTTCCATGCCCTTCAGCACTGTGTTCAAATGGTTTGTGCCGTTTTTGATCAAAGCGGAACACATATTCGCAACATCGGCTCCGGCGGCTATCATTTTGAGGGCATCTTCCGAAGTATGCACACCGGTCGTTCCTGCCAGGCTGGCCTGTATACGTCCGTATAGAATGGCAATCCAGCGCAAAGGCAAGCGCAAGTCATTGGACGAGCTCAGCACAACACCGGGAACAACCTTCAAGTTTTCCAGGTTCAGATCCGGTTGATAAAAACGGTTGAACATGACCAGTGCATCGGCGCCGGCTTTAACCAGGTCCGCTGCCATTTTTGCAGTTGCGCTAAAAAACGGATTGAGTTTTACCGCGACAGGAATGGTAATATTTTGTTTGACAGCTTTGACGATATTCAAGTATTGGGATTCAACATCACCGCTGGTTTGATCCGGATCAGTTGACAGGAAATAAATGTTCAGTTCGATAGCATCGGCGCCGGCTTGTTCCATCTTTTGCGCGTAATCAATCCAGCCGCCAGTCGAGACGCCGTTCAAGCTTGGAATAATTGGAATATCCACAGCTTCTTTTGCCTTGCGAATGTGATTGAGATATTCATCCGGACCGTAATTATAATCTTGCTGTTGAGGAAAATATGAGAGCGCTTCAGCAAAATGTTCGGCTCCCCGCTGGAGAAAGTAATCCAGTTCTTCGGCCTCAAAGGCAATTTGTTCTTCAAACAACGAGTAGAGCACAACCGCAGAGGCGCCGGCATCTTCGCACTGCTTTATGCCCTCGATCGTCTGAGATAACGGAGAGGCTGAAGGTACCAGAGGATTCTTCAGCTTGAGTCCCATGTAATTTGTTGACAAATCCATAAACAGTTCCTTTATTTTTCTTTAAACGCTGTGCTTGTTTAAACACGGCGCCCGCAAAGGGCGCCGTGATGTTCTGCAGTTTAAACGATTTTATTGCTGGCTAAACTCGATGTTTGCCCATTCCTGGTACAAGTGCCATCTCGACTTGACATCTTTTTCCGCTTCTTCTATCAGCATCTTGGCACGTTCCGGTTTGGATTTCGTCAAAATCTTAAACCGGGTTTCCTGGTAGGCAAAATCCTCGTAAGAAATTTTTGGTTCTTTCGAATCCAGCTTTAAAGGATTTTTACCTTCTTTGATCTTGTTCGGATCAAAACGGAACAGAGGATAATGCCCGGATTCAACCGCTGCTTTTTGATTGTCCATGCCTTTTGCCATGTTAATGCCATGGGCGATACAGGTCGAGTAAGCGAGAATGATGCTCGGGCCATTGTAGGCTTCAGCTTCGTTGAATGACCGGACAACCTGGTTGTCATTATAACCCATAGCAACGCGGGCAACATAGATATTTTGATAGGTCATGAAAATCATGCCCATATCTTTTTTCGGCAATGGCTTACCGGCCGCGGCAAATTTTGCTACAGCGCCGAGCGGCGTGGACTTTGACATTTGACCGCCGGTGTTTGAATAAACCTCGGTATCCAGAACAAGCACATTTACATTGCGTCCGGAAGCCAGCACGTGGTCCAGGCCGCCGTAACCGATGTCATACGCCCAGCCATCGCCGCCGAGAACCCAGATGCTCTTTTTAACCAGATAATCGGCCAGAGAGAGCAATTGTTTGGCATCGGCCGAGTCGAGCTGTTTTAATTTATCTTTTAATGTTTGAACCCGGTCACGCTGTTCGTAGATTCCGGCTTCATCAGATTGATCGGCATTCAGTAAGGCATCTGCCAGATCGTTTCCAATATCAGAAGCAAGGTTTTTGACCAATTCACGCGCAAACTCGCTGAACTTGTCGCAGGTCAAGCGAAAGCCCATGCCAAATTCTGCATTATCCTCGAACAGCGAATTCGACCAGGACGGGCCGCGCCCGTTTGCGTCTTTGGTGTATGGGAAGGCAGGTAAATTCCCACCATAAATTGACGAGCATCCGGTGGCGTTGGCAATGATAGCGCGGTCGCCAAAAAGCTGACTCAATAATTTTACGTACGGCGTTTCGCCACATCCGGCGCATGCTCCAGAGTATTCAAACAAAGGTTTCAGGAATTGCGAACCTTTGACATTAGTGGTTTTCACTTCCTGGCGATCCATATCCGGAATGCTCAAGAAAAAGTTATAATTATCGCGTTCCTGTTTGCGGATAGGCGGCTGAGGGACCATGTTGATCGCCTTTTTCCCGGGCTCTTTTTTATTTTTTGCCGGACACACTTCCACGCATAAACCACATCCGGTACAATCTTCCGGCGCAACCTGGATGGTGTAGTGCCAGCCATCCGGAAGGTCCCGGCCCTTGGCTTTTGTCGATTTGAATGTTTCAGGGCCATCCTTTAGAATAGCTGGATCATAGGCTTTTTGACGAATAGTTGCGTGCGGGCAAACCAGGGCACATTTGCCGCATTGAATACAAATGTCAGGATCCCATTCCGGGATTTCCAGAGCGACATTTCTTTTCTCGTATTGAGTTGTGCCCGTGTCAAATGTGCCGTCCGGTTCAAAAGCGCTTACCGGGATGTCATCCCCTTTTCCGACGATGATCTTTGCAACTACATCCTTGACAAAATCCGGGGCATCATCAGGAACGGTGGGAGGCATTTCTATGTTGCTGGTTACTGAGGACGGCACCTTGACCTGATGCAAATTTTCCAGAGTTTGATCTACAGCCTGAAAGTTCTTTTGAACGATACTTTCACCCTTTTTACCGTAGGTTTTTTTGATGGAATCTTTGATATATTTTATCGCTTCATCGCGTGGTAATACACCGGAAATGGCAAAAAAGCATGTCTGCATAATCGTGTTGATGCGCGCGCCCATACCAGTTTTTTTCGCCACATTGTATGCATCAATGACATAAAATTTGATGTTCTTGTTGACAATTTCTTCCTGAATGATCCGGGGGAGCGAATCCCAAACCTCATCCGGGCCTGCCTGTGTGTTCAGTAAAAATGTCGCACCGTCAATAGCTTTTTCCAGAACATTGAACCGTTCCAGAAAGAACTGCTGATGACAACCGATGAAATTGGCTTTATTAATGAGATAAGTTGAATGAATGGGTTTTTTACCAAAGCGCAAGTGAGATGTGGTGACAGAACCGGCTTTTCTGGAATCATAAACAAAATAACCCTGAGCGTAATTATCTGTTTCAGTTCCGATGATCTTGATCGAGTTTTTGTTGGCGCTCACAGTACCATCTGAGCCTAATCCATAAAAAATTCCTCGAATGACATCATCACTTTCTGTTGAAAAATCAGGATCATAGTCCAGATTGGTGTGTGAGACGTCATCATTTATGCCGACTGTAAAATGATTTTTCGGTTTTTCAGAGTTGAGATTGTCGAACACACCTTTGATCATCGCCGGAGTAAATTCTTTCGATGACAAGCCGTAACGTCCGCCAACCACCTTTGGCATCTGGCCGAACGGAAGAGTGCCTTCCTGATTTATTTCGGCCAGGGCATTAATGACGTCCAGGTAAAGAGGTTCGCCAGCAGCCCCGGCTTCTTTGGTGCGGTCTAAAACCGATATCGCTTTGGTGGATTTGGGCAGTGCGTTGATAAAATGATCGATAGAGAATGGACGATATAGTCTGACTTTGATCATACCGACTTTTTCTCCCCGGGCGTTCATAAATTCCACTGCTTCTTGTGCCGTTTCCGCACCTGATGTCATTAAAATAATCACTCTCTCTGCATCAGGAGCGCCAAAATAATCAAACAAATGATATTGCCGACCAACGATGGATGCAAATTTGTCCATGGCATTTTGAACAATTTCAGGACATTTTTCATAATATGGATTAACGGTCTCGCGAGCCTGGAAAAAGTGATCGGGATTCTGTGCTGTTCCGCGGATTTTCGGTCGATCGGGAGTTAAAGCCCGCATACGATGTGCAAAGACGAAATCATCATTCATCATTGCACCCATATCATCTCGTGTGAGCTGCTCCACTTTTTGAATTTCGTGAGATGAACGAAAACCATCAAAAAAGTGGATAAACGGAATGCGTGATTCAAGCGACGCGGCCTGAGCAATCAGTGCAAAATCCATAATTTCCTGGATCGAGCTAGACGCCAACATGCCCCATCCGGTCGAACGGGTTGCCATGACATCGCTGTGATCGCCAAAAATAGAAAGTGCGTGGCTGGCTACGGTACGAGCTGAGACATGAAAAACTGCAGGCGTCAACTCGCCGGCAATTTTAAACATATTTGGAATCATCAGCAAAAGACCTTGAGAGGCGGTAAAGGTGGTGCATAATGCACCGGTTTGAAGTGCGCCGTGAACAGCGCCGGACGCGCCGCCTTCACTTTGCATTTCTGTGACCTGGGGTACAGTGCCCCAGATATTTTTTTCACCGGCAGCAGAGTAAGCATCAGCCCACTCACCCATCGGCGAGGACGGTGTAATCGGGTAAATGGCTATTACCTCGTTAATTTTGTGGGCGACATAGGCGGTAGCTTCATTGCCGTCTATTGTTACCATTTTTCGTGACATTAGTTATCCTCCAAACGCTTATTTTATGACAAGAATTTATTTAAATTGACCAAGTTTTCACCTCAAGCCAAAGCAATCTGAAATTTAGTCAAAAAATTAAAGGAATGCAAGAAATTTAGGCTTTGGCAACGGTTACTTTGAACAAAGAGGGTTTTTTCGCTTAATGGCCAGAGAAATTAAAGGCTATGAAATAAATTTCTTGACTATTTATAATATTTTATTATATTATTCGTTCTATATGAGGCGCTTTAGCTCAGTCGGTAGAGCAACGGACTGAAAATCCGTGTGTCCCCAGTTCGATTCTGGGAGGCGCCACGTGTGAAAGCTCTTATGACAAATGTTATAAGAGCTTTTTTTATATATAAGCATGTTATAAATCCTACACGAGCAATTTCGTATTTATTCCGGTTTTATTAATTCAAAAAAAACAAAAAAGCACTTGGATTTTCATTCATTTTTTGTCCGGATACGGTTGATATGGATTAGAGGAAAAATCTCACTTTTAACTGTCATTGGACAGAAAAATTTATTTTTGAAAATAATCTTTGTGTGAAACGTGTTAATCAAAGTAACTCTATAATGCGATTATTACAAATAGTGTGATATCAAACCATAAGGAGAGTTTATGCGAAAGAGACAACTTGGCAATACCGATTTGGAATTGACTACGATAGGACTCGGCACCTGGGCATTAGGAGGTGCTGGCTGGGAATATAGCTGGGGCCCGCAAGATGACCAGCAATCAATTGAAACAATTCACCATTCCATAGATGTAGGTGTGAATTGGATAGATACAGCCCCGGTGTACGGCCTTGGTCACTCTGAAAAAGTCGTAGGAAAGGCCTTGAAGGGGATGTCCCCAAAACCAATTGTAGCCACAAAATGCGGCCGGACCTGGAAGGAGAATAAAGAGCTGACATTTGATTTATCACCGGATGGATTACGTGAACAGCTCGAAAACAGTCTTTGGCGTTTGCAAATTGAGACAATTGATCTCTATCAAATCCACTGGCCTGCGCCGGATGAACAATTGGAGGACGCCTGGGGAACATTGTCGGATTTTGTAAAGGAGGGCAAAGTTCGCTATCTTGGTGTGAGCAACTTTAGCGTGGATCAGATAAAAAGGATTATGACCATCTATCCGGTCGCCTCCCTGCAGCCGCCGTACAGTATTATTATCAACAAAGCAGAAAATGACCTGCTTCCATTTTGTGGTGAAAATAATATCGGTGTAGTATGCTATAGCCCAATGTACAAAGGTCTTTTAACCGGTAAAATGACTCGTGAACGGGTGAATGCTTTGCCACAGAGCGATCATCGCACCAGAGCCCCGCAGTTCCGTGAACCACTTTTTAGTTACAATCTGGCTCTGGTTGAAGGCCTTCGCGGGATTGCTGAAAACCGTGGCGTGACCATTGCGCAGGTTGCGCTGGCATGGGTCCTTCGTCGTCCCGAGGTGACCTCTGCTATTGCCGGAGGCCGTAAGCGGGAGCAAATCACCGAAACCGCTACTGCAGGAGACATTGAATTGACTGAAGAGGAAATTGCAGTTATAGATACGTTGATAAAAAAGAGAGAAGCAAATGTGAGTGATTAATCGTCGGCAGAACAGCCATACAATCTGCTGTCCTGCCTTAAACATTTAACTCTTCATCCCTTTAATTATCCACTTTTTTGCCATCCATAGCGCCAGCGGGGAAAGCATGGCGATAAGCGCATAAAAGAACCACATTTCGCCGCTGCGGATTGCCAGTCCAGTTTCGGGTTTTGGGATATAGTTAGCCACGAACCACCCCGAATAGAGCGATGTCACCAGTTTCGTTAAAAACCAAGGAAACTGGGCGATGCCCATATATGCACCGGTTTTACCATCAGGCGCGATTTCGGCAACCCATTGAAGGAATCGCGGCTGCCACATGGCTTCACCGACGGACATGATAATAATGTACACAACGAAAAGCACAGCACTTGGCCCTGATGCCAGTAAAAACGTTGGCGCTGCCATGACGAACGTGCCCAGAATCATCATGCGGTATACATTGGCGCGTGCGGTTAATCCGGCAATGATCGGTGTGATGATAAAAATAATTATTGGATTAAGATTAGAAAGCACTTCAAAATAATTGCTCACCCAACCGCCGTGAAAGGCGCGATCGAGATAATAGGGTATAGTCAGCCAGTTGTGCGCAAAAAGAGTTTGAACCGGGATGAGAATGAAAATGAAAAATACAAAGCGGACATCCCGGAACGGATGCTCCGGCCGGTAACGCAAATATTCCCAGCCAGAAAGCAAACCAGTGAGTACGCCTACAATAATGCCGCCGACTTTGAGGACGATCATTCGCTGTCCCATTGGCGAAAAGGCAAAAATAAAAGCAATGAGCGAGATCAATAAATAAGCAAAGAATGGGATACTGCTCACTCGCGCTTTAGACGTACTTTCTTTAACTTTGCTCTCGGCTTTGTCGTTTTCTTCTTTTGTTCTCATTGATTTGATTTCTTTAGCAACCCGGTCTACAGCGTTTTTGTCGACGCGTTTTGTGATAATAATGACTGTCGCAACAAAGGAAATCACCGTGATGGCAGCAAATATCCAAAAGACGGCTGTGAGTCCGTTGGGCGGAAAAATGTCTTCCGAGCTTTGGCGAGTAAAGGAGGCAATAGGCCCGGAAATAAAAGCGCCAAGATTCATCAAAGCATAAATGACCGCATACCCCATTGTTGCTGTTTGCGGATTGGTGTAACGTTTGACTCCGGCATAGGCGGCTGGCTGGTACATTCCATAAGCAGACACCATGATGATCAAACCGATCGCCATGACAAAAAACATAGGCGACCCCATACCGGAACCTAATGGCAATGTCCCTGACAATGCAACGAGCAGACGTCCCACAGCCATGGCAGCAAAAGCCAGAGCCAGCGAAGCTCGTACGCCAATTTTGTCGGAAACGCCGCCGAGAAGCAGCATGGCGAACGTTATTCCGCCGGTCACGCCGCCGTAAACCCAGCCCGCCTGTAAATCACTTAGCGCAACATTTTCCGAGCAATATTTGCCGAGGATCGTGAGAATGCCAAAATAGGTAAGGCCCTCCAGCACATAGGGAACGTTGATGCCCCACAGCGCGCGCGGCGCTTTAATAAAAGCAACAAGGGTTTCTCCAAGCTCTTTAAATGCATTTTTGATAACATGTTTGGGTGGTGGTGTTTCATTGATGGCCATGCCGTCTCCTTTGTCCGTTTTCTCTTTTTTCGATAGTGGTCCGGCTCAGTCGTGATGCACCAAATGTCTTTTTATAATCTTGCCCATAAAATTTTTTGGCAAGCTGTCAACGAATTCAATTTCTTTTGGAATTTTAAAGTGAGCCAATTTATCCCTGCAAAATAAAGTGATTTGTTTTTCTTTCAATGTTACACCTTTCTTTACGACGATAAAAGCTTTTACTACCTGACCGTAATATTCATCCGGCTTTCCAACGACAGCGCATTCAAGCACCTCAGGATGACGCATAATAACGCGCTCTACTTCGCCGGGATAAATATTTGAACCGCCATATAAAATGATATCTTTGATTCGATCAACGATATAAAAAAAGCCGTCCTCATCCATTTTAGCCAAATCACCAGTATGGAGCCAGCCATCGCTGGCGAGCACGTTTTGCGTTTCGTGTAAAGCATTCCAGTAGCTTGACATAACTTGTGGGCCGCGTACTTGCAGTTCACCGGGTTGCCCGACAGGTGCCGGTTTGCCAGTTTTAATATCCATAATCCTGGCTTCGGTGTTAGCAAGCGGAACGCCAATACTGCCGTGTTTGATATTGCCGTCAAGGGGATTGCAGTGCGTAATTGGCGAGGCTTCTGTCAAACCGTATCCTTCAACCAGTCTGCCCCGGGTGAGGTTTTCAAACTGCTTGCGAGTTGCAGCCGGGAGCGGAGCGCTGCCGCTAATGCACACCTGGATTGAAGGCAAGGTTTTGTTTTTTTGTTTTAAACGCTGTACAAGAGCGTGATATATTGTCGGCACCCCTGGAAATATTGAGACATTGTATCTGCTGATAATATCTATGGTTCTGTGAACATTAAAGCGAGGTTCTATAATGAGTGTTGATTGAATAGCTGTTGCAAGGTGCAAGCAGGCTGTCAATCCGTAACTGTGGAAAAAGGGTAGAATAGCCAGGATAACTTCTTTGCCTTTGCGCAGGCTTGGGATCCACTCCTGACACTGAATAGAGTTGATAACCAGGTTCCGGTGCGTGAGCAGAACGCCTTTTGGGGTGCCGGTAACGCCGCCTGTAAACAACATCACAGCAGCGTCATCACCTTTTGTTTTCGATTTCACGTCAACCGGCTTTTGGCCGAGAAATCGACGGAATATTTGTGACGGCGTTGAAAAGTGAAATCTATACGGCTTTTTATGCAAAGTTTTCTGAATTTTATAAACTGTCTTTATAAAAAATGGCATGTACGAACCGACGCACACTTTGATGATGTGTTGCACAGATGTTTTTTTGCCAATGTTGTCGAGTTTATAGGACACTTTATCATAAACAAACGCCATCCGAGAACCGCTTATCTTCAACCGGTGGGTGATTTCTTCAGGTGATAAAAGTGGATTAATTGGCACAACTACAGCACCGAGGCGCAGCAGCGCCCAGTAACAAATAACGAGTTGTGGCATATTCGGCATGATCAGGGCAACACGATCCCGCTTGGATACGCCAAAGTTGTCAAAGCTGAGAGTTGCGCGTTTAATGTAATTGAATAACTGATTAAAAGTCAGTTTGCGGCCAAAATAAATGATAGCTGTATCGTTCGGGCGTTCCTGAACGGCAGAATTCAAAAACTCTGTCAGAGGGATATCCGGCAGATTCAGATTGTGGGGCACATTAGGTGGATAATGAGCCAGCCACGGCTTTTTTTGATATAAATTATTTTTCTCCGGCGGTTTTTTAAAAAATCCGCCGGGGAGAGCTTTTTCCATAAAAAGTGAAAATTTCTCAAGCGTAAGGATTATTACTTTGTTTTATGCGTTCATTTCCTGATGATGTCACAAAAATACCGGCTTTGCCGACCACAGGACACTTGTTTTCACAAATGCCGCATCCAATGCAGAGTTCTTCGTTAACATAAGGAAATTTTACAACGCGGGTCGAGCCGTCCGGAGCACGCGCTTCCCTGATATCAAATTTAATGGCTTTATCCGGTGTGGGGCAGTGCTCTTCACAAACCAGACAATCTTCTTTGCTGTACCAGGGTATACAACGGCTTTTATCAAAATAAGCCTGACCCATTTTCACTTCTTTTTTTTCTTCCAATGCCAGATTTTCGATAGCGCCTGTAGGACACACCTGGCCGCACAGGTTGCAGTTATATTCGCAATATCCAACCCGTGGCACCGAGATAGGCGTCCAGATTCCTTCCCAACCGGTCTCGAGCATAGCGGGTTGTAAACACCCTCCGGTTGTGGCACAAATCCGAACACATTTCTGGCACCGAATGCACTTGTCAAGAAAATCGTTCTCCTCGGCAGCGCCAGGTGGACGGATCGCTTTACCGACATTTTTGGGATCAGCTCCGGCTGTTTTTACGATCGTCACCCCTGCAATGCCGGCAGCGCCAGCCTGGAGTAATCTGCGCCTGGAAAAATCGATTTCATTTTTACCAGGATTTTTGCCAAACTTGTATGAAACGGCGTTCGGCGCACATACAGCAATGCAATCTGCACACTCGATGCATTCCACTGTGTTGTTAATTGTATAGTCATCTTCAATAGCGTTCATACGGCATGCGCGCTGGCATAAACTGCATTCGTTACATGCATCTGAAACATACCTTTTAGTTAAACGCCATTTCGAAAAGATTCCCAATAATGCCCCGAGCGGACACAGGTTTCGGCACCAAAAGCGGCGGGTCACCATGCCGAGAGCTAAAATACCAATAAAAATTGCAAAGATGGCAATGGATTGATACATCGCCGGCTGTTCGATTGGAAGAATGTTGTTCTGGGCAAAGTTGTAAGTTGAATAAATAGTGTCTTCTAAAATTCCAAGGCTGAATAACACATCAAAAATGCCATACAGAATAAATGCAAAGGCTGGGTAGATCGCTGTCGTTAATGTCCGCGTCAATAGCGCTATGGGATCGAAAAACCAGATAAATTGAACTGAAAACGCAGAAGCGACAAGAACGAAAGCCAGGATTGAAAATTTCCACGACCGGAATCTCAAGCTCTCACGTTCTCTGGGCTTTTTTCTTTTTCGTTTGATTAAATTGTCGCTGGCATCGATTGTTGTTCCCAGCGGACAAATCCAGCCGCAGAAAAACCGCCCCAGTGGAATAGTTAACGCTAAAACGACCAGGGCAAGCACTAATGTCGATGCAAAAGCCCGCGAAGCAATAAACGTCGACAGCGCGACTAACGGACTGGCACGTAAAAACAGGTCAGACGGGATGGATGTTTCGTATGGATATGTAGCCTGGAAAAAAAGGAATAAAAAGAAGAGCAAAAAAAGAATTTGTGAAATCCGGCGTGCTGTTCTCATAAATATACCTCACTGCTTTGGAAAGAGATGATAATATGAAAAAATGGTTTGCCCGCAACCTTGATTGCGGGCAAATGTTCTCTTATGCCGAAAAATCGTGTTTTAAGATGTTAACCCTGGAAAGATCGATTTCACCCATGCCTCGCTCATGCGCGTTGACCAAATAGGCCATTTCCTGAGGATCGATGCCAAACAAGCCGACAGCATAGGTGTCAACAGCCACAGGATCGGTCCCGGCTATCATAACCTTGGGCGTTTCAACATCCTCGAGGTTACCTCCGGAAGGACCGTTGGCTACCATAATCCGGTAGGCATCAATGATTGTCAAATCCGGTTTCAAGACCGAATTTATATCCACAATTTTCTGATGAAAATCTTTATGAAGACCGCCGCGATTACCGCCCAGGACACCGAGCATGTTTTTCATACCCAGGGTGAGCCGGGAGATGGAATGCACTTTGGCAATGGGCATATTTATAAACACGTCAAATTCCAGCGCATCTTTATAAATTGGCCATGAATTGATTAATTTGCCATTGGGTATTTCTGTTTCCTTGAATCTGCTTTCAATAATATGGCGCACTTCAGCGCCCGCTTCTTTAGCTGCATCTTCGATGCCGCTGCGTTTGTAACATCGCCGTGCCTGGTTGCAGGTGCGATCAACGATGCGAACCTTGTCAGCTCCGGCCTCTTTACACATGCGAACCACCTCTGCCACTGCTTCTGGATTGGTATCAGCAGCTTGTTCGGGAAGGCGGTCCCAACCTATATTCGGTTTTAAAAACACTTTTTGGCCTTCTTTTACAAAGCGCGACATTCCGCCAAGCATATCCATAACCTGCCGCACCAGTTCTGCCGGAGATGCGTTCTGTGCTACAGCCAGATTGGGTGTTTCTTCTCCCCAGGCAAAACGTGTTTTAGAGAGCGCTGAAGCCGCGACACTGGCAGCCGCTGTTTGTCTGATGAATTGTCTTCTGTCAATTTTATGCATAATACACCTCTATGTTTTCGGTTAAACAAAAAAGCCCACCTCCACTGGTGGGCTGATGAATAGGAGGCAAAGTTCTCAACTGCGTAACTGCTCTAACTCATACTCTGCACTCTTTCGCCAATTTCGATCCTCGGCAGCAGCCTCAAAATATTCAATTGCCTGCTGTGTCTGGCCAAGGTTTTTACATGCGGTGCCGGCTTCAAAATTCGCTGCACCTTCAAACTGACGTGTATGTTCCAGGCAATTTTTTGCTGCTTCCAATGCTTTTTCATATTGTCCCAATTTGTTATACGCAGAGGAAAGGCGATAATAAGCCTCGCCGTAATCATCCTTTATATCGATCGCGTTTTGTAAAGCGTTGATAGCATCCTGAATATCGCCCTGATCCATGTACGCTACACCAAGACTGTTATAAGCTTTATAATAATCAGGATTAACCTGAGTTGCCATACGGAAATATTTAATGGCATTGTCATAATCTTTGGCTTGTTTGTACACCAAACCCAGATTGTACATATAAGTATGACGTTGGGGTTTGATTTCAATCGCTTTTTTATATGCTTCTATGGATTTTTGATACTGGCGCATCGTTCTGTAAACACTCCCCATAGCGGCGTATGCGCTATAGTAATTCGGATCGATTTCCACAGCGTTTTGAAAAGCCTGAATAGCATCATCATAACGTCGCAGGCGATAAAGAGCTAATCCTTTACCGTGATAAGCGCGGGCGTTATTTTCATTGATCGAAATTGATTTATCGTAAGATTCAATCGCCTGTTCATATTGTCCCTGCTTGTAATACGTATTACCTTGATTATAACCCACTTTGGCTTTGTTCATTTTTTCAGCATACTCTTTGGACTGACTAAGCTGATCTTTTAGTTCTGCAATCTCTTCTTTCAGTCGATCAAAATCTTCTTTTAAATTATTATATTTATCGGTTGTAATACCCGGCTCGCTCATTTTTGATCTAACTTGCTGAAGCGAATCCATCTTGGTCTCATACTCTTCCTGAAGTTCTTTAATTTCCTGAGCTGTGAGCGATCCAATGAAAAAGAGCGCAAGAACAGTGATAACCAAGAAAAGTGTTTTTTTTCGCTTTGTCATAGGTGTTCTCCTATGTTTATTTAAATGTGACCAATTATTAATCGTGCCGAAGGCGGGATTTGAACCCGCACGCCCGTTTGGGCACTACCCCCTCAAGATAGCGTGTCTGCCAATTCCACCACTTCGGCAATACGAGGTTTTTATTGCTCCTCTCCGGGTGTTTGTCCCGGGGTTGGCTGAGAAGGAACCTCGGGTAAGGTGCGAGCTGGTGAAGACATGCGTCTTTCGCGTTCCCGCTGCATAATTGTGCTTTGCATCTCGCTACCGCGGGTCATCATCCCGATAATAAGGGCGATGAGTAAAAATAACGTGGCTAAAATTGTTGTTGCTTTTGTGAGAAACGGAGCAGAGCCTTTGCCGCCAAAAACATTACCGCCTATATTTCCGCCTGCAATACCGGCCAGACCTCCTCCTTTTCCAGATTGGATTAATATAATAAAAATCATCAAAAAAGCAACGATAATAAATAATCCTACAAGAATACTATACATAGTATCACCGAAAATTTAATGTTTATGCATTTACAATGCCGAGAAAAGAGTCAGCATCCAGGGAAGCGCCGCCGATCAAGCCACCGTCGATATCCGGCTGCTGAAGCAGTTCGTTTGCATTATTAGGTTTCATGCTACCGCCGTACTGAATCCGCATGGAATCTGAGATGTCTTTATCGTATAATTCAGCAACCTGATCGCGGATCAGTTTGTGAACAGCCTGGGCTTGTTCGGGAGTGGCAACCTTACCGGTTCCGATCGCCCAGACAGGTTCGTAGGCAATAATGATCTTCGCGGCACTCGCCTTGTCTATTCCGTCAAAAGCTCCTCGAACCTGATTCTTAACGACTTGTTCTGTTTTATTTTTTTCACGCTCTTCAAGGTGTTCACCAACGCATACAATGGGTGTCAAGTCGTGTTCGAGCGCTTTTTTGATCTTTTTGTTCACTGTTTCATCTGTTTCACCAAAATATTGCCTGCGCTCGGAATGCCCGATAATAACAAACTGACATCCCACAGATTTTAACATGTCTGCAGAAATTTCACCTGTAAAGGCGCCTTTGTCTTGCCAATATACATTCTGTGCTCCCAATCCGATAGGCGTGTTTTTTATAATCTGGTGGACCGCATATAAATTTGTAAATGGCGGACATAAAATGACGTCGACATTGCTATTATCCAGTTTGGACTGGATCGCTTTTGAAAGCTCGACAGCCTCATCGATGTTTTTGTTCATTTTCCAGTTACCAGCGATTATTCTTTTTCTCATGATAGCCAACTATTTTTTATTCCAATTCTATTCTGTGAACCGTACATTTAAGTAACCGGGAGCTCAACTGTGATAAAACGGGCTGAATATCACTATCCAGCCCTGTTGAAGTTTTATGCTCAACTTGTTGAAAAAGTTCCCAGTTTACATTGCTGCCATTTTTTTAGCCAGATCGACAACCCGGTTCGAGTAACCCCATTCGTTATCGTACCAGGAGACGACCTTGACCAGTCGGCCTGTGCCGCCCATCACCATCGTGGAAAGGCTGTCAAAAACAGAACTGTGAGGATTACCTACAATATCTACAGAAACAATCGGGTCTTCAGTGTATTCCAGAATACCTTTCATCGGACCTTCAGCAGCCTTTTTCATGGCAGAATTGATATCATCGACAGAAACATTTTTTTCCAGCATCGCAGTCAAATCGACTACCGAACCATCCGGAGTGGGAACGCGCATGGCGAATCCATCCATTTTGCCATCCAGTGCCGGGATAACTTTGGCTACCGCTTTGGCTGCGCCAGTTGTTGTTGGAATGATCGACATTGAAGCGGCACGGGCTCTGCGCAAATCCTTATGCGGCAAATCCAATGTGTGTTGATCGTTCGTAAACGCGTGAACAGTTGTCATCAAGCTGCTTTCAATGCCAAACTCGTCGTTTAATACTTTGGCAATTGGTGCAAGACAGTTTGTAGTACAGGATGCATTGGATACAATTTTGTGCTCTGGTTTGAGGTCATCGTCATTAACGCCTAACACAATGGTAGCGTCAATTTCACTTTTGGCGGGAACAGTCAGTACCACCTTGCCAGCACCGGCCTGCAAATGCTTTTCGATCTGATCTTTTTTGCGAAACACACCAGTAGACTCGATGACGATATCAACATCGAGATCTCCCCACGGCAGGTTTGCCGGGTCTTTTTCAGCGGAAACTTTGATTTTTTTACCGTCAACAACAAGGCTGTCACCTTCTGTTTTTACCTCGCCAGGGAAAAGACCGTGGACAGAGTCATATTTCAGAAGGTGTGCCAGTGTAGCAGCGTCTGTAATATCATTGACCTGCATCACATCAATATCCTTGTTAGCGTGAGCCAGGCGAAAAACCAGACGACCTATTCTTCCAAATCCGTTGATACCAAATTTAACTGCCATATTAGCCTCCAAATTATGTGTTTTTTTATTTACATATAAAAAAATCGGCAAAAACCTGAATTGACATGGAGAATGCCGATATTTGGTTTAACCGTTGATCCGGCTAAATTAAAATGAATGAAATCTTTTAATTATAAGCATTTTAAGGTAAAAAGTCAAGAAATATCCAATTTTGGTTTGACCGATGTAGAATTG
>CAZSMC010000039.1:18508-40509 GCA_964607755.1 uncultured Cytophagia bacterium | reverse complement strand
CGGTGGATGGACATCTGCATGGCAAACTTTCAGCAAGGACATGACTGCCGCCACATTTCGCGCGTCAGTGATCACCTACGGCAATGACATCAATATCAGAGACGGCTGGCAAAAGTTCACCGGCAATCCGGTTGTCTCCGGCGGAAACACGCTGCTGCCGCTAAATCGGGACAATATTACCGATCAAACGATCTTGCTGCCTGATCCCGGCGGCGTTCCCCAGGATCAGGCCATTTTGCGCGGAAAGGGAAAATGGGCTGGCAAATGGTTGCTGTTTTTCAATCATACCCCAAACAGATGGCCGTATGATTATTACTGGAGTTTTGCCGTGGCCGACAGTCTGGCTCCACTTAAACGCGGCATCAACCCGTTTCGCATCGATACCACGGCTTTTCCGCTTTTCGGGCCGATTGACGGTCAAGCACCCAATGACTGGCTGGAAGTCGATGGCGTTTATTACGCGCCTGATGAAACACATGACGGTGAATCTCACATGTGGAAAAGTGAAGATATTCTCAACTGGACCGATCTCGGCCCGATTTTAGGCATCACCGGCCACGATCCCGGGATAGCTTTTGATGGCGAGCATTTTTATCTGTTTAACGAATCAGGCGAATCGCTGACTTTTAATCGACTCGAAAATTTCAAAAAAGTGGTTGAGGATGATGAGGTTCTGTTTGTCGGTGACCACACAGGTGATGCTGATCTTGGATTTTTTAACAACCGCTGGCACATGTTTTTTGATGACGGTCCTCATCTTCATTACAACATCGGTTACGCGATGACAACGGCCGAGGCATTCCCTTATGGATGGCACATTGAAAATGATGTTTACGGCCCGTACATTCCGGACCAGGGACAACAATGGGATAATGACACCGATGAAGGCAATCGATTCGGTACCGGTGATGCCGATTTTGCGGTCGAGGGCAATACGCTGTATATTTTTACTGAACGGCCGGTCGGTGCTGCTTATCAGGAGATCGATGAAATTTATCAAAATACCGGTCAAATTGTCAGAGTGAAAATTGAAATCGATAGCAATAACGATGACAAAGCTGACAAATCCACGGACTGGCTGGTGTTGGCTCTTGGTGAAAATGAGTTCCCGCTGCCACCGGAGGTGACGGGCAAAAAATTCCGCGTGCGATTTCAATTGAGCAGTGAAAAGACTCACACATCACCGCTCATCCGTAATTTTTCATTGTCGCCATAAAAAATGGTGAACAGAGTAAACCATCTGCGTGCTTATTTTTACACTGAAACTAATTCATGTTTGTGCCGTTCAAACCTTTCACTTGAAAATAAAGAGTTTGTATGAATATTGAAACCCTGATTGTCGGCCCGATCGAAGTCAACTGCTACATAGTTTATGATGAGAATGGCAATGGTGTGGTAATTGATGCGGGTGGCGAAGCGGATGAGATTCTTGAGGTGATCCGGCAAAACAATGTCAACCCGAGATACATCTTGTTAACTCACGGTCATTTCGATCACATCGGCGCTGTAGTGGAGGTGAAAAATGAAACCGGCGCCACGATTGTGATGCACCCGGCAGACCAGTTTTTAATCCAGCAAGCGCCGCAACAGGCAGCTATGTTTGGAATGCCGGCTGTCCAGATTTTTGATGTTGATCAGACAGTGACAGAAGGAGACATCATAACGGCTGGAACCTTGCAAGCCAAAGTCATAGAAACGCCTGGCCATTCACCGGGTGGTGTATGCTACTTGTTTGATAACACGCTTTTTGCCGGCGATGTCCTTTTTTACGATGGTATCGGCCGCACGGATTTGCCCGGAGGAAGTATGTCTCAATTGTTAAACTCTATTAAAAATAAAATTTTTACTTTGCCAAACGAGTGCCGTGTGCTATGCGGTCACGGTCCGGCAACAACAATTGGACGTGAAAAAAAGCAGAATCCATTTATTTCTGGCGCTTTTCAATAGCTGACCGGTGCTGGGTAAAAGCTCAGCCTTGGTGAAAGTATTAATATTTGGGCACTAAAGTGCCTATTAAAGAATCTCAATAATAACCCCGACTTGAAAGTCGGGGCTATAATATTGCCCCGAGCTTTAGCTCGGGGTTAAAGATGACCTCTCAACATAACGGGCTTTAGCCCACTTTTTTGTAATGCTGCAAAGATTTTCTCCCATCAATTAGCTTTTACGGTACCAGAGAAAAATATCTTGAAACTTTGGGTAAAAAGTGTTAGCTTGAAGGTTGTCATAATGTAAACAATAAAATGATGAGCATTCAATGGTGGTATTGACATATTATGAGTAAAAATAAAACATATTCAAAACCAGAGGTTTTTATCCGCGAGGATGAGTGCAAAGGATGTGATTTGTGCATTGAAGCATGCCCTAAAAATGTTCTTTTTCAGCAGAAGCATCTCAATCGCATGGGCTATCATCCTGCGGGTTATAAAGGCAATGGATGCACGGGTTGCGGCATTTGTTTTTACCAGTGTCCGGAACCCGGCGCTATTACCGTTTATCAAAAAGGCTATGTTGAAGAAGTGGAGGAATAGGTGGCAAAACAACTCATCAAAGGCAACGAAGCAATTGTCAAAGGCGCTATACTGGCAGGGTGTCGTTTCTTTTTCGGTTATCCGATTACACCCGCTTCTGAAATTGCCGAAGCGGCTGCTTATTATCTTCCCAAAGTAAACGGTACGTTTTTACAGGCAGAAAGCGAAGTTGCTTCGATCAATATGCTTTACGGCGCCGCTTCGGGTGGTGTGCGCGCGATGACCGCGTCGTCCAGTCCGGGGATCAGTTTAAAACAGGAAGGCATTTCCTATTGTGCCGGCGCAGAGCTCCCGGTTGTCATTGTCGATATTATGCGCGGTGGCCCGGGGCTCGGCAATATTGCTCCAGAGCAATCGGATTACCATCAGATGGTCAAAGGTGGCGGACACGGTAATTACAAACTCATCGTCCTGGCGCCCAATAGCGCTCAGGAGATGTGCGATCTAACCATGCTGGCTTTTGAGCTGGCTGACAAGTACCGCAATCCCGCGCTTATTTTAGCAGACGGCTTTATCGGCCAAATGATGGAACCTGTCGAGTTTCCCGAGCCGGTGCAGGATATTCCCCGTAAAGACTGGGCGCTGTATGCAGAGGAAAACGATGAGGATAAACTGATTTGTTCTATCGATCTTGAACCCACAGGGCTGGAGGCTCATAACCGGCATTTACAGGATAAATATGCCCAGGCAAAAAAGAACGAAGTCCGGTTTGAAGAATATTACATCGATGATGCCGAGGTCGTTTTGATCGGCTATGGCGTGGTCTCCCGTGTACTTCATTCCGCTGTTGAAGAGATGCGCCGGGATGGCTACAAAACCGGACTCTTGCGCCCTATTTCATTATGGCCATTTCCGGAAACGCGTATAAAAGAACTTGCTGAAAAAACGCGGCACTTTTTTGTCGTCGAGTTGTCCAACGGCCAGATGGTAGAAGATGTCAGACTCGCTGTTGAAGGCCAGAGACCTGTTCATTTTTACAACCGCATGGGCGGCGTGGTGCCAACAGTGGAGGAAATAACAGAATTGGTAACGAAATCTTTATGACTTTTCATTTTTAGCATCAAGCCGTAAAAAATTATTTTGACCTTATGTATGCGGGAATAACAAATGTTCAAGCCATCAAAAATTATAAATTGCTTTTGTGGTTTGATAATAAGGAAAAAAGAATTTTTGATGTGAAACCTATCCTATCTTGTGGCCGATTTTCAGAATTAACTGATTTTTCTTTGTTTAAAAAAGTGCATGTCAGTTTTGATACGGTAGAGTGGGAAAATGGTTTGGATTTGGATCCTGAATATTTATACGACAAAAGTGTTAAATCAGAATGAATTTTTTTCAAAAGTCGATTCTTTGTAGAAGGACATATTTTAATGGTATAAAGGCATAATCTATGGCACGAGCATACAAAAGGGCGGAAAGTTTTTACGATGTCTATGCCCGAAAATCCGGGCATCAGGATGTCACGCATTATTGCCCGGGATGCGGACATGGTGTTCTGCACAAACTCATTGCCGAGGCGATTGATGATTTCAATATTCGCGAAAAAACAATCCTGATCAGCCCGGTCGGGTGCAGTGTGTTTGCGTATTATTATTTCAAAGTTGGCAACATTCAGTGCGCTCACGGACGGGCGCCTGCGGTTGCCACTGGTATCAAACGGGTTCATCCGCAGAGCGTGGTTATCAGCTACCAGGGCGATGGCGATCTTGCCGCGATCGGCGGCAATAATATTTTACAGGCGGCAAATCGCGGCGAAGCGATCACTGTGTTTTTTGTTAATAATGCAATTTACGGCATGACTGGCGGTCAGATGGCGCCAACGACAATGGTCGGACAAAAAACAACCACAACGCCTTACGGACGGAATGTAGAAAATGATGGTTATCCGCTCCGGGTGTCGGAACTTTTATCCACGCTCGAGGCACCGGTTTACATCGAACGCGTGGCGTTGACAGATGTGAGAAATACCAACAAAACCCGCCGGGCGGTGCGCAAGGCTTTAAAAAATCAAATCGAAGGCAAAGGATTTTCTCTGGTCGAAGTATTGTCCGCTTGTCCTTCCGGCTGGAGAATGACACCAACTCGGGCTAAAGAATATATGGACGAACAGATGGCCAGGATATTCCCCCTGGGCGTGTTCAAGGATATTACAGATGAGGTAGAAACACACCCCGGACAGAAAAAGGTTTTTTCAGGCAAAGACCTTCGTGAAAAGCTGGACATCTCGACCACAGCCGAAGCTGAGGTAGAAAGACCTTATGTGCCCGAGCAATACAAAAATCCGCGGGTTATTACAGCGGGGTTTGGCGGCCAGGGCGTGCTCATGTTTGGTGTCGGATTGGCGCAGGCTGGCATGCAGGCTGGCTATCAGGTGTCATGGCTGCCGAGCTATGGGCCGGAGATGCGCGGCGGCACAGCCAATTGCAATGTCAATCTGTCGGAAGAGCGAATCGGATCGCCGCTGGTCTCCCGGCCAACTGTCCTTGTCGCCATGAATTTACCCTCGCTGGAAAAGTTTGAAAAAATAGTCGAACCTGGCGGACTCATCATGTACAACAGCTCCTTAATCGACCGGCAGGTTGAACGGTCCGATGTGGAAGCCGTTCCTGTTCCGGCAACAGAAACAGCGGATAGCCTCGGGAATACCCGGGTGGCAAACATGGTCATGCTCGGCGCTTATATTGAATACACCGGAGTTTTGACTGAAAAGAATGTGATAGATGCTTTGCCATTTTTTCTCAAAAGGAAAAATCTCATTCCATTGAATGAACAGGCAATCCGAAAAGGACAGGAACTGGTTCAACACGTCAAAGAAAGCATAAAGTAAGTCACAACAGAACCGATTCATATTATCCCCTCCGGATTGATCTGGTGGGGTTTTTTCATAGAAATTATCAGGTTGTAGAAAGTCGAAACATTTTTGATCAAAGATATATTATTTGAACAATTATTACCGTTTGTCCAAAAGCCGGGGCGGTATGTCGGAAACGAGATCAACATCGTTCAAAAAAATCTGAGCGAGGTGGACCTGCGAGTTGCTCTGGTGTTTCCGGATGTGTACGAAGTTGGCATGTCTTATATGGGCTATCCGATTCTGTATCACATTTTGAACAAACACCCGGGCATTTTTGCCGAGCGCGCTTTTGCGCCGGCCAAAGATCTGGAAGCGTTAATGCGCCAGCATCAGGTTCCGCTTTTTTCGCTTGAGACGTTTTCTCCATTACATGATTTTGCTCTCATCGGATTTACGTTCCAGTACGAGCTGCATTTCACCACCATGCTGAATCAACTTGACCTGGCAGGACTTCCGCTGCGTGCCAGGGAACGTCAGGGATTTCCAATTGTTATCGGCGGAGGGCCATCTGCGTTTAATCCGGAACCGATGGCTGAGTTTTTTGACGCTTTTGTGATTGGCGACGGCGAACAAGTAACACTGCAGGTGGCTCAAATTGTTCGGGAGGAAAAGAATCGGGGCGGTGATCGAAAAGATGTTCTCGAACGTTTGATTGAAATCTCTGGCATTTATGTACCGCAATTTTATCAGGTCGCATACGACGAGTCCAGCCGGTTTGCTGCGCTCCAGACTGTTCATCCAAAAGCAAAGCCCAGAATACGGGCTCGTACTGTTCCGGAGCTGAGCAACGATTATTACCCGGACAGGCCTATTGTCCCGGTCATTCAAACAACCCATGACCGCGTTTCTCTGGAAATAGCCAGAGGATGCTCTCGCGGTTGCCGGTTTTGCAATGCCGGTATGCTTTACCGGCCGGTTCGTCAACGAACGCCGGATGACCTGGTTCTGCAGGCCAGAAAAAATATCGATGCAACCGGACATCATGAAATTTCTCTGGTTTCATTATCAACGTCCGATTACACAGAGCTGCCGGAATTGTTGCAAAGTTTGCACAGCACTTTTTCAAAAGACCGGGTGAGCATTTCATTCCCGTCACTGCGACCGGAGAGTTTCACTCCGGAAGTAGCTGCGTTCGCGCGCGGTGTCCGCAAATCCGGTCTGACGCTTGCGCCGGAGGCAGGAACGCAGCGTTTGCGCGAGGTCATTAACAAGTCCACATCTGCGGATGAACTGTTGCGGGCTGTAGACCTGGCTTTTCGGGAAGGCTGGAATCTGGTCAAGCTTTATTTTATGATCGGTCAACCCACAGAAACTGACGACGACCTCCAGGGGCTGGTCGATCTTGTTTTTCAGGTGCATAGATTGGGGAAAAAGTACCGGGGAAAACGGATAAATATCTCTATTTCACCGTTCATTCCCAAACCGCATACGCCGTTTCAGTGGGTAGATCAGGACAGCATGGCAGAGACGCGCCGGAAACTTGCATTTATCAAAAACCGGATTCGGATAAAAAGCATTAAAATACACTGGCGCGATCCGGAAACCGCTTTTATTGAAGGATTGCTGGCGCGGGGCGACCGGCGAATGAGTGCGGTCATTGAGCGAGCCTGGCAGCTTGGCGCGAATCTTGAAGGCTGGAGCGAGTATTTTAATGTCCGGCGTTATAAGCAAGCCCTGAACGAGCTGAATATTTCCGCCGATTTATTTCTGCGGGATTATGACGTCCACTGCCCACTGCCGTGGGATCATATTCACAAAGGGGTGACGAAAAAATTTCTCCTCACCGAATACGAACGTGCGCTAAAAATCATAACCACTCCGGACTGCCGGTTTAGCACCTGCAATGCCTGCGGCCTGATGAAAGAAAAAGCATGTCAGGAAATTATTCGGCGTGACGGGAAAACAGAGCCCGAAACAGTATCGAGTCAACAAGATTTTGTAAAAGAGAATTTACTTGCCGGTACCAATCAAGACAAAGACCGCTCTAAAAAATGGGCTCGATTGCATTACCGCCGGGATGAGAACCTCCGGTACATTTCTCATCTCGATATGCTGCGATTATTCGAACGTGCCATACGGCGAACCCGGGTGCCTGTGGTTTTTACCGGGGGATTTAATCCGCACCCAAAAATGTCGTTTGGCCCGTCGCTGGCGACCGGAATGACCAGCGACGCTGAATATGTTGATGTTCAATTTTACCAACAAAAAAATCCGGTTGATTTTGTCAAACGGTTGTCTACGCAACTGCCCAAAGGCTGTGACGTTATTGACGTTAATTTTTGCGACAACAAACCGGAAGCGCTGACAAAAATAATCAATCGAGCAGAGTATTACATTCAATTAAATGAAAACAGTGTGCCGAACCGCATAAAGCAGGTTTTTGAGCAAAAAGAATTATGGATTGAGAGAAAGAAAAAGCAGCGGACAACATCCCTGAATATACGCCCTTTTATTCAAGATATTAAAGATTGCCAAATGGGGATCTGTATTAATACAATCATTGACAATGGCAAGTCTGTCCGCATCAAGGAAATTCTTTCTCTCCTGTTTCCGGGACAAACCACTCTCATAGAAACAGCCCGGATTCACCGTGCTGCTCTTTGGATTGCAGAGGGAGATGAGCGAAAAAGTCCAATGGAGGTGATGCCGCGTGCCGGAAACAGTTAAAGAAAAACGGAAAGAGGAAATATGCAAAAAAAGATCATCATTAACGAATCTATCGGGGAAACCCGAATTGCCATTATGGAAGATAACTCGCTTGTCGAGTTGTACTATGAGCTCCCGGAAAAAGAGCGAATGGTGGGGGATATCTATTACGCCAAAGTCGCCAAAGTTGTCAAAGGACTACAAGCTGCGTTTGTTGATATAGGCCAGAAACAGGATGCGTTTTTACATTTTTCGGATCTGGATCCCAGGTTACTGGATTTCGATCCAAAGGTGAAAAAAGAAGACCAGTTTAAAGGTGCGAGCCGGGGGGAGCGGAATTTTTCTGACCAAAATGCACCCATCCAGCGCGGCCAAAATATTCTAGTCGAAGTAACCAAAGAACCCATGGCTGAAAAAGGTGCCAGAGTCACGACCGACATCTCTATTGCCGGACGTTTTTTGGTGCTGGTCCCGAACGAAAACATGATCGGTGTATCGCGTAAGATTCGCAGCCGGCGCGAAAAAGGCCGCTTAAAAAAACTTGGCCGTCAGATTCGGCCCCAGGGATTCGGACTGGTTATACGTACTGTAGCTGAAGGAAAAAGCGAGGACATGCTGCGTTCCGATATGAATAATTTATTAAAAGAATGGAACGATTTGGTCAAAAAAATGCAAACTGTTAATCCGCCGGCTCTGGTTCACAAAGAAGTTGGCGTTTTGTCCGGTGTCATTCGCGATCTGTTTACCACGGATATCGATCAACTCGTGGTAGATTCCAAAAAAATGCATCGCGAAATTGTAAAGTATTTAAAAGATGTCTCGCCGCAAATGGTTAACCGGGTTCAGTTTTATCAGAAGAAAAATCCCATTTTTGATGAATACGGAATTGAAGAGCAAATTAACAAAAGTTTGTCCCGTAAAGTCTGGTTACGAGGCGGCGGTTATTTGTTCATCGATCACACCGAAGCGCTGACTGCTATCGATGTGAACAGCGGCCGCTACCGGGGCAAAAAGGGTCATGATGCCAACAGCCTCAAAATCAATCTGGACGCAGCCAAAGAAATTGCCAGGCAACTGCGTTTGCGCGATATTGGCGGAATAATTATCATTGATTTCATTGATATGGTAGAAGAAAAAAACCGCAAACGCCTGACCGATGAATTTCGCCGTGAATTGAAAAAAGACCGGGCACAGATCAACACTACACCATTGTCAGAATTTGGTATTATTGAAATGACGCGTCAGCGGGTTCGTCCGGCGCTGCTGTTTTCTATCAGCGAGCCGTGTCCTGCGTGCATGGGTACCGGCCGGATCATTTCCAAAGCCACTATGGCGGCAAAAATTGAGCGATGGATCAAGCGGTACCGGAGCAAAGGCGGCGACCGCAGTCTACAGCTTGTTGTGCATCCGGAGCTGGCAAAATTTTTGTCCCAGGGTGCGCGCAGCCATCTGCGCCGGTTAGCCTGGAAATTCTGGACACGAATTAAAATTATCCGCGACGAAAACGTCAGCATGGATGATTTTCGCTTTTTGGACAAACTTGGCGAAGAAGATATCACAGATCAATTTATGGCTTGACTTTGTTCTAAAATGTTGCTATTTTAAAAGATGTATTTTGAATGAATTTAACCCGGAGTTAGGTATGTACGCTATTGTGGATATAGCTGGACAACAGTTCAAGGTGAAAAAAGATGATGTGGTCGTCGCCAATCGTATTAAAGGCGACGAGGGATCTGAAGTGGAGCTCGAAAAAGTATTGTTGTTATCGGATGACGACAGCACGCAGGTTGGAGCGCCCTATGTTGACGGCGCCAAAGTAACAGCGAAAATTATGCAGCATAAAAAAGGCGACAAAGTGATCGTTTTCAAGAAAAAACGGCGCAAAGGCTACAAAGTGAAAACCGGCCACCGTCAGCCGCAAACCGCACTTCAGATCCAGGATATTGTAACGCAATAATAAGGAGTAATGCCATGGCTCATAAAAAAGGTGTAGGAAGCAGTCGTAATGGCCGCGACAGCAATCCCAAGATGCTGGGCGTGAAACGCTACGGCGGCCAGCAGGTGACGGCTGGCAGCATTTTAGTCCGCCAGCGCGGCACCAAAATCCATCCCGGCGAAAACGTCGGTATTGGTGGCGACGATACCCTATTTGCCAAAATTGATGGCAAAGTCAAATTCGATACGCGCGGCAAAAAGAAAAAAGTTGTCAGCGTGCTGAGCTAAAGATAGCTTTCCATTCAGAATATTAAAAAGCGTGGCTCTAAAGGCTGCGCTTTTTTATGTGATAGTTGATTTACTCTCATGTAAAATGATCCCCCGTTCCGCCAATTCCCTGACGCAATGCCCTCCGGGTCGATCCAGCGACCAAGCCTGCCAGCCAGCCCGAAATGTACTGGTCATGCTAATTTTTCAACACTCTCACTGCTCGTTCTTCCAATTTGATGTTTATCGTTTTCTGCCAAATCAATTTATCCAAAATAATAATTGTCATTGATTTTACCAGTCATTTTATATAATTTAATAAGCTTATTAAATATTATTCTAGTCATTTTAATAGAACATATAACCGTTGTTGAAAATTATATGATCATAGGCTGCGAAAAATTAATTGAAAATAAGGAAAACGAAAATGAGCCAAAAAATATATGGAAGATATATAATCTCTGATCCAGAAATTTGCCATGGAAAACCAACATTTCGTGGAACCAGAATTATGGTTGCCGATGTTTTAGAACAATTAGCAGAAGGTTTAGCCTGGGAAACAATCATTGAAGAATGGCGAGGGCATATTAGCAAGGAAGCTATTGCTGAAGCAATAACTCTATCCAGACAAGCATTCTTAGAACATGCAAACGAATATACCGTTGAATCAACAGCTGCATGAATGTTTTAGATGAGAATATTATCTCAAGTCAGTGTCAGCTTTTAAAAAGTTAGCGAATTCGTTTCCGACAAATAGGTGTTGATATTGGTCGATCTGGATTAAAGGATCAAGAGATTATTACTCTTTTACATGATATTAATAAACCCACTTTCTTTACACGTGATGTAGATTTTTATGATCCAGATTTGTGTCATTCAGGATACTGCTTGGTTTACCTGGACGTGAGAAAAGATAAAGTCGCTAGTTTTGTTAAACGTTTCCTCCGTCACAAAGCATTTAAGAGCAAATCCCAAAGGATGGGATTAGTAGTACGGTTATCTCATAAAGGCATTGCCCTATGGCAACTCAATGAAGCTGAACCTAAAAATATTTATTGGTAGAATCATCCATGTCTATCCCATCATGCATTATCGCACTACCTGTGTTAATTATCTTGCCTCAATTCATTCCGTCACAATACTCATGGTTCAATGCTCACTGCTCCTTAATATTTGACGACTTTTCCGGCAACTGAAGCATCTATCCGCACTCTGGTTAGCTTTCAAAACATAGCCTCAATTACCCCATTAAAATCTGATTAATCCGTAAACAAATAAAAATATCTCACATTTTTGTTTCGAAAGCCATTGATCGGCAAGTTTTTGTGCTGCATCAAAATCATCAATAGCATCAAAGGCATTATCGACAATCGAGTAATTGATATGATTTTGTTTAAGGACCGATGCTAACCAGTTATGACCATTGAAATAAAACTGCAGCCGGAATGGCGCCCAGGTGGGCACACGCATATAACACAGGCCGAGTGTTTCATCAATGAAATAAAAATAATAGTGCAGACATTTTGACGTTCTCGGTTTTACAAATGTTTTGTGAGTGTGTTTGTCATGCCAGGGTGTGTAACTAGAACATGTTTCCATTGTGGATATGATATGAACCAGGCCAGGATGATGACCCCGCTCCTCAACTCGTTTCTGAATGATGGATTCTTTACGGATATTTTTCTTGTTAATATGTTCTATTTCTATATGATTTTCAGCGGCAATTTTTTCAGCGTTTTCTCGAACTTTAAGGCAAAGTTTGTCAGCCCATTTTGGGTAATCAAAAATGCGAATACTATGAGCGTATAACCAGGACGTCATACCTTGAGAAAAACAAACAGTGGGCAAGGTGCCTGTTATCACAACTCGATCATAACATGACAATATGCCAGAAATAAGTTCTTTATATTTTTCGGTTAATAATTCCATGATTTCTCCTGAGTCAATGAGTCTCAGCGAGAATATGATAAATATTTTTCAATATTTCAAACTTTTTGGTTCCGGTTTATCCGGGTTATGTATTTATCAATAAAAGTGCTTTATGCTAGACTCGTTCTACCGCAGGGTGCATTGATGTTAACTTTTACCACTTCTCGTTATTCCTGCAGAGCAGGCTGTTGCATAATGCAAATCCGTGTCATCAGAGTCATCTGCTTTCTATTTTTATTATATACTTATTTCAAATTATTTTAACACACAAAACCTTCGGTAACCGAACGCCTTTTTCTTTGCACAGGCTAGTTTATCGTAACTTTGTGAGATAATAAATCCATTTCAAAATTAAAATCAACAGCATTGAATGAAATACATTTAATCGACAACTAGTTAAAATCTATGAATAACAAAAAATATTTTTTATATTGTTAAAAGCAACTTTGCTCTTTTTCACTGACATAAACATGGGATTCACTCACTCTTTACTACGCTTGCAAAAAATACAAGAGCTTTGTTCTCTAAACATCACGTTTTTTTAGATTTTTTAGGAGGTGTTAGAGATGAAGGTAAGATTTTTTCTATTGATTCCAGCATTACTTGTTTTCTCCTTTTCATCGCTTTTCTCGCAGCAACAGTTCTTTGAAGAGTCAGTGGCTTTTGGTCTTGATGAATCTTTTCCCGAAGGAGCATCATTAAGCTGGTGCGATTTTGATCTTGACGGTGATCTTGATATCTATGCAGCGCTACAAGGGGAATCCAACCGGTTATATCAAAATTTGGGGGAGAAAAACAATTACAAATTCAAACAAGTTGCCGCTGACTTGTTTGTAAATGACGACGAAAACAGTTGCCATGCCGCTTGGGGCGATTTTAACAATGATGGTTATCCAGACCTTTATGTGACAAATGATGCAGGTTCGAATCACTTGTTTAAAAATAGTGGTAAAGCCCAAAATTTTATTTTTCAAGATATTTCTATTGAGCATGGTGTGGACGATGCGGGGAATGGTCGCCATTGTATTTGGGGCGACTATAACAACGATGGATACCTGGATTTGTATGTGGTGAATGATGCAGGCTCCAATTTACTCTACAAGAATTTGGGATTGGAAAACAATTTTCTTTTTCAGGAAAATGCACAGATATTAGGTGTAGATGACGACGGAAACGGCAGGTCAGCACAATGGATCGATTACAATGATGACGGGTATCTGGACTTGTATGTGGTGAATTTTGGCGGCAAAAATCGTATGTTCAGAAACAGAGGAAAGGCAAACGGTTATAGCTTTGAAGATGTTTCCGATATGCTCGGAATTGCAGACCAAGGTTCAGGGCAAGACGCTGCCTGGGTCGATTATGACAATGACGGTGACCTGGATTTGTACCTGGCCAATGAAGCTGAACCTAATCGCTTGTTCCAAAACTCAGGAGTTGATAACAATTACACCTTTGAGGATGTTGCCCCAAAAACCGGAGTAGATGATGGTGGCAACAGCACAAATGTTTCCTGGGGTGATTATGATAACGATGGTGATGCCGATTTATATGTTGCCGGCGAAGGTCAAAATCGATTGTTTAATAATCTTGGTGCGACAAACGGTTTTAGTTTTATGGATGTTGCTTCGGATAAAGGAGTTGGTGGTGATGGACTCACAACAGGGCTCACCTGGGTCGACGTGAATAATGACGGCAATCTTGATTTGTTTTTGACCAATGACGGATTACTAAATCGTTTTTACCGCAACAAAGGAAGCGGTTTAAACTATATAATCATTCTGACTGCAGGCGCTGGATGTAATCTATATCAGGTAAGGAGAGTGACGATCAAAACCGCAAGTGGCACTCAGACAGGACAAGTATATGGAGGGTTTGAAGCTCCAAAACATTTCGGACTGGGACAAGATAATACTATAGACCAAATCGAGATATCTGCTGGGGCAGGAGAATTTCAGGATCAGTTATTTGGAGTGAATGTCAATACCACAGTAATTTTGGACAAGGTGAAAATCCTCAAACCGCTGTGGTTAAAAGCAAACAAGACAACAGCGACATCAGGGGATTCCATCGTTCTTTCCGGACAAATGCTTGCTATAAACATCAAAAAAAGTTTTGTTGATTCTTTGTATCTTTCCCTGGATCAAAAACTCGACAGCAATGATGCCGGGCTTGATTCGATGATAACTATTCCTAAAAGCGTTGGGTATATTTTTAACACGCTTCAAGAAGCGATGGATGCTATTACTTACGATTTTAACAAAACCGTTAGAATAACCGATAGTGCAACCAACAGATATTGGTTTATGCTCAGTGTCGATGCAATCGATCAAATTAGTGAATGCAGCGAAAATAATAACACCATTGCCAGCATGTCCTCTATCGACATCACCCAATCAAAGGCAGATTTGACCGGAGCTATGAGTTCTTCATTGCCTAGCTCAATAGCCATTGGTGAAAATATGACGCTTTCTTGTAACATTCATAACAATGGAGGTGAACCTGTTACCACAGATTTCAAAACATCTTTTTATATTTCCAACGACAAAGTTTTTGGCAGCGATACGCTTTTGCAGAGTGTCAATATTACTAATGATATAGATCCGTTTACAAGTATAACACGCAATATTTCGGCTCCTTTTCCACTTGTGAGTTCTGGATATCATTATTTGATTGCTCAGGTGGATTCAGGAAATGTCATTGTGGAAACTAACGAAACCAACAATACTTTTAGTCGCTGGGACTCGACCGATGTCAATGCCATTAAAATTGGCAATCTGATCATAAAAACTGACAACATAAGGCCGATTAGAATAGACTCGACCGTGATTTCTGGAAACACCTTCATCAACAAATACTTGAAGCTGAGCGGAACTTTCGACATCGATTTTACCGATTCGACACTTTATTCGCACAATTGTGCGCTTTCTGTTGATAGTCTGACTATTCCAGGCTGGATTCCAACAGAGTTGGTGAATAATGATGAGATAACGATTTACACTGGCGACATTGAAATGGATTTGGGAACGGGTCAAGCTCGCATCGATTTTGATCCTCCTATGAAACTTCCTTTTCAATTGGGACTTTTCGATCTACAACTTAAAACTATAGGTATCTCGGAAAATGTAATTATTCTGGGATTTGATATTATCTTTCCAAATGAAATAGGTGGTTCTGTTGAAATCGATAGCTTTAAAATGGTCAGAGGGGACGGTGTTGAACTTGCCGGGAAAATATATTTTCCAACTCCGATTGGTCTAAAAGGAATATCCATTGATAGTGCCTGGGTACAATTCCACACTGAACCTAACAACTACTCTGGTGGAGGAATTGCTGGCGTGCCCAATATCGCCGATATTTCCTTTGAGATATATCTTTCCAATGGTATGATTGATTCGTTAAAAATTACATACACACCTGATCAAACTATCCCCATTAATTCTACAGGAATAAGCATCAAAGAGGTGGGCGGAGAAATAAAAAATATCCGTAATACCAATAATAATCCTTTGACAGTGATTCTCAGCGCAGCACTTGTCGCGGGACCAAAAATTGATGATTTTTATGTTGTTGAAGCTGATCCCATAACAGTAAACATAAAACCAAATTTTTTCGAGGCTGAAGCGTCGTCAATCGAGGTGTTCAAACAACAAACCGGACAGGCGAAATTAATTTACAACAATGGCACCAAAACGGTCACTTGCTCAACAACTGTCAATTTTATTAATGTACTCAAGGGGGATCTAAATGCCAGTGCCAATGGATTCAGTCTAAATCGTCCGCCTAGCTTTAATGGATCGATTCAGGGTAACCTTGAACTGCCTGCAGTGGATAAATTTCCGTTTGATTACATCAGCGATTTTGTAGGTTTGCCGAAAACATTGGGTGGGATTTATGCCACAGCTCATAACGATCGTGCGCAGGGCACATTCTATCTCACACTGATGCCAAGTTATAGAAAGTGTATCCGCAAATGTTGGTGGTCGCCATGGAGCGGTTGGCATAGGTGCTGTTTCACCGTACCCGCATTAAATTTTAATGGCGCCTTCAGGTTCATTTATAAGGGAGGTAGCGATCTGGATTTTTATGCAGGTGAGAACTATCAATCTTTAACAAAAATATTTGCTTTAACAAAAGAAAAAGCATCGAGTCTGGCACCTTTTGCTTTTCAAAAGACAGTGACTGTACCACCAAATAAACCACAGGTTATCTTTCGTTTATCCGGTGCACCTGGCTCTCCTCCTCCCTTTGATCTGTTGAGTCCATATGGATTTAATGTCACTCCAGAGGATACTTTTGCTCTTGCTGATAATCTCATGCTTTTGCATTATTGGACGCAGCCAGAAAGGGGATATTCTTACTATCTGGTTCACGAACCCTGGGGCGGCGACTGGATTGTTCAATCCGATGTCGAAAATGTCGAGCTTGATGTTTTTTGTCAAAACAATCCCCCGGTAATAAAGATGCTTGGACTTGAGGGTGGAGAAAATATGGTTCATATAAAATGGCTGGATAGCGATGTCGATGATGACGCAAAAATCCGATTCTATTATGATACTGACAATCGTGGATTAAACGGTTCGCCCATTCCTTTGGAAACAGATATTTTTGAAGATGACAAAGAAAATACATTCATTTGGTACCCGGAAGCCGTTCCAACTGGAGAATATTATGTTTATGCAACGATAGAGGATAGTGTCAATGCGCCGGCTTTTTCCTACAGTCCATCTCCGGTTAAAATTGTACAGCAAGGCACTCCTTCTATTCCAACAGGATTTTCAGCTACTTCCAAGGATACAATGTTGCACGTGATGTGGAAGAAGAATCCTGATGCACATATTCTCGGGTACACAGTGCACTATAGTGATAATTTTGATAGCAAAGAGTATCAACACTCCAGAGCTACGGGAGATACAACAGCACTTGATCTTGTAGTTGCTCCTGGACGAAAATATAGACTCGCTTTGACTGCTTTTAATCGATGGGGATTTATAAGTGATTATTCCTCGGAGATTGTTGTGGATTTCCGAAATTTAATTGGCAATAATTGGCCATTCATTACGTCTTTGCCAGTGAGACGCGCTGTAGAAGGTTCTACTTTATTATATCAAGTATTAGCCAGAGATATTGATGGAGACGGTCTTACTTTTTCATTGAATCAGGCACCTGCAAATATGACCATTAGTCCGACTGGGCTGGTCGAATGGGTTGCCGATTCACTGGGTGTTCACAAGGTTGAGATTGAGGTTAACGATGGTCGAGGTGGAAAAGACGTGCAAGCATTTACTTTGAACGTGTCGAGCCCAAATTTTAGCGATGGCAGAATATACCTCGACAGCCGATTTTACGATGCCAATTTGAATATCGGTTTGATAACTGTGAACGATCTGAACAAGGATAAAAATGCGCAAAAATTGGAAGAAATTCTGGTACGTCTGGTCAGTACAAGCGATACGAGTGGAATAATTGTGAAATGTTTAGAGACCGCTGCTGCGTCCGGATCGTTTGTTGGTTCGTTTGGATTTTCTTCAGGTTCAGCGAGTGATGAAGCGAATGGCTTGATTTCTGTATCCGAAAACGACACAATAAGAGTTTTTTACTATGATTCTGAATATGCAACCGGGGATTTTTATCCAAAATGGGATGTAGCTATCTGGCAGCCAAAACCTGTCGATGTTGATGAAAATATTGATGAATCAAACCACATATTTAAAAAATATGAGCTATTTCAAAACTGGCCAAATCCTTTTAACGCGTCAACGACCATAAAATTCCACCTACCTGAAAAAACGTTCGTTAACTTGATTGTTTACAACTTGAATGGCCAAAAGACAAAAACATTATATGATAAGGAATTAAAAGCCGGTGTACACACTATATTGTGGGATGGTAAAAATGATTCGGGAGAGCACGTTGCATCAGGGCTTTATTTTTACAGAATTGAAACTGAAAATTTTGTCTCGTTAAAACGTATGATACTGGTAAGATAAAAAAATTAAAAATGTAAAGTTAAAAATGAATTCTGAGGATCTGGCTGAAAGCCAGGTTCCCAATGAAATTTAAAAAAAGAATGACGATTTGTCCTGCTTACATTTAAGTCATAGCGGCTGGGGCGTTGGTGAGAAATGGTAGGCTGCTTTTGATTATTTAAAGACAGTGTGAAAAGATATCGTTTTACCTCGGTTACAGCAAAGTTTTGCTACAGGCCCTGTTAAATGGAGTTGCCAAAAAAAATAATTATTTTTTATTATTTGGACAGGAATTTACGGGATAGACAGGATATTCTCTAAGTCAAAGTCAAGTATTTTTTTATTAAAAATGTCGTTTTTTTAACTATTTGTACACATAGCAATGTGGATAACTTTTCCTCTCGTTCCCAGCCTCTAATTGGTAACGCCATATCGGATGGTGTTATCTCATGGCCACAGACCGTGGCGTTCTGCGGCCACTATATATTCGGATGAAGGACATTTGTTTTTGTTGATCGATTTCGACGAGACCTAGCCGCTCATTTACGTGCGCGCCTGGCAGCCGAACGTCTGGAGTCAACAGCAGAAAATCGATGCAGCCAATTTTAAAATATACAAGTTTTTAGCAAAAGCAGGCTGTAAGTGTTTAGGGGGTAGCATCTCCTAAACTCTTCAACTGTTAAATTTAATTTCATCCTGGAGTCTTTATGCAAAAGAGTATATTTTTATGTCTTTTCGGCATTGCTGTCTTGTTCGCCCAACAGCCCGAGTTGAATCAACTGCAGCTCGTGGGCCGGCCGCAGAAACTGGAAACCGAAATCGCCGCGGTGCGCGATGTCAACGGGCGCCATTGTACCGGCATCAAGGTGATTTCCGATATGGACGGGTTCAGTTACCAGTCCTACAACGGCGTGGTCAAGGTCAACGACCATCCGGGTGAGGATATGGTGTTTCTGCAGCCGAAAGAACGCGTTTTGGAAATCTATCACAGCGGCTATGAACCGCTCAAGGTCATTCTGTCCGAGATCGGCATTCAACCGGCACCCAAGGCGGTATGGCAGATCAAGGTTTCCGGTGAAAAACAGTTAAATCAAATTCCCATTGTCGTCATCACCGATCCGCCCGGCGCCGAGGTAACATTAGACGGAAAATCCTATGGAGCGGTTGAAAAACTGACCGTCAATCAGGGCAACCACCAGTTGCGCCTGCAAAAAGACGGCTATGAACCGGTGATGCAGACCATTATTGTGGATGCCGAGAACAATCTGTTCAAATACACCCTGGAGGAAGTGCAGGATGTGCCTATTGAAATCATCACCCATCCCTCGGACGCTACGGTGTATCTGGATGATATGAAATTCGGGAAAACTACATTAAGTGAATTTTATCCCAGCGGCCGTTATCCCATTCGTATTGAAAAGCAAGGCTATGCCACGTATGAAGATGTGCTCGAAGTCGAGCCGCCGCGCATCACCAAAGAGATCACTTTGCAGCCGGATTTCGGGACGCTGCGGGTCGTGTCTGAACCGGAAACCGGTCTGTCTATTCTTTTAAACGGACGATCTCAGAATGTCACCACACCGCATACATTTGAACGATTACCATCGGGCGAATATATCGTCACAGCCGAGTCGAATTATTTTGACACTCGACCTGATACCATTACGGTTGCCAGGGGGAGCCAACAAACCCTGACCCTGCGAACCCGGGCCGCTTATGCTACCCTGACCATCCGGACCCTCAAGGACGCAACCGTGTATTTGAATGACAAACCTGTTCAGCAATTGAAAAACATCCGACTGGAACCCATGATCGCCAAAGTGCGTGTGGAACACCCCAAAGCCGAGCCGGTGAGCGAACAAGTCGCCTTGAGGCGCGGCGATCAAAAAACGCTGGACCTGTATCCGGATATCGCCACCGGCGCCATTCAGGTAGCCGTAGTGCCTCTGGAAAGCCGCATTCAAATCACCGGGGCCGACGGCGAATCGTTCAGCGGCGAACGCAGCCAGGTGTTCAGTGATATTCCGATAGGCGTCTATACCGTGCGTGTGACCCATGACGACTATAAACCGCAGGAACAGACTGTCACGTTAAAAGCCGATGCAACTGAAAAATTGCGCATCAACCTCACAACCGGCAGCGAACCGGTGGTGCAATCTAAAAAATCCAAATGGCTGTGGTACGGCATACCCGCGGCCGTCGCCGTGGGCGCGGGAGTGTACCTTGGAACCCAAAAGGATGGCGGCAGCGACAAGAGTTCGATATCCGTCAAAGTACCGGCGACGTATTAGGTGATTAGGCTGTAGCAGTTTAGGCTGTAGGCTGTAGAGGTTTAGCGATTGAGCTGTTTATGGATATAATTTGTTTTGCTGGTTATTGAATACTTTATTTTAATGTTTTAAACCTTAGTAGCAACGAGGTTCAATAAAATTCAACCTTATTACCTTATTGAAATGGAAATCGAAATATAACATGAAATTCCGAACATTATCATGTTCAATTTAAGCAGTGTATATGTCCCAGATGCTCGCGATGATATCGCAAAAAGATACACATATTAGAATATAAAGGAATCCAAAATGTACCAGAAATCCCAAATATTTGTAATCGCCATTTTATTAATGACAGCACTATTTATTAATTGCGGTCTCTTCGAACCCGACTCCCAACCTGCCAGCCTCACCATTCAGGTGCAGTCAGCAGACAACCGCTTGTCCAAACCCGCGGCTTCTTTGGACAAAATGCAATGCGTGGTCAAACGCAACAGCAGCACAGTCTCGGACCAGACGGTGTATCCGGATGGCGGCTATTTTGAGTGCACTGTGAACGACCTGGACCCGGGCAGCGGCTACGCAGTATATCTTTTCGGCTATGATGCCGGGTCTGTGGTGGTGAGCGGGAGTGAAACCGGGATTACTCTAAGCAAAGGTCAGAATAAAGAGGTATCGATATCGTGGCAGAGATCACCTTATTTGAATGTTTCAAAATCCAGCCTGAGCTTGTCCTCTTCTTCGAACAGCCAGTCCAGTTTCGACATCGAATCCAATGTGAGCTGGACGGTGAGCGATGATGCCTCGTGGCTGAGCGTGTCTCCGGGCAGTGGGTCTGGTGATGGCACGGTCACGGTGACCGCGACCAGCGCCAACACCTCGACGAGCAGCCGCAGCGCCACAGTGACGGTGAGTGGGGATGGTGTAAGCTCAAAGAGCATAACAGTGAACCAGCAAGGATCCGAATTTGAAACCGGGACCGTAACAGATATCGACGGCAACACCTACAAAACCATCAAAATCGGCGATCAATGGTGGATGACCGAGAACCTGATAGTAACTCATTACAGAAATGGAGATGTGATTCCAAACGTGACCAGTGATTCGGAATGGGCGGATTTATCAAGCGGCGCTTATTGCGTTTATGACAATGATGAAAGCAATGCCGAGACTTACGGTTATTTGTACAACTGGTATGCGGTAGATGACAGCCGCAACATTGCTCCGGAAGGTTGGCGTGTGCCCACAGATGAGGACTGGAAACAACTGGAAATGGCCCTGGGCATGAGCCAATCGGAAGCGGATGATACCGGATGGCGCGGCACCAATGAAGGCAGCAAACTGGCCGGCAATGCGTCACTTTGGTATGATGGTGATTTGGAGAACAATTCCGCCTTTGGCGCCAGCGGCTTTTCCGCGCTGCCTGGCGGGTACCGGAGCAACCATAATGGCAATTACAGCAATATGGGCTACAACGGCTACTTTTGGTCGTCGTCAGAGGACGATAGCAGCAACGCGTGGTACCGCCATTTGTATTGCAGTTATTCAGACGTGGGCCGCAACTACGCCAATGGGCGGATCGGGTTTGCGTTGCGCTGCG
>CAZSMC010000039.1:14994-18408 GCA_964607755.1 uncultured Cytophagia bacterium | reverse complement strand
TCAGACGTGGGCCGCAACTACGCCAATGGGCGGATCGGGTTTGCGTTGCGCTGCGATTTGCTATTGGAGATATTCCAATTCACCAAGAATTTCACCCGGGAATACAAATACACCGTGGGTGAAAGCCTGAAAAATGAGACGCTTGAACTAATTACACTGATCTACCGGGCGAACAGCAAAACCGACAAACGCGACACGCTGCAGACGGCGAGAGAAAAAATTGAGGTAATTCGGTTGTTCGTCCGGCTGATGAAGGATTTAAAACAAATCAGTCTGAAAAAATTTGTACATGTGAACAAAAAAGTCGAAATCGTATCCAGACAGTTAACCGGATGGCACAAATCTGTAAGATAAACATCTGTTTGGCCGGAATTGCTTGTCGCCACGGCACAAGCAAGCGCGCACCCATAAATCCGGCAGTCCCCTTGTATGCATTACGAGGTATCATCTTCATATGTTCTGAGAATGGATATATTATCAATTTACCCTGTGAAATGAATACGTTAAATTCCATTGTTCCATTGAGTTTTGTTAAATCCATCATTATGACTATTTCACAGGGTGAAGTGGCTGCTTTGATGTCCGCGCTGCCTGGCGGGTACCGGAACAACAATAAATAATGGCAATTACAACAATATGGGCAACTACGGCAACTTTTGGTCGTTGTCAGAGAACAATAGCAACAACGCGTGGAACCGCAATTTGAATTACAATAATTCAGACGTGAACTGCAACAACAACAATAAGCGAAACGGGTTTGCGTTGCGCTGCGTTCGGGATTTATGACAAACAGAAAGGTCCCGGCGGTTCAACAGGCCGCCGGGCTTTGTTGATGCAATTGACCTTGTTCGATGATATATATTATGATCAAATCCTCACTGACCTGTTTCAGGCTTATTTTGACGCGCGTACACATAAACGCGGTACCATCAATGCGCTTGAGTTTGAAACGCGGTTTGAAAGCAACATATTTACTCTATTCGAAGAAATGATCAACAAGACCTATAAACCAAAACCCAGCATCTGTTTTATTTCGAACAATCCGGTTCAACGTGAAATCTTTGCTGCGAATTTTCACGACCGGGTCATTCATCATTTTATCTATAACTATATCTCTCCGATTTTTGAAAAATTTTTATTAATGACAGTTACAGTTGCCGTATCGGCAAAGGCACGCATTATGGCATCCGGCGGATTGATCATTTTATCCGATCCTGTTTTCAAAATTACAGCAGGGATTGCTATATATTGAAACTGGATATCAAGGGCTATTTTATGGCCATGAATCGGCATATTTTGTACGAAAAGGTGAAAACCGTGATCAAAAACAACGCGCGAAACGTTGATTTTGATATTCCGTTGCTACTTGACCTGATCCGGAAAACCATATTCAATGATCCAACCCGGAATTGTATCATCAAAGGCAGACGTTCAGACTGGACCGGTCTGCCGCGAACCAAAAGTCTGTTTTACGCAAAACCCGGCTGCGGCCTGCCGATCAGCAATTTAACATCGCAGTTGTTCGGCAATATTTATTTGAACGAATTTGATCATTTTGTCAAACGCGATCTGAAAATACGCTATTACGGCAGGTATGTTGATGGAATTATTGTTATCTTGCGAACGATGCCGAGAAATTTGTCCTGAAAAAGTATAAATATCGTCCCTAGGCCTCCGGCCGGGGTCGCCTGTCGCTCTTGAATTGCGGCATGATTTAGAGAAAAAGTTTCGCGGGCAATGGGGTTGCAAAACAGGTGTTTTGGAACCAGAGTGAAGAATCAACCGGAAAAGGCCGGGTAAAACCTGTCAGAATCAGGATTTCCGGGATTAGCGGATGGACAGGATTTTGGATGGCTTGAATAAGCGCACAATGATCGTGAGCATAGCCTGGCAAATATTTGTCGCTTTAATCCTGTAAATCCAACGGCAATTTTTACAAGGCGAGTGAACACCAGAATAACATAGCAAGAGATCACAAACCGGATCAAGATGAAAAAGAAGCCTTTATCGCGTCCATGAATTCTTATCTGGGCCTCATGAAGCATTACAAGTCATATAAAATTAGAAAACAAACCGTTATAAAAAACTTGTCAGGATGGTGGTGGAATTATTACACGCTTGCCAAGGGGGCAGAGAAATTTGTCCTTAAAAGAGTTGAATCTTGTTCATCTCGTCCCCGGCATCCGGCCGGGGTCGCCTGTCCCCCTTGAATTGCGGCATGTTTTATCCGGTGATGTTCTGCATCACACATAAAAATAGTAAAATAGTATGGCAGAAAAGGAGTTTACCCTCCAGAAATAAATTTTGAATGTCCCGCGGTCTGGGTTTGCCGATTTTTGTAAAATATATTGACAATAGGCACACATTTCAATATATTATAATATGATTTTTTATGATTGGAACAATGGAAAGAATGAACAATTAAAAAAGGTGAGACATATATCTTTTGAACAAATCACGACACAAATAGAGACCGGATATTTGCTGGATATTGTCGAGCACCCCAATCAGGACAAATACCCGAACCAGCGAATGTATATTGTCGAATATGAAAATTACGCCTATTTGGTGCCATTTGTTCAAAAGGAAAACAGAATATTCCTGAAAACAATTTATCCAAGCAGAAAAGCGACACAAAAGTACTTGAGGTGAGAGCTTATGAATAAAACTGAATATTTGGATGCTGAAGAAAGAGATATCATTGAATCCTATGAGAATGATGAATGGCAGTCTGTTGATAATGTAGAAAGTGAAAAGAAGGCACACGCCCGCTATGCAAAAAATACATCGATCAAAAACAAACGTATCAATATTCGCATTACAGAACGGGATTTTTTGAATCTGAAAGCAGAATCAAAAATACAAGGGATTCCTTATCAATCATTAATTTCAAGTGTTTTACACAAGTATATAAACGGCACACTGACAGAAAAACAGTCAAAATAGGGGTAGGCCTTTTGGCTTGCAATCTCGTCGCTTCCGGCTGGTGACGCATTTGGAAACTGTTTTTCCAGTGAGTTGGCTGCAACGAATGCACACCACTGCACCCCGGCCAGACACTCGCGAAACACAGTTTTGCAACCAGAGTTTAAAATAGATGGAAGTTTTCCCTTTCGTGTTTTTTAGCGTGTTTCGCGGTTTTGCAACCAGAGTTTTAGGTAGATGGAAGAAAGAGTCAGATGTGAGCATTGCCTTGTTCCACCAGTTCCCTGGCTGAACGCCCTCCGGGGCGCTCTGGCGTCCCAGCCTGTCACTGCGCTCGAGACCTGCTGGTTTCTCGTTACGAGCATCTTGCCTGGAACACCGCCCTCATGATTTTGCTCCAAATCATCTTGCCAAAATTTTTATTTTCGACAAACTTGAGCCCTATTTTCAAAATCATCTTTCCGCAAAACACTATTTTTATTGATCATT
>CAZSMC010000039.1:5366-14894 GCA_964607755.1 uncultured Cytophagia bacterium | reverse complement strand
TTGAGCCCTATTTTCAAAATCATCTTTCCGCAAAACACTATTTTTATTGATCATTTACTTGGTATTTCCTAAAGTTAACAGTGCAACTACCCCAAATATAAAGTTCTTATAAGATTTGCGATCATCAAGGAATATCCTCAAATATTCATATTGTTCTTATTGCAAGCTTTACATTTAAATCAGGTTTTTCAATGCCACACAGAAACATAATATCTCTAATTATAATAACCATCTTTACCACACTTTTTCCCTGTTTTACTGCAGCCGATGATTACCTATATGACCAGGCTGGCGGTAAAAATGTGTGGTACAGAACGGTAATAAGACCACGTGCCATGTACGATAATGGCACATATTTAAACAACACTTATTATGACTCGCGGTATGGCGCTTTTTACAAAGGGGAAAATAATACCATTCACCATCTCACACGTTATCATGTTTGTTCCAATGATTATGGCCAGCCGTATCATGATGAGAGAAGAATCAATCTGTACCATCTTCAAATGGTTCATGGCGAAGGAATCTGGAAGAATCTTTCAGGGCACGAACTGGAACTTCCTGTCACTCTGGACCAGGCTGACAAGTATTGTCGGGTATTTGAGTCAATTCCCCAAAACAGGTCATAATGAGTTGAGACACGTTCTTATCGGAGGCCTGGATGTTGATCCAAACGGACGGCCCTTTATACTTTACGGCCATGGTCGTGGAGCGTGGGCCGGCATTGACCGCAAGTGGCGTCTTGCCATCGGCGATCCTGCAAGTGGAAAATGGTCAACATACGATGCACCACATGGTGGCCCGGTTACCATTCAAAACAACGGCCACATTATAATTTGGGGCAATATCATATCTGTTTCAAAAGATACCGCTCGAACATGGATTAATAAAGACAAGCTTCGCAATTACGGCCTTGGAGGCGTTTCTTTGGTTAATAATGGACAAAGCAAAGCACGTTTTGTAGCACATGATACCTGGGGCGAAGTCAAAGATGGAGAAAAATGGCGAAACCGGAAGGTCTTCCTTTGGGGTGAACAAGGTTTTATTACTCAAGCCGACGAACCATGATATTTATCAAAAACAGGTTCATATAGATGCTAAAATTAGACAGCTCTGGATTCAGGAAAAGAGAACCTACCCCCTGAAAATTGGAAAAGAAAAACGCCGAGCTGTCATTTTGGGGGATTCTTTTAAGTTTGGTCGGGGCGTGGAATTATTTCGGATTTTTGCAGCCTATTTGGAACAAAGCTAAGATGATAGACTCTATATAAATCCTGCTTTACCTTCCATTTCAATTCGATTAAAAGATTGATTTTTACCCAGGCTGAAACGATTATTCATCACATCCAGAAACTTTTTATATACCCATCATTGCACTCATTCGCAGTTTCACCTTGTCATTCACCAAACTGTTTTTTATTTTTTAAAAGAGGTGATGTTTTTATGATAGATTACAAACGACTTGAGAAAGCTTATCAGCAGGAACAGTTTTATGCCTTGCAACTGGAAATCGGCGATGTGTGCGAGCAGGGTTGCATTTATTGTTACATGAACGCGTTGGAACAACCGAAAAATACGCTATCGGACGATCAAATTGATGCCATTCTCCGGCAATCCCACGATTTGGGAATAACCGCCATCGAATGGCTGGGCGGCGAACCGCTGCTGCGGGATTCGATTTTCAAGCACATGGAAACAGCGGCCAAATTCGGTCTGCGTAATAACATGTGGACCGGCGGGCTGCCGCTGCGCGATGATAGCACTGTCAACAAGCTCTCGCAGCTTTGTCAGCACGGTCTTGTTTCCGTTCATGTGTCCACAGTCAATCGGGATTTGTACAAACAGTTTCACCCGAACCGTCCGGCGCAGGATATGGATGTAATCCTCGACGGTGTTCGACGCTTGCTGGACAAAGGCTATCCCCCGGAGCAGATGCTCAATTCCGTGACCTTTACCGGCATGCAAAGCGCCGAGGATATGATCGAAACCATCGATTATTTTGAGAACAATTTTCATATTAAAACCTCGCTGAATGTATACCACACGTACTTACGCCCCGGCATGAGCAACTCGGCGCTGGAAGGGTTCATTCCGTCTTTGGAGGCGGTCCGCAAGGTGTACAAGCGGTACGCCAAACAATGGGGCGTCAAACAGTTTCCGATGAACTGCGTCAACAAGCAGTACTGCTCGGCAACGCTCGCTGTGTTGTGCACCGGCCAGGTCACACCCTGCGCCACAATTCGCGATCCGCATTCTCCGAGCATTCACGATGAGGATTCGCTCTCAGACATTGTGCGGCGCCATCACGATACTCTGACGTTCAAAAAGTTTCGTCATCCTGAAAACCTGCCAAAAGAATGTTGGGCGTGCAATTTAGCGGATCAGTGTTTTGGCTGTCGGTCGCGAGCCTATGCTGCCGGTCGCGGGATGTATGGCAAAGACCCGCGGTGTTACAAGAAAAGTGCATAGTTGCGCCCGGAAGAGTTGAGGATTGAACAGAAGCACATTTTTTTGAAAGGATAAACATGTCAGAAATTTATCAGGTTGATGCGTTTACCGGTGAGGCGTTCAAGGGAAATCCAGCCGCAGTGTGTCTTTTGAATGAACGGGCCAACGAGCAATGGATGCAAAACGTGGCTGCAGAGATGAATCTGTCAGAAACGGCGTTTTTGGTGCCACAGGAAAACGGTTACGACCTCCGCTGGTTCACGCCAACATCCGAGGTTGATTTGTGCGGCCATGCCACGCTGGCCAGCGCGCACATCCTGTTTGAAACCGAAACGCTTTCCGCGGATCAGGCGGCTGTGTTTTTCAGCAAGAGCGGAAAACTCACAGTTACTCGTCATAAGGATCGTTTGGAAATGGATTTTCCGGCCGAGCCACCGGAAGAGATAGCGCCACCGCCGGCGCTGCTGAAAGCATTGGGTGTTTATCCGGTCACCAGCGCCCGCAATCGAATGGATGTGCTGCTGCATCTAAAAACGCCGGACGAGGTGCTAGCCGCCCGCCCGGATTTTATCGCACTGGCACAGGTGCCGGTTCGGGGTGTCATGATTACCAGCGAATCATGCGATAAGAACTATGATTTCATCTACCGGTTTTTTGCCCCTGCTGAAGGCATTAACGAAGACCCGGTCACCGGTTCGGCGCATTGCTGTCTGGGACCGTACTGGCAGGAAAAAATTGGCAAGAGCGAATTCAAAGCCTATCAGGCATCGGCGCGTGGCGGCGAGATCGGGGTTCAGATCAAAGGCGACAGGGTTCTGTTAACCGGCAGCGCGGTGACGGTTTTTCAGGGTGTATTGGTTGTGTAATCAATGGTCTTTCTCGTTATCACAGTGGTAAAAGCTCACTGATGGGAGAAAATCTTTGCAGCATTACAAAAGTGGGAAGGACCGTTATGTTGAGGTGTCGTCTTTAACCCCGAGCTAAAGCTCGGGGCAATATTATAGCCCCGGCTTTTAAGTCGGGGCTATTATTGAGATTATTTAATAGGCACTTTAGTGCCCAAATATTAAAACTTTTACCAAAGTCTGAGCTTTTACTTACAGTGCTATTGTGGAATACGTGAGAGAATGCCCGGCATCACGTAACAGTCGAATACTTGCTTTCGCTTTAGGGACATGTCTTGTGTTTGATTTAGGACATTGAAAGCCAGCCTTTTGCCACCCAGGTGGTGGACGATATTGAAAATCTTTTGGTAAAAAGGGAGTAGAATCAGAAACATTTAGCTGGAGAGTAACATGAGGATATCAACCAAACATCGTTGTCCATATTGCCATTCTTCGGACTTGCGGCGAATTCCCCGAAAATGGTGGATGCGGTTGTTAATTCATTCTCGTCACTATGAGTGCTTTATCTGCAATGCTCACATTCTGGTATTGTTTAGCGTGCTTTATTTCGCTTATCCCGGATTCTAACTACACTTTGCGTGAACAAGTCATTAGAATAGATTCAGTTTACCTCAACTTGTCAGGATCAATTTTTTAGCGTCCTTCCACGTTCAAAGTCCGTGTCTTTTTCTTTAGCGTTCGAATGGTCAAATAGATAACCAACGAAATTAAAAATGCAAACAGCCAGGTAAGACCAGAGTCGAACCTGTAATTACCGAAAAAGTCACTGGCATAATGAATGACCGTAAATCCTGTTATCGTTGTGAGAAACGTGTTGTATTCACGTTTCAGGATATTTCTAAACGAAAACGTCAAACCGGATGGTATCCAGAGAGAGAGTTTTGGCAAAAAAGCCGGCGTGCGGGACGCCCATGATGTGAAATTTTCGCCAAATTTTTCGCGCAGAAACGTTTCTTCGGTGTACATGATCCGTTCATAATAAATGGTGAACAGGATCGCGCTCATCAAAATGAGCCACCACGAAAGCGTGTAGGCAATGATTCCCATAAAAATAAGAAAATTGCCCAGATAGAGCGGGTGTCGAACCACCGAATAGATGCCGGTGGTGTTGAGCGATTCCGCTTTCTGTCCGCCGCGGTTTCGGCCGGAGGTGCCGCGCGGAACAAAAGCAGCCACCACAACCCGGACGCCCAGCCCAACGACAGATACAATAAAACAAAAAGCCCGAAAAAGAGCCATTGCTGTTTCACCCCGGGCTCGGATAATCGACTCGGTATCTGGCAGCGCCAGCAGCAGTAACGGCAGTAAGAGAAGCGGGAGGTAGCTTCGGCGTTGAAAAAGCCAGTCTCCCTGTTTTTTGAATAATTCGTTGAGAGCCATTTCTATCTCCAAAATAGATATCTATCAACAACACGCACTATTCTTCGAGAGAATCTTGCTAGTTGGCAGGATCAAATTCCCAATAGTTTTTGACCAGCCTGGCTGTGCCCCAGGTCAAGGGACTGTGGTTTTGCAGAAATTGCGGATTCACCAGTACGAACGAAGCCTCGGGCGTTTCGGAGGAGGCATCGTAATCGTCCAGCCGGATTTCCATGCCTAAAAAGTGACCTTGATCTGCCTGGATTCCGATAGACGCCCAGGGGATGGCACACTCGATGATATAACCGTGTTGCTGACGTTTTTCACCCTTGCCTTCCCAGAGCGCATAGGCAATTTGTGCATTGTCCGGAGTTTTGCCATACACCTCTTCAAGACCATCATTTTGCCATTGCAACAGGTAGTGTCGGTCATAGTAGCTGAAAAAAGTATCTTTGCTGTTATTCGGATCGAGCCAAAGGTGAATGCCCTCGGGCGAATCTTCACGAACTCGATCGTCGATTGCCTTGACCAGCAGGTACAAAAATTGGTCATCCCACATCATTTTGATGAATGCGGCCATGTCCATTTTTGAATCGATAGAACCGCCAATGAGAAGGCTGGGGGAGTAGTTGCTGTGTTCCAGCCACACCGGTTCCATGACGCCATCAATAACCGGCGTTTCATCTGCGGTGTCAATTAACAGTCCGGTTTTTTCGTTGAACCCGGGAACTTTAACTTTGATTTTCTCAGATCGCCTCGAAATATTACCATGAAAATCCCTGGCACTCACCTGAAAAGTATGTTCGGTTTCAGCTTTTAATCCGGTAACCGGGAAAAGTGTGTCTGTAGTGCTGCCAATAAGCTTTTCATCGTGGTAGATATCGTATCCGTACACATGGAAATTATCCGATGAAGGATGCCAGTTTAAAACGATATAAGAAAATTCCTTTCTGCCGGTTCTCAGATTTTGCGGTGTTGACGGTGATTTATTATCGCTCACACCCTGGGTTATAAGCGGTGACTCTTGCATGCGCACGTCCGGTTGCTGCAGCAGCACATCGCTCATGCCGGCTCGGACAATCAAGAGCTGATCGATGATCCAGCCGTTCGAACGTCCGGCAATCTCGATTGTATTCACACCCTTTTTAAGCTGAAAAATAAAATTCCTCAAATTTTTTCCGGCACCATCGCTCCAGGTGAATAGATTGACATCCTGGTCCCAGATCTTTCGAAACATATTTTCATTAATGCTCACCCACGCGTCGTTATCGCCGTCTTTTTGCCGGTGAAAGTTACGAATTTTGAGCTCGTAATCGCCAGGTTCTTCAACCCATACTTTGTAGGATAGCGTATACTTTTTGCCTGTTTTCGGTGCATCGATTGGCAGAGGACCGTCTCTCAGCTCACCGGAATCCTGAAAAGCCAGAGCGCTTTCGCCGCTGTAATTAGACACCTCTGTGGTGCGTTTCCAAAAACTCACCTCGGGATCATAAGATGCGGCTGACTCGGCTTCGATCACACAAAATGAATTGTCTTCCATGATCCACACCTTTTCCGGTTCGGCTTTTTTGGCGCACTGAAAAAAGGCCATAAAAAACAAAAGAAATAAAGCCCAGCTTCGGACGTGCATTCAACCTCCTGAATTCTGTTTTATCTGAGTAACAACATTTTACGAACTTTGTGAATATGCCCGGCGGTCATCCGGCAGTAATAAACGCCGCTGGAAACCGGCTGGCCGTTGGCATGGGTTCCGTCCCATACGGCGGTATGCATCCCGGCAGACACGCGATTATCAACCAGCGTGTTTACCCATCGACCGGTGGCATCAAAAATGTGCAGCGACACATCGGCAACGCGCGGTGTGGAAAAACGGATCACCGTATCCGGATTGAACGGATTCGGCACGTTCGGATACAGCTCAAACTGAAATGGCAAAAGTGATTGCGCATCATCGATCAAAGCGCCGGTCGCATTCAAAGAAATCCGGTACACCGCACTACCGGATGTGATGTACAGCGTCTGGTAATCCGGGCCGCCCCAGTTCAGATTGGTTGTCTGACCCGGAACCTGAATCTTATCGAGCACCTCACCGTCCGGCGAAAAAATCCACACGCCACCCGGACCCGTGGAGTAAAGGTTGCCGTTGGTATCAGTTTTCATGCCATCGGCAGGACCGTCGCCGGTCATGGCATAAAACAATCGCTTGTTGGCAATGGTATGATCGTCTTTGACGTCCCATATATAAATTTTCCTGGCCTGCGAGTCATTGACGTACAATCGTTTTTCATTCGGAGAAAAGCAGATGCCGTTTGGCCGGTTTAACGATTTATCCAAAAGGACGACGTCGAGGTTCGTTGTAATGCGATAAATGCCGTAAAATCCCAGTTCTTCCTGATTGTCGTTGATGCCATAGGGTGGGTCGGTGAAATAGATCGAACGATCGGATTTGATCGCCAGATCGTTTGGGCTGTTCAGTCGCTTGCCGTTGTAATGTGTTGCCAACGCTGTTTCTGTGCCGTTCGGATCCAGCCGCGACACGCGTCGTTTGCCGTGTTGGCAGAGTACCAGTCTGCCCTTGTGATCCAGGGCCAGGCCATTCGAATTGCCGGACGGTTGCAAAAACTCGCCGGTTTTATCCATGACCGGGTCCCACCGGTAAACCGTATTTGCCGGAATGTCACTGAAAAGCAAGATTCCGTCCGGATGCCAGACAGGTCCTTCGACGAATTGAAAACCTTCAGCGACTTTTTCGAGCCCGGCGTCATCCGGCACCGGTGATTGCGCATTAACACTGGTTAGAACACTAATCATGGTGAATATGACTAAAACATGGCTGTATAACTTCATAACATCTCCTGACCTTTTTTATCATATTGTCAAATATTTTTAAGATAAGCATTTATTCGGAAAATACAAAGATGGGAATGTGAGGGTAGGGTGAATTTCACCACGGATTTTGTGGAAAGTGGCGTGCGTTCCCCCCACAAGAATGGAGGAACGAGGGCTATATCCGTTCTTTGCAACAGATATTCATTAAAGCCTTTCATTGCCACGCGCTTTAGCGCGTGGATCCAGACCGGACTACTGCTCGTAGGGGCTTTAGCCCCTAATCTAAAATCCATACTCAAAGATGTCTTTTAATGGGGTTATCCGCTGGTGCGAGGAATAAAAGAAACAACCAGTGAGATGAGATGAAGAAGCTCACTTTCAGCGCATGGCCCATTTTCAACACGGGACGCTGGAGCGTCATGCGTCTCAAGGCGGAAGTGTGCTACGAGTGAGTGAAATAAAACCATTTGTAGCACACCTGAACGGTGTACTACAAACGGTCATATGTCCTTATTTCAGCAAAACCATTCGACCGACATCAGTGAATTCACTCCGTTGCGTTTTAACCCGCAAAGAGTAAAAGTAAACACCTGAGGAAAGTGGATTGCCACGATCATCCGTCGCCGTATATGTGACTTTGTACGCCCCTGCCGATTGTTCCTCTGAGACCAATGTCTTGACCAACTGTCCCTGAGTAGAATAAACCGCCAGCTCCACTTGACCAGGGGCGGCCAGATCGTAGCTGATGGAGGTAGAGGGGTTGAAGGGATTCGGATAATTAGGATGCAATTTCATGGTTTTAACCAGGCCATTGCCTTTTTTGCTGTGTACCGCCGCTTCCAACTGAAACAAGCTATCCACTTGTTCCATCGTCAAGGGATAATTAAAAAATTTCACGTCGTCGATCAAGCCGTTCCAGGAGTTGCGATAGGTGTTTTCCATCTTGGCACCGATGAGTAAAGGATCAGGTATTGCACCAATAAAATCACCGGTGGCCTCACCTTCTACATCCAACTCACCATTAATATACAAATAGGCCATGTCGAAATCATAGATACCAACGACATGGTGCCAGTATCCCGGATCGAGGATAATATTTCCATAGAGATTGAAGGGCTGAGCACCTGTTTCATCTTTGCATTTGAAATGGATTCCATCGACTGTGCCGCCGCTGCCACTGCTATTGCGTTCAAGGAAAAATTTGTCATTTTTGAACACGATTCCTTGCCAGTCTTGAGTGTATTCGTAAGGCTGAACCCAGACTGATACAGTGAATTCGGTGCCCAAAACATCAAAAAAAATGCTGTCCGGATCCGCAACCTCGATAAAACTTGAATCGTCATTACACTCGATTGCACCGCCGAAATGACCTGCCTCCGGAAACCATCCAATGTTTCCTACCCAGGTGCCGTCCCATTCACCAGCAATGTCCTCTGCTGTTTCTCCGTCGCTTTCATCCAGCGGCCAGTGAACAATGGGGGGATCCATTGCATAGGTGCTGCCTAACAAAAAGATGACAAGAGATAAACAAATAGTAACAGTTCTCATACCGTCCTCCTTTGATTTATGTTTCGCTACCGAACACTTAAAATAGTAACGCTAGAAAACGAATATGTCACCCCTGACGGGGTTTTAAGAATTTTTATCAGCTATCTATAATGGTATGAACATATCACCCATAACAGGGTTGATTATTGCAATAATAGAGCAAATTGATATAAAAAACCGCGTAGCGGTGAAATATCTATAGCACATGTTAATTTCATATTATAAAAGCCACGTAGCGGCGATATATTTATCTTGTTTTTTTCAAAGTTTATTAAATACAATTTAATCATCTATGGTACAAGATAGTCATTTATTACACATGGTCAAAGTTTTTTTATCAAAATCGCGTTTGAGAATGAATTCTGTTTTTTCACTTGACCTTTTAACCCCGCCTGAAAATCTTGCCCTCTGGCCGGAGACGCATGCGACCAGAGAAAAA
>CAZSMC010000039.1:0-5266 GCA_964607755.1 uncultured Cytophagia bacterium | reverse complement strand
AAAAAACCCCCGATGTCAACATCGGGGGCGATGGGAATTACGCATTTGCTTCCTGCTTTTGCTTCTCCACTTCGGCGTGAACTTGTTCCATATCCAGGTTTTTAACCTGGCTGATCAAATCTTCCAGGGCATTTTCCGGCAGCGCACCGGGTTGTTTGAAAACCATAACATTTTCGCGGAATACAGCCAGGGTCGGAATGGACTGAATGCCAAAAGCACCTGCCAACTGCGGCTCTTCTTCGGTATTCACTTTCATAAAAGCAATATCCGGATATTTTTCAGACATGTCTTCGAAAATCGGGCCGAACATTTTGCATGGTCCGCACCATTCTGCCCAAAAATCAATTAATACAATATCGTTATTTTGTAACGTGTTTTCCAGCTCGTTCATGGTTAGTTTGCGAGTCGCCATAAATCTCCTCGTTTTTTATATTTTCATGGATTTTCAGCTTTTTAGTTCTTTGTCAATTAGATGACAGAGCCGGAAAAAGTTTCAAAAAAATCCTGCATTATCGCAGCAAAAGCATGGTTCGCACTTGGGACGCTTTCCCGACCCGGACGCTGTAAAAATACATTCCGCTTGGCGCATTACGTCCATGAATATCCACGCCGTGCCAGACAAATGAATGTTCCCCCGCATACTGCAATCCAAAATTCATGTGCTTGACGGCCTGACCGAGCTGGTTGTAAATCGTGCACGAAACATGAGCCGGTTCTGCAAGCGTGCACCGAATCAGCGTGCTGGGATTGAATGGATTGGGCACATTGTCTTTTAATGTAAAGTTCTCCGGTTTTTTCGATTCATGAACGGCTGCGAATTGCCAGGATGACATAGCAGCATCCATCCAGTCCATCCGATCGATAAGCCACAATAACATATTAAAGTATTCGTCGTCATACGACTCGCCGGTGTGATGATTCGGCCAGATGGTCTTGTCCAACACATTCCAGCGCTCGAAATTCAAAACCAGATCGCTTTCGAGGTGATAATACAGCGAATCTGCCAGTTTGTAAACCGCATCTTCGGCAAGGGCGTTTGTTCTTAAATCTGTCCAGTGCTCGTAGATGTGCTGCCGCAGCTCACCATTTTGGTACAATCGACGCCACCAAAATGGGACCAGGAGCGTATCGCTTTTGGCGGTGGGATTGTTAAGTAAATAATCGAGTTGCCAGCCATCCACCGTCCAGCCGTTATGAGAATCGATGTTGTTCAACGCATGCCGAAAATCCCAGACCGGCTCTATTTGCAATGTGCTGTCAATCGAGTTTCGATCTTTGTACAGCAAGGTGCTTGAGCGATAGGCGTGAATGTTTTTGGCCATCTCGTTGATGAGAAAATAATTTATGCATGCGGATACATCGAGATACTGTTCATATTCTGATAGCGCCTCATTGTTCAGCAAGGACGTTTCGAATCGATTGATGAACTTTTCAATGTATTGCTGTTGAGCCGGTGAAATGGTTTCGGCATCAGGATACATATAGTGATAGCCGATGAGAAACGGAGCGTTTTTAAAGGGCAGATGCGACGATGTGAAACCGGGCAGTCCGCGCTGGCCTACTGATAGAATGTACCCGCCGGTGAGAGCATCTCCGCTGGAAGCATTCGGCGGCAACGGCGACATATCAATTCGATTTTCGTGGCGATTGCGCTGTTCCATGAGCAGGTAAATGCCAAAGTAATCATCGTTCACAAAAAGATGGCAAAAACGTGTACGGCTCGCTGGTGCCCCCATTCGTCTGGCCAGTTCGCAAGCAAGGGCCGTTCGCATGAGCGATTTGTCGCTGTAAGGCGCATGCAACCTCCAGGCGTCTCCATGCGGCAGATTTAAAAGCCCGGCATCTTGAGGTTGCCCTAGTTTATTTGTGATTTGAAAATGAAAATCAGATTTCGGGTAATCAAAAGTGTTGTCCTCTTGAATCGTGATGGAACCGGAAAAATTATTCGGATCGGCAAGCGTGTTGAGTTTGTTTTCAGTTTGAATGACGCCCAGATTCGCAGTGGCCGGAGAACTGGTTATCGATTTGTTCGTCTGCGTGCGAATCACAAAAATGGGCAGGGTAGAGGCAAAGTTGCGCTGATAATTTTTCCGCCCTTGCAGAGTCGCCTGGATGAGAAAATCCGGGCTGCTGCGGCTGACATTCAGGCCGTGAATGGCTAATAAATTTTGCCCTGGTTTAAGCTCAGTGAGATGCTCGCTGATGTCAAAAGTTAGAATTGAATGCGCTTCGTGCGGTTGTGTTGCGCCGGAATACCATTTTGCTACCGGCGGGGCGTTAGACGCGGCAACGCGTTCACCATTCAGATAAGCAATGAAACCGTCGTCGTAGCGGATTTTCAGCGCGAGAAAATCCAGCTCATTAAGAACAGGTGCTGCTATTTCAAAAGGAATGCGAATATAGCACGACGTTCGTCCACCCATCAACGGTTTGGTGTCCAGGCTGATATATTTTGCATAATCACCTTCGCGATCGAATCCCACACCACCTGGCGCCTCGGCGACTGTTTCCCATTCTGAATCGTCAAATTCAAGGCTGGATTTCCATGCAATGTCAATGCTGTCGTGTGGTGCCTTGACCCGTTTTTCTGTGTCGTTCGAAATCAGGTCAACGGTTAACGGTTCAACCGGTGCCAGCCTGGTATTTGAATTCGACTGGCTTGCATTTGTCTGTGAGAACCATAAACAACAGAATAGAATGAAAAACGTGCTGTGCTTGAAAATATTCCTACATTTGTACTGTGACATGAAAGACTCCGTTTTTTAACATCTAATTGAAAAAAGAAATGTAGGTAATTTTTGGCAGGATTCAAATATCAAGATGATTCTTTAAATCTCTGTTGTGAGCGAAATTAAAGTATATTGAATTGCAAATGTTTTTCTCCCTCGGCACTCAGCAAGTCGTTTTCGTCAATTATTCGCGACACATTTTAAAAGGTGCATATTCCCTTTTAAATGAGTTTTACAAGTTTTCTGGAGTTAGCATCTGAATGTCAATGGAATTTTCTAAAAAAGGTTCAACATCAGAAATAATGACATTCCACTTTGCCTCTTTAACAAGTTGACGCAATATGCTTCGCCAATTCCGATTCGCTATCTCCTTGCCCTTATAACCGGTTTGCTGTAAAGCATTTGCTAGATATTTAATATTCGGCTGGAGTTCCGGCCATCGGGACAAAAGAAACATGATGTCATAATAATCGCGACCTTTTGTAAAAGGACGCTGTAACAAGGCATGTATTTTTCCAGCCATGAAAGTAGCCGGATCATGATGTACAAGGCTGAAAGGATGATATTTATTAATCAAGGAACGATCTAATTTGTAACCATCTGGAGGATTGGTATCACATTCAATTTTTACTGCAAGTTTTTCATCTCGATGATGTGATAATCCCGATTCGAATAAAAGTGATTCAAATCTAATTGTTGCGTTACAAACGATCGATTCGCGAATCCTTGGAGTAGAAACTGAGTATCCTTGACGGTCTAAGCTATGGCATAGAGCTCCGATGGTGTCAGTAAATGGAATATTTTCATTCGTATTTTTCAAATGAAAATCAAGATATTCTGAAAACCGGTTGAGTCCGTAAAGGACACGCAATGCTGTACCTCCGTGAAACACCCAGTCTTGAAGTTTCTTTTGCTCAAATAATTGTCGTAAAATAACATGTTGTAGAAATTCACGCAATAATAAACGAGCATGGTCAGGTGTTGTCGCATTTGATATAATTTGTTTAGCCTGATCTTTCATGATTTCTTTATTCTCTCAAGAGTTGCAAAAATTTGCGGATAGCACGATGTACTTTATTACTTTGCATTCGGTCGGCATATTTTAATAATCGCTCAGACTGAAATGAGTCCGGAAGGTCAAGCCGTAATTCAGACCAACGCTCTTTTGTCCATTCTCCGGGATAAAAATAACAAATATCGATCAGCGCTCTTTCCAAAGTTGCGATATATGCAGTCTGCTGTTCTCCGTATCCAAGGGAAACGTGTTCATAGCCGTAAAATCGACGAGGTTGGGTACTGAAATAAGTGAACCGCCCTATCGCGGTATCCCAGCTTTTAGTTTGTCGAGTGGATACAGCCTGAACGGCTTTGACCTGTTCCGGGATGCACTGATAATGCTGAAGTGCAGAAAAAAGACTAATAAAGGATGGCCTGTAGAGATAATTGGAAATATAAAAAATAGACGGTGATACTTTTTGATAACGTTGCGGTAACAGATACTTTCCGCGCCGCAATTGAATTAATTTACCATCCCGGACCCAACGGGATAAACGAGCCAAAATCTGAGGTTCAGGTTCTTCAAATAAAGTTGTTATTTCATTTGTTTCAAAAAATGGTCGTTGCATTAATAGTTGTTGTAATTCATCAAATTTCATATTCATAATTTACCATATTTGGTAAATTATGCAAATAAAATTGTTCAATTTTTGTCTCGTTTTATTTGAATTTTTCTTTTTGATCTTTATGAAACAAGAAGCCGATTATTTCTTGATCTAACTGTATGTATTTAAGCGATATCTTTACGAAAAATATCAAGTCAAAAAATACTTTAGCACTTTAAAAATTTCGGCTAACCGGTAGGCGGTTTTTTTTTATGATTCGGAATCCCGGCCGAAGCGGTATAAAGAAGGGTGGAGGGGAAATTTACCGTTTCTCAGTTTATGTGCCATGGCAGAAACGCTTCCCGAACATGAACAGGCTGAAGAATGGACATCGGCGATATCACTTTGCACAGGGCTAAAGCCCCAATAAGTTTAGGAGTGATCTGAGTCCACGAGCTAAAGCTCGTGGCAATGAAAGGTTGCATCCTTGCGAGCATCATCTCGTTCTCCGCCTCTTACCATCTTATTGCCATCTCGTTCCCAGTCTCTTACCATCTCGTTCTCCGCCTCCTACCATCTCGTTCCCAGCCTCCGGCTGGGAATGCGTAAAGTATGGGTAAAGCGGCGGATTTGCGCCGGGGATGCTCCGCATCATCCCGCGATGATCTTGGAGAGAGGAAAAATGAAAAGTCATTATGAATTGAAGCTATCCTAAATTCGTAGCACACCGGGAAGGTATACCACGAGGAGTTGACCTGAATTTCTGCCGCGTATTTTAGAGGTGTGTGTTTTGATGCACGGGCTTCAAGTCTTTAATTGTTTAGCAATGTTCGTTTTCATAGCCCCGCGCTTTAGCGCGGGGGATAAAAGAGCATTTTCCTATCAAGGGCTTTAGCCCCCCAAATGTGGGATTGAGCCTGGGGGCTAAAGCCCCTG
>CAZSMC010000038.1:0-41619 GCA_964607755.1 uncultured Cytophagia bacterium | reverse complement strand
GATCCTCCCTTAACCACTGTCAAGCAATCACCGCACCTGATCGGCAAAAATGCCGCTCAGATTATTATAAAAGAAATAGAGCAAAATAACTCAGAGCCGCAAGAAAAAATATTGGATACAGAATTGTTCATCCGTCAATCCACACAAATGGCAATGAATGGAGCTTTAGAAAGTGATATTTTGAGCTGACATTAAAAAAAATGGCATGCCTTAAGACTTGCAAAATAACAAGTCATAAAATCTCATAACTCATTTTTTACACCGATACTAGTGGTGTGAGTTGTTCGCAACATAGTGCGTTAAGATAGCAGAAAAAATAACTAACCGGAAAAGTAAAATTGAGAAGAAAATAAAAATTAATATCAAGACAGAGGAAATATCATAACGCACCAAAGCAGTACATTTTTTATTCAAAAAGTGGCAGTAAAAACTTTAACATCAAAAACGCAAAGGGATGAGATATGCGACATTTCAAAATCGTTTTTCTCGCAGTATTGCTTTTGGCTGTTTGCACAGCGTGGACGCAAACAACCGGTAAAATCGCCGGAGTTGTTACAGACGAGCAGACCGGCGAGCCGCTTCCGGGCGCTAACATCACCATCGAAGGCACGCAAATGGGAGCGGCGACAGCAGAAGATGGATCGTTTTACATCATCAATGTGTCGCCGGGTACATACACGCTTCGAATCCAGATGATGGGCTATGAAACGCTGATTCTGAAAGACGCCCGTGTTTCAGTAAACCGAACGTTTGAGATCACCGCCCGGCTCAGCCCAACGATTATTGAGGGACAAGAAGTTGTGGTTACGGCGGACAAAATTCAGGTGAAAAAAGATCAAACCAGTTCGGTGAGAAACGTGTCATCTGAAGAAATTGAAGCCCTGCCGGTGGAGAATCTGAATCAGGTTGTCAACATGCAGGCCGGTGTTGTGGCAGGCCACTTTCGAGGTGGTCGGAATACAGAGGTGACGTATCTCATCGACGGCATGCAGGTGGATAATTCGTTTTACGGCAGCAGCAGTTCGTTAAATCTGGAAAACGAAGCTGTCCAGGACCTTGAAGTGATCACCGGAACATTCAATGCCGAGTACGGTCGCGCCATGAGCGGCGTTGTCAATGCTGTGACCAAAGACGGCGGCAGTGAATTTCACGGTCTGGTGTCAGGCAGTTTTGCCAATTATTTTACCGGCAACAACGATGTGTTCATCGGCCTGGGAGAGAGCGGGTGGCTGGAACGAAATCTCAGTCAGGATTACAAGGCTCAGCTTGAGGGACCGGTCTTTAGCGAAAACCTGACATTTTTTGTCAATTACCGGTATCAGAATAATAACGGACACCTCAACGGCATCCACCGATTCAATCCGTGGGATTACAGCAATTATCCCACAGCCAATCCTGAGGACTGGCATGTCGAGCACACTGGCAGCGGTGATTACGTAGCCATGAATCAGGCTACACATCACAATTTTATGGGCAAGCTGAGTTATAAACCCACTTCCAATTTCAGCATCAAAACACTATTTACATTAAACGACAGCAAAACCAGTCATTATAATCACAATTACAAATACAATCCTTATGCCCTGGGAGACAATTATCATACGTCTTATATGGGCGCATTTACCATCAAACACATGCTCAATCCATCGCTTTATTACAATTTCAAGCTCTCGTATGTGGATAATCAGCATCAATCTTATCTCTATGAAGATCCTTTGGATGATCGTTACATGCATCCAAAATATCAGGGAACCGGCGTGAGCGGATTCGCCACCGGCGGCATAGCCAGCACAGGCAAACCCATTGATACATTCAGAGACGCCAATGCCAAGTTTGATGTGTACTGGCAGTTGAACAAAACGCACGGATTGAAAAGCGGGTTTTTGTACACTCACCATGAAGTTGACCGAACCCGTATCGATGTCCGCAATAAATACGCCGGCCTGGCTATTGAAAATGAGCAGGTTCAAGATCCCGAAACCGGCAAGATCGATTTTCCTTATTATGATTTAGAAGTTGTTCCGATTACCGATAAAACCATCAACGTTTACAATGTGAGACCCTATGAATTTTCCGGTTATGTGCAGGATAAAATGGAATTCGATGAAATGGTCATCAATCTGGGTTTACGGTATGATTATTTTGATGCCAACTATCATTATCCCACAGACCGGCGAAATCCGTCCAATCAATTAACGCTTCCGGATAGCATGATGTCAGATTACGTGCCAGCAGATCCGAAAACCCAGCTCAGTCCGAGGTTCGGCCTGGCGTACCAGTTGAGCGACCAGGCTGTGCTTCACGTCAGTTACGGCCATTTCTTTCAAATGCCGTCCATGTATGCCATGTACGCGAACAATATTTTTCGCGTTCCTGTGAACGATTACCAGACAACCATGGGCAATACGCAACTCAAACCACAAAAGACGATCACCTATGAAATCGGTGTGTGGCAGGAACTGGTGGACAACATGGGCCTCGAGCTGGCGCTGTATTATCGGGATATTTACGATTTGCTCAGTACAAAAATTATTTCCACTTATAATCAAATTGAATATGGATTGTACACCAACAAAGATTACGGCAATGCCCGTGGACTCGAAGTGAAATGGGATTACACGTTCGGAAAATTTTACACAAATTTCAATTATACGCTGGCTTATACCAAAGGCAATGCAGATAATCCGATGCAGACGTTTACACGGGCTGGCAACAGCATGGACCCGATCAAGCGGTTTATCCCGATGTCATGGGATCAGCGGCACACCTTTAACATCACCACATCCTATCGGGCCGAGAATGCCGGCGTGACGCTGACCGGATATTACAATTCAGGTACGCCGTACACCTATCAGCCGCTGGAATACAGTCCGCTTTATCTCATCAATCTTTACGCGAACAACTCTTACAAGCCCAGCGGTTATACATTCGATCTGACCTCTTATCTGGACATCAATTTGTTCGGCGATTACAAAGCGCGATTTACCTTGAATGTCTATAACTTGTTCGATGCCCAAAACGCAAACTGGGTTTATCCGGAAACCGGCCAACCATACGTGACGATCATCGAAGAAACCGAGCGAGCCAGCCACCGGGGCGAATACACCGATTACGAGGACCGGGTCGAGAATCCGACGGCTTTTTCAGCGCCGCGACAGGTCAAACTGGGACTGGGAATCCGGTTCTAAGTGTGCTGTAATTTTAATTGGACTGACATTTTTCATGCATGAGAAACAGGAGAGACGATTATGTTAAAAAGAATGTACATGAGCGGGCTGTGTATCTTATTTCTGTCCACAATGCTGCTCGCCCAGGGTTCAAAATATGACGGTCCGGAGGATCCGGCCGGAGATATTTCTGCAGAACGTACCGGTTATATGAATGGCAACAGGATTCTTTTGTATTATGAAAACAATACCCAGTTAGCAGATTACCCCAGAATCAATACATCGCGATGGCCGAACAATTACAAGGGCTGCCGAATGATTGATGTCATCTCGGTACTGATTGGAGGCGAAGTTTATATCACAGCTGACAGTATTTCTGTCCAGGATTTTGACAGGGTAGCGCAACTGGCAGAAACCGGTCAAATTGATACCTTGTTTTATATCCAGTCTTCAGGTTTTGCCCCTCTCAATATGGATACAAACTATGACAATACGGTCGAGTGGGGATTTTATCCTGTGCCTGGTTATTTTAACGAAACGCAGGATTATCCGGCCATGAGCAACAAACCGGATTCATGGCCGGTCGAAGGCTGGCCCTCAGCCGGCAGAGAGAAAAAATGGCCCGGCGAATGGAACGGACGGTTCGGTAGAGGTATAAAGTACGCCGATCTTGAATCATATTTTGTGGCTAATGATGCCCAGGATATGGAGTACATTATTCGCCGAAACGATCCGGAAGAAAGGGTGAGAACAGACAGTATTCGGTATTTTCCACGGCCAGGTGTTTTTATCGGCGATGTTAACCCGGATGTCACCGTTCAAAAAGGTTATCCCTGGGGCGGGCTGGGACTCCGCGTCGCTGTTCGAGGATTTCAGTGGAATAACCCAGAAGCCAAAGATATTATTTTCTGGGAATATAATATTTCCAATATTTCTGAATATGATCTCATAAAATGCGGTTTCGGCTATTTTGTCGATAACAGCATTGGCGGTGATACCGGCGGTGATAAAGAAGAAGGCTATTTTAACGACGTTCTCGATTTATGTTATGTGTGGGAAAAATTAGGCGTCGGACAGGGTGGTGTCATTCCCGGTGTGTCCGGTATGGCTTATCTGGAAAGTCCGGGAAAAGCATTCGATAACATCGATAATGACTCCGATGGCTTGAACGATGAAAAACGCGATAATCTTGCCGGACAACTGATCGGCCCGACAGATGGCATTGAAGACATGCAAAAGTTTCTTAGCTTTTACCATTACAAAGAAGAAGATTTGCACGATCATTATGCAGGGGATGAAGATCAGGACTGGGATGACGGCTATGATGCCAATGAAAACGGTGTTTACGGCTATCAGGCAAAAGACGGCTCGTGGATGTTGGAACCAGGTGAATATGCCGGAGACGATGTCGGCCTGGATGGCGTCGGTCCGATGGACCTCAATTACAATGGCCCGGATGAAGGCGAGTGCAATCATCGTCCGGATTTCGTGGAAGGCGTCGGATGTGAACCCGATTTTGCTGCTGTCGATATCAGCGAGGCAGATATGCTGGGCCTCACGGCTTTCAAGATGTTCGACTGGCCGCAATGGCAAGACCTTAATTATATGCTCGGTGAAGACAAGGCCATGTGGAGCTTAATGGACTCGCACAATCTGGACAGCGGCGTGTTCCGATCCGGCGGACCCGGATCGGTCTATGAAGTGTTCGCGTCGACACCTTTTCCGTTCTATAAAGGACAAACAGAACGTATTTCCATGGGCATTATGTTCTGCTATGAAAATTTGTCAAATCTGAGCACCGGTGATCATGAAGCGCCGAACATGTTCCGGTTAAAAGAAACCGCTCAGGTAATTTACGAACGCGATTACCGCTTTGCCCAGCCTCCTCTCATGCCCACATTAAAAGCTATTCCCGGCGACGGCAAAGTGATTCTGACCTGGGATGATATAGCTGATAAAAAAACGCGTGAGCCTTTTATGCAAAACGAAAATGACTTTGAAGGCTATAAACTCTATCGCGCCACAGACAAGCATTTTTCCGATGCCGAAGTCATTACCGATGGCCAGGGCAACAGGATGCGGAAAAAGCCCATTTTTCAGTGTGATGTCATTGATAAAAAAATGGGCTATGCCGAATATGGCCTGGTCGAGGGTACTGCGTTTTACCTCGGCGATGATACCGGCATCAAGCATCACTATATTGATACGGATGTGCAAAACGGCGTGACCTATTATTACGCTCTGGTCGCTTATGATTATGGCATTGAGGAATTTGGCGTTTCGCCGACTGAAAACAATATCGTAATCGAACTGGATGAATCCGAGTCCATTGTACGCATGGGAAAAAATGTACAAGCTGTCATGCCGCGGCAAAAAGCGGCCGGATACATTCCGCCCTCCATCAAGATCGATGAGCAACGAACAACGAAAAGTTTAAAACATGGTGCAGTCATTCCAAGTATTATTGATAATTCTGCCACCAAACCTCATCATACTTACAAAGTCTCTTTTCAGATCGACACTCTTGACCACTATCAGTCGAGCGAACGTCGACGACACCCCATGGACTTTAAATATAGAACAAACGGATTTAATGTCTACGATATCACCCAGGGTGAAGAACTCGTTTATACGGAAAATCCAACGGACGGATTTCCCTCAGACAATTTGTTGTACGATAAAGATTCCGATGCCTGGATGATAAATACGCAGAGAGCGATTTCTTCAGACCTCTTTGACGGGATTCAGTTAGAAATAATGGCAAAAGATTCAGCAGTCGTGGATTTTGAAAATACGGGGTGGATCACCGGCTCTTCGTACATGAACGTCAACTTTGGATCGAATTTTCAATATTTTCCCTGGGATTATGAAATCGTATTTACAGGAGATGACTCATCCTATAGCACCAAAGCATCTACCTTGAGATTAATTACCGATGAAAATGGAAACCCAATAAACAGAGATTCGCTTGTAATGGACCAAAGTTATAATTTTTACGTCTTGAATAAATCTTCTGTCGATTCAACTGGAAGCTATGAAAAGTGCGATCTTGTGTGTTATGATAAAAATGTAAACGGCATTTTTGATTGGGATATGGATCAAGTGCTCGTTGGCCACCCTATCGAATATAGAAACAGAATTTACATGCCTGGAACTGCATTTACGATTGATTTTAACGGCGTGTCCGATGAAAGCCAGCTTCCCAAAGCCAACGATGTCTATCAAATCAATGTTCAGCGGCCGTTTTCATCTGTGGATAATTTTGTGTTCACTGTCCAGCCGGAAGTAAAAAGCAACCGGGATGCCATCAAAACAGAAATGGATTCCATCAAAGTGGTGCCAAATCCATACATCGCCACGAATGCTATGGAACCGGCTGTTGGCAATAAATTCCTGAATCAGCGACGACGAATTCTCTTTACCCATATTCCGGCCAAATGTACAATCCGAATATTTACATCTTCCGGCATTCTGGTGGATGAACTGAATGTCGAAAACAAACCGAGCGACGGCATTGTCCACTGGGATGTGCTCTCCAGAGAGGGACTCGAAATCGCCGCCGGAATGTACATTTATCAGGCTGTCTCCAAAGAAACAGGGTACAAAAAAATGGGTAAATTTGCCGTTATTAAATAAAATTGATTTTTTGATATAAAAAGCATGCGAGGAGAATTCATCATGAAAGAGAAAGCATTCATAGCGGTTTTGATGATACAATTGATATGCGCCGGATTTGCGTTTTCGCAAAACAGGCCATATCGAGTCGGTACGACATGCGCCAATTTTCTGGAAATGGGAATCGGTAGTGCGGCGAACGCCATGGGCGAAGCGTATGTGGCCATGGCAACAGATCTTTCGTCCGTCTACTGGAATCCCGCCGGATTGTCGTATCTGGAGAAAAACGAAGTCCAGTTCACTTATCAGCCCTGGCTGGCTGATATTTACGTCGGATCGATTGGTGTGGGCATGGTCATTCCCCGCATCGGTAATCTGGCGTTCGGCATTACCAGCATGAATTACGGACGCACCGATGTAACCACATTGACCATGCAGGAAGGCACGGGCGAAACATACTCGTCCATGGAATACGCGGCCAGTTTTACGTTTTCGAGAAAACTGGCGCAATGGTTTGCTTTTGGCGCTTCGGGAAAATACATTGCATCGCAAATCTGGCACCTGAACGCCAGTGCCATGGCACTCGATCTGGGTGTGACCGTGAACACCAAATTTTTCTCGTTCACCGGTGCCAGAAAAGACGGCATGACGTTCGGTATGTCCATTTCCAATTACGGCACCAAAATGCGTTATGACGGCATGGATCTGCTGCGGCCCATCGATATCTATCCGGATCGAGCCGGCAATTACAAAGATGTTCGCGGGAAATTCGATTTGCAGGGATGGGAATTGCCGCTCTTGTTTCGCATGGGCGTGGCTGTGCATCCGCTGGTGACAAATACACAACGACTGACTGTGGCCATGGACGCCCTGCATCCGAACAACAACAGCGAGTATATCAATCTGGGTGCGCAGTATCAATTAATTTTTCCGGGAACATGCCAGGTGTTTTTGCGCGGCGGGTATAACAGTCTGTTTATGAACAAATCAGAATTCGGTTTTACCATAGGCGGCGGCATTTACTGGACGTTGCTTCATAATAAAATGATAAAGTTCGATTACGCGTTTCAGGATATTGGTGTGCTTGGCAACACATCAACACTCACGGTTGGTTTGACATTTTGACAATAATTCAATATTACTATGGTTCTTAATTTTTTCAAAATATTGAGCACGTTGAAAATAAATAATAATCCAATGTTGGCGCTGGGCGATATTAACTGATGGATAGACACCGATTTCAGAAATGAGGAGTGGATGAACTATAATCAATTGCACGGCACGTCACTAAAAATACCCCCGATTATTTTCGGGACAAGTTCTCTTGGCAATCTTTACCGGCAATTATCTTTTGAGACAAAACGAAAAATCATTGAACAAATCTTTCAGCATGTTCAGAGTCCGATTGTACTGGACACAGCCGGAAAATACGGTGCCGGCATGGCGCTGGAAGTTCTGGGTGATTGCCTTCGCGAGCTAAAAATTCCACGTGAAAATGTCGTGATCAGCAACAAGCTCGGCTGGTTTCAAATCCCCTTAAAAAATAGTGAGCCGACTTTTGAACCCGGCGTGTGGAAGAATTTGCAGCACGATGCTGAACAGCGCATCAATTATCGCGGCATTCTCGATTGCTGGGAACAGGGTTGCGAGCTCATTGGTGAAAAGTATTCACCCGATCTTCTTTCGGTACACGATCCGGATGAATATATCGCCAGTAGTCAGGATGAATCTGAACGTCAAAAACGGCTGGACGATGTGCTCGGCGCGTATCAGGCGCTGTTTGAACTCAAACAAAAAGGCAAAGCCAAAGCCATCGGCATCGGTGCAAAGGACTGGACCATTATTCGCGAGATTTCGCAACACGTTGATCTTGACTGGGTGATGCTGGCGTGCAGTTTTACCATTAAAAATCATTCCATGGACATTGTCGATTTTATGAAGCAGTTGAATAAACGCAATGTATCTGTAATTAATTCGGCTGTTTTTAATTCCGGATTTCTCACCGGTGGTGAGTTTTATGATTATCGAATGGTCGATAAAAAAGATCCCAAAGATCAGCACTTGTTTCGCTGGCGGGAACAGTTTTACGATGTGTGTCACACGTTCGATGTCCAGCCGGCAGCCGCGTGCGTGCAGTTTGGGCTTGCCGGACCGTACATCATCAGCATTGCCATGAACACGGCAAAACCGGAACGCGTTGCGCAGAATGTGAATCTGGTGCAAACGCCGCTGTCGCCGGATTTCTGGCGCGCTCTGGAAAAAGCACATCTTGTTAATGGCGAGGTATTGAAAGAAATGGAGTTGATTACATGAAAATCGATGCACATCAGCATTTTTGGCGATACACGTCAAAAGAATACGGCTGGATAGACGACAGCATGCGAGCTATTCAACAGGATTTCCTGCCATTTGATCTCCGGCCGCTTTTGCAGCGTGCCGGATTTGACGGCACGGTCGCTGTGCAGGCCCGGCAAACCCTGGAAGAAACCCGCTGGCTGCTCACACTCGCAGAGCACTATTCTTTTATCAAAGGTGTGGTCGGATGGGTTGATCTGAAAAGCGACCATGTGGATGATCAACTGCAGGAAATTAGCATTCATCAAAAATGTGTTGGTGTTCGCCATGTTGTCCAGGACGAGCCGGATGACCGGTTCTTGCTGCGGGAAAGCGTAATGCGCGGCATCAGCAAGTTGCGCGATTACGATCTGACTTATGACCTGCTCATTCTTCCAAAGCATTTACCGGTAGCATGCGAGCTTGTTGCCATCTTCCCTGACCAGCCGTTTGTCGTTGATCACATAGCTAAACCGCGCATTCGGGAACAAAGCATGTCGCCCTGGGAAAAAGGTATCAGACGTCTGGCATCGTTCGACAATGTCTATTGCAAAGTCTCCGGCATGGCAACCGAAGCGGATTGGCAGAATTGGCAGTCACAGGATTTTCTTCCTTATCTGGACGTTGTTTTTGATGCGTTCGGTCCCGAGCGACTGATGACCGGCTCGGACTGGCCGGTGTGCACGTTGGCCGGAAGCTATCAACATGTTTTGCAAATTGTTATCGATTATCTCGAACAATTTACCGACCAACAAAAAGCGGCTGTTCGTGGCGACAATGCCGTCCGGTTTTATCAATTAAAATAAAAGAGGAAAATTTGAAAGCAATTTCTATCTCTGAACCTTTTTACATGGATGTTGTATCCAAACGAGAACCGAAAATCGATGCCGAAAAAGTTCTCCTAAATATTCAATACATCGGGTTATGCGGCAGTGACTTGAACATCTACCGCGGCACCATGCCCATGGCGTCGTATCCGCGCATACCCGGACACGAAATAAGCGCTACGATTATCGATAAAGGTGATAACGTGCCAAAATATGAAATCGGGCAACAGGTGACGCTTTCTCCTTATTCAAGCTGTGGCGTATGCCCGGCATGCCGTGTGGGCCGAACAAACACCTGCGAGCACAACCAGACGCTAGGCGTTCAACGCGATGGCGCGCTGTCGGAACGATTTGCCGTTCATTACAGCACACTTTACAGCAGCGAAAAGCTGACCCTGCAGGAAATGGCATTAATAGAGCCGATCAGCATCGGCTATCACGCTGCCAATCGGGCGCAGGTGTCGGAAACCGATATTGTGCTGGTCCTTGGCTGCGGCACGGTCGGGCTGGGTGCTATTGCTGCCAGTGCCCGAAAAGGCGCCGAGATCATAGCTGCGGACATCGACGATGCCAAGCTGGATATGGCAAAAAATTTTGGCGCGCGCCACGTCATCAATACGCAGCAGCAGGATCCCCTCGAAGAGATTCGAAATATCACGAACGATGACGGTGTCAACGCAGCGATTGAAGCGGCCGGAGTGCCGGCCACATCACAACTCGCAATCGAAGCAGTAGCTTTTGCGGGCCGCGTGACGTTTGTCGGCTATTCCAAGGAAGCTGTGAGTTTCGATACAAAATTGATCGTCAAAAAAGAATTGAACGTCTCTGGTTCCAGGAATGCGCTGTTTGAATTCTCTGATGTGTTAAAAATGCTGGAGCAACATCGCTTTCCGTTTCAAAAATTAATCAACAGAGTTTATCCGTTTGAACAAACTGAACAGGCTTTTCACGATTGGAATGAAAATCCTGCACTTTTTAACAAGATATTGATTGATTTAACAAAATGATTTATTATCTTGTTAGCCAAAATGCCAGTGTTTTCTGTATTTCAGAAAATGCAGCAAAGCGTAATGTGGATTTTATAATCAACCAAAGTCGTGAAAACCAACTGAAAAGGTGAAAGATGGCAAAAGAAAAGGTACATCATTCGGAAAAGGAACACTCTGCTCGAGTTATTCCGAGACACAACATCATTCCTTTTATTCTGATTACCAGTTGTTTTGCATTGTGGGGATTCGCCAATGACATCACCAATCCGATGGTCAAGGCATTTTCCAAGATTTTGCTGATGAGCAATTTTCAAGGCTCGCTTGTTCAGTTTGCATTTTATGGCGGCTATTTTGTCATGGCTTTTCCTGCCGCCATGTTCATTAAACGGTTTACTTACAAAGCCGGTATTTTGGTGGGTCTGGGTTTGTACGCCACCGGCGCCCTGCTGTTTATTCCGGCGAGCATCACCATGGTTTACGGTGTGTTTTTGATCGCCTATTTTATTTTAACATGCGGCCTTTCATTTTTAGAGACTACGGCCAATCCGTATATCCTGTCCATGGGCTCTGAGGAAACTGCCACACAGCGATTGAACTTCTCACAGGCATTCAATCCAATCGGCTCGCTGTTTGGCATGTTCACAGCCCAGCAATTGATTCTGGCGCGATTAAATCCGGCGTCCGCTCAGGAGCGTTCGGTGATGGACCCGGAGACATTGAGGCAGGTAACGGCTCATGACCTTGGCATCATTCGCGGACCGTACGTGGTGATTGCTTTTGTCATTCTTGCTGTACTTGTCCTCATTGCAATGCAGCGAATGCCATCCAAAGGTGATGAGCATAAAACCATTGATCTTGGTCCCACATTGAACCGGCTGCTGCACAACCGGCGCTACACTCATGGCGTCATCTCGCAGTTTTTTTACGTCGGTGCACAAATTATGTGCTGGACATTCATCATTCACTACGGCACCGAAGTCTTTACTTCAGCCCGATACGGCATGAGCGAGCAGGCTGCAGAAGTATTATCACAAAAACATAACATTGTCGCTATGTCGATTTTTTGCGTCAGCCGTTTTGTGACGACCTTTTTACTGAAATATATCTCCCCGGGTAAATTGCTAATGAGACTGGCAATGGGCGCTATTGTCCTGACCCTGGGTGCGATTTTTCTGCCAGGAATTATCGGGCTCTATTCTCTGGTCGGCATCTCGGCCTGTATGTCACTGATGTTCCCGACGATTTATGGCATTGCATTGCACGGTCTGGGCGAAGACGCCAAAATCGGTGCTGCCGGGCTCATTATGGCTATTCTTGGCGGATCGGTCATGCCCCCGATCCAGGGCGCGATCACCGATCTCGGAACTGTTTTTACAATGTCCGCTGTTCGCGTGTCATTTGTGTTAACATTGATTTCTTTTATCGTCATTACCCATTACGGACACAAAACGTACAAAGTCTATTTGCATTAAAGTACGATAGTTCTGGCGTGTGTTTTTTTTAATAATCACACATTGTTTTTTGATTTTTGTGTTTCGAGCCCCGTTTTTATTCTGTGTGTGCATTCATAGCCCCGCGCTTTAGCGCGTGGGACAAGGATAAAATTATTATCTTTAGGGGCTTTAGCCCCGAGTGGATTTAAATCTTAAACAGGGAGTATGTATGCTATTTTTCCGAAATGTAATAAAAGTTGGTGTATTCATCTTTCTCGCCGTAATGGTGAATGCAGAACCTCAAGTCACAGCGCAACAAAAAGCCTACAAACCGGAATGGACATCGCTCATTCAGCATCCTACTCCGGAATGGTTCAAAGACGCCAAATTCGGTATTTATTTTCACTGGGGCGTGTACTCGGTTCCGGCATTTGGCAGCGAATGGTATCCGCGCAACATGTACATCAAGGGACATCGTGTTTTTGAACATCATCGCAACACCTGGGGACCGCAGGATCAATTCGGCTATAAGGATTTCATCCCGCTGTTTACCGCGGAACATTTTGACGCGGACGAATGGGCTGATCTGTTTGTCAAAGCCGGGGTGAAATTTTTTGGCCCGGTGGCTGAACATCACGACGGTTTCAGCATGTGGAACAGCAGACTCACCGAATACGATGCCTACGACATGGGCCCGCGCCGGGATATTGTCGGTGAACTGGCCGAAGCCGCGCGTGAACGTGGATTAAAGTTTATGGTCAGTTTGCACCATGCGCGCAAGTGGAAGCACTTTGAATATGCGTACGATTATGATGCCGGCGATCCCCGCTATGCCCAGTTGTACGGCATGCCGCACAAACCGGGCATACCGGAGTCAAAAGATTATCTTGAGAACTGGCTGGGCAAGGCTGTCGAAGTGGTCGACAATTATCAACCGGATTATGTGTGGTTTGATTTCGGCTGGTCAGAACCGCCGTTCGAACCCTACAAACGCGCTTTTTTGGCTCATTATTATAACCGGGGCGAAGAGTGGGGCAAAAACGTGGTTGTCACTTACAAGGGCGATCATTTGCCCCTCGGTGCCGGTGAGCTGGACCTGGAACGCGGCCGCCTGGATTCACTCCGCGAAGATTACTGGATTACAGATACGTCGATTGACCGAAATTCATGGTGCTATATCACCAATCCGGATTACAAGGATGTGAACATCATGGTGGATAACATCATCGACCGGGTGGCAAAAAACGGCAATACGTTAATGAATATCGCACCGCGGCCAGATGGAACTATCCCCGAAGAACAAAAGGAGCGGCTGCTGGCAATCGGCGAATGGCTGCAAGTGAACGGCAAAGCTATCTACGGTACGCGGCACTGGTATACTTACGGCGAAGGTCCTACAGAATTTGAGGGAGGAAGTTTTATTGACAAGCAGAAAATTGTCTATACCAGCGAGGACATTCGCTTTACCACGAAGAACAATACGCTTTATGCCATTGCACTGGACTGGCCGGAGGATGAGTTACTCGTCAAGACATTAACCGTTTTGGATGCCGGTGATATCCGGTCGGTCACTATGCTCGGAATCGATGAGGAATTAGAGTGGGAAATGACCGCGGAGGGATTGGCCGTGCAAATGCCAAAAAATAAACCATGCGATTATGCATATTCGATTAAAATTGATTATATGAAGCGGTTGCCGTGGGTGTATAAATAGTCATCTGTCATAGTTATCATAGCCAATATGAAATCATGATTTAATTGATCATTTACAATGTGTAGAAAGAGGTCTTGAAACAAGTGACGGTTCGTCCAATCGACAGGGTGGCAGCTATTGACAAAGAAGAACTGGTGTCTATTATTATAAACAGTAAAGCATTGCGCCTTAAATCTACTCATAGTTTGAGCCAGTTCGTCGGCTTGTTCTGATTCTATCGGCAGCGGTTCAGGGGCGCGGGAGCAAGCCCCTGCCTTGCCGATTATGCCATCTACATCAATAGTCCCAGATATCATCATAGTCAACATCTGGGTTATCGTATCTGGCCATGGTATCCAACCACTCGGGCATTCCTTCTTTGATCTCAGCCTTTAGCTCATCAAGATCATCCTCGTCTATTTCACCTTTTTCAAGCATGAACGTGTAGAACTTTTTCAAGCTTGCAGCATTGGACTTGATGGTTGATTGGTTGGCCCACATTGCTTTCCTGATGAACCAGTACCCCAGGTACATCCCTGCTCGAAAGATGCCACTTGAGGCATCTATGGCGTCGTCATAGAGCAGGAAATCGTTCAGATAGAAATCCATGTTGTCGCAATGACGTTGGACCGTTGAATCGGAAAGCCCCTGGGCGGACAACCAGGCAGCAAACTCCTCGAGCAGCTTTTCATTCTCCTGGAGAATTAGCTTGCATTCTTTCTCATACTCTTCATAGTCGTTGGTCATTTCAGGTTTATTTTTTTTGTAAAGTTTATTGATTTGTCAAAACTCGAATTTTACCAGTAGACCACCTGAAACCAGCAAGGGATTCACGTTTGTCAGGTAATTGTGGTGCAAAACTTTTCGTGCGATTAAGTGCTCAAAGGGATAAAGATAAGGCATCTTTATCCCCGTACAAAATGACAGGATTCTGCTGCTTTTTTTACCTGACAATTTTAAAAAGTGTTGTCATTCCTTTTTGCCAGACTTTGCGTTGTTGTTATCGTTTGCAAAACCACTTGTGCGTTTGTTATTTCATCACCTGGATTTAGTAAAAACATATCGTCCCATCTTCCATTTCCATTAATGTCCCACCAGCCGAGTCCTTCTCCGGCATCGACATTTTCATTACCATTGATGTCATCAAAGTGCGGCCCCTCCTCCAATGCCATACGTATATCGGGCATGGACATGAGCGACCCGGCGCCATTTTGCTCATCAACACAGGCGCCCCGCCATCCGCCGCCGTGGTCATTGATAATCAATGCATAATGGTCTGCCGGATACTCTTCTTTGGCCCATTTGATAAAATTTTTCAAACATTGCGGGTCAGACATGTCTTTAGTTCCGAGGTCTTTCGAACTAATTTTGTCTGGCAATTCATCCGGATGTTTTTGAACCAGATAATAATTGGCATTGCCGCCGGTTTTTAACGAACTGACTATCGTCACAGCAGTTACTTCATCGGTAGAGCCCACTTTTTCCATTTCCTGGACATCCTCGATAATGTAGCTGGTCCCCGCCTGACTCACGTCGAGATCGTTATTGCCGTCAAAATACCCCATGATCGTCCACTTGCGGCTCGTTAGGGCTTTTTTTGTCACATGACAAAACGACAACAAGAAACAGTCCCAAAACAATCAGAAATGCTCGCTTTTTCATAACGCCTCCTCAAACGGTGAATTGTGATATAAAATGAGTTGGTATTGTTCATTCTGCATAGCCACAATAAAATAGCGCAAAAACATTAACCTCTTTTAGTTCTAATAAGCGGTTGCAAAAGGACAGTATCCGAACATTGACCGATTTAGTCTGGATTGAAAAAGAAAAATTTACAGAATAGGTTTCAAAAGTTCACGGTGTTCAGAGATGCAACACCAGGTCAATTTAAAAAATTCATTTTAAGAAGCAACTCTTTTTTGCTGGCAGAGAAAAATATATTTCAGTCGGCAGTCGCGCGGCTGGATCGAGAATATCCGCATAGATTTGTCTTGTCCCTCTCGTTCCGCGGTCTTTGGCGGAATGCAGACCGGACGCTCCAACGTCCGGGGATATTATCCGCTGGTGCGATGAGCGGGAAAAACAGGTGAACAAAATGATGTGAATATCTTGAGTTTAGCATATCTTTATGGTATCAGCACGGGATGCAGGGGCGTCTCCTGAAGGCGTTCCCCCAGTGGACTGGGAGAACGGGAGAAAGCTCTGAACCGAATCAAAAATCTACAACACCGCTGTCGGCTCAAAATGCCGTTAGACTTTGATCTTTGCCAGTGGCGAATCGACTCTCTATTATTATTGGAGCTCTTTGTCTGTGTCGGATTCGATTTGCATTATTGCTTCCCGGGCCGCGGCCTGTATACGTTCGTTGGCCGAAAAGGCCAACCCCGCGTTCGCACATCGACCTTCGCTGCGCTCAGGGCGAGTGCAACGCTTATTTATATGGCGGCGCATCTTCGCTTCACATGACATGCACAGACAGAATGCCTTGAGGCTTGATCAGATTGGCAGCGCTTTTGGTCAGCGCACCATTTAACCTTTAGTTGTTATCTGTTCACATTCTATAAAGATTTAAAGAAACCTGAGCTATTTAAAGAACAATCTTTGGATTTTTATCTCGTATTCATGTTTCTGACCTTTTCGGGTTGTGTCGATTTGATGAGTGTATGGGAGACGGTTAAGCGTTTTAAGCAGACCCAGATGAACACAAATGCTTCAAGCCACCTTTTTTTTTACTGGTCTGATTTGTTCGTATTCATCCCTACGCGCTTTTAAGGTGTCCCACATATCCACGTTGTTTTGCAGACCAATCCAGAATTCCGGGGTTGTATCAAAGAACTTGGAGAGTCGAAAAGCCGTATCGGGCGTGACGGCACGTTTCCCAAGAATGATTTCATTGATTCGCACTCGGGTGACCCCGATAGCATCTGCGAGTTGCTGCTGGGTCATGTTTAACGGTTCCAGGAATTCGAATCTCAATATTTCACCCGGATGGGTTGGTCGTCTGTTTTTCGGCAGCATCTAAATACCTCTCTTTTCGTCTCATTAGTGATATTGAACCAGCTCGATATCGAAAACGTCACCGTCCTCAAATCTAAAGCACAAACGCCAGGGACCACTGACTGAAATTGCCCACTGTCCTGTTCTATCTCCACGGAGAGGGTGTAGATGATTTGACGGCGGTGAACTTAAATCGCGTAGTCCATTGGCACAATTCAACATATCAAATTTTCGGATTAATCTGTTTTGTAGATGAGTCGGAACTCGCTTATGCTTTCCTGTATTCCAAAAATCTTCGAGCCAAGACTGCTTAAAGCCTTTGATCATAAAACAATATAATATGCAACGGTATTCATTGCAAGCAAAAACTTGAAACAGTCATCAATTTCTTGAGTGCTGCACCGTTTCAATTCTACAGATAACACCTGAACTGGGTGGACAACTCTATGAATGCGAGTCCTGCCACGCGGTCTGCAAAAGGTACGCTGCTTTGGCTGGATGGGCAGCGCCAAAAATATATCCTGATAAAACTTGTCATTACTTCGGCACTGCGAAAGGGTCAGTTCTTATTTAGATTGTAACTATTCACCACAAATTCTTTGACAAGATGAACAGGATCGGCAAGATATATAATTAATCCAATTTATCCTGTTAATCCCGTCAAATAATAGAAATGCTGAATGGTAACGCCATTTTTCTTTCAGGGAGTCCTTGTTTTATTTTTCCTATATTTAGCCATTTTATCTCAGAATACAATGCTAATTTAGAGAATGAGTAAGTTTGATGAAAAGATATCATAATAATGAAATCCAATACTGTTAAAAAGGCACAATAAATCTATTAAGCCAATAGCTCTATTATGCCTTTTAAATTTTATCCATGCAGCCCCTTAAGGCTTTATCCCTTTAATTTTTTAGATTTTATGAATTAGATGCTTAAAAGTCAAGCGGTTTTTTGAGATATTTTAGCACCGCAAAAACTTTGGATGGTGTGGGGCGGAGCGAAACCGGCATTTAACCGATTTAATGCCAGATGCAAAAGTCAAAGTTAGCATATCTTGAAGTAAAAATAATGTTGAATTCTTATTCTATATTGTCTATATTTATACACTTGATAAAAGGATTGTTTTCAGATTGTCACCTATTTGTCATCCGGGATTCTGAGTTCGATAAGGTTAATGTCGTAAGTCTATAAAATTCAAAATCAGCGCCCATAGCTCAGCTGGATAGAGCAACGGACTTCTAATCCGTAGGTCGCAGGTTCGAATCCTGCTGGGCGTGCTAATTTTTGTTTTGGGGAAAATGAAAAGTATAATATATGCATAATGCATAATAATACATTTCTCTGAGGGCAGATTTTCGGCGATAAGCTGATCCTTAACGTCACTGCCCCCCAGACTCAGGGGGAAATAAGCATCAGATTTTTTCGCGCTGACCAGAAGAATGCCGAAAAAAATGCAATCAACGACTTTTAGCAAATAGCCAGTTCAATACCATCATTCGAAAACGCAACGGATACCAGGAATTTTTAAAACCATATTTTTTAACAAGCATGAAAAGGCAAACTAAAAAAGGCTGATTATGATTTTCCTGTGGGTTGTTGTTGGTTACCTGATTTTACTGATGAGCATTTCCATTTACAAGAGTTTTAGAGTGAAAAACCAGGAAGACTTTATGGTAGCCGGACGGTCGGTGTCTACTGTTCGTCTGGTGGGCACTCTTTTGTGCACCTGGATGGGCTCTGGCAGTCTGCTGGCAGGAGCCGGTCTGGCAGCGCGAGTAGGTTTTTCTGAACTGTGGATGGCTGCTGGTGCCTGGCTTGGCATCGTTATCATCTTTTTTCTGGCAGCCCGCGTGCGGCGCATTGCCGAATATACCGTGCCTGACATACTGGAGCTGCGCTACAACAAGTGGGCTCGCATCCTGGGCACTATTGTCATTGTCATCGCCTATACTACCATTGTCGGCTACCAATTCCGGGCAGGCGGATTCGTTCTTGATTTAGTGGCTGGAATCCCCGAGTGGCAGGGCGTGCTGCTTACCGCGGCTTTTATTATCACCTTTACAGCTTTTGCCGGCATGCTGTCTATTGTCAGCGTTGATATTATCAACGGGGCAGTGATTACTGCAGCCATGCTAATTGCCGCCCCGCTGGTGTTCGTCCATATCGGCGGCGCCGAACACCTGACCACCACCCTCGATCCATCCCATTTCAAGGTGTTTGGAGAAAAAAATTTCTTTTGGGCTATGGGCATTTTCTTGCCCACATTTTTTCTCCTGCTGGGAGAATCCAATATGTACCAAAAATTTTTCTCGGCAAAAAATGAAAAATCTGCCAAAAAAGCAGTGCTTTTTTGGGTATCGGGCACCATTGTCGTGGAAACAGCCCTGGCTTCTCTGGCTATTTTTGCCTTTAGCCATTTTAACGTGATGGAACGCTTGAGCTCCACCGATCTTTATCTTTCTGCTGACCATGCCGAACGTATCATTCTGCATACCGCCCGCTACAGCACAGAAGTCGGGCTGCCTGTTTGGGGCGGACTGTTGTTGCTGGCAGCATCGGTCGCTATCATTACTTCCACTGGCAACAGCTTTCTTTTGACGCCTTCCACTAACCTGACCCGCGATGTTTACCAGCGATTTATCAACAAAAAGGCTGATCCAAAAAAAATTGTCGTCTTTCAACGGATTATGGTAATCTCTTTGGGAGTGCTGGCTTATCTTATTCTGACCCAGTTCAAGACCATACTGGCCATGGCTCTGACCGCTTACACTATGGTCGGGGCAGGGCTCACACCGGCACTGCTGGCAGCTTTTCTGTGGAAACGTGTAACCGTGAACGGCGGCGTGGCATCGATCGCTGCTGGCATGAGCGTCACCTTGCTTATCACTATCGCCAATTCTGTTCTCTCAAGCCTTTACGGCACCCAGTTGCTCAATGAGCAATACATCATTTTACCGGCTGCCACGGTATCTATTCTTACGCTCATCCTCGTTTCGCTGGCTACTCGGCCTGATCCCGAGAGCAAATGGGGCCGCTTTTATACCAAAGATACATCGCTGGCAAAAGCTATGGAAGAAGTCAAAGGCGAATGAGCAGAAAACATAAAAGCCGGCGAGAGGACCAAAACGCGGCAACGCAGCGAGCCATTTATATTTATTGACAAATCATTAAAATTTTGTCATAGGAAAAAAGGGGAGTGAATCGGCGGTTTCGGGCACAAGGTGCGTTTCTTCTATAACAGTCGCGACAGAATAGGTTTTCAAAGCCACATTCCAAAAATAAGGGTTATTTTTTCCTGTTCAATCATTCTTGCAGAATGAAAACCTCTCCCAAATGAACCAACTTACAGAATGAAAACCTCTCCCAAATGAACCAAATCAACAAAAGTCAAAAGTAGAATAATCAGCACTGACTTGGAATATTCTACAATTCTGCAAAAAACTTGCTAGACTCCAACCCTTTCCTTTCCTTATAATATATTGTTTTTATTGGATAAAAGTACCATTTAATATCAATTATATTTTTGGTACGAGATTTGTTAGCAACAAATCAAAATTAACGAGAGGAAGAATGTTAGTCAAAGCAATGTTCACAGTTTTATTTGTAGTTGGATTAATCGGCAGCATCGTGTTCTTTCCTGTACCAATTGACCGGCGGTCAACGTGTATCGCGGATCACCACCTTTTGGGCGGAAAGATGGCTGCATTCGATGCGCCGCCATCCAGGTTTGGACAACCGCACATGCGCAGCCGTCTTTTGCTGCAGCGCTATATGAATACGTATGCTTTTTTATGGTGGAGCAGCTTGCTGCTTGCTGGCGTAAGCGCCTGGATTCTGCGCAGGTTATACCGCAGCTCAAGGAACTGAAAACCGTCGAGTTGGTGAACACAGGAAAATTAAAATTTATATTTTGAGCACGCAGAAACATAGAGAAAAAATTGTTATGAAAATGAATATAATGTAAAAATATGATTTGATGTTTCCCATAGTCCTTGCGCTTTTTGAAAAGCCTGTGGTTTAATTTCCGGTGCAGAGACAAGATAATTTATAGATATATACACTAAACTAAAGAGCCGTTATGTTATCAAAACTCATCCGATTTTTTCTGGAAAACAAACTTGTCACCTTTCTGGTGCTGATTATTCTGATAGCCTGGGGCGTTGCAACCGCGCCATTCAACTGGGATATGGATTATTTCCCGCGCGATCCGGTGCCAGTGGACGCCATCCCGGATATCGGCGAGAATCAGCAGATTGTATACACTGAATGGCCCGGACGCTCGCCGCAGGATATTGAGGATCAGATTTCCTATCCCCTGACAACGGCGCTTTTAGGCATCCCTGGCGTCAAGACAATCCGCAGTAATTCCATATTCGGCTTGTCCAGTATTTATATCATATTCGAAGAAGATATCGAATTTTACTGGAGCCGCACCCGCATCCTGGAAAAACTCAATTCCCTGCCGGCCGGGACCCTGCCCGAGGGCGTCAATCCCGCTCTGGGGCCGGATGCTACGGCGTTGGGGCAAATATACTGGTATACTTTGGAAGGCCGCGACAAAAACGGCGATCCTGCCGGCGGCTGGGATGCGCATGAACTGCGCACAATTCAGGACTATTACGTGCGTTATGCCCTGACCTCGGCAGAAGGTGTATCCGAAGTCGCGTCTATTGGCGGATTTGTCAAAGAATATCAGGTGGACATTAATCCTGCGGCAATGCGCGCTCATGGTGTGGACGTGGCACAGATCATGAACGCGGTGAAAAATAGCAATCTGGATATCGGCGCGCGCACACTCGAGTTCAATCGTGCCGAGTATCTGGTGCGAGCGCTGGGCTATATCAAAAACCGTGATGACCTGGAACAAAGCGTGGTGGCGGTGCGCGACAATGTCCCCATCCGTATCCGTGATATAGCGCAAGTGAATTTCGGTCCAGCCACAAGGCGAGGCGGACTCGACAAAGGCGGCGCCGAAGCGGTCGGCGGTGTAGTCGTAGCCCGCTATGGCGCCAATCCCCTGCAGGTGATCAATAACGTCAAGGACAAAATCAAAGAGATCTCCCCCGGACTTCCGGGCAAAACCCTCAAGGACGGCACCCGCTCGCAGGTGACCATTGTGCCGTTTTACGACCGCACCGGACTGATCAAAGAGACTCTGGGTACCCTGGAATCAGCGCTCACCGAAGAGGTGATTATCAGTATCATTGTGGTCATTGTGCTGGTGCTGAATCTGCGCGCCTCGCTCATGATCTCCAGTCTGCTGCCTATCGGCGTGCTGATGACGTTCATCATCATGCACCAGTTCGGCGTGGATGCAAATATCGTTGCCCTGTCCGGCATTGCCATTGCCATCGGCGTGATGGTGGATGTGGGCGTGGTGTTCACTGAGAATATTGTCCGGCACCTGGACAAACCCGAAAATCAAGGTGCAGGCGGCGCCAGACTGCTGGCTGTAATCTATGACGCCACTATTGAGGTGGCATCCGCGGTGATCACTGCCCTGTTCACCACTGTGGTCAGTTTTTTGCCGGTGTTTGCCATGCAAGCCGCCGAAGGCAAGCTGTTTAAGCCCCTGGCTTTCACCAAAACCTTTGCCATGATCTCGGCACTAATTATCGGTTTGATCATTATCCCGACCCTGGCTAATGTGCTGTTTTCCATCCGGTTTGACAAACAGCGAATCAAACGCGGATTCAGTTACGCTCTGATTGCCATTGGTGTGTTGTTCATAGCTGTCTTTCAGGCATGGTTCGCCCTGGTGCTCATCCTGCTGGGAGTGAACAATCTGATGGAATCCCGGTGGCCAAAAGACAAACGGCATTATGTAAACTCGATCAATATCGGCCTGACTCTGCTGGTGGTGATTAACTTTCTGACCCGCGAATGGATGCCCCTGGGCGCGCAGAACAGCCTGTTCGTGAATCTGCTGTTTGTGGTCGGGCTTGTTGCCGCGGTTTTGGGTGTGCTCATAACCGTGGAGCATTATTACCGGGCCATCCTGCAATGGTGTCTGGCTCACAAACGCGCCTTTCTCAGCATCCCCATTGCGGTGGTGCTGCTGGGTATTGTCATCTGGCAGGGATTTGATAAAACCTTTGCCTTTATCCCGAATCTGTTCGAGAAAACCGGATATAATTTACGCGCCACCCGGGTATGGACCTCGATATCAAAGACCTTTCCCGGCGTGGGCAAAGAGTTCATGCCCGCTCTGGACGAGGGATCGTTTCTGCTGATGCCGACGACTATGCCGCATTCCGGTATTCAGGAAAATCTGGAGGTCATCCGCCTGCTGGACAAAAAAGTCAACGCCATCCCCGAGGTCGATCAAGTTGTCGGCAAATGGGGCCGGGTTAACTCGGCGCTGGACCCCGCGCCCACATCCATGTATGAGAATGTGATCAATTACAAATCCGAATATATTCTGGACGAAAACGGCAGGCGCATGCGCTTCAAGGTCAGAGACGGTGCTTTTGTTCTCAAGGACGGCGGCACTTATGATCCGAACACCGGAGAGTTCCGGGTCATCGACCGGGAGAACTTGATCCCGGATGACCGCGGCGACTATTTCCGGCAGTGGCGCGATCATATCCGCACACCGGACGATATTTGGGACGAGATTGTAAGCGCGTCGCAGATTCCGGGACTCACATCCGCGCCCAAACTGCAACCCATCCAGACGCGTCTGGTAATGCTGCAGACCGGCATGCGCGCGCCCCTGGGCGTCAAAGTGTTCGGACCTGATCTCGAATCTATTGAACAAACCGGGTTTAAACTGGAAAAATATTTGAAAAATGTACCTGGCGTGAAACCGTCGTCTGTGTTTGCCGACCGGGTGGTTGGCAAGCCTTATTTGCAAATCGACATTGACCGGGCTGCTATTGGCCGCTACGGTCTGACCATTCAGGACATGCAGAGGCACATCAGCACTGCAGTCGGCGGCATGCCCCTGACGACCACGGTTGAGGGCCGGGAACGCTTTCCTGTGCGCGCCCGTTACGCGCGTGAGTTCCGCGACAGTCCCGGAGCATTGGAAAATATCCTTATTCCCACACCGGCAGGTGTGCAAGTGCCGCTGGGCGAACTGGCTGAGATCACCTATGTGCGAGGACCACAGATGATTCGCAGTGAAGACACCTTCCTGACCGGTTATGTTATATTCGATAAACAGGACGGTATAGCCGAGGTGGATGTTGTGGAAAACGCCAGGGCGTATCTTGACGATAAAATAGAGTCCGGTGAATTCGAACTGCCGGCTGGCGTCAACTATCGCTTTGCCGGAAATTATCAGAATCAGGTACGTGCCACAAAACGGCTGATGATTGTAGTGCCGATTTCGCTGATAGTGATCTTTTTGATTCTCTACTTTCAGTTCCGGTCCGTGCCCATCACGTCGATGATATTCAGCGGCGTGCTGGTGGCGTTTGCCGGTGGATTCGTTATGCTGTGGCTGTACGGACAATCCTGGTTTATGGATTTCTCCATTGCCGGAGTTGGCATGCGCAATCTGTTTCAGATGCATACCATTAATCTGAGTGTAGCAGTCTGGGTGGGATTCATCGCCCTGTTTGGCATTGCCACGGATAATGGCGTGCTCATCGGCACGTACCTGAAGCAGATCTTTGCGAAAAACAAACCGGAAACGGTGCAACAGGTGCGGCAATCGGTTCTGGAAGCCGGACAAATCCGCATACGTCCGGCATTGATGACCACAGCCACTACGATCATTGCCCTGATACCGGTTCTGACATCCACAGGTAAAGGCTCGGACATTATGGTGCCTATGGCCATTCCGTCATTTGGCGGCATGCTTATCCAGGTGATGACCATGTTTGTTGTGCCGGTGCTGTATAGTGCCTGGCAGGAGAGAAGAGTTATTAGTAAAGAGTGAAAAGTTAAAAGTGAGAGGGACGGGTAACCTGTTAGCCTGGCTCTAAAAGTCATCCAACATGGTTTTAAAATTCTGTTTTGAAACCAGATTGGAACCTAACTTTTTTGTGTCCTGGCGGAGGAAAAGTCAAAAGTCGGAAATTAAACAAAACATAAAAAACGGAAAAAACAGAATGACAAGAATATACACAATCATCCTCCTTTTGCTGCTCACCATTGCGGTTAATGCGCAGCAGGATCTGGATCAATATCTGGAAATAGCAGCGGAGAACAATCCGGGTTTGCGGGCACAGTTCAACCGCTATATGGCGGCGCTGCAACGGGCACCACAGGCTGGCGCGTTGCCGGACCCGACAGTGGCGTTCGGATGGTTTATCAAGCCCGTGGAAACGCGGATGGGGCCGCAGCAGCTCAAGGTGTCAGTATCACAAATGTTTCCCTGGTTCGGCACGCTCCGGGCGCGGCAGAACACGGCAGTACGTCAGGCCGAGGCGGAATATGAAGCGTTTCTGAACGCCAAATCCAGACTGTTTCACGAGGTACGATTAAACTATTACGATCTGTATGTCAACCGCCGGACTGCCGCCATCATACAGGACAACCTGAAGCTGCTGGACAGCTTTCAGAAACTCGCGCACGCAAAAGTCTCCGCCGGGTCCGCCTCAGCAGTAGACGAATACCGCATCGAAATGGAAATAGGCGATTTAAAGAACCGGTTGGCGCTGCTGCAGGACAAACACACGACTCTGAAAACCGCGTTTAACAATTTGTTGAACACAGAGGATTCAAACCAAGTGCATACCCCGGATACACTGTGGACCACGGATCTTATGATGAACAAAGCCGAGATCGAGGATTCTATCCGGATCAACAATCACCGGCTCAAGCGTCTGAGGTTGCAGCAGGACGCCCTGGCCAGCCGCAAAACTGCGGCACAAAAAGCCGGCATGCCCGGATTTACCCTGGGACTGGATTATACGTTCATCGGGGAGGGTGACAACAATATGCCCGGCACCGATGCGTTTGTCTTTCCCAAACTCGGCATCCGGCTGCCTCTGTACCGCAATAAATACAAGGCGATGCTGGATGAGGTCACCTACCACCAGACCGCCAGAGCGGAAGAACAGACAGACGCGGAAAACGAGCTGGAATCCATGCTGGAACGCGCCTGGACCGACTATCAGGACGCGGACCGTCGCATCGACTTGTACACCAACCAGTTGCGGCTGGCGAGGCAGTCGTTGAATCTGTTGGAAACTGAATACAGCACCGGTAGCACCGGCTTTGAAGAGGTCTTGCGCATGGAGCGCAAGGCATTAAAATACGGGCTCGAACTCGAACGCGCCCGTGCCGATAAACAGGCAGCAATTTCATTTATCACCTATTTAACAGGATATTGATTATGAGCACTATTAAACAAAGATTGCAGGAAAACAAATGGACTATCGGCGCGTTGATCGCTGGTTTACTATTGGGATGGCTGTTGTTCCGCTCCCCGGCGCCAGAACCGCCGGCAGCGCCAGAACACGACAGGCATATCCACGGGCAGGACAAAGAAACTATCTGGACCTGCTCCATGCATCCGCAGATCCGGCAGGACGAACCGGGACAATGCCCCATCTGTGGCATGGACCTGATCCCGCTGTCCTCAACCGAATCCGTCGATGTGCACCCGGATGCCATTGCCATGACCGAATCTGCGGCCAAATTGGCGGATATCCAGACTATGACCGTCACTCGCGGCACGCCGAAAAAGACAGTGTTCTTGCAGGGCAAAGTGGCGGCAGATGAACGCAATATCGCGGAACTCACCGCCCGCTTCGGCGGACGCATTGAAAAACTGTTTGTCAATTTTACCGGCCAAACCGTCACAAAGGGCGAAAAACTGGCTACTATTTATTCCCCTGGACTCATTGCCGCCCAGCAGGAACTGATTGAGGCCAGGGCGCTCAAAGAAAGCCGGCCCTCGCTCTACAAAGCGGCACGGGCTAAACTGAAACTCTGGGATCTGAGCCAGGAGCAGATCGCGGACATTGAACAGCAAGGCGAACCTAAACTGTATTTCGACGTGCTGTCGCCCATCTCCGGAACAGTGATGAAACGGCATGTGGCTCTGGGCGATTATGTCAGTGAAGGATCGGCTCTGTTCAAGGTCACTGATCTAAGCCGTGTTTGGGTGCTGTTCGACGCCTATGAAAGCGACCTGCCCTGGATACGGGTCGGCGATCCGGTGGAATTCACCATCCAGTCACGTCCTGGTCAAACTTTTAAGGCAGATGTGACTTTTGTAGATCCAGTGATCGATCCGCGCACCCGCACTGCCAAAGTGCGTGTCGAAGTTTCTAATGAACAGCGTGATCTGAAACCGGAAATGTTCGCCCAGGGCGTGCTGCATTCTAATATTGCCGAAGCGTCGAACCACCTGCTGATCCCCAGGACCGCGATCCTTTGGACCGGCAAGCGGGCTGTAGTATACGTCAAGGTGAATCCTGAATCACCCACATTCCGAAACCGGGAGATCACCCTGGGACCAGAAGCTGGCGACTTTTACGTGGTGGCGGACGGACTGCAGCCCGGCGAGGAGATTGCTGTGCACGGCGTGTTCAAGATCGATGCCGCTGCCCAACTGGAAGGCAAACCGAGCATGATGAATCCTGCCGGTGGCAAAGTGTCAACAGGACACGATCACGGTGACATGGACCTGCAGGCCGGAGACAGGCAGGTGAAAACAGAGACGCCAGCACAGGACCAATCCGTTCCGGCTGAGTTCAAGCAGCAGCTCACCGGCGTTTACAACGATTATCTAAAGATGAAGGACGCCTTTGTGGCATCGGATGCGGGACAGGTGAGCCAGCATGCGGAACAGGTCCGCACTGCGCTGGAAAAAGTGGATATGAGCCTTTTAAAGGGCGACGCGCACATGTCATGGATGGATCAACTAACTCAACTGAAAAAGAGCATTACGGCAATCGCAAAATCCGATGATCTGAAAAAACAGCGTCTGGAATTCGCTGATTTCAACCAGATGTTTTACAGCACAGTCAAAACCTTTGGACTGTCCAATGTGACCGTCTATTACCAGTACTGTCCCATGGCCAACAAAGACGCCGGCGCTTACTGGCTGAGCAGCGTCAAAGAGATCCGCAATCCTTATTTCGGCGAGTCCATGCTGAAATGCGGCGAGACGCGGGAAACGATTGAATAAAAACACGGGAATGTTATGAAACTTATTAAAGCCTATATACGCCACGAAAAAACCAAAGACGTGTTCAAAGCCCTGGATCAGGCTGGATTTCACAGCATGACCTTTGCCCAATGCCAGGGCACCGGACAATATTCTGACCGGGAACAGAAACACATTAGCCCGGATTATCCCTTTGTCGATGCCTACAAGGTCGTCAAGCTGGAAATCCTGGCTGCGGATGAACATGTGGATACCCTCATCTCTATCATCCGTCAAAGCGGTCGCACTGGCTATAAAGGCGACGGCATGATTGTGGTATCGCCAGTGCAACAGGCCTACAAGGTGAGGACGGATGAGGAAGGGATTTTGCAGATATGAGAGAGACCGGGATGTGAGTGTGTTTCAGACGAATGTGCAAAATGGATCTCATTGAAGAAATTGTGGTTCTGGCATTACAATCTGGATTGCAAATACCCGGGTTTAAAGGTGTAGAAAAGAAATCATTTATATCGAAACTGAAACCTATCCATTGATGTGGAAAAGGATACAAACGGTACACGAATCATTTTCATTTCTTATGAAAAAAAGTGCGTCCCAAGGCAGCAAAGCCTCGTGACAAAAAGACAATTCAATGTCCTGAAACTGGAGGCTGCACTGGTGTGCCTTTGCTGAAATAGTCCAGAAATAATAAAATACCCCCTTGATTTTCTCCCCATAAAAAGTATAAATTAAAAAAAATATAATTTAGGATACCAAAATGACTGTTGCAGCAAAAAAAAAATGTCATATCCATGATTTTCTCGTAAAAAGTAGCCTATTTAAACGCTCAAGGCCATTAACTTGGGTCGTTTTTTGCCATGAATTCATTTTCAACTCAATTATTTCCCAAAAGCCGGCAATTTTTCTTTAGCAAAGACTATTTTCATGTATATTCCCCAACCCGGATAAACCGGAACCAAAAAAGGTTTTAAATCTTTTGCCAAATGTGGTCAAAAGTTAACTTGTAAGATACTAACATTTTGCCAGATTTACTGCCGGATGAACCCCGATTTCAGCTTTTAGAGCGGTTTTCTCTGCCGATTGGACGTACTTTATCATCCGCTTGAAATTGCATGCAATGGCTTTGAAAATGACTGTCTGATCGACGCGAGGCTGGCCGCGAACTCGCAATCTCCCAAGGCCTTGCGACCTCTTCATCTCAGAATTGGTCGCCTCAATGCCAGCCCGAATATTTTTGCGTTCTTTGAAAACTTTTGTTTCCTGGTCTCGCCGTCTTAGCGATGAAGCCAATTGCGCTTTGGAAAATCTGACGACGGCCTTCTTTTGAAGTTTGACCAAACACTTGTCTACCAATGAACAACTTTTGCATGTGTCCAGGTTAAAGCTAACCAAATATGATTGCTTCGATGAAGCCTTTGGTTTCCGGGCATTTTCTGATTTTTGTGCATCAGGCGCCTGCCCTGCAGGACATTCTTTTACTGTGATGGCGTCCGCTTCAAACACAAAATCGGCTAATTTAAGCTTTTCCGGATCCTTGTCAACGCCAACCAGATTACCCTGAAGATCAACGCCTCTCTCAGCGCATTCGACAATGTTTTCGCCGCTCGTAAAACCTCCATCTCCATACATGACTTTAGGTTTTATTCGGTTGGCGTCCAGCTCGTCCACCGCCTTAACCGTCTTGTGTTGATCGCTCACATCCGATGGATCGGTTTGGACATTTGTGATGATTTGGAAGGGATTCTTTTTATTGCAGGTCTCAGCAAAAGTCGCTTCGTAGCCGGCTCCTTTATAACCGCAGGTAACATCCTCATCAGAGGGATTTTGCAAAGTTCTGGAAGGCATTTCGCCTGGTTCTTTGATGCTTACCTGATTGGCCGCAATGGCCTGCTGAGCAGGCTGCTCTTTCTCAGCTTCTGATGATGACGTCGAATCGGACATGGTATCCTCAACAACCTCAATCGAGACCGCTGATGCGTCTTCTGTTTTGGCTATGGTGCAATGTTCATTAAATACACGCTTGAGCAGCCCGGTTACTTTTAGGGACGTCATTTTCTCATGATCAGAAAACTGATATATCAGGTAATACATGTCATTGTCCGCCTCGCCCAAACGATGTTTTGTCTTTTTACTGCGCACATCGGCAAAGTAACCGCGGCGTTTTCCATACCGTTCGGTAAAACGGGAAGGCAGCTTTTCATAAGCTTTAGCGTCAAGCTTTTTTAATTTGTGGAGAAAATTCTCGATTACGCGAACGAACAGCCCCAGCCTGGATAAGCGGGCCATATTGGAAACGATGTGCGTTGAATCCAGTCGTTGAGCGCTTGTATCGATGTTGAAGATCTTTGCAATGTAGGCTGTGGCGCGGTCAAAAATGCTGCGGGCCAATTTATGGGATTGAAGTAAAAATCGAAAATTATGCAGAGTTTTCTGGCAAACTTTTAATTGGTTATAGGGCAGTTCAAAGGCATATTCATAACGTTTATCAAACTGCACGTCGGCGATGAGTTCTTCATCCGTCATATCTGTATATCCGGTCGAAGAGATTGCTTATATCAGGTTTGCCACTTTTAAATAGGTAATCAATACTCTGGCAGAAATAAACTATCAGAAATTTACGGCTAGTATCAGGATTAAACGGCGGAAAGTGAATTCCCTTTTCGCCGTTTTTTTTATCTTATTCCTTATTTTTTTAATTTGATTTGGAATGAATCGAAATATCGGAGTGTCTAATCTAATAGTCAGAAAAAAAAGGGAGGGCAAAGAAAAAATAGATGACAGCCAAATCGATAAGATAAGACAATAAACATGTTCTAATTACAACTCTCTTTTCTTTAGAATAATCTCTTTTGCAAAAGATAACTCACAATCCAATGTACACAAGTGATGACTTTCATCGATGTGCTTGAAAGACATGATCTCTCTGCGAGTCATTATAAAAAAGTGAGGGAAAATATGAATCAAAATAAAATGAACATCAAACCGGGAATCACATCGATAACTTTTCAGCTTTTTCGGGTGACAGGTTATTAGCTTGTGTTTTCATCTTTTAACGAATTATAACAAACTTGACTTACTTTAACCGGCGGAACAGATAATGAAAACAAGAAAAATGAAAAAACTTTTCTTTCTTGCATTACTTTTAGTATCCTGTGGAAAAAATCCAATCAGCAGCAACTTTCTCGAAAATACACTAGTAATCGATGGCGACTCTGCTGATTGGCAAGAAACACCAGCGCAAACAATTCAGGAAAAAAATGCGTCCATGAGAGTGTTGAACGATTCGGACAACCTCTACCTCCTGTTCCAGACAACAAATAGCGACTTGGCACAAAAAGCATTTCGGGGTGGATTTAAAATCTGGTTTGACAAAAAGCGCAAACGTGGCATTTCCTATAGGGGAAGTTTTGCTTTGGCTGACAGTATGCGTTCATTAATGGCACAAGATCGTGATGGCGAACAGCGACCAAACAGGCCTGGAAATAGAATGCCTGAATTTGACGGTCCACAGAGAGCTTTGGAAATTGGTCGAATTATTATGCAAACCAATGATTATAAAAAATCGTTTGGCGAAAACGAACAAGAAACACTACAGGCGTCTTCGACGGTACAATACGGTATTTACTGTTACGAATTTAAAATTCCTCTAATGGATTTTGATGGCCTTCCATTTGTTCCCAGAATCGATGATGATACAATTGCGGACATTGGTCTGGAAATTGGAGGAATAGATGAAAACGTGCGCACCGAAATGGGCAAGCAGCGCAGTTCCATGGGCGGAGGCCGTGGTGGCCTGGGCGGTCGAGGTGGAATGGGAGGCCGTGGTGGCGGCAGCATGTCCCCAATGAAAAGACCAAACATGGATGGCGAAAAAATCTGGTTGAAAATCAAATTATCTAAGGAAAACGAATAGCTACAAGATAATATAATATAAGGAAAAAAGGAATGAAATTTTCTACTATTATACTCTCCTTACTTCTCTGTTTTGCAATGGCATCTTTGGGAATCAGCCAGCAAAAGGCCGACATAAAAGGCTACGTAAAGGATGCCAAAACAGGTGAAGCTCTCCCATACGCCAATATCCTTGTAGAGGGGACAACACGAGGGACGACAACAAATACGGACGGCTATTTTATCATTGTTAATGAACCTGTTGGTTATATCGCATTAATTGTACGATATATTGGTTATAAATCGTTAAGAATTGAATTTGAGAATAAAATTAACAATGATTTAATGCAGATAAGATTGAATCCAACGATTATAGAGCTTGACGAAGTTACGGTGACAGCCCAGGGAGATATGATGCAGGCCACAGATGAAATCAGCCAAATCACTCTTTCGCCGTATCAGGTTTCCAGGCTTCCTAATATTGGCGAAGTGGACGTGTTTAGAACCATGCAGCTTTTACCGGGTGTAAGCGGTGTAAGTGACGGCTCGTCCGGGTTATACGTACGTGGTGGTACACCGGACCAGAACCTCATTTTGTTTGACGGTATGACCATTTACCACGTGGATCATTTTTTCGGTTTTTTCAGCGCATTTAATGCCGATGCAATCAAGGACATTCAACTGCTAAAGGGCGGATTTGGCGCTGAATACGGTGGGCGGCTTTCCAGTGTTGTAAACCTCACAGGAAAAACCGGGGATCAAAACAGAACACAATTCGGGTATGCTATAAACCTGCTTAGCGCAAAGTCTCATTTTGAAATGCCGTTGAGCGATTGGGGAACTTTTCTCATTGCCGGCCGCCGCTCCTATACCGATTTTATCCAAAGTCCACTTTACAACAGCATTTACGAATTGATGACCGGCGAAGAAGGCGGCGCCACCGGTGGTCCGGTAATGGGGCTTGGTGGCGGTAGATCTGGAGGCACGCAGCAGGCAGAGTTTAAACCCAGTTTTTACTTTTATGATTTGAACAGTAAACTAACCCTTAATCCAACATCCAAAGATGTGCTCACATTCAGTTTTTACAATGGAAAAGACGATCTGGATAAATCACAGGATATGTCCGGTATGGGGCTGCGATTCAGGGATACAGGGAATGAGGCATCAGTTCAAACAAATGATTTTACCCGCTGGGGGAATCTCGGATTCAGCGGCAAATGGTCCCGTCAATGGTTCGACCGTTTGCACCTAGATATTTTGGCTGCCAACTCGCACTATTTTAGCGAATATGATAGAAGCTCTACCGTATCCGGCGTAGCATCACCGGTTCCGAGTGATAGTACCAATTTTCGAAGTGGTTTTAGTAATGCTTCCAAAGAAGATAATGATGTGAAAGACCAAACCTACAAAATTGATTTCGACTGGCAGGCAACAGCTTCCCACAGATTTGGTTTTGGATTTCAATTCTCCAATTTTAAAAATGATTATACATCCATGCGAAACGATACGATTGAAATTTTCTCCAGACACATCGAATCGGTCCTAAAAACATTGTATTTGCAGGATGAATGGAAAATTAAAGCGGCTAAACTCACTGTAGGTTTGCGTAGTTCCCACTATAATAAAACCAACGATATTTATTATGAACCGAGAGCTTCATTCTCTTCGCCGCTTGCTTATAACATCGATTTCAAAGCGGCCTGGGGGCAGTATTATCAGTTTGTCAATCGAATCTCCAACGAAGACGTGACCCAAGGTGCCCGAGACTTTTGGCTGCTGGCGGATGAGGATTTTGCCCCAAGTTTCGCCGAACACAGAATTATTGGTTTGAACTATGAAAATTCCGGTTTTGTGGTTTCTGTTGAAGCATATCAAAAAGACCTTAAAGACCTGATCGAGTTTTCACGACGATATATTGCCGTTGGCGGCAGCGGCGGACGAGGACGAGGTTTTGCTCCAGTAGATAACTTTTTTATCGGAACCGGCAATGCAAAAGGTGTGGAATTACTGTTGCAGAAAAAACGTGGTGCTCTTACCGGGTGGGTGGGATATACGCTTGGCAAAATTGATTATGATTTTCCCGCACTTAATAATGGCGAAATTTTCCCGGCAAATCATGACCGGCGCCACGAAGTAAACGTTGTGGCAAAATACCAATGGGGTGTTTGGACATTGGCCGCCACATGGGTATTTGCATCGGGTAATCCTTACACCTCGCCGGAAAGCCAGTATTATATTCCCCTGCTGGATGGAACATCGCAAAGCTATATCCATGTAAGCGATAAAAATGCAAACAGATTGCCTGATTATCACCGCATGGACATAAGCGGATCCCGAAGATGGGAATCGGATTCATGGGCAACGGAGATTGGTGTCAGTATTTTTAACGTCTATAATCATAAAAACATCTGGTACAGGGACTATAATCTCGATACGGTGCCGGTTACCATTACCGATGTTACGATGTTGGGATTTACACCCACAATATATATTCAAATGAATTTAAAATAGAGGCCAGAAATGAAACGAGCGATACTATTACTTTTTGCCATGCTTTTAATAATTGTGGGGTGTACAGAGGATTCTCCCCTTGAGCCGGAAAATGCCTTGATTGTTGTTCGTGGTTATATATATGCGAATGAACCGGTAAACGATATTCAAATAACAACCTCCTTACCATTAGGCAGCGAAGCGACCTCAGCCCCTCCTGTAAACAATGCTCAGGTTAGTTTTGTACGAGACGGCGTTGTTTACGATCTTGTTTTAAGCGCAGGCGATAGTGGGTATTACCACTATCCTGGCGATGATTTAACAGTTAATTCCGGCGATGTTTTTACGATCCAGGTTGATTATAATGGTGAAGTAACAACCGGCACAACAACGGTTCCCCATCCACCGGAAGCTGTAGAAATTTCAAACGACGAAATGTTCATCTCAACCAGCTTTTTTCCACGGTTTGGTGAAAATGATTCGACCCGATTTATTGAAATTACCTGGGAAGAAGATGCAAGTTCTTTGTTCTATGTTGTCGTTGAAAGTACTGAAGAAAATCCTGAAGAGATTGAACTGTTTAGCGGTTTTGATGGTGATCGAATTGGCCGCCGAATGACATTTCCACCCAGTAGCACCAGCCAGTTCGAGCTGCAAATGTTCAGCATTCAATACTATGGTGCACATGTGGCCAAGGTTTACCGGGTTAACCAAGAATATGCCGATCTGTACCAATCCCGTAACCAGGATTCCCGTGATTTAAACGAGCCTTTAACAAACATTGAAAACGGCCTGGGGATTTTTAGCGCATTTGCCAGCACCAATGTAGAATTTAAAGTTGTAGCGGAATAAAGAGAACCTTCTTTACCCAGGGAAAATGGCGTGCTTTTTCAGGCGCCGTTTTTTTATTTTTACTCCAAAGCATGGCAGCTGGTTAAATATGGCTGAAATCGAATTAAATTTTTTAAATGGCCAATGCTTAAACAGGAGAATCGATAACATGTCAACAGTGATCCGAGAATGCCAGGCTTGGGAAAATCACCGCAATCATATGAATGCAAAAAATCAACTGGCAATTTACAACAAAAGATTCTCGGACAAAGCTCAAGCGGCTTTATCCGACACTACAAGTATGACATGACACTAGATAGAAAATCAGAAAATATGAACCAAGTTCTATCTGATCAACATTCTCATATCTCCAATAAAGTAAATCAAATTTTTTATGTAATAATTGGATTGCTTTTAGTAATAGGGTTTTTGCTTGTTGGTATTATTCTAAACAGATAAAATTAAAGTCAAAGCCTTTGTATTAAAATGTGTCGATTTACCTCGATTGTCCCAAATAATAAAATAACCCTTGATTTTCTCCCCAGAAAACATCTATTTTACTTTTGCATTAAACATCTCAAAATAATGATACAAATAATCCTCTTGCCCAAAAACCGTTTTGTCTTTTATTGCAGATACTAAAAAAGTGTTGACAAATAAAAGAGGGATCATCATGAATCACATCAATCGCCGTACGTTTCTCAAAGGACTAGGCGCCGTTAGCTCGCTGGCTGCTTTTCCCGGATTGTCTTGTGCCGGAGCATCAAAACCAAATTTTGTGTTTTTTCTGATCGACGATTTGGGCTGGAAGGACCTGGGCTGTTTTGGGAGTTCGTTTTATGAAACACCGAACGTCGACCGGCTGGCCGCAGAAGGCATGCGCTTTTCCAATGCGTACGCAGCCTGCCAGGTGTGCAGTCCGACGCGCGCCAGCATTATGGCCGGCAAATATCCGGCGCGCATGAATACCACGGATTGGTTTGGCGCCCCCCAGCCGGACGACGTTCAAAATCACTGGACGCGCAATAAACCGCTGCTTCCGGCCAGTTACAACGAACATCTGCCTTTGGATAATGTGACCATTGCTGAAGCGCTCAAAGAAGCCGGATACCAAACCTTCTATGCCGGCAAATGGCATTTGGGCGGAGAAGGATACTTGCCGGGAGATCAGGGATTCGATTTCAACAAGGGCGGGCATCATCGCGGTTCGCCGCCGGGTGGTTATTTTTCGCCTTACAACAATCCCAAACTAAAAGATGGCCCCAAAGGCGAACACCTGCCGGCGCGCCTGGCAGAAGAATCTGTGAATTTTATCGAGTATCGTGATAAAGACAAACCGTTTTTGCTTTATCTTTCTTTTTATTCTGTGCATATTCCCTTGCAGGCTCGCGATGATTTAAAGGAAAAATATCAAACCAAAGCCGAAAATACCGAATACGCTGGCCCGAGATTTATTCCCGAAGTCGACAGAGAGGCTCGACAGGTTCAGGATCACGCTGTCTATGGTGGTATGGTTGAAGCTATGGACCTGGCTGTCGGCGAGGTGCTGGATGCACTACAAGAAAACGGTTTGGATTCGAACACCATAATCTTGTTCATGTCCGATAACGGCGGCTTGTCCACGTCAGAGGGTTCACCCACAGCCAATGTGCCGTTACGTGGCGGCAAGGGCTGGATTTATGAAGGCGGACTTCGCGACCCGATGATCATAAAATGGCCGGGACATACCCGCCCCGGCAGTGTCAATGCCGAACCGGTGATCAGTACGGATTTTTATCCTACGATATTAGAAATGGCCGGATTGCCCTTGCGGCCCGAGCAGCACATGGACGGGCTGAGCCTTGTACCCTTGTTAAAGGAGAGAGGTTCTCTGGACCGGGATGCAATTTACTGGCATTATCCGCATTACGGCAACCAAGGCGGTACACCGAATTCTGCGGTACGCAGCGGTGACTGGAAACTCATTCATTTCTACGAAGATGATTCGTACGAGTTGTACAATTTGAGAAAAGATATCGGTGAACATTACAATGTGGTTGAACTTTATCCCGAGAGAGCCAAAGAATTAAAGGGCAAGCTGGAAGCGTGGTTGAATGAAGTTGAGGCTAGGTTCCCGATGCCGAATCCGAATCACCAGTAATTGCTGTTTTATATTTATGATTAAACGATTTGAATCACTTTTTAGAAACTGTTTGCATTTCTAAAAGATAAAGTTTTCTTACAGTCGAGTTTGAAAAACTATTTCTTCATTGAATTTATATCTTGCAAGAATTAAATTTTGATTTTTTAAAGCGACCAGAAAAACATGAAAACAAATCGGTTTGATGTATCTCAAAAAACAATGTTAATAACCGGCTCTAGCGGTGGATTGGGGCTAAAATTTGCCCACGGTCTGGGACAGGAGGGAGCGCAGGTTATCCTCAACGGACGCAGCAAGGAAAAGCTGCAAAAAGCCGTTACAGCCTTGCAAAAAGAAGGTCTCCGTGCGTATGGTTATGGTTTCAATGTCACAAAAGAAAGCGAAATCCAGGATGCCATGACGCGGATCAAGAGCGATATCGGGCAGATTGATGTGCTCATCAACAATGCCGGTGTGATGATCCGTGGGCCGCTGCACGAAATAAAAAGTGACGAGTGGCAGCAGGTTTTGGACGTCCATCTGAACGGCGCCTACTTGATGGCAAAGCATGTTGTCCCCGGCATGATCGAGCGCGGGGCAGGGAAAATCATTAATATTTGTTCATTAATGAGCGAGCTTGGCCGGCCAACTGTCGGGCCCTATACCGCAGCCAAGGGCGGATTGAAGATGTTGACCAAAGCCATGGCTGTGGATTGGGCAAAACATAACATTCAGGTAAACGGCATCGGTCCCGGTTATTTTTTAACAGAGATGACACAAAAACTGGCCGATGATCCTGAATTCGATGATTGGCTGAAAAAACGTACTCCGGCCGGTCGCTGGGGCAAACCTGAAGAGTTGTTAGGCGCAGTTCAATTTCTCAGCTCATCAGCATCAGATTTTGTCAATGGCCAGATTATTTACGTTGATGGCGGCATATTGGCTTCGTTATAGAAGAAAAGGATCCGAGTTATGAAGACTTTTATTTTTTGTACTTTACTTTTCAGTTTACTTTTAAATTGTGCTAAAAAAGAACCAGCCAGGATTCCGGAATCGCACGTTTTGGCGCGGATTGGGGACCGGATTATCACCAAAAATGATTTTATTCAGCGCGCAGAATACACCATCCGGCCACCGTATTGCAAAAACGATAATTACGTCCACAAAAAAATTGTGCTTAATTCTCTTATCGCTGAAAAATTATTTGCCATGGAAGGCGTTTCCAGCCAGTTAGCGCAGAACCAAAAATTTCAGCACTTTATTCAGGGGCGAAAAGAACAGGCCATGCGGCAGGTGTTTTTTCAGCGTCATATGTACGATCCTGTTGAGCTTGAGGACAAAGAGGTGGCAAAAGTTTATGACAAAGCCGGGCGCGAATACGACATTGAATTTGTCACCATCGAGAACGAGCCGTTTAACCAAACCATTGAACAAGAGGTGCATGGCAATGGTAAATCTTTGCCGGATGCAATTCGAAGCGTTACGCGCAATGATTCGCTGGAATTGCCATCGCGAAAAATCACATTCGATCCGGACGAAATCCCCGAGGTTATGCAAGCCCTGTACGAAAACGAGGTGAGCAAGGGCCAGACCATTGGCCCGCTGATGGCGGGCGGCCAGCACGTGTGGATGTACGTAAAAGGCTGGACAGAAAAGGTCGCTGTCGCGTCTCAGGATTTGCAAAATCGTTCGGAAGATGTGCGGCAATATCTCACCTATAAATATGCTGTCAAAAATTATGAAAATTATGTACGGAATTTGATGAAAGGCAAAGAGGTAAAGTTCAACCAGGACACGTTCATCGCTCTGGTCAATACACTGGGACCTGTATATTTTCCGAAACAATCAGAAAAAGAAAAAGAAATCAGCAAAGGCATGTTCGGCAAGGAACCGGAACCGTCGTTTGCTGACAGCCTGAGTATCAAGCTGGGAGAAATGGAAGACCAGCCTTTATTGACTATTGACGGACAAATATGGACGATCCGAGATCTGGATCGTGAGTTAATGTTGCATCCGTTGCAGTTTCGCCAAAAAAACTTTCCGCAAAATAAATTTGGCGAACAGCTTAAATTGGCGATCGTCGATTTGATCAAGGATAAATATATCACACAGGATGCCTATGAGGAAGGACTGGACGACCATCCTGCCGTGAAACTGCAGCGTGAAATGTGGCGAGATGCCTATCTTGCCTCGTATCACCGTTCGGAGTTATTGAATTCGATGGGGATAGAAGGTGATTTTGCAAAAGAGTATCTTTCCATTCTTGAGAACCATCTCAATCCGGTGGTCGATTCTCTGCAGCAAAAGTATGCAGATGTCATCGAGATAAATACCGACCTATTTGAGGATATCGAGCTGACGCGTATTGATATGTTTGCCATGTACAACGATCAACCTTATTCAGTAGTTGTGCCACAATTCCCGGTGTTGACGACGGATACGCGGCTGGATTATGGGAGGAAAATGGAGGTGAGTGAAAAATAGTTATTGTTTTTTTAGCCCGAAATTCGTAATATTTCATAGAAACAGCGGGAGTAGTTCAGTGGTAGAACACAACCTTGCCAAGGTTGGGGTCGCGAGTTCGAATCTCGTCTCCCGCTCACATGCCTCAAAGAACGGATTGTTCTTTGAGGCATTTTTATTCTATTTATCTTTCAGATTCCAGATCTTATGCGATGTGCGGGCTGACTCGAGGATATTTTTCATTTTTCCTGCAATGTCAGGGTGCTCATCTGCAATATCGTTGTGCTCACCAATATCAGATTGCAAATTATATAATTCGATTGGCCCGCTGGGATAATGACGCACAGCTTTCCATGGCCCCATGCGAACTGCCTGGTCCGTTGTTGGATTTTCGTGAAATTCCCAGTATAAATAATCATGGGTTTTTTGTTGATCGTCATTGCCCAAAAGAGTGGGCACGCAAGAAATACCGTCCATTTTTTCCGGAACAAGCATACCGGCTAGTTCACACGTTGTTGGCAGGAAATCCCAAAATGCAGAGATATGGTTCGTCACACTGCCGGCTTTGATGCGGCTGGGCCAGCGGACAATCATGGGTACGCGAATGCCGCCTTCGTACAAATCTCGCTTGCCGCCGCGCAACGGACCGTTGCTGTTGAAAAACTGCGGATCATGGCCACCTTCGCGGTGCGGTCCATTGTCACTGGTGAAAATGACCAGCGTATTCTCGTCAATGCCGAGGTCTTTCAGCGTATCAAATACACGGCCGACATCCCGGTCCAGGCGCGACACCATGCCGGCAAACGCGGCTTTAGGATGCATCTGGGTGCCGTAATGTTGTGAACCGTCAACGTTGTAAGGCGTTTCTCTCCATTTGCCGATGAACGATTCCATCGATTCCTGCGGCACTTTCATTTCAGCGTGAGGAATCGTAACTGGCATGTACAGAAAAAACGTCTCGCCTTTGTGGCGTTTGATAAAATTCAAAGCCTCATCGACGATGAGATCATGAGTGTATTGCGATTCCTTGCCATCTTTGTTGCCGGGCAGTTCCACGCGTTGGCCATTTTTCCACAAATATTCCGGGTAGTAAAAATGTGCGTGCGCCTGATTCAGATAGCCGAACCATTCATCCACGCCCTGTTTGTCGGGTTGGCCGGTTGTGGTCATGACACCAAGTCCCCATTTGCCGTACATTCCGGTGACATAGCCCTGTTGTTTGAGCAGTTCCTGCACGGTCACGTCTTCAGGACGAAGTTCCAGGCACGCCCCGAATCCGAACGGACCGGTTTCGTAATTTCCGCGCACGTAACAATGTCCGGTATGAAAGCCGGTCATCAGGCTGGCTCTGGATGGCGCGCACACTGTAGAGCCGGCATAGTGGTCAGTAAATTTCATGCCCTCTGCTGCCATGCGATCAATATTGGGCGTTTGGAAACGGCTCTGACCGTAGCAACTCAAGTCACCGTATCCCAGATCATCTGCCAAAATAAATATGATATTTGGCTTTTGCTGTAGCGAGCAACGAATTGAAAGAACCGATGAAGCGAATGCCACACCAGCGGCCTGTCCGGCTCGTTTTAAAAAAGTTCGACGATTCATAAAGTATCCCTTTATTGTGTGGTATATTTTTTTTGATTGTAGAGCTCAAAATTTATGAATTAGAATTTAAATAGTACCAAAATGTTACTCTTAC
>CAZSMC010000037.1:13759-41634 GCA_964607755.1 uncultured Cytophagia bacterium | reverse complement strand
CCATCATCAGTTCAAACGAATGAAAATTTGCCAGAATGTGTTTTTTAATCCAGCGATGCAAACCGCCGGTGCCGTATTTTTCTTTAAATTCATCTGCTGCCAGCCGAATGGCTTCCGCCGGGAAGGTTAGCGTTCCGCCGGCCGGGTCGAGTAGTTTTACGTCTTCACTGGCCAGCCCATCCGCCAGACTAAAATGCGACTTTAAAATGGAATGGATGGAACGGACAATATATCCGACCACGGCTTCCGGTGTGTAATAAACGCCGCGCCGTTCACGGATTTCCGGATCGTAAGTTGCCAGAAACGTTTCATAAAAATGGATGATCGGATCTCTGCCTTTTCCGGTGCGGTGATATTCATGCAGAATTTTATTGGCGTCGGCCACGTTGAGAATTTCGGCGATGTCATCCACAATAATTTGCAGGGATTTGGGCGGTTCTTCGAGCGAAATAAAGCGGAATACGTCGCGCAAAAAACCGATGGTATGGGGGATGTAATCAAAAGCCAGTTTACGGTTAAACTCGCCGTTCGCTCGGGTTTTGGCGGCAAACAGACCGTACGTAATGGTTTGAGCGTAAAGATCGGCGAATTGTTTTTCCGTTAATGTCCCTATCAGATATTTTTTAAAAGCTTTATAAAATCCGATAATTTGTTTATGACCTTTGCTGCCGTTATTTTCAATTTCCACAGATATAATTTCATCGCGAAGGAATCGGGTACGTTTGGCTAATTCAATTGCCAGCGTACGAGCGGTTTGAACTTTGGGTAGAGAAAAGGAAAAGAATAAATCAAAGAGGTCTTTGAATTGTTCGACATTTTCCACCGGTGGTATAGTTTGTAGTTTTTTTGCAATGACCGGGCGCCCGATCATAACCTGGGCAGTGCGCTGTCCATCTCTGTAAAGCCGAAATTCGTAGAAATTAGTCAGGATAACATTTGGAAAAGTGGATAAATATCGTTCTAATTGTTCCGTTCCTTCGATGTAATCCAGATTGGTGACGGATGGATCTTTCGCTTCTATATAGCCGGCAATATGATTTCTACCGTCCCAGATGCGAAAGTCAGGATTTCCCGCTTTGGTCTTTTTGGGAAGGATGGTGATGTCAATATTTTTGACGTTTTCCAGTTCTGCATACTGCTTGATCAAATCGTCGAGATGCTTGTAATAACTTTCTTCACGAGCGTCGCCACGTTTTGAAGTTTCTGTAAGATTTCGTAGATATTGTTCCAGCACGTTTTTCACTAATCAGATTCCTTTATGGTCGAATTTGCTACACTGATATTTATACCACATAATACTGATGCTCACGGACGCGCGCCAAGAACAATGGTCCCGGAATTTGGTTTTAGGATTTCATTTTTCGACGGGAAATCTGGGGTGCATCAGCGTATCGTGGAGTATATGGTTGTTTGCCATTTCTAGTGTTTAATGAAAAAGTAATATTGTCCTTCTCACTCACCATGTAATGATTCAAGCCTGTTATCAGGTGGTATTTTAAGATCATCAAGAATATAGGCACGATTAATCATAAAGTTTTCTAAAAGCAATTTTTTGGATAATAGACAAAAAATATGCAATCTGCCGAATTGGCTTTTGATGATTGTCGAACTTGTTCGGTTGTGAGCACATTGATTTCAACTTTATTTTAAACCATAGACACAACTACGACTATGACCACTTTTGAATCTGTTATAAAGATCAGCATGCACAAAGCATTGTTTTTGCTCGCTATACGTGGACGCTTATAGTGTCGTTAGCTTTTCAGTGGACTCGCTCTATAGCTCAAAAACTTTTTTGAGATATTCGTTAAATTCATCAAAGTTTCCAGATTTCAGCATAGCCATCGCTTTTGGATCCTTTGCTTCAAGTAACAATTTGATCGCATCCATCTTTTTTAAATTGTATTGCAAAAACAGAAAACCGCAGCCACTACATGGAGTTTCTATTGGTAGAGAATCAAGCTCTTCCAAAGATTCATACCTGTGTCTCTTCCCGCATTTAGAACAAGTGATAATCACTTCATCTTCATTAGTGGAATTTCTCTTCTTTTTCATGTCATACCTTTTTTTTTACTCTGGGGGCTACTAATTATATTCGCAGTCTCTCGACAATCCGCGAAATCGTCAGCGGAGCCGAGCCTTCGTAATGATTGTTGACATTCACGTAAACAGTGACATCCTTTTCATTTAGCTTTGCAATCAACTGCGCCAGGGAGGAGAGTTCGTTATCTTTGGACGCCACAATCCGGTCCCAGTTTTTACCGGTTTGTTTTTCAATACCCTGCCGGTTCGGACCGTGCAAGCGAATGACTGCGAGATTTTTAATTGCTTTTTCAACTTTTTCATAAACTTTAAAAATAGAAGGCATGTAATAGCCTTGCAAAAAGACATGTGAGAGATTGTTTTGATACAGCGTTTCGACATAATTTTTATCCAGATAGTTTGGATTTCGGCTTTCAATAGAGTAAGAAAATTCATCTGGACATTTGGCAAAAAATCTGAGCAAACGATCTAAAAATTCCTGTTTTCCGGACATTTTTTGTTTGTTGAGATATTCGAACTGAAAAATGAGCGGCACGAGCCGCGAATGCATCGGCTCGAGAATGTCAAGAAATTGCCAGAACAATTCAACTGAAAGAAAATGCGGATTGGCTTGCAGCGGATCGGACTTTTTTCCCCGGTAAAAATGAGTTAAGGTAATGCTGTTTGGCACTTTGACTGTGAAAAGAAAATTATCCGGAACGGATTCGACATATTCGCGAACAGTCTGACCTTTTGGCAATGCAACCTTGTCAGGTGGGAAAAGGGACCAGAACCATTGATCGATTTCCACTATGTTGTAATGCGTGGCATATTCACGCAGGTAATTATGGTGTGCCGTATCAGAGTAAATGATTCCTTTCCAGGAATCGTATTTCCAACTGCATGTGCCCGTATGGATCGTTGACAGGGATGTACTCCTGATTTTTTTAAATAATCATATCCGCCTGAAATAAACGAGCCGCACTTTTCCAGACGGCTTGTCAAGATTTTATTTGAATTCCGGACATTTGTTATTCCACGCCCCTGATTTTTTCCATAAACTGGACGCGCAAATAAGAATCCGGCGAAACCGTATTGGTAAAATTGAGATTGCCCTTAAAATCATCAATGGATTCAAACCGATGTTGATCCATCCATTTTTTCAATCCGGTTATAAGAACAGGAATGGTGGACAAACCTTTTTGATAAAACAGGGAAGCAATCTGCACAGAAGACGCACCGGCAAGAATGAGTTTGATCACATCTTTGGCAGATTTGACGCCCGTGGTGGCTGATAAGTCGCAGTCGACTTGCCCGGACAAAATAGCGATCCAACGCAACGTGCGGTACATTTCGTTGGAGGTGCTGAACGAAAAGGTGGTTTTAATTTCAAGTTTTTCGATATCGATATCTGCTTCGGTGAACCGGTTGAACAACACCAGTCCGTCCACACCCTGTTCGGCCAGTTTATAAGCAAACCGCGGGAGCGCGGTAAAGTAGCTGCCAATTTTAAGGGCAACGGGAATATCAATTTCATTTTTAACCCGGGATAAAATATCGGAATACATCTGCTCCATATCGGCTGACTTTTCCTCAACATTTGTTGCCGTTTTGAACACATTCAACTCTAAAGCATCTGCACCGGCTGTTTCGATTTTACGGGCAAAACTGGGCCACCATTTGGCAGACATGCAATTAATGCTGGCAATCACCGGAATATCCACCCGGTTTTTGGCGTCTACAATCAAATCACAATAATGTTCCGGCTCGTATTGCATTTCCAGTTCGGAACGAATGTAATCAATGGCTTCGGTGTGCATGGAAGCGCTTTCAGAGAGGCCATAGTCTTGCTGAGCCAGCACTTCTTCAAACAGACTTTTAAGCACCACAGCACCGGCCGCTTCGCAATCAGCGATTTTATCAGCGGTTTTTGTTAATCCGCTGCTGCCGATAATGATGGGATTTTTCAAATTCAAATTCAAATAACGGGTTTGCAGATTCGCCATCCTTTTCTCCTTATTTTTTCCATTCCCCGTTTTTACAAAATATGCTTATTTTGTGGTTGAAATGCAAGATAGAAAAAAGCAGCCAAAATTCACCTTGCCTATTCGATCGAGCGCTATAGTTTTTTATGTTTTAAAATCTGGTCCGGCTCAATGTGAGCGGATCCGTTTTATTGGCATTGTACGGTGTCAGTCTTATCGCGTAACGATAGCGCTGCGGATACGTCCGGTAAGCGGGTCTGGCATTAACCGGTGTGCCACCAACGCCGGAAACGATGTAGTCAAAGTTAACAGTTAGTGCTCCGGTTTCCTCAAGTTGAAAAGCATACAATGCCCGGTCAACATTCGAGTACGGTGTTACACTAACGTTCGTCGATTCTCTGGCAAAAACAGCCAGACCGGTTCCCTCACTATTTTCAAAAGCAGCCCATTTCACATCAGTCCTGTTGCCGTAATCCTGAGGAACGAGATAAGGCACATAATGATCATCGATTGACGAGGTAAACACGCCCATGCGGTTTCCGGTTTTGCGGTCCGGATAGGTTTCCCACGGCCCCCGGCCGTACCATGTGAGGCGGTCGAACTGGACTGACAACCGGCATTGCAGCCCGATTTTAGGCAGGTAAGAAATTTCATATTTGCCAACCGGAGTGACGGTGTGTTCGAGAATGATATCTCCGCTCGAAAAGATATCGTAAATATAATCATTCATGAATCCGGCTGTAAATCCGTCAGCGGAGGTAAAAGTGTTAACCGCAACCTGTACGTGCCCGGCTTGCAATTGCGTTACAGAAAAGTCCATTGTTGTATGTTCCAAACGATCCAAGCCGATGCTGTACCACTCATCCGATTCTTTCACTCCCCAGGCAACGTCTTCATTCAGAATCGGTGCCCGGAAAGCGCTCAGCACCGGGCCTTTATCGATGATTTCTTTATTATCAAAGCGGATGGAAAAAAGTGTGCCGAGGTCCCGATCAAACGTGTAAATAAAATGACGACCAGTGACCCGGACTTTATGTGCAGATTGATTGACAAACAGCGAATCTCCGGAAAAAGTCTGTACAGATGAGGCACGTTCACGATAAAAAGGCAATTGAAACTGTTCGAACGCCACGGTGTGATTTTTTGGCGCCCACATTGTTTTTTTTGGCAAGGTGACGTCAATATCCAGCCAGTAAAGTCGTCCAGGTTTTGGATTGATTCTTTTCATATACACTTTTACAGTATCCTGCTCTCTGGGGGGGATATCTACATTCAGTGAGCCACGGTCGATTTCTTTATCATCTTCAGAAACGCGCCAGCTAAAGTCCAGTTCATCAAGGTTGGTAAAATTATGATAATTGGTGATTTTGACCAGTCCATTTGACAGATTAACCGGCTCAATATTCACGGGCTGCTGACTTTTTTTCATCTGCCAGGTTTCCGGCTGCACTCTGCGGTTTGGGAAAACTACACCGTTTATGCAAAATGGACTCACGCCGTAACTCAAATAATCATCCATCTCTTCGAAATGATCAAAATCGAGCTTGAGCCTGAGACCTGTGCCATTCATATTTCCAGTATTCAATTCTTCAATCGAGAGTGCTCTGGCATAAATGCGCACATTGTCGAAAATGGCATTACTGAGCCAGCCGGAAAATTGATCGTTATGTAGCTCGGCATTGCGACCAATACACACCGGATAATGGTTATAGCCAATTTCTGCTGTGCATTCTGTGCGCGCATAAACCTCGCTGTCAATAATTATCTGAAGCGACGAACCGTCATACACACCGGCGATGTGATGCCAGTTGTAATACCAGTCGGCCGGCAACTCGGCCACTGCGCTGTATCTTTTTTTGTTGTGGATGTAAAATTCCAGATGGTCTTCATCGGATTGTGACAAGCCGAAAGCGGTATTACCCTTTGTTATTAAAGGGTTTGTGCCGTTCCATTTTCTCGGATAAATCCAGGTTTCCAGCGTGATTTCTTTTCCGGTAATATCGAGACTGCGGTCGCGGTACAGCTCGACCCAGTCATCCAGGCCGCTAAGCGCAACCGCGGGACCTTTCTTACCGCCAACGATTTCGGGCCGGCCCATCAGATAGCCGAGGTTATTGAATGGGGACTGGTCTGTCGTGGCAGACAGTTTCGCCCACAATCCCTGGTCAACCCAGTCCCAAATAAATCCGCCCTGAAGATTGTCATACCGGCGAAACAGTTTCCAATATTCATCAAAATGGCCCAGACTGTTTCCCATGGCATGGGCATATTCTCCTGAAACAACTGGTTTGTCACTCGTTTTTGCCAAATTTAGAAACATGGCCGGGATAATGTACCGCGGGCCGATAATGTCAGCATAGGGTGCAGTGCCGCTGTGATCCTGGTGCATGACAAATCGTGTGGTATCTGTTTTTTGCAGGTACTCGGCCATCAAAAATTGAGCGGCACCGGTACCGCATTCATTGCCGGTGCTCCACATAACAACAGACGGATGATTCTTGTCCCGCTGCACCATGCGTTCGAACCGGTCCATGAACGCGTCTTCCATACCGTGCCAGTCGGCTATAAAATCCTCTCCGTAATGGCACTCGGCATTGACTTCGTCTTGTACGTAGATGCCATACTCATCGCACAAGTCGTACCACAGCGGGTCATTCGGGTAATGGCACAAGCGAACAGCGTTGACATTAAATTTTTTCATCAATTCCAGGTCGCGGCGCATCATGCTCTCAGTCATTGTCCGGCCGAATTCTGGATGATGTTCATGTTTGTTCACGCCCATAAAATCCACGGCAACGCCGTTTACCAGCGCCAGACCGTCTTTGATCTCTAATTTCCGAAAGCCGATTTTATCGGACAGAACTTCAATGGTGTACCCGGATTCGTCCTTGAGAGAAAGCGTCAAAATGTACAGGTTGGGATGTTCTGCCGACCACTTTTTCGGATTGTCAATCTTTTTCTCCAGGATAATGTGAATTGATTCGTTTTGATTGATCAGCGCTTTTTTCTCAAACTCTGCCACCTTTTTACCGGATGCTGTGAAAAGCTGGGCGAGAACGGAAAACTGTCCGGCAGGCTCTTTGGTATAGTTTTTTATTTCAGCATCAATTTTCAAATGGGCATTTTCATAATTCGAATCCAGGTCTGTGGACACGGCAAAATCCCGGATATGAACGGTTGGCGTGGCAAACAGGTACACCCTCCGGTAAATGCCAGAAAAACGCCACATGTCCTGGTCTTCCAGATAGCTGCCGTCAGACCAGCGCATCACCCGGACAGCGAGTATATTTTCCCCGCGTTTTATATAGTCTGTAATATCATACTCGGCCGGGGTCATGCTCCCCTGGTCGTATCCTACATATCTGCCGTTAATCCAGACAAAAGCGCATGATTTCACACCATCGAAATGCAAAAATATTCGCCTGTTATCCCAATCCCAGGGAATGGTAAACGTGGTTCGGTAGCTTCCGGTCGGATTGAGATCGTCCGGTACGAACGGCGGGTTATAGGGTTGCAATGCCTGTGGAATGTTCCGGTACATATTATGACCGTAACCTTGCATTTGCCAGACACCAGGTACTTCAATATCATCCCAATGGGAAACATTGTAGCCAATACGGTGAAAATCAACCGGTGCCTCGAGCGGGTTTGGCGCCCAGTGAAACTTCCAGGTTCCGTTCAAACTTTTGTAGAACGGTGACTCTGACCAGTCATCTCTTTTCGCCTCAGTGACATCCGAGTACGGCATCAGAGTTGCATGCGGAGGCGTTTGGTTTTCGGCAACCATGGCCGGATTTTCAATGTAATGGTTGATATCATATATTCGCTGACAAAAGGAAAGAGAGAGTCCGCCTAGCAAGATAACCGAAACAATTAATCGTTTTTGCATAGCAAGATCCTTTATGATATTCACACTTGAATTTAGTCGGGAAATTAAGGAGAGTACAGACATTCATTATCTATATTAATTTACAAATATAATTTCAGGATGTCAATTGTTTCCATAAAAAACAGAATATGGTAAACGCGCAGTTTGATACCTCCAGAACAACAGGCGTATTACAAATGCTGAACTATAGTACAAGCTGAAATACCTTTTTGAGAAAGGATAGAAAAATGTTCCGAAAAGATAATAATTTAGCTACCGGCTGATTCAAAATATTCAAACGCGTCAACAAGATCGAGATAAGCCCCATCAAATCCGGCGTTGAGGATTTTTGTCAAATACGAAGACCTTGCACTGTAAATAATGCTTTGCCATTCTTTATGCCAGTACCTGACTTTGAAATTGCCCTGCCAGTCAGGATTTTCCGGTTCGAGCCATTCGGGAGGGTCTGTTCTCCAGCGTTTCTCCCAATAGAAACGGTAATCTTCAGCCTCTCCGATACTCATGTAGCATAGAATGAGCCTTTTGCCACCGTTACGTTTGGTTTTCAATCGCTCGATGTCCGAGGCTGTGTAAGCGGTCTCATTGTGATATAAATCCATTATGACCATATCATAATTTGTCTGAGAAACAGCATGAATAAAATCATCTTTTATTGAATATTTTTCGCTGTTTATCAGATAAAGAAAATTTCGTGCCCGGGAGACATGCTCTATATCCTCGCTGTTTTCGCGATACGGCTGCACAGGATATCCAGGTATCTCGTTGAGCTCCCGCTCATGAGCCGCAAAGGAAATAAAGCCGTATCGATTATTAAAGCGATAGGATGAATCCACATGGTTGGGTGTGGAACAATAATCGGTTACCAGTACATCGATACCGTGTTGTTCACATAAAAGGCATAAATCGAGCAACGGCTGCCGTTTTCGTGCTGGTGTTTTTTGATCATCATTATCATATCCGTAAAACAAATCTTCCCGGCCTGTGGCATCTATGGCGCTCAGATAATCAATCTGCAGTGATCCATCTGCTGTGCCGTTATCAGTGAGCAATTCTTGTCCGTTTTGTGGAATGATTATAAAGTGTTCATTGTGTGCTTTGGCAGAGGCGCTCAATTTTATCACAAACGTCCGCATCTCGTGACGATAATCAATATTCGTCAGCATCGGACTTGTTGTTTCTCGTTCGCAACGTATTGCAAAAGACAATAACACACTTGTTATGGCAATGGCAAAGGTATGTCGATTCATTAGCGTCCGGTGAAGTGATTTCATTTTAAGATTTAGCTTTTTTTGAATTTGGCCTGATTAATTCATGAATTTAACCGCAAAGATATAAAAAAAAGACAGCCACTAAATCATTAAAACACAAAAGAACATAAAAAATGATATAGTGAGTTTTGGTGTTTTTGTGGCAAAAAAAAAGACAGCCACTTTGAACCATCTCTTGTTCGATCGTGAAAATATTCAACCCGGATTGCGAATATTACAATTATGATCGGTAATATGAGTTTTTTAATGTAGCTCATGGATATTGCTAACTTATAATTCACACAACAGATATTATGACGGGATGTTTTTCTATCAATTAAAACAGGCAGGTTGTATACAAATTCCAAAAGCATAAATTATTCAAAAAATTCTTTGGGATGGACGATGGTTCCACAAACTCCTTTTAAGCCATTTTCAACCAATTCAATGATCATCAAATTCTCATCCGGTACGTCGAATGAGCATGTGATGTTGTAAGTGCTCGCAGGCCGGTAACCAAATTTCGGATAATACGATTCGTGCCCGACAACTACAATCGATTTGTATCCCAGTTCACGTGCAATTCTGTGACTTTCCATGATGAGTTTCCCGCCAATTCCCTGTCGCTGATATTCAGGTTTGACAGCAACAGGTGCCAGTGTTAACGATTCGAAAGAGTCGTTGTCATGTTCAATTTTAGTTTTTGTTAGCATGATGTGGCCAACGATCTGATTATCGTGTTCAGCGACAATCGACAATTCGGGAATAAAAGCGTCCGTTTTTCTCAACCGTTCGACCAAAAATTGTTCTGTATGGTCGCTTATGTCCAGATCTTTAAACGCTTTTTTAACGATTTCGAATACCTCTGCATAATCGTTTTCAGTTTCCTGTCTGAGTGTGATGTCCATTTGTGTTTTTGCCTCTTTGTGACGGTGTGAACGTACATCCAAATTAATGAACGTGATCACCGAATCCAATTTTCGATAGTCAAGTTTTCAATTTTGTCAAAATGCTTTATATTTCCGGTTATCAGTTTATCGCATTTTGAAAGACATGTTGCTGCAATCATAATATCTGCATCTGCAACGGAATGCCCCTTTAATGTCAACGAGGCTTTTATCTCCCCGAATCGCTGCAAAATGTCAATGTCCGTATTGATAACATCGATGGAAAGAATGAATTCATCAACGACGTGTTTGTTTCTTATTCGATTTTTCGACTTTTCAGCCCCATAATATAATTCCCCCACCGTCATAAATGATATTGCAACTCGATCATCTGTTACAGCGCGTTTATTAATGACATGATGATTTCCACGAAGTATCTCAATACAGGTATCTGTATCTAATAAAATCATAATTCAACATCCCGCCCCATCGTTCTATTATCATAAATATCATTTATTATTTCCTGGGACGAACGATCGTCTTCCCATTTTTCAGCCAAATTCCGCCATATATTAACCTGCAATTCCCTGGTCATGTTTGATTTTATATTGAACAAACGTCCAAGTTTTTCACTCAAACCCTGTTCAAGCACGACAAGTATTTCGCTGTTTAAGCTCCTGCGCTCGACTTTGGAAAGGGTGCGGATTTTATCCATTACCTCTTCAGGAATATTTCGAATAGTTATATTCATAACATACCTTTTTCGATTATATTATTATATTCTTTTGGTTACATTTTAGTTATAATTATCATCATTGTCAAGACTGAATTTTGGAGAGTATCAATGGGGTGGGCGAATCATTCATTTTTTAACAATATCGGTGTCAACATTGAGCATTCGAATAATTCAGGTACATTTATCCGTGACAGAAAGAAATCAAAGCTTCAGGCATTTTTTTTAAGCCGTTATTCTGATATCCTACTTTGGTGAGGTTTTATTTTTGTGAGAGGAGAAAAGGTAACCGGGTATTGATCACCGCTGCCAGTGATTCAATTTCCGTATCATCAACAGTTCGCAGGTCGGCAAAGACTCTGTCGTTGCGGATTATTGAGATAACCGGCGGTGTGCCGCGTCGCAGTTCACGGGCAATGTCTTCAGCGCTGGTATGGGTAGGCACGATCTGCAGTCCTTTGCTTGGAATGTTCTCCAGCGGCAGCGCGCCGCTGCCGGTCTGACTCTGGCAGGATTCGATTGTGATCGATAATTTTTCCCGCAAATCAGCAGAGATGAGCTGCAAGCATTTTTCGGCTTTTTGCTGAACCATGTCCGGTGAATCAGTGAGCAATTGCATTGTTTTATGTTCCTGGCGGAACACGTTCAAAAAAAAGAGTTTCAGAGTTTCCTGCAACGCCGCGTAAATTAATTTGTCACACCGGACGGCTCGCATAATCGGATTGCGATGAATTTTCTCCAGCCAGTCATTATTGCCAACGATCAAACCTGCTTGCGGACCGCCCAATATTTTATCGCCGCTAAACGTCACTACATCCACGCCGGCGCTGAGGCTGTCTTGAACCAGCGGTTCATAAGGCAATCCGTACTGCTGCAAATCAACGATAACACCGGCGCCGAGATCGTGCAAAACCGGAATGTCATGAGCATGGGCTAAGTCACATATTTTGTACAATTCCGGCTCTTCGGTAAATCCCATGACCCGAAAATTGGACGTATGCGCCACCACAACAACGGCCGTATTTTCGTTGATCGCTTTTTCATAATCACTCAGTTTTGTTTTGTTCGTGGTACCAATTTCGCGCATGTTCACCCCGCTTTTTTCCATCACCTCGGGGATGCGGAACGAGCCGCCAATTTCCACCAGTTGTCCGCGGGAAATGACCGCTTCTTTGCCGTAAGCCAGGGTATTCAGCGCCAAAAAAACAGCGGCAGCGTTATTGTTAACAACCAGTGCATTTTCAGCACCGGTTAGGCGGCACAGCACATGCCGCGCATGGTCGGTCCGGTCACCGCGTTTGCCGGTTGACAAATCGAGTTCAATGTTGCAGTAACCGTTAGCGATTTTTTCCAGATATCGTCGAACTCTTGCAGACAGCGGCGCCCGGCCGAGTCCGGTGTGCAGCACAATGCCAGTCGCGTTGATCACGGATCGCAGACTCGGTGCCATCTCAGCATCTAATATTTCTTCAGCGCTTTCCAGAATAATATCGATCATTTCATCTTTGGTTTCTGCGAGGGGAGTGTGTCCGGCGCTAATATCGTTACGCACGTGGTCGACCAGTTCACGGCATACATCACGAATCCGTTCCCGTTGGTAGGTGTCGAGCAGGTGCGCAGCTCTCTCATCATTGAGCAGCGCATCGATGGACGGCAGGATGTGAAATTGGCTAGTCATAAGGTTTATGCATTTTTAGTTTCAGGCAGAAAAAGAGCAAGCATTGCAGCCACGGCTCCGATTCCGATAAGTGTTTTCATGGCGATTTCTACACCGAATGAATCAGCCAGCGCCCCTATTGGCGTCACTAACAATCCGCCAAAACCGAACGCCAATCCCATGACCACAGAGGATGCTGTATTGATGCGCGCCGGAAACAGTTCCTGTGCCGCAATAATAACCACCGGTATAGATGCCATGAGAAAAAATCCGGCAATGCCAAAAACGATCAGGGCTGCGATGCTGTTTATATACAAAAATAACCGAAAAAAAACAAGAGATATTGCCAGGGTAACAAAGATTACTTTTTTGCGGCCATAGCGGTCGGAAAAGCCGCCACTCACCAGCGAACCAGCAGCCCCGGAAATCGCAAAGATGGTCAGAGCAGATGCGTAAAGCATTGGCGGAAAATCATGCGCTTTGAGATAAATCGGTGTGAACGTGTTGAATCCGGTCATGAGAAGAGCGCGCGTGGTAGAAATAAGAAACAGAATGATGATCGAAGCCATTACATGCCGGACGGAAACAGCCTGCTCGCTTGGCGGATTATGCTTTGGCGCATGCGGCAAAGCAGGCAGGACGAGAAACAACGTGGCAGAAATTGCCAATCCGAATATGATGGTCAAGTTTGTGTAGGCCAAACCGAGCGTGGTAACAATTCCCATAATAATGACCGGCCCGATGGCAAAACCGGCGCTGCCGCCGGTCACAAAAATAGACATGCCGAGACCAGCCTTTCTGCCGCTGGCAGAAGCAGCCAGCGCAGCAGCCTGGGGATGAAACGCAGCAGTGCCCACGCCGGCACATGTTATGATGATGACGAGATACCAGTAGCTATCAACCAGACCAATTGAGCTGTAAAAAAGTGCCGTAACCAGCGGACCGAAAATGACCAGATACGGATGCTCGAGGCGGTCGGCGATATGACCAAAAATGGGCTGCGACAGCGATGTGAAAATGGCTTGAATGGAAATCAGTCCGGCTGCCAGAGTTAAACTCAAGTCTAATCTTTCGATAAGCAACGGTAATAATGGCGCAAGAAAAGCGGGATAAATGTCGTTCGTAAGATGGCCCATGGACAGCGAGAGAACACGACCGGTTTGCATGGGCTCGTGGATCGCCGGAAATCTTTTTCGACGCCATCGTCCTGAAATTTGTGAGTGAACCAGATTTTGCATGTTACTTTATTCTAAATATCCGGGCTGTGGTGGAAAAGTGAATTTTTCTAACCGGGTTGAATAGTGCTAACCCCCCAAATGAGTTAAAGTAAGGGCAACGGAAAGAGAACAGTTATCCACTACTTTTTTTATTCTGTTTTGTCTTTAACGTCCTCTGTTGTTTCTGTGGATTTAATAGTCCGTGATTTTAGCACAGCCGAAATAATAAAAAACAGTCCTGTCATTATGAGAAGAATGGGGAAAACATATTCTGAGCCCAGCCAGCGTGCCTTTTCGGTATAAACCAGCACTGACAAAATCAATAAAACCGCACCCGGATAAAGAGCCCAAAAAAATTTATTTTCCCGAGTTCGTTGACTCCAAAGATAGATGAACGTAAGACCCATGCCAAACAGGAAAATAACGCCCTGGAAATCGGAATCTAACAAATGAAAACCATCAACCAGAACGATAGTTCCCAGACTGAAAAGCGCGCCAGCCGGTATCACTGGCCACCATTCTTTCGGGTTACGGGCATAAAGATAAGCAAATACGCCGCCGGTAAAGAAGAAAAGTAAGATACCGATAATTTCACCAGGAAGCCAAATCAAGCTTTTCAGGATCAGTCCAATTCCGAGAGCGAAAAAAACAGCGGCAGGAAGCAGCGCCCACCATTGCGCCCGGTTTTTCCAAAAAATATTAAAAAAGAACAATGCAACAATCAACAGCACGATACCCCACATAAAGTCACCAAAACGAGGGAATACATCAAGATTCATCAATAACGTGAGAATACCAACAAGAACGATCAGGCTTCCTATCATTATACCTTGTTTTTGTCTATCCATTTTTACACTCCTTTTTGATCATGATGAATATTCACCTCAAAATACGGAGAATTGCAGGGATAGTTTCTTTTGCATGGTGTACTCATATAAACAAAAAAATATTGGATTAAACATCTCGTGTGGTCATATGATACTATTTGACCATCAACATGTTTTTTGCTCTTACGAAATTTCCTGCTTTAATTCGATAGTAATACATGCCAGAGCTGACTTTTTCTCCAAAAGCATTCAGTCTGTTCCATTGGACAGCGTGTTTGCCCGCCGAATAGAGTTCATTATCGACAAGCGTTTTCACATGATGACCGTTCAGGTCATAGATTGAAATTGTCACCTTTTCATTTTTAGGCAGAGAGAAGGCAATCGTGGTCGTCGGATTGAATGGATTCGGATAATTTTGGTCCAGGTTGTAATCGCTGGGAATTGGTTCTGGCTTTTGCACCGCCGCCTGGGTGTGCGCATTGGCATGACACGCCCGGCATTCCATTTTTAACGCCATGGCTGTGGAACTATGACAGCTGCTGCATTCAGAAATTGATTCCGGTGGTGTATATTTTGGCGTGAACTGCTCGTTGAAATAATCGTTAAGCAGCTCGACTGCTTTTGCCGAAACGTCGCCGGTTAAACGGGCGCAGCGTTCTTTGCGCTCAAGATCACCCGCATTGTGATGTGCCGTATGACACCACTCGGTTACGGACACGTGGCACAGCGGTGAATCGCTCGTGTTCTGCGGCAAAGTTTCTGTGTACTTGTTGACATTATATTTTTGTTGAACGCCGTATTCATTACTTTTATCGGTCGGGAAATTGGTTTGCGTGTACCAACCCACCAGTTCGTGAATGATCTGGTCCGATGCCTCTTTCTCACACACCAGAGAAATCAGAGCGGCGGCGCCATTAAGTGCACCGCACAGAGTGCCCCAACCAACAGTTCCGCCATGTCCGTAAATCATGATCTCGGTGGGAAAATTTTTATAAGGTTCACCAACAACGTCGCGCAGGGCTTCAACGATGCCGTGAAATGAGCCATAGGAACAGCCTTTGCCGCTCCAGAAGCTGTCGTGGCCGAGAATTCGAACAGCGTCCGGATCCAGAGTTTCATATGGATAAGGCCAGCTAAGTGTTGCCTGCGCCCGGACTTTTTGTTGACCGAGCACATCGATGCCCACTAAACCTGCGGAAATGCCGGCTGCATATTTGGCACTCTCTTTGAAGAAATTTTTCCGGTTTAACTCCTGCATTTTTACCTCCGATAGTCCAATTCCGTTTTATGTGAATAATTGTCATTCTTTATCAGCAAATCGGTCAATCGACTAAAATATCTTTTATTGATGCATTCTATTGGTTAAAAGAAAACCATTTTAAAATACAAAACTCATGTTAAAGAAGTTTAAATTTAACAAAAAATTTGGGAATTGAAAATGAATACCATAGTTTAAAATTATAATATCATAAATTTTTATAAAAAAGTATTGAATTATTCTATCGAATTGATTATTGTAAGATAATTTAGTCATCGAAGGAGAAAATGGGTTATGGAAAAAGTAACTATATCACCAAAATATCAAGTTGTTATACCTCAAAAGATTAGAAAAGCCATGCAATTATTTCCTGGTCAAAAAGTACAAGTCATTTTATATGGCAATAGAATTGAACTTGTACCAGAGAAGAATATTCATGAGATGCACGGTTTTTTAAAGGGCATTAACACAGAATTTAAACGAGATGATGACCGGGTATGAACAAACTGGATTCTTCTGGTTGGTTAGAGTATTTTCCAAAATAAAGGAAAGTTTATAACAATATTACTGTAGTATCAATTCTGCATCCGCATTTCACTATAAAACTCGAATTTGTTATTCCCGCTTTTTCAATAATTTTTTTAATCAAAGTCTCTTCATCGTAAACCCGGTAAAACCATAGATAATGGAAATAACCGGATTCAAAATATTCAAAAAAGCAAACGGCAGATAGGCGAGAGGAAAGACGCCAAGCGTGGCCCACATGTAGGCACCACCGGAGTTCCAGGGAATGAGCGCCGAGGTGAGCGTTCCGCCGTCTTCCAGTGCTCGTGACAAATTTCGCGGTGCCAGACCCGCCTGCCGATACGCATCGCGGTACATTCGTCCCGGTACAATGATGGCGAGATACTGGTCACCGGCAATTGTGTTGAGAAAGATACACGAAATAACAGTTGATGCCACAATCGAGCCGCTGTGATGCGCCCGTTTTAATATGGCTTTTGCAATGACGGCAAGCATGCCGGTTTTTTCCATGGCACCGCCAAATGAAAGCGCAAAAATAATAAGCGCCACGGTGGACATCATGCTCTCTAGTCCGCCGCGGCTGAGCAGCGCATCGACCGCTTCAAAGCCGGTCTCTGAAACATAACCATAGTGTGCGGCAGATATGATATCAGAGAGGGGAGCGGATTGAAACAAAAGCGCAAAAACACCACCGACAATGGCGCCAATCAGCAATGCTGGCAGGGCAGGTATTCGGACAAGGACCATTATGATAACAAATACTGGAGGCAGTAACAAGGGCCAGCCGATGTAAAATGATTCGTTGAGATTCTGAAGGATGAGCTCAATTGATTGCAATAATGTTGGTCTAGTTCGTGCCATAGATATCTTTTTAGCGAGCAAAAGTCGTCGATTGATCAGGAGATTTGTTTCACGATGTGTTTTTCCTAAATGCACTATCCAGTAAAAAACAGTGTACAAAAAAATAATGAAAAGTAAAAGCTAAAGGTGGTTTCTGTGTGAGAAAAAAACGCAAACGGTTTTTTCAAAAGTTAGTGAAACCGTATGTAACAGACCGACGACGGTAAAACCAATTTATATTTGACATTTATGCACAAATAAACTATATTTATTAGTTATGTCTTTTTTGAAAAATTTTTGTTCGGAGGATTGTAACTCATGCAAAGAACCCATGTAACACGATTAATTTTGGTTGTTGCTTTAATCGTTATAGCTATTGTTTCACTTTATCCAACCTTTCAGTTAGGCAATTTACAAGACAAAGAATCTCGGCTTGCTGAACAAATAAGCGAGTTGACCGGGATGAGTGTTGTGGATATCAATGCTGCACTTGCCGAGGATGAGTTGGTTTCAGCGATTAGAGAACATGCCTCGGGAGATACTCTGGAGCAGGCGATTGAGCTATCGACCGAGCTTTTAACTGTTAATGAGAAAATTGACAATCTCAGTGACAAGGCGATACGTCAGGGCCTGGATTTGCAGGGAGGAACATATCTCGTCTATGAAACTGACCTGCCGCAATTGCTTCGCAATATGGCACAAACCGCGGATGAACGTCTCAATGAAATCATCGAGGTGACGCGGCAACAAGTCGAGCAGGAAGGGGTAGATTTTTTTACTGCACTGCGACAAAATTTTGAATCCCGCGATATTAAAATGAACCGCTATTTTGGCCGAAAAGGCGAGACCAATGACGATATTATTAGAGATCTAAAAAAAGAAGCCGAAGATGCAATCGATCGGACACTCGAGGTCTTGAGAAACCGGATCGACCAGTTTGGTGTATCCGAGCCTTCTATCACAAAACAGGGTGACCGCCGTATCGAAATTGAACTGGCGGGGATCCAGAACATTCAGCGTGCAAAAAATATTATCGGTCAAACAGCGCTTCTCGAGTTCAAGTTGGTCAAAGAATCAGATATGGTCTGGTCCATTATGGAAGATATTGACCGTGTTTTGCGGACAAAAAGACAGGATACCACGCTGGCAAAAATCGCAGAAGAAACGACTGCAGAAACAGACACCGCAGAATTTGGTGAAGGGGAAGAAGCTGATGAAACCGAAGTTTCGCTAAGTGATATATTTGCAGATGAGGAAGAACTCCCTGAGACCGAAGATACTTCTCTGATGGTTGATCAGAAAACATTCCAGCAAAAGCCTTTCACTTCATTGCTTCGACGGTTACCTGGTCAGGCGAATTTCATCGCTGTGCCGATGCAGAATGTTCAGGCGGTGAAACGAATCTCGCAGCTTCCCGAAGTGCAGGGTGTTATTCCAAACGATTCCGAGTTTTTATTTGGTCGCTGGCCCATTCCTTTCAACGATCAGGAATACCAGCAGCTTTATCTGGTTAACAGGGAACCCGAACTCTTGGGGAAAATGCTAACAGACGCCCGGGTTCAGATTTCCGGCGGCGAGGCGACTTTTAGTGCCGGCCAGCCACAGGTGCAAATGGAATTAAACAGCGATGGGGCAAAAATATTTGCCCGTGTTACCGGTATGAATGTCGGTCGACAGTTAGCTATTGTTTTAGATAATCGTATCGCTTCGGCACCAAATATCAATGAGAAAATTCCAACAGGAAGTGCCGTGATTTCCGGCTCGTTTACCATGCAGGAAGCAAAAGATTTGGCGCTGGTGTTGCGTGCCGGTGCGTTGCCTGCGCCTGTTTATGCAATTACTGAAAATACGGTTGGCCCGTCGCTCGGTCAGGATTCGGTACAAAAAGGTCAAATGTCCGCTATTATCGGCCTGGCTCTTGTGGTGTTGTTCATGATTATTTATTACCGGGCTTCTGGGGTAGTTGCTGATTTTGCCCTGCTGCTTAACATTCTTTTTGTGTTTGCCGTGATGGCAGGTTTTCACGCCACGTTAACATTGCCTGGCATTGCCGGAATTATCCTTACCGTCGGTATGGCTGTGGATGCCAATGTGTTGATCTTTGAACGAATTCGTGAAGAATTGCGCACCGGTAAAACCGTTCGAGCAGCCATTGACAGTGGTTACGATCGTGCGTTTACCACAATTCTCGATGCTAATGTGACAACATTGATCACAGCAATTGTGCTTTACAGTTTCGGGACCGGGCCGATTCGCGGTTTTGCGCTCACCCTGTCCATTGGAATTATAGCAAGTATGTTTACAGCTATTGTAGTAACCCGGCTGATTTTTGACCTGTTCACGATACGATATGCTCCAAAAAAATTGAGCATTTAAAAGAGAATTCATAGAGTTTAATTACATCCGTAGGAGACGACACTAGAATGCAATTTTTCCAGAATCTTAACTTGGATCTCATCGGGAAGCGCAAAGTTGGATATATTATTTCTGGCGCATTGATTGTTATAGGCATTATTTCGCTTATAGTCCACGGCGGTCCGCGCTATGGCGTCGATTTTACAGGTGGCACCTCTTTGCATCTAAAATTTGAAAAATCAATTAATGCAGGTGATTTACGTGCTGCTTTGGAAGGTGTGGGTTTGGGTGATGCTGAAATCAAGCGCATTGGCATGGAAGAAGAGAACGAAATCATTATTCGCGTCGAGCAAATGGGAGAAGGTGCCGAGACCGCTCAAGTCATGGAAAGAGAACTGTCAAAAGATTTGGCAGATAATCCTTATGAGATACTGGCGGTGAATGAAGTCGGACCGAAAATCGGCAGCGAACTCAGGCGTGCCGCTATTCTGGCCATCCTCATTGCTCTGCTGGGTATTTTAATTTACATTAGTTGGCGATTCGAATTCCGTTTTGCCGTGGGCGCTGTTGCTGCACTTTTCCACGATGTGCTTATCACATTGGGAATTTTTTCTTTGCTGAATCTTGAGATCTCGCTGGCCATTGTCGCTGCATTTCTCACTATTGTTGGTTATTCACTGAATGATACCATTGTGGTTTACGACCGAATCCGCGAAAATTTAAAAATATTGCGGCGGGAGAAATTCCCAAACCTGGTTAATATTAGCCTCAATCAAACGCTGAGCCGAACGATTATTACCTCTCTTACCACATTAATTGTGGTTTTGGTTTTGTTTCTGTTCGGCGGAACGGTGATTCATGATTTTTCTTTCGCCTTGATTGTTGGCGTTATTATCGGAACCTATTCTTCTGTTTTTGTTGCCAGTCCGATTATCGTAGAATGGCACTTTCGTTCGGAAGAGAAAAAACCGACTGGCCGTAAACCCCGAAGATAATAAAGGATCGAGTTATGGAAATCTCAAAGCGTACGATCGATGATGTTGTTGTGCTCGAATTGTCCGGCAAAATAATGGGCGGTCCGGATGCCTCTGCCTTTAACGATGAATTGCATCAACTGGTCGAAGCCGGAACGAAAAAGATCGTGGCAGATTTGTCACAGGTGAACTGGATGAACAGTTCCGGACTCGGAATTCTCATCAGTGCATTGACCACGATGAGAAATGCAGGAGGGGAAATGAAAATAGCTGCAGTGACGGATTCCATCAAACGACTGATGACGATCACAAAGCTGATCAATGTATTCGATATTTACGACACGGTCGACCAGGCAGCAGATAGTTTTAGAGAATAAAAATCAATGGCAAATCACGTAATTTGATCAGGCTCCGGGTCAACTCGGAGCTTTTATATGTAAGGATAGGATATGGCTGTAACAGTTGTTGTCGGTGCCCAGTGGGGTGATGAGGGTAAAGGTAAAATCGTTGACCTGCTAAGTGAGCAATCACAGGTTGTTGCCCGCTATCAAGGCGGGCCGAATGCCGGGCATACGGTGGTTGTTAAAGGGCAGCAGGTGATTTTGCATCAGATTCCGTCCGGAATTCTCTGGCCGCATACAACTTGTATTATCGGAAACGGCGTTGTGATCGATCCGAAAGTGTTGCTGGAAGAAATGGATTTTGTCTCTGCCCAGGGAATCGAGATTGATGAGAGGTTGCTTATCAGTGACCGTGCGCATCTCATTTTGCCCTATCATCGAGCACTGGATACAGCCAAAGAATCCCATGACAACGAACGCAAGATCGGTACCACCGGACGGGGCATCGGGCCAACATACGTTGATAAAGCCGCGCGTGCCGGTATTCGCGTGTGCGATCTATTGGATCGCGATCTGCTGAAAAAAAAACTCCGTCAAAATACCCGTGCAGCCAATGAACTTCTCACCAAAGTTTACCGCCGTGATCCAGTGAGTGAACAGGAGACTATCGATAACTGCCTGAGTGTGGCAGATACGATTTCCAAATATGTTGTCGATTCTTCAGTTTACCTCAACGAAGCCATTCAACAAGGCAAAAAAATGTTATTTGAAGGCGCACAGGGTACCATGCTGGACATTGATTTTGGCACTTATCCTTACGTCACGTCGTCAAACCCGATTTCCGGCGGTGCGTGCGTGGGACTCGGAGTCGGTCCAAAGTGTATCGATGAAGTGTTGGGTATTGTTAAAGCCTATACCACCCGCGTTGGTGAAGGGCCATTTCCAACTGAATTTGATGCTGCCTTTGGCGAAAAGGTAAGAAAGCTTGGAGGAGAATTTGGTGCTACCACCGGTCGACCCCGCCGCTGTGGCTGGTTCGACGCTGTGGTTGTTCGACAGGCAGTTCGCGTTAACGGCCTGACCGGTATTGTGATTACAAAATTGGATGTGCTGGACACCCTAGAAGAAATTAAAATATGCACAGGTTATTGGTACAAAGGCGAAATTTTACAGGAATATCCGGCATCAATGACTGCTCAGCAACAAGCTGAGCCAGTCTATGAAACGATGCCGGGATGGCAGCAATCAACTACGAATGTTCGGTCATTTGCGGATCTGCCTGAAAAAGCCCGGTCTTATCTTGACAGGTTATCTGAACTCCTGACCGTGCCGGTAAAAATCGTATCCGTGGGACCGGAAAGAGCACAAACTTTTTTTATAGAATAACTCTATGCCAGGCAGTTTCTTTATCAACAAAAATTATGGGTTTTTATTCATTTAGCGCCACATCACATGGCGCTATTTTCGTTCACACTTGTTTTCTTTTCAAGAAGGAAAAAAGCCTGACAAAAAACGCTTTTATTTTTGCCCATAACCCTTGGGGCTCCGGGTGGAGGAGTTCGTTCCGTCTGTTGATATATTCCTGAGCTTCTTCATCGGACAGAGCTTCCCGGCCAACGTTTTCATGGAATTCCCAGTCCAGTTCTTTAACGCTATCTTCGCCAGTTGGAATAATGCGGACTTCGACTTTATCAAATCCGAGTTGTTTGCAGGCTTCAAGACGGCGGTAGCCGCTCAATAATTCATTGTTTTCGTTAATCACAATCGGATTGATCAATCCCAACTGTTTAATTGACCGGGTGAGCAAAGAAAGATCACCTGTATCTTTTCGTATCCGGTCGCCGATTCTGATATTGTTAATAGGGACTTGCATGGGATTTGCTCCTTTCTTTCTCAATTAGATATTTTTGACAGGCATAAACAAAAAGTTCGATAAGTTGATCCCGCGTCAATTGTTCTGTTTCTATTGCAAAAGCGGATGAGCGGTAATAGTTCCAGTTGCTTAAAATAGTGGCAGGAACATTCAAGTTTTTATAAATCTCACTGGCAGGCGGAATATAAAACACAGACGGTCCAACCCGCACACCAAGATCATACAAATAATCGATACTTGCTTTTATTTCATCATACGTTTGACCCGGTAAACCTAAAATAATATGAACCGTTATCACAAGATTCAGATGATGAGCTGTCTTTACAACCTTTTCCAGGTCCGAATGATGCGGCCGGTTCAAGTTTGCCCGAAGCTCCCGATCTTGCGTGACCAGGGATAAATTAAGATAACGAAATCCGGCATCTGCCATTTTTTCGAGCAGCGGCGGATTCAACAACGAGATGGACAAACCGTTCATAGCCGAAAGTTCGATGTCTTTTAAAGTTCTGTCCGAGCGTATCAAATCGAGAAGCTGTTCGAACCACGTTTGATTAAAAGACAGGTTATCATCCTCGAAATTAAATATCCGCGTATCTTTCTGTTTATAACACCATTGCATCTCACTCAACACCCGATGTGGTTCCCGATATTCCATTTTGCGGCCGAACATGTTGTGAATGCTGCAGAATTCGCATTTATACGGGCATCCGCGGGTAGCCGTGAGTGAGACGATATTTTTTCGGCCCAATTGATAATTATCTCCGGAAACCAATTCATGCGCAGGCATCAAATCCTGCCAATCCATTTTTTCGCCAGACATGTTGTAAACGGTTGACAACATCGCCGGAATGGCGTCCTCCGCCGGACCGGAGAGGACGTAATCAATTGCAGAACACTTTTGTTTGATCTCATTGGCAAAGGCTGTGGCGTGATGCCCGCCCACAAAAAGTGGAACATCGAGCTCGGCTTTTAGTCTCTGCGCCAGACGCGCGACACTGCCAAAATAGGCGGTAAAATTTGAAGAAATGCCGACAAGATCAGCCTGGGAATCGTTTACTTTGGAAATAATAGCGTCATCATCGAGACCAAAACGATAGTATCCGTTAAACAGCAACGGATTGTTTTCGAAATATGGTTTGAGATATTCGAAATCGGCCGGATACGGTAATTGTCTCTTACGCTGAAGTGTCAGCGTATCGAGTACCTCGACATCGCAGCCGACGTGCTGCAGCACCCGGGCCGCATAGAGCAAACCAAGCGGATAAAATCGGATGGGCGTCGAATAAAAATCTTCGATTGGGGGTTGTATGAGAATAACTTTCATTTTATTTTCTCCGGCATTAAAGAAATGTAAATATGTGAGGCGATTTTAGCAATAATATTTCTTTTGATTCACTGTGAAAATGAAAAGTAATAGCTCAGTTAGAGGTGGAGATGCTCCAGATAAAGTAACAATGGGTCACAACTCTTTCTTGCATTGACGTTGTATCATATTAAATTATTTGAAATTATAGCATGATCTGTATTCCATTTGTGACCCATTGTTGGGCTCGTCACTCAGGTTATACAATGAAAAATCATTTCCACTTGTTTTTTTAGCCTGAATTCTGTATTATCATAATCAACGTCTGAAAGTAGTAAACAGATCGGATATTTTCAAACGACAAAAACAGGGACTATGACTATGAAAAAGATGATGGTGTTAATTGCTTTTTTACTGCTATTCAGCTCATGTGCTCAGTTGAATCAGGATTTCCCACATAGCCTGGAAGGCCAGGTGCTTGTTTTAGGGAACAGTATTACACAGGATGGCCGTTATGTAAGTGTCATCGAGTACGAACTATTTCAGCGTTTTCCTGATAAAGACTTTGACATCGTCAGTATCGGTTTGTCCTCGGAAACCGTATCCGGGCTCACCGAGCCGGGACATCCCTATCCCAGACCGTGCTTGCACGATCGTCTGAACGCGGCTCTTGCCAAGCTCCCACCTTCCACAGTCGTTGCCTGTTACGGCATGAATGATGGCATTTATCATCCTCAATCCGAAAAACGTTTTCAAGCTTACAAAGATGGAGTTCTCAAACTCATCGAACGTGCGCAGCAAATCAATGCCCGCCTAATTCTGCTTACACCGCCGGTGTTTGATGCAAAGGTGATCCCTGACAAAGTCGTGGATCAAGATGCTGAAAAATTTGGATACAGCTCACCTTTTAGAAATTATAACAATGTTTTGCAGGATTATAGTCAGTGGTTTCTCAGCCTGGACAAACCGAATGTTCAAGTCATTGACATCAATGGGCCAATGCTCGATTATCTTCAAGAGAAGCGGCAGCAGAATCCTGATTTTGCATTGAGTGATGACGGCGTGCATCCGAATTTGGCCGGGCATGTGCTCATGGCGCAAAAGTTTTTACGCGGATTAAAAGTGCCGATTAAAGATGAGGACCCTGTGAAAAAAGCGCAGAGACTGCGTCAATCCGAGCTCTTCAAAATAGTGAATAAACGGCGGCATACACTTTCCATGGCCTGGCTGGTTGACATTGGTTTTGACAAACCCGGAGAATATGACGCGATGCCTGTTGAGGATGCTAAAGCCATGGCATTGGCATGGCGACAAAAAATTCGACGTATGATCGAAAACAAGAATTCAAATTGACAGGAGGCTTGTCATGCGACATTTTATGTGGATATTTTTGATTGGTTTGGTTTCAATCATTCCCGTGTTCGGACAGGAGGCCAATTACGACGAGAGCAAAGTTCCGGATTACACACTGCCCGATCCGTTAGTGGGTTCAGATGGAACAGTGGTGGACGATGTTGAAACGTGGAAAGAAAAACGTCGACCGGAACTTTTAGAGATGTTCCGGACTCATGTCTATGGCCGCGCTCCTGAGCCGCCCGGTGACATCACTGTTCACCGGAAAGAAGTTCATGTCAATGCATTGAACGGCATGGCCACGCGTAAACAAGTTGAAATAGGTTTGCCAACACCGGAGAATGGACCGTCGATGTCCGTACTGATTTATGTGCCGAATAACCGGCCAAAACCGGTGCCGGTGTTTGTCGGATTGAATTTCTACGGCAATCACACCATTCATCCGGATACAGCGATCTGGATTACAGATAGTTGGGTTCGCAACAACGACGAGTTTCACATTACCCAAAATAAAGCCACAGAAGCGTCACGCGGAGTCAGAAAGAGTCGCTGGCCGGTCGAATACATAATTAGCCAGGGATACGGCCTGGCGACCATCTATTACGGCGATATCGATCCGGATGTCGCAGATTTTTCCAACGGCATTCATCCTTATTTTTATGAGAGCGGCCAGACCGAACCCGCCGCCGATGAATGGGGAGCGATCGGTGCCTGGGCATGGGGACTGAGCCGGGCGCTGGATTATTTTTACAAAGATGCCGATATCGATAACGAACAGGTGGCTGTTATCGGTCATTCGCGCCTGGGCAAAACATCGTTATGGGCCGGCGCCAGAGATCCGCGGTTTGCGCTTGTGATTTCTAATAATTCCGGCTGCGGAGGCGCTGCGCTTTCAAGACGGGAATTCGGCGAAACAGTGAAACGAATCAATACTGTTTTTCCGCACTGGTTCTGCGACAATTTTACGCAATACAATGATAACGTCAGTGCTTTACCCGTTGACCAGCACATGCTCATTGCTTTGATGGCTCCGCGGCCGGTGTACGTTGCCAGCGCTGAAGAAGACCAGTGGGCGGATCCAAAGGGTGAGTTTTTATCAGCAAAGCACGCATCGCTGGTCTTTCAATTGTTCGGCAAACAGGGCTTGCCGGCTGATACCATGCCTGAAGTGAATAATCCGGTGATGGATACCATTGCTTATCACATTAGAACCGGCACGCACGATTTAACACTGTACGACTGGAAACAGTACATCATATTTGCTGACAAACATTTCCGATAAAAACGTTATAAAAAGTGGATGCTCCTGCACCATGAATTAATCAGAGACAACGGGTTGTTGTATAATATCAAAAGTTCATAAATGACAGGAGAAAATATGTCGCCGAAAAGAACGTTTTACATGGCCTCGCCGGACGATATTTTATCCGGCAAAGTGACAGATGTCTATTTTGACCGAACCTGTGAAATATTAAAACATGAAAATGACCGCACTCATGTGACTATGGAATGCGCTGCAAAGGGATTCCCGGAAAGCTATCAATGGGCGGTTTTTGCCGGACTGGATGAAGTGGTTACTTTGCTCGAGGGCAAAGAGGTCAGCTTGTGGTCGATTCCCGAAGGCACCTTGTTCCGGCCCAACGAGCCGGTTCTTCTTCTGGAAGGCGAATACCTGAAATTTGGGTCTCTGGAAACATCGATCCTGGGCATGATCTGTCAGGCGTCCGGCATTGCCACCAAAACAGCCCGATGCAAACTGGCTACTCAGGGCCGGCCGTTGTACAGCTTTGGCGTTCGGCGGATGCACCCGGCCATTGCGCCGATGATCGACCGCAGTGCCTACATTGGCGGCTGCGACGGCGTGGCAGCCGTAAAAAGCGCTGAAAAGATCGGCTTGAATCCCGTCGGCACCATTCCGCACACACTCATTTTAATCAAAGGCGATACCATCGAATCCTCCAAAGCATTCGATGACATTATTGATAAAGCTGTCCCGAGGGTTGCGCTGATCGATACGTTTAATGATGAAAAGTTCGAGGCCATTCGAATTGCCGAAGAAATGGGAGATCGAATTCAGGCGATCCGTTTGGACACGCCGAGCAGCCGTCGCGGCAACTTTTTAGAGCTTTTTCAGGAGGTGAGATGGGAACTGGACATGCGCGGATTCGAGCACATTAAACTTTTTGCGTCCGGCGGACTGGACGAGTATTCGATTTACGAGCTTAATGAGGCCGTGGATGCGTACGGCATCGGCACATCGGTGAGCAGCGCACCGGTTCTGGATTTTGCGTTGGATATAGTGGACATAGATGGCAAACCATTAGCCAAGCGCGGCAAAAAATCCGGCCGGAAAATGCTGTGGGAAGGCAAAAACTGGCGCGACCGGCATATTCTACCGGCAAAATCAAAAGCAGAAAAAAATTACAAGCCATTGTTAAAAAAGATTATTGACAACGGCAAGGTGGTTGCTGAGTTGCCGGATGTCAATGAGATTCGAGAAACAGTGCTGAAACATCTTGAACATGTGGATTTTGAACGAGATGTTTTGCTGGGATGAGAAAAGCAAGAAAAAGGCAGCCACTAAAGCAC
>CAZSMC010000037.1:1276-13659 GCA_964607755.1 uncultured Cytophagia bacterium | reverse complement strand
AACGAGATGTTTTGCTGGGATGAGAAAAGCAAGAAAAAGGCAGCCACTAAAGCACAAAGACACGAAAAGACACTATATAAGACATCACTAATACATAGCCAGAGCATGAACAAATCCGTTCGTCATGCTATTTAGAACAGAGCTCGCGCCAAACGGCTTGGTCAGAAATGTGCGTGTTATTCTCCAATCATACACAGCTTTTCCGAAAATATAACAGCGCCGGAAGAAAAAGAAAAAGCGCCAATAAAATCCACGGCAGTTTCACGTGCACATCCCCCAAGTACCAGGAAAGTTGTTCTTCGGATGCATTCATCATCAGCATGGACACCAGATTATTCAATCCGTGAATAACGATAGCCGGAAGTATGCTGCCGCTTTTCCAGGTCACATAGCCCAAAGCCAGGCCGAGTCCGGTGATCTGGATGGCAGTCCACGGATTAAAGTGAACAATCGCAAATAGCACAGCTGAAAGGACGATAGCAGTAGCCGGATCGCGATAATGTTCCAGCGAGCGCTGTACGAGTCCTCTGAAAAGCATTTCTTCTACCAATGCAGCAACGACAACCCCGGTGAGTATCAGAAAAAAAGTTTGCAGCGGTGAACGGAATGCTACCATATCGCGAAGTACATCCCAGAATTGATCCGGCATTGGAAAAAGATTTATGATAAATCGATCCAGTTCATCCGTTAATACGTAAAGCGGGATAAAAAAGAGAACGGCGGAAAAAAGCATCTGGCCTCGTGTTCGATGCAATCGAAAAGCTTCCACCCATCGAATTTTGTTTTTCAAAAGATAAATAAACGCTGGAACGATAATGAGAACCTCTCCGACAAACATGACAACAAGTCGGGGTAATGCCTCGGTAAAAAGACTGAACAGGATGATAATGCCAAAAGTTATTAGTAGAATTGATACAAGTTTTTTAGGGGTTAGCACTGTGGTATCATGTTCATTATTGTCAATCATCCTTTTTCCTCATAGTAAAGTGATAAAGAAAAATACTGCCAGCGATGGCAGCGTTTAATGACTCTCCTTTTCCGGAACCGGGAATGGCCACCTCAATATCAATATAATTGGACAGATGTTGTGAGATGCCGTGTGCTTCACTGCCGATGACGATCATATCTTTTGCAGTCGGCGAAACCGTGCGAATATTTGTTCCGTTTGTGGATGCGCCGATAATTCGATACCCTCCTTGCCGAACCGTTTTTAAAACGGATGCCAGTTCCATGTTTTCATGTACCCGACAATGAAGCAGACTTCCCATGGAACTTCGAACAGCTTTGGGATTGTACGGGTCGACGCTTTCCGTGCTGACATAAATATCTTTGACGCCAAACCAGTTTGCCGAGCGCAAAAGCGTTCCCAGATTGCCCGGGTCCCGAAGATGGTCTAAAACCAGACACGGACTGGTCAAAGGATTAAATTCTGAAAAATGAGGTTTTTTAATAACAAGGGCAATCCCTTGTGGTGTTTTTGTATCCGAGATATTTTTGAATTGAGATGCGGTTGCTTTGTAGATAGGAATGTCCCGTTTTTGAAAACGCTCAACTAGTCTTTTTCCACGAGGAGAATCGAGTATGTCAGTTGTGATAACGCCATAACGAATTCGGTCCGAGCCAAGTGCCTCTTCACACAAACGGATTCCCTCGGCAATATAGGAGTGTTCTTTATCCCGGTTTTTCTTCAGCCGAAGGGATTTAATATTTTTTGCCAGATTTTGTGAAAGCGACTTTGGTTCTGCTGGCATGCTGTCAATCCGATTGATCTGATAAAAGCTTTACAATATCATCGAGCGGAACTTCTTTTTGATCGCCTTTTTCAAGATTTTTAATTGTGGCTACATTTTTTTCCAGTTCAGAATCACCTAAAATAATAACGAACGGAATGTTTTTTCGATTGGCGTCGCGCATCATGGCTTTCATGCTTTTTTGGCCAAAAGAAAACAAAGTGCTGATGTTGTTTTCGCGCAGTGAAAATGTGAGCTGAATGCCCATTTCCCTGGCTTTTTCGCCAAACGGAGCGATGTAAACCTTTAGTCCAGGCAAAAGTTCTGGCTCGATGTTCTGTTCTTGCATGCTCATGATAATCCGTTCGATACCGGAGCCAAAGCCGATGCCCGGCGTCGGCGGTCCGCCTAATTGCTCGATCAGGCCGTCGTACCGGCCACCACCGCACATGGCATTTTGCGCACCGATGCCCCTGGCCCACACTTCGAACACGGTTTTGGTGTAATAATCAAGACCGCGAACGAGTTTGTGATTTATTTCATAATCCCGGTTGGTGGCATCAAGATAGGTTTGCAGTTTGGTGAAATGATCTTTACACTCTTGACAAAGATGGTCGCTAATCGCAGGTGCTTTGGCAATGACTGGTTGACATTTTTCGTTTTTGCAATCCAAAAGTCGCAATGCATTGCGGTCGAGTCGGCGTTTGCAGTCATCGCAAATCTCGTCGATATGTTGCCGATAGTACTTTTTCAGTTTTTCCACATAATCCGGCCGGCATTTTGGACAGCCCGTGCTGTTCAACTGGAATTTTACACCCTTGAATCCCAATTCCGTATAAAGTTGCCAGGCAATTGACATCACTTCCAGATCAAGAGCCGGGTCCTGTTCACCGATTGCTTCAACATTAAATTGAGTATGTTGTCGAAAACGCCCGGCCTGAGGACGTTCATATCGAAAGATCGGCCCCAGGCTAAACAGCTTGACCGGTTTCGGCGATTTATGCAATCCGTTTTGCAAATACAAACGCATAATCCCGGCTGTAAATTCGGGGCGTAACGTAAGCGATTTGTCTGATCTGTCCATAAAAGTATACATTTCTTTTTCAACGATATCGGTGGTATCGCCTACGCCGCGAACAAACAGCTTTGTCTCTTCAAAAATGGGCGGCTCAACCCTGCTGTAACCGTAAAGTTGGGTAATCTCTTTTATTTTCTTTTCGATGAACTGCCAATACGGCTGCTCCTCTGGGAGCACGTCGCGTACGCCTGTTACTGATTTGTATTGCATATCTGGTCCGTTCTAAATGTGATCCATCATATTGTGCAAAATCGCCGAGGCCCGGTCAAAGTCTTTTTTTCTGACAAAAATCTGGTACTGGCCACCGGAGATATCGGTGCCTTTGACCAGCAGGCCGCTGCCTATAACATCTTGACGTAAGACACAATCGATATCTTCTTTTTCCAAAGCTTCCTTAACCATTGATGCATAGACTTCGCCCGGAAGCGAATACAATCCCACAAACGCTTCTTCTTCTTGTTTCTCAGGCAACTGGTCGACAAGTCCGGTTTTGCAATCCGGGCATTCCTGAACGCCTTTTTTATACTCGTAATGACAAGATGGACAGAACGGCATAACTTTTCCTCCTAACGCATAAAAAAGGGTCTCCATGAGACCCAGCTTGTTACAATAAATTTTGCCAGGTCAAATGGAAAAATATTTTTTTTCCTCGTTTTGAATGGCATTGATAATATCATCCGGATTTGACGCGTTGATCAGGGCATCCCTGAACGCTTTCTGGTGCACAAGTCTCGAAATTCGGCTTAATGCTTTTAAATGCGGACCCGTTTGCTTTGTTGGCCCAACAAGCAGAAAAATGATTCGCACCGGTTTACCATCTATTGACTGAAAATCGATACCGTGTTTTGTCACACCGAACGAGGCTATGAGTTCTTTGACGCCATCTGTTTTGGCGTGAGGAATGGCAACACCATCGCCCATCCCGGTGCTCATCATACTCTCGCGCTCCTGCACTGCGCGAAGAACTTTATCCCGGTGTTCAATGCGACCAGTTTGGTAAAGGATGTCAACCATCTCTTCGATTATTTGATTTTTTTCCACACTCTCAAGCGGAATCCTGATGACATGAGGTGAGAGCAAATCCGTCAGAGTCATAACCTCTCCTAATAATTGAATAATGTAGAAAATATTTAACTAATTTCAAACTTTTTTTGATTTGAAAAGTTGTATAAAAAAAGTTACTTGTAAAAGTTAAATTAAATTTCTCTGTGATTTGAGTTGAATGTAAGTATATAATAATAAATTAAATCGGGGTTCAGAAAATAATAGCCGGGGTATGCTACTTGTTTATGCGTCATTTAATAATTTTGAAAATTAAAAATATGGTATAATAATTGCGAAATATTGGGCAGTTCTTAAATAATTTATCTATCTACAGTTATTCGTTTTTTTTAATTTGCTGGATATTTATAAGTCATTGTATTTAAACAACATGAGAAATAATAAAAAGAAATAAAAAGTTGATATGCATTTTTCAAACAGCATCATGTTGAAACAATGTCACATAACAACTCTTCATTGTTTAGATGACGGAAGGAGTTTAAAATGAAAAAGCTTATCGTTTTATGTGCACTGGTCGTTTTCGTATCGGCAGGCAGCTCATTCTCTGCCGTTGATTCACGACTTAATTTAATTGACAATTCGAACGGACGCATGATTCTTGATGTTGAAGCCATTTCCACTGATGAACCCGTGGCAATAGCCAATTATCAGGGAACCTTCAAAGTGTCCGATTCACTCAAAGAACGCATGCTTGGTGTTTATTTTACCCAGCATCTCTTTGATGCGAAAAATTACCACCAGGACTATGGATGGAGCCGGGAGTATCACAAAGTTGGTTTTGTGTATGATTTTTATGAAGGTATGGAAGCTTCTAAAATCGATACAGTGTGGACACGTATTTTGCGTATTTACATGGATTATCTTCCCGGCGATGTCCAGGACTGTTGGATAATGTGGGTGTCTTCATCTCCTCAATACTATGTTCAAAGCACAAGTGGCCAGGATGTTACTGGAGAGTATCATGATCCACCGGATGAATTGCAATCTTTTTCCTTACCGGTTGTATTGTCAGAATTTAGCGCAACTTATGACAGTGAAAAAGGTGTTGTTCTGAACTGGCAAACGGAAAGTGAAATGAATAATCTTGGTTTTCATATTCATCGCAGTTCCGAAGATAATCCCGTGTATGAAAAAGTAACCGAGAGTCTCATTAAAGGACACGGCACAACAAATGATCTGCATTACTATACCTATACTGATACAGAAGAACTGGAGCCCGGAACATATTATTATGTCATTGAGAATCTTGCAACGGATGGAGAGGCCGGACTATCCATGCCCGTAGCTGTAAAGGTTCAGGCAACCACTGCTGTTGAAACAAAACAACCAACAATGCCAAAACAATTTGATCTTTTGCAAAATTATCCGAATCCGTTCAATCCGTCCACTATGATTCAGTACAATTTAAAGGAACCGAAACATGTAACGATCAGCGTTTACAGTCAAAGTGGTCAGTTGGTGCGGACGCTCGTTAATGCCCGAGAATCTGCTGGTCCGCACAGCGTGGTCTGGAATGGATCGAATGAATCCGGGGAATTGGTTGCCAGCGGCATCTATTACTGCCAGATGAAGGTCGATGGATTCTCTCAAATTCGAAAAATGACCCTCCTCAAATAAACTTTTTGAGACTCCAACCAAAGGGCTTTCAAGACATGTTGTTTTGAAAGCCCTTTTTTTATCCTTTCCCGATTTGAGTCACTACGTTTCTCATTAGAAAGTTCAAATAAACCTTGCTATTTAAAAACAGAATATTTAATATGGCTTGATTATTCTTCCCGAGGATAAAAATGCATTCTACAGTATGTCACTACCTGTCGACTTTTCAGATAAAGAAAATAATCTACGCTCTTGTTCGCACTTTATTGTGAGCACATTTTGAAAATTATATCTTAAATATATCAGATCATCATTATGAAGAACATAAAATATATCCTGTAATTCTTCTCACGGCGAATGCTCTTATATCGACGAGGATGATATTTTTTTAATCTGGGCAGAACGCCGCAGTGGAGGTTTCCGGTACCAGATCCCATCGATACAGTGGTCATGTTTAAATTGGTCGAGAAATAATTCACTATCAAATTATTCCTGGTGTTTGCAATGTTCGAGATTATTAAACATATTCGTAAACTATTTGTAATCAGTTTGATTTTAGTGTCCCTGCTTTTATTCAAACTCGCAACAGGCAAAGAGCACGATCATCCTAACATTGTTCTCATTTTTTGTGATGATCTGGGTTATGGCGATCTTGGCTGCTACGGTTCTGAGATTCATCGCACGCCAAACATCGATCAACTGGCGGATAACGGCGTCCGTTTTACTGATTTCTATGTTGCCAGCTCGGTTTGTACGCCATCGCGGGCCTCGCTTTTGACCGGCTGTTATCCGCAGCGTGTGAACATGCATGTCAATGAAAAACCACCGACGGAATTTCGGGCAGTGCTGCAGCCCATGTCGCCGAAAGGATTGAATCCGGCTGAAACGACAATTGCAGATGTTCTGAAAAATGCAGATTATGCCACAACATGTATCGGCAAATGGCATCTGGGCGATCAGCCGGAATTCCTGCCAATGCACTATGGATTCGATTCTTTTTATGGTATCCCGTACAGTCACAACATGGATTATGACTATTGCCGCTTACGGCTGATCGAAAATTGTTCGGTGTTGGATACTGTTGATGCGTCTCAACTGACCCGTCAGATGACAGAACGGGCAGTTGATTTTATTTCGGAAAATAAAGACCGTCCTTTTTTTCTCTATTTGCCGCATCCCATGCCGCATTTTCCCCTGGATGCATCCGAGCCGTTCAAAGGCCAATCTCAGGATGGCATTTACGGCGATGTGGTCGAGGAAATCGATTGGTCGGTTGGGCAGGTTATTAAAAAGCTGGACGAGTATAACCTAACGGAAAACACGCTTGTCATTTTTACCTCCGACAATGGTGGCGAGGGGCGTTGGGGGCCGAACAAGGGCGGCATCAACAAACCTTTGCGCGGACACAAGGGAACGACCTGGGAGGGTGGTATGCGGGTTCCGTGCATCATTAAATGGCCGGCAAAAATGCCGCAGGGAGTGGAGTGCGATGAACTTGTCACTGCCATGGATTTTTTGCCCACATTTGCATCGATAGTTGGCGGTGATATCAACTCTAAAATTGATGGCAAGGATATTTCGGAAATACTCACAGATCCGAAAGATGCTGCATCTCCTCACGACTATTTTTTGTATTACGAAAAAGATCAGCTCCAGGCTGTGCGCTGGGAAAAGTGGAAATTGCACCTGGCATTGGATGAAAAATATCCGGCTGCATGGAAAAACAAAACTGTGCCGTTTTCCGAGGATGAACTGTATAATCTGCAAAAGGATATTTCAGAGACGAATAATGTCGCTGATAAATATCCTGAAATTGTAAAAAAAATCAAAAAAATCGCCGATAATGCACGTGGAACTCTGGGTGACCGCAATCAGCCTGGAACGGAAACGCGAAAGGCAGACTATGTCGAGGATCCAACGTGTATCAATACACTCAGATAAAAAACCTTAAAAAGTTAGTTACGATTTTTATTTGATCAGAATAATTGATTTTATTGGAGCTTACATGTCTTTTATGAATCTATCCCTTTCGATTGGTTTCTTTATTTGTAGCCTGTTTTTACTTTTAGTAACCGGTGTCAAACGGAAAATTGTCATCCTGATTGGCACGCTGATTCTAAGTATGATGGCATGTAAAAAACCGGAGAACATGCCATTCACTGCAGAACAGCCGAATATTATCTTTTTACTATCTGATGATCAGCGGGATAACACCTTTGGTGTCATGGGACATCCTTTTGTGCAAACGCCACATGTCGATAAACTTATCCAAAAAAGCGTGCGATTCAGCAACAGTTACATTGCCGAACCGGTGTGCTCTCCGAGCCGCGCATCTTTGTTTACCGGTATGCACCAGCGGTTGCACGGTGTCGGATTTTCTTCAACCTATCAGTTAACTGAAGAGCAATGGAGCAAAACGTATCCCGCTCTGTTAAGAGATCACGGTTACTATACCGGATTTGTTGGCAAATTTGGTGTTGAATATTACACGTTCAGAGGGCACGCTTCTGAAAAGTTTGATTTTTTTAAAGGCCATGACGGCTGGACAAAGTTTTTTCCAAAGGAGCACAATGGTTTTAGTTGCGAACCCTATCATGATGCGGATCAGGATATCATTACCCCAATCATGGGAGAAACGATAGGAAAATTTTTAGATTCTGCTTCGGAGAATGAACCGTTTTGTCTGTCGGTGAGTTTTAACGTGCCACACGGCAGCCAAACAACCAGCATGTACATGGGGTATGACGGCTGGCACGACATGAAACGTCCGGCCAACGAGAATCCAAAGCTGCTGGGGCATCCGTTTTACGATAGTCTTTACCGGAATATAAATTTCAGCATTCCTCGGGATGTTGAAACCGATCCGTATCAATATATTCCAAAATACATTCTTGATCAGAATGGCGGGAGAAATAAAACATACGCTTATGATTATGATAAAAAAACAACTCGCGAGCATCACATTCGTTATTATCAAACAATTACGGGTATGGACAACGTCATTGGCGATATGATGCGCACTCTCGAGCAAAAAGGTTTGGCTGAAAATACGGTGATTATTTTTGCCAGCGATCACGGACTTTTGATGGGTGAATACGGCATGGGCGGCAAAGCGCTGCTTTATGATCTGACATCAAAAATTCCGTGTTTCATTTTTGATCCACGAATGCCAAATGAGAAAAAAGGTAAACCCGTAGACAAGCTGGTTTCCAGTCTGGATATCCCGACGACTATTTTGGATTACGCCGGCATCGATCCGCCGGAAGAAATGACGGGAAAAAGCTTGCTCCCTCTGATGTACGAGAAAAATCCCGAATGGCGGGATGAGCTTTTTCTTGAAAGCCTGTTTACCCTGCGTGATAATCCTTTTTGTGAAGGCATTCGCAAGGGAGATTGGAAATATATCCGGATGTTTGATGGCGTTGTCGATTATGATGAATCTGATGTCGACTTTCAGAATAAACAACCGGCTTTTGAGCAGCTTTTTAATCTCAAGGACGACCCTGAAGAAAAGGAGAATCTGATTGACGATTATGAAAATACAACGCTTTTAAAGACGTTACGCCATAAAGTTGCAGATTATTCTGAAAAAATGAACCGGCAGCGAGCTGATTATTTAAGAACGCACAATTGCGTAAAGCGATGACGGCACATTTCTGAAGCTTTCCTCATATAAGCCACTTTTGGTGTGATATTACAGCACAAGACGGATTTACCAGCTTGCTATGTGCTGGCAAGCTGGCTGGAATTCCTGTTACCCTGTCAAGAGAACCTGAATGACAACAAATTATTTTAAATTTGTTCATAATTTACTTGACATAGAAAATATTATATCATATTTTACACACGTGTGCATCAATTAGATCTTTCCTTTTGAACTCGTAGTTTTCATGTGAAAATATTCGCTTTAACTTTGCGGGAGAACTCATGAAGAAACTCGTTTTTGTTTTTTTCATCCTGTCATTGTCACTACTTTTCGCACTGGAAAAATCTGCGAATCCTGTCGCAAAATATGAACATCTTCAAAAAAACTTTTCTACCGGCTGGAACACCTGGAACTATCGCAGCCTGCTGTCGCATGTGCTGATGCCCGAAGGATTTGCTGTGAATTTAGGCTTTAAGGATTATTTGAACAAAGATGTGCTCACCGAAACCATGCTCGGCTATGGTCCGGCCCAGGTGCGTATGGGCGCCCACGCCTGGGACGGCTCGTACACCAGCGTCGAAATCACCTGGACGGATTTGAAGTTTAAAATTGAATCCGCGCACACCGGCAATGACCTGGTGGCGCTGGTGACTCCGCTGCAGATGGACCGCATTAAAAAGCCGTTGCTGCTGGTGCAGGGTGGCGTCATCTGGAATCGAGACGGATATGTCACGCGGGAGGAGAATGTTCTCACCGGACATTTTGACAGCGGCGAGACTCTGGTATTCACCACCGGCGAACGGGCCGAAGAATATTATACCGGCGGCATGCTGTCGCCATATCTCACTGCAAGAATCACCGGCGACGTCGGCGTTTCGACCGGAGAGCCGCGTGATTTGCACACCATCAAATCCATTATTCAAGAAAATAGAGAAAAATGGCAAACCGATAAAGAACGTTACGGCGAGCTGAGCGATGTCTTTTTCGCCATGCAAACCGTGCTGGCCTGGAACACCATTTTCGACCCGCAAAACGACCGGGTTATTTCGCCGGTGAGCCGCAAGTGGAGTTTGTGGAACCGCGGCTATGTCATTTATTTGTGGGATACCTATTTTGCGGCGTATCAGGCGGCGGCGTTCGGCCAGAAAGACATGGCTTATGCCAACGCTGTTGAAATGACGCGCGCCAAAAAAGAGCTGCCGTTTGTGCCGAATGTAGAGCAGGCCAACGGGTTCGTCAGCCGCGATCGTTCGCAGCCGCCGGTCGGCTCGGTTTGTGTCCGCCAGGTTTACAGCCAATTTCAGGAAGAATGGTTCCTCGAACTTTTGTACAATGACCTGCTGGAATGGAACAACTGGTGGCAGGAAAACCGCGATTACGACGGCCTGTTGTGTTACGGCTCGACATTGTACGAGCCGGTCATCGGCGCCCCCGGCGAGTACACGGATGGCGACAAAGTGCACGGCTGGTTCGGCGCCTCCATGGAATCCGGGTGGGACGGCGCCACGCTCTACAAGGGCGTGCCGTTCGACAAGGAACGTGATATTCTCACCATGTGGGATGTGGCGCTGAACGGGCTTTACGTGCAGGATTGCCGGGCGCTGGCTGATATTGCCGAGGTGCTGGGACGAAAAAAAGAAGCGAGAATGCTTCGGAAACGGGCAACGTCGTATCAAAAAAACATGCAGCGGTTGTGGGACGAGGACACCGGCTATTTCCGCAACAAGAGCTGGTTGACCGGCGAGTTTTCCGACGTGACCTCGGTGAATGGATTTTACAGCATGATCGCCGGAGCGGCTACCGAAGAGCAGGTCAAAATTATGCTGGAAAACTATTTTTACAATCCGGATGAATTTTACGGCACCTGGATCATTCCGACCATGGCCCGCAGTCATGAGGCGTTCCACGATAAAGAATTGTACTGGGACGGCAAAGTGTGGCCGCCTGTTAATTTTCTGGTCTATCTGGGATTACGGAATTATGATTTTCCATTCGCCAACAAAGCTCGGGAAGAACTGGTGCGGAAATCTCGTGAATTGCTATTGTTCGATTGGAACGAACGGCGCTATGTTCGCGAAAATTATGACACGGCAACCGGCCAGGGCGAGATCGAAAAGAAATCCGATCATTTTTATCACTGGGGCGGATTGCTCGGTCTGATCTCGTTTGTGGAGGATGGTGTTATCGGCGCGCCGGATCAACCTTTAGAGTGAGGAAAAAGCGTGAAAAAAATCACCTTTATCTTGCTTGTCTGCTGTCTGCCGGTTTTGTCTGTTGACAACGCCGGCCGAAAACAAAACACAAAATGGTTTACCGAGGCGCGCTTTGGCATGTTTATCCATTTTGGCCTGGATAACTATGTCGGCGGTTGGTGGGGCAACGAGTTCGATTTTGAATCGGCTCAAAAATACAATCCGAGTGATCCGGATCCGGATCAATGGATTCGGGTCGCAAAAAATCTGGGAATGAATTACGCCGTGCTTACCGCCAAGCACGCCGCCGGACATTGTTTGTGGGATAGCAAGTACACGGATTTTGACGTCGCCAATTCGCCGAACAAAAACGACCTGGTGCAGCTTTTTGTCGATGCCTGCCAAAAACACGACCTTGCCGCCGGTTTGTATTACTGCTTTTTGGATTTGTATCACAATCCCGATGATACAGCCAATGACGACTATTTCAAATTCGTCAAGCTGCAATTGTTGGAATTGATGCGGGAATATACCTTTGACTATTTTTGGCTGGACATCCCCTGGACGTTCACTCTCGAACAACGCACCGATCTGTACAACACCATCAAGGACAACGACCAGGACATGGTGGTGATGATGAACGCCGGCTTTGTGGATGCGAGCGAGATCGACACCCGTGCCTGGCCCACGGACGTGACCAACGGCGAGGAAACCATGCCGCAGCCGCCCGCTTATGATCCGTACAAAAGGATTGACGGCGAGACCTGGTACGTCCCGCTGGAAGTGTGCTGGCGCATGTCGCCGCATTGGTTCTGGCGCGCGGGTGAACGCCCCAAACCGGTGTATGAATTGTATCAGGCCTACCAAACCGCTTTGGAACGCGGCGCTAATTTTCTTCTCAACATTCCGCCGGACACCACGGGGCAGATCAGCGAGAACCTTGCGGCTGCAGCCGAACGCCTGAAACGTGTGATCGATGATCCGAGTCTGCTGGATCAGTACAAACCCATTGCCTACAGCATCGAATCTGATCTGCCGGTCACGTCCACCCAAAACGGCATTTCGCTGGAAATCGAGCA
>CAZSMC010000037.1:0-1176 GCA_964607755.1 uncultured Cytophagia bacterium | reverse complement strand
CATCCCGATTATCCGCATTACGGCGACGGCATCCACCCGATGTCTGCTAATGAAGAGTGGAAAGATGTCGAGCATGATTTTGAAAATTATGTCGAGTACATGCACAACCAGGTGCGCGAATTGTCGACCAATTACGGCAAAATCGATATCATGTGGTTCGATTTTTCCTACGGCAAAATGAGCGGCGACACCTGGCGCGCGGCAGAGCTGGTAGAAATGGTGCGCGAGCTGCAGCCGGGCGTGCTCATCGATAACCGCCTGGGCGGCAACATGGAAGTGCGGAATCCCGAACCGTTTGCCGGTGATTTCGAAGGCCCGGAACAAGTCATCCCGCATCGTCCCATTGTCGATGAACTCGGACGGCCGATTCCCTGGGAAGCCTGCATCACCCTGAACAACAACTGGGGCTATGCCACCAATGATGATTACAAATCCCCGACCGATATTGTCCGCACCCTGGTCAACGTTGTCAGCAAGGGCGGCAATCTATTGTTGAACGTCGGCCCGGATGCCCGCGGCAACATCCCGCGGCAATCGCTGGAGATTCTGGAAGGGGTAGGGGATTGGATGGATTTGAACGGCGAGAGCATTTACGGCTGCGGTCCGGCGCCGTTTCCCAAGCCGGAATGGGGCCGGTTCACCATGAAAGGCGATACCCTGTTTGCGCACATCCTGGATACCAATATCGGCCAGTATTACATGCAGGGCATGAAAGGCAAGATCACGCAAGGCCGCCTGCTGTACGACGGCCGCGAAATTTTCATCGGCCCGTATTGGCACGGCAAACGCTCTTATATCGACGAGGATGATATCTTTTTCAATCTCGGCACTCCGCCGCAATGGACGTTTATTGTGCCGGATCGGATGAATACGGTGGCCGTGTTCAAGCTGCTGAAAAAATAATCTTGAGGATGGGTTAACGATCCTGTATGCCAAGCAGCAGGGACGTTAATCCACCTTGAAAACCGCCAAACAAGGAAATTGACGTGAAAAAAAATATCCTCCAAACGATTCTGATTTGTGCGCTATTATCGCTGCCAATTCAAGCGGAATCCTCATTAGGTGCGAATAATCTCAGTTTAAATTTTCGGCAAATTCATATGGACTTTCACAATTGGGGACATTTTCCTGATTTTTTGGAAAAGTTTGATGCGGATGAATTTGCACAGACATTGG
>CAZSMC010000036.1:37528-41804 GCA_964607755.1 uncultured Cytophagia bacterium | reverse complement strand
AAGCTGTCTGGCGCCCGGATGGGCTGCCAAGCGGCATGTATTTTTACAGATTAGATGTTGGAAAATTCTCAGAAACCAGGAAATTAATTTTACAAAAGTAAACTTTGCTGCCATGGCAGCTTGAAAATATTAAACATGGGTATAAATTCGAGCTTTGAGCAAGGCTCAGATGTGATCCCGACGCTCCTTCAGACATGTGAGTTTTCAGTATCGTTTTAATACGACTGATCGTGTCACAAGGTTTATTTGTACGACGGTCCAGTTGAAAATAGGAGAAAACCAAATGAAATATGTTGTTTTAATGTGTGCCGCATTTGTTATTTTGGCGCTCACATTTTGTTCTGAGCAGAAAATCGGTGAGCAATCAGGTAAAGACAAGCCTTCTAGTTTAATTGAAGTTGTGCCCGCTCCCTATGACAAAGCCCTGCGAAATCCTTTGAAAGGCTTTACGACCCGGGGAATTTACAACCATGAATGGGCCACGCTGGCGCATACCTATATCAAATGGAACGAGATAGAAAATGATGAATCCGACGGCATTGACAAAATTCGTCGGGTGACGGATGAAATGTGGGGCGATATCTCATCTCGAAACATCAAGGTCATTCCACGAGTCTATCTGCACTGGAGCGGTGATCAGAAATACTGGCCTGCCGACATGACACCCGATGATTATTCGAGCGAGCAGTTTCAGCAGCGGGTCGTGCGGCTGGTGGAACGATTGGGACTTCTTTGGGATAGAGATCCAAGAGTCGCATTTGTCGAACTTGGCATATTCGGCAAATGGGGTGAGCAAGAACAACCATTCGCCACCAATGAAATACAAAAGTTAGTTGCCGATGCCGTTGCAAAAGCATTCAAAAATAAACTCGTGTCCGTCCGGCGTAACTGGGAAATATTTCAATCGCAACCGTTTGGAGTATACTGGGACTCGTGGGCGCACTATGACCAGATGTGGCCGCATGGTAACAGCATTGCCCGGCTGAATGCCGAAGAAGGCCGCTATTTAAAAAACTATGTCGGCGGAGAGGTCGCCTACAACTGGGGCAATGCAGACATTCAACCTGGTGCCACTCCTACGGCAAGTGTTGCCGAAGAAAATCACCGCAACTTTGTCATCAATTCAATTCGCTGGCTTCATTGCACACAACTCCGGTGGATTGAAGACTATGATACCACAAATGCAGAAGCACGGGCCGGCGCGGATTTAATCCAACAGGCCTTTGGATACCGCTATATTCTTGAAAAAGCAGCGTTCAGTCCCTCTGTAGCAGACGGGGTTCTTTGTGTGACGCTCGATGTAAAGAACGTGGGATCAGCGCCGTTTTACTATGACTGGCCTCTTGAAGTCTCGCTGCTTGATCCTGATGACCGAAGCGTGGTGTGGAAGCAAAGATTTAAAGATGTGGACATTCGCGGCTGGCTGCCGGGCGAGGGATGGACGGATCCGGAATGGTCACCTGCAGACAATTGGGCAGAGTATCACCCCAACAAAAATTGGATAGATGGAACCCCGGGTTGGGCATCACCGCCGAAATCCTATACGGTATCCGGCGATTTTACAGTCAAGCTCCCAACCGGCCGGTATATTCTGGCCATTGCCGTCCTTGATCCGGCCGGCAATCTGCCGAGTCTCCGGTTTGCCACGAGCCAGTACTTTAACGGTGGCCGACATCCCATCGGAATTGTGGCTGTCAATGAGGGGCAGGGCGGTCCCTTGCCTGAGGATATGGTTTTCGATGTTCCGGCAAAAGATAGCAGTCTATATTATATACCATAATAGTGTTTTTAGATATGTCATTTATGGAGAAAACGATGTTTGAAAATAGCAGATATCCAGGATTTTTTATATTGATTTTTTTAATAATGCTGATATTCGCATTAAATCTATTTGCCAAATTCACCGTCTACGAGGAAATGGTTGAAATTCCAACTTTTGAAATTGAAAAGTCTGATCTGGACGCACAAACAATTTCCGCTGTTGACATTGTTATAGCGTATAAATCTCCCCAGGCCGAGTTTGCCGCTGCGGAAATTCAAAAGGCGCTCAAAGATGAGGAGCATTCTCTTCCCTCGGTCGCCAATAAGGATAGTAAAGAGATCGTTTTAACACTGTTGTCCGATCAGGCAGCGCTTGCTCAAATGAAGGCAGCCGGCATTCAGCCAGACACCAATCTAACTGCAGAAGGCTTTGTTATTGCAACCGCCGGCACAACGATCTATGTATTGGGCAAGGATGCCGCCGGCTTGATGTATGGGGGGTTGGAACTGGCGGAGATCATTGAGACCCGTGGAATGGACGCTGTCAAGCCGCAGAAACAGAATCCCTATATGTCCATGCGCGGCACAAAGTTTAATATTCCGCTGGATGTGCGCACACCCAGTTACAGCGATGCCGGTGATGCTGCCCAAAATAATATTGCTGAAATGTGGAGTTTTGATTTCTGGCGCGAGTATATTGACGCACTCGCACGTTATCGCATCAATTTTATTTCCTGTTGGAATCTGCATCCCTTTCCTTCGCTTGTGCGTGTGCCTGACTATCCAGATATTGCATTGTCAGATGTTCTGCGATCTACTGTCTGTTGGAAAGAACATTACCCGCTTGAAGCGACTGGCCTGGACGCACCGGAGATCGTCAATAATGTTGAGGTTTTGAAAAAGATGACCATTAGTGATAAAATCGCTTTCTGGCGCAAGGTCATGGCCTATGGCAAGTCACGCAATGTTGATTTTTATTTTATAACCTGGAATATTTTCACCAATGGGATCGATGGTAAATATGGTATTACCGATGATATCAACAATTCCGTTACCCGGGATTACTTTCGTAAAAGCGTCAAACAGATGTTTCTCACCTATCCCGATCTCAGGGGCATTGGTCTAACAACCGGTGAAAATATGTATGGCGCCTCCTTTGAAGAAAAAGAAGATTGGGCTTTTGACACTTATGCGCGGGGCGTACTGGACGCCGCGAAAGAGCAACCGGGACGCAAGATGACCTTTATTCATCGCCAACACATGGCAGGGGCTTTGGATGTCGCGGAAAAATTCAAACCGGTCATTGACCATCCCGATGTTGAGTTTATATTCAGTTTCAAATACGCCAAGGCCCATGTATACAGTTCTACCACTCAGCATTATCATCCCGAATTTGTCAAGGATATCCAGAGCAAAGGTAACTTAAAAACCATCTGGACCCTGCGTAATGATGATATTTACTATTTTCGCTGGGGCGCGCCGGATTTTGTGCGCGAGTTTATTCAGAATATTCCCTATGACGTGTCTCGTGGTTATTATTACGGCTCGGATCAGTATATTTGGGGACGAGAGTTTTTGTCTCGTCACCCCGAATCGCCGCGTCAAATCGAGATAAATAAACACTGGTATCATTGGATGCTGTGGGGACGACTCGGTTATGATCCGACGGTAAGCAATGAACGTTTTCAACATATCATACAGGCACGGTTTCCGGACGTAGACGCGGTAAAACTGTTTACGGCCTGGCAGGAAGCCTCCATGATTTATCCCAGAACCACCGGATTTCACTGGGGAGCATTGGATTTTCAATGGTACATAGAATCCAGTCAGAGTCGCTCCGGGCCAGCGCAAACGGCTTCTGGATTTCATGATGTCAACCGATTCATCACCCTTGAACCCCATGAGAGCACAGATTTTGTCTCCATCTCTGATTATGTGCATAAAACGTTGTCCGGCGAGAAAATAAATGGAACCACACCTTTAGAAGCAGCGAAACAAATCCAACAACATGCGGATAAGGCTCTGCAAATGGTGACGGGCCTTTCGCATCATGGGAATAAAGAATTACGACTCATCCTGGATGATATACGAACCATCGCTTTCCTGGGAAAATACTATGCTCACAAGATAGAAGCTGCAACAGAACTCGCTTTCTTTCGCAAAACCCTTAAACCTGAGAAGCAGCAGGCTGCGATTCAACATCTGCAGCAAACTGTTTTGTACTGGCGCTATTACGCATCAATCGCACTAAGTAATTATCATAATCCGCTTTGGACCAATCGTGTGGGAGTTGTGGATTGGCGTGATACCTATCGTTATGTGATTCACGATATCCGTACACTGGGTGGTGAAATTGAAATTCCCTCCATGCAACCGACCAAGGGTGGCACTGTTCTTGAGGCGGAAGCGGCCACGTTTGACTTTTATGAAACATCGAATGATATTACCGGATTTACCGGAACCGGTTATGTCACGATTGACCGGAATAGAGGAAGACGATCCGTTCGCTGGACCT
>CAZSMC010000036.1:0-37428 GCA_964607755.1 uncultured Cytophagia bacterium | reverse complement strand
TATCTGTCTGAAAGCGCGGGACAAAACACCTACACCATGACCATCGCCAGTAATCAAATTGTCGCATGGTTAGGCAAAGACCGGGATGACGGATGGCATATGCTGAGTGAACAGAAATGGCATGTCCCTAAAAATATTGCAATCCGGCATGGTGACGAGATAAAGATTGAGGCGCTTTCAGAAACCGGATCAAAAGTTATACTCGATTACATTGAATTTAAAAAATCCTCGCGATCAAGTTCCGCAACACAGCAGAGTTTAGTGACAATTTATCCGGAAGAATATGATCACGCGATCAAGAATCCCCTCAAGGGATTCAGGCCCAAAATAATCTATTCAAACCGGGATAGAATAGACCATGAATATGGTACATTGGTAAAAATGTATTTCAGGTGGAATCAGCTTGAAAACAGGGCAAGTGACGGTGTTGATAAAATTAAGAAATATTGTGATAAAAAATGGCGCGGCATTGAAGAAATTAATGTTAAAATGATTCCCCGTGTTGAATTGCAGAGGCCTGGGGCTGAAAGCGGTTGGCCTGCCGATATGACGACGGGAGATTTTACCAGTGATCATTTCAAACAGAGAGTGATCGCTTTCATTCAAAAGTTGGGCCAGGCCTGGGATAATGATCCGCGAGTCGCCTATATTGAAATGGGGATTGTTGGAGAATGGGGTGAAATGGAATGACCGGACACGCGGGATGACATCAAGGAGGCAATGGCCGCCCAGTTCATTTCCTCTTTTCAGAATAAATTGGTTATGATCCGGTGGCCCAATACATATAACGACCATATCTATAACTTTGGTTATTATTGGGATTCGTTTGCTCACCAGGATCAGGAATATTGTGGATTTCACATAAACAATACCGCGCCAAAGTGGAGAACAGCTGTTATCGGTGGAGAAGTCGCATATAATTGGGGAAACGTGCAAATTCAACCGGGTGAAAGTCCTGATGTATCCCTGACGCACCCGGTTCACCGGGATTATATTATCGACAGAATCAGAAAGCTGCATGCAAACCACCTCGGCTGGATTTCAAGATATAGTCAGAGTGATTCAAGCGTAAGCGCAGGTGCAGAGATCGTGCAGAAAGCGCTGGGCTACCGTTTTGTTGTTACAGAATTCACATATCCCAAGAGAATAGATACAGATAATAAATTTACAGTATCGTTCAAGGTTGAGAATACAGGATCATCCCCGATTTATTATAATTGGCCGGTTGAAATCAGTCTGCTTGATCCGAGCACAAAAAAACCTGTTTGGAAAAAGCAATGCACGGATATTGATATCAGGAACTGGATGCCCGGGGATCAATGGGATGATTCCACTGATACCTATATAATTCCCGCGAGGAATAACCTGGTTAATCAAACATTTTGTATATCAGAACATATACCATCAGGAGAGTATATCATTGCTTTGGCTATTTTGGATCCTGCCGGACATCGTCCCTGCGCGCGTTTTGCTATCAGGAATTACTATAATGGCGGAAGACATCCCATTGGCAAAGTCGGGATTAATCACACAATTGATTCATTCTATGTCACAGGATTTGATGATATTCAAAGCGACACATCATTGACTTTTGATAAAGAGAAGTAAAAGGTCTGAGATAATATTTAATTGGAGAATTATATGAAATTCAAACAATCCATAGTACTCGCTATATTGACCATGATTTATTGGGTCATTCCCCCTGCAATTTATTCCCAAACTTGCATTCAGGATTTTGCCCCTAACCCGCCTTTAGGTTTCAACAGTTTTGACAGCTATCGATCACATCTGACCGAAGAAAAAGCCTACGCTTTGATGGATGTGATGGCGGAAAGATATCTCCCGTTTGGATACGAGTATTTTGTGATGGACGCGGGCTGGTACGAATCGATGCATCCCGAGAAACATCAAGGACTGGAATTAGAGTCTTTTGGCCTGTACGTGGTCCGTCAGGAATATTTTCCCAATGGCATCAAAGTCCTTGCCGATTATGCCCATAACAAAGGACTAAAGTTTGGTGTGTGGCTCATGCGAGGCATTCCAATTGAGGCGGTCAAGCAGAATCGCTCAATTCCAGGCACACCCTATTTTGCCCAGGATATTGCGGATACCAACAGTGTATGTGGTTGGAGTCAAAGCAATTACGGTGTTGACATGACCAAACCGGGGGCGCAGGCTTACTATAACGCCATCATAGACTCGCTGGCCAAATGGGGCATCGACTTTATCAAAGTCGATGATATGGTTCCAAATCCCCATGAGATTGTTGCCATTGCTAACGCCGTTGAGCAGGGTGGCCATACGATGATTTACAGTTTATCCCCTGGTGATGTGCATCATCCGACGCATCTGCCATATTATAAGCGGGCGAATATGCTGCGTATCACTCGTGATATATGGGATAATCCCTTAAGCATTGAAAAAGGCTTTTTTGCCTGGGATAAATTTCAGGGTATATCAGGACGCGGCTTTTGGCCGGATTTGGATATGATCCCCTTCGGTCGACTGGATGTGGTCAATGAGCAGGCTCGTCAAAGCAAGTTCAGTCAAGACCAGATGAAAACCTTTATTACTCAGCGTGCCATGGCCGCCTCGCCACTGTTCATTGGAGGGGATTTATTGACGATGGACGATTTCTCCTACAGCCTGCTCACCAACAGAGAGATGCTGGCGTGCAACCAGAATGGTGTGATGGGTATCAACGTTTATCGCGCCGGCAACATCGATGTCTGGCTGACACCACACAAGACAGATCCGGGTATGGGATGGATCGGTATTTTTAATCGAAGCAAGTCTGATCGAAAAGTCACCTTAACCAAGCAGGATTTAGGATTCGTCGCTTTTGAAGAAAGCTACAACCTGACGGCTGCACGTCAAAGTTTTCGATTAAAAATTGTCTGGTCCGACGAATCCATAATAATCAAGGACAAACAGTCCTTCACTCTCCCGGCAGAGGGCGTTGCATTCTTCAAGTTTCAAAGGCAATAAGGTTACAAAACCGCGTCATAGAATAGTGCAGAAGAGCCGGCTTTAATTGGATCAGATGAATAATAATTTGTAGAGTTAAAAAGAAACGGATGAAAAGTGCGAGTTCTTTACTAGCTTTGATGTTATAGGGATTTTGAAGCTGCACGCAGTAACAGAAATCAAAGAACACGTATGAATAATCAAATTCATACAACAAAATGCACCCAACAGAAAAATTTTTCGGGTTGGGGGCCGAGCGGCCGCTAGAGATCGATAACAGTACAAAGTAAGTACCGCGCTCAAAGGTTGGGCCTGATTTAAAAATAAATATATTTTGGTTACATTTTATTATGAGTCAACTGGCCATAACGTTTTTCTCCCCACAAAATAAAACCTCAAATCGCTTCAGTGTATAGCTTCAGTGTATAAATATTCAAGTTTTATGAACAATGATCCAAGCCTTGTAGGTGAAATAAAAATATATTGACCCAGTCGAGGAAATAAAAGTGGATCGAAAGGCCATAGGCAATCACTATCAAATATTCTGTATCATTCGATAAACCGGACTATTTGCTATCTCGCATTAGCGATTCCACACGCAAAAGAGACGCCTGTAATAAGAGCAAAAAAATTCATGATTTAGGCCCTCCACTTCTTTTGAGGCCAGTCTAGATATAAATACTAATAAAAGGAGAAGAAAAATGAAAATCCCAAAAAGCTTTTTGTTCTTAATCTTAATTTTATTTTGCATAGGTTCCATTTATGGGGCAACAATTAAAGGCACGGTTACTGATGCAACGACCCGTGATCCACTACCCGGCACAAATGTAACTATAAAAAATACAAATATGGGTGCAGCAACAGATTTAGAGGGAAGATATATGATCTCAAATATACCACCCGGTAATTATACCTTGAGATTTACATATATCGGATATCAGGATGCAGAACATAATGTCCAGGTTACAGGACCTAAATCAACTGTTACCCAGGATGCTGCATTGAAGCCGGCATTTATTGAAGGAGAAGAGGTTGTAGTGTCGGCTCAGGCTCAAGGTCAATTATCTGCCATCAACCAGCAGCTTTCCGCAGATGCGATGATGAATGTTGTTGACGCCGCCCGGATTCAGGAATTGCCCGACCAGAATGTGGCTGAATCCATTGCAAGGCTTCCGGGTATTACAATTTCTCGAAATAATGGCGAAGGTTCCGGTGTCGGTATTCGTGGTTTGTCTCCTAAATATAACCAGGTGCAGATCGATGGTGTTTCTATGAGTTCATCACCTCCTATGGGACGCGCAGACGGTTTTCAATGGAGTCAGGATAGAAGTGTCAGCCTGGCGAATATATCTCAGGAAAATTTAAGCGGCATTGAAGTCTATAAAGCGATCACACCCGATATGGATGCTGCGACGCTCGGAGGAACCGTAAATATGCGGCTGGGCAGAGCTCCCACAGAAGATGTGAATGATTTACGATTATATGGCGCCTACAATGCATACCGGGATGACTGGAAACAGTATAAGTTAGTTGGAAGAATCTCCCGACGGTTTTTCGATGAAAAATTTGGCATGCAATTATCTGTAAATGCTGAACGACGAAACCGGGGCAGTGACAGGTTAAGCGGGTGGATTCAACGAGAAGATCCATATGTGGATAGTCTTGGAACCCGGATTACACAATACAGAACACAAGGCGCTTCTATTAAGAATTTGCGAACTGATCGCAGGAAGCAAAGCATCAATGCCATTTTCGATTATGCCACACCGGGAACCGAGCTGCTGTTTTCCAACTTTTATAATGTGGGAACCTTGACGTCCAGGGAAATATCCAGGGAAGGTGATTATCTTGACGGCTATAGAACCGACAGTGAATCTTATACGCTTTCGAATGCATTGCGCGGGACACATAATCTGTCTCGTTTTGAAATCGAATGGCAGCTCGCTCACTTTCGCACGGAGACCGAAACACCCGAAGATTATCGTATTCGGTGGAGCATGTCCGGCGAGGACGCAACGGAATTAAATGAGGCGGATAAAGTTGAAATTACACCTGAAGACTATTTAGAATTGCTTCCGGATGATGGCACCTGGAATTTTTTCCGAACGTATAAAGACGTCGGCAGGATCGGTGAAACCAAGTATTCCGGAAAACTGGACATCAAATATCCATTTAATTTCAACAAGATTTCAGGTTTTATCAAAATGGGAAGTCTCGTAAAACAGATTGAGCGTCATTCTCGTCTTAAACAAAGAAGCCTTCACAATGGGCGGTTTCCTGACGGGGCAGAAGGACCGAGGTATGCAGACTTTCCAACTGATTACAATCCTGATCCGGTGCTGAACGGCAATGTATCGATTCGCCATTTTTTTGACGTAGACGCGATCAAACCCGTTTGGACGGACTGGATTCAAGATTATCAATATGCAGAATATCATCCTCTGAAAACGGATAACCAGAATTATGATATTACAGAAAACTATTACGCCGGGTATCTTATGGCGAAATTCAACGCTTTTCATGATTTGTTAACATTTATTCCCGGTGTTCGCTATGAAGGTGAAGAATTTGAGGCAACCGGATATTATCATTATCTCCAAAACAGAAGCACTATCACCTTTAATGGCATATATGAGCCACGCACTGCCAAACGCTCACATGGTTTCTGGCTGCCCATGGTGCATTTGAAAGTGAAACCAGCGGACTGGTTCGATACGCGGCTGGCGGTTACCAAGACCATTTCCCGGCCCAATTACAGACATCGTATTCCATTTGTCACAGCAAGTTTTAATGGGGATACGGATACAAAGCGCGGTGACCCGGACATCAAGGCAGCAGAGTCATGGAATTTCGATTTGTCGACATCATTTTATAACAGTAAATTCGGCTTGTTCACGATTGCCGGATTTTATAAAGAGATCAAAAATTTCTCATATATGCTTGATTACTATGTTGCGGATTCGGCGGATGCAGTCAAGTACGGACTCAGCCCCAGCGATCCTGCTTTTGAGGCAGGTCATTATTTTGTCAAGAATTTGTCAACTCCGGTTAATACGCAGGGTGTTTCCACGGTCAAGGGCATTGAGATTGACTATCAGGCCAACCTGCGCGCTTTGCCCGGTCTGTTAAAACAAATAACATTCAATATTAATTATACGCGTGCCTTTTCAAAGTCATGGCTCCGCCAGTATTCGGTAACGCTCGACAGTGTTGTGACCATTAACCAACCTCCCTGGATTAAAGAGTACAAGACCTACAATATTGGTTTCCGCCGGGGACGACTGCCGACGCAACCCGATCATATTCTGAACATGGCTATTGGGTATGAAGTCGGTGGTTTTTCAGGCCGGTTTTCAACATTTTTTCAGGGCCGCAGTCTGAATGGCGTTGGTAAAATTGAAAAAGGCGATACCTATGTTGAGGATTTTGTGCGCTATGATCTACAGCTGCGCTACAGGGTCAACAACCATTTGTCTTTTCTTGTCAACGGCGTCAATTTAACCAGCACACCGGATGTTACAAGCCTGAGCGGAACAAGCAAACACTCAAGCTATGATGTTTACGGCTCGATGTATGATTTTGGTGTTGAGTACAGGTTTTAGTCAATAGTTCTATGATAATTTTTAAAATGTGCAAGTAGGTCAGGTCACATAGTATGGTTGAAGCGATACAAGATATTTTTCACCATCTGACTTTAAATTGAAAAGCTGTTTTCACCGAACCGTGACAAAGAAAGGCAACACTAACAAAATCAAGATGCAATAACTTAATTGTGAAAGGAGGTGAGATCAATTAAAAGTGTTTTCGGACATGAAAAGGATTATAGTTTTTGAAAGGAGGTGAAAAACGCAGATTTGATGTAGTTTTACTATTGATCAGTTTTTCAGTAGATTTTTACAGAAGTGTCATTAGTAAAAAGACAAGATCAATTTAAAACCAATCTGAATTTAATGAGGAGAGTAATTATGAAATGCAATCTGAGTTTGAAAATTTTATTTACAAGTGTCTGTCTATTAGCCGTAAATGTGGTTTTTTCTGCAGAAGTTAATGTTCCACCGGGTCCCGATGCATTGTTTAATGCTGTTCAGGGAGCCAGCGCTGGTGATGTTTTAGTTCTCGCAGATGGCGGGGTCTATCCCAATTCAGCTTCGCTTCCCGTAAGTGTTCCTCTCACAATTAAAACGGCAGATGGCGCTGCATCAAAAGCCAAGATTGTGATGTCACCTAATGCATCGAATGAATATCCCGGCAACATGTTTAATGCAGACGCTTCGCTTACCCTGAAAAACATTATTGCTAATGGTCAGCAAGGTACGCTGGCTGCATATTCATCACGGTTTATCAATCGGGGCACCATTGGCGCCGGTGGTAAAATTCACGTGGATGGTGTTGAAGTCTCCAGATTCACGGCTGTAAGTATGGGTGGAGATGTTGATACTCTTATTTGTGAAAACAGTTTGTTTAATGGTAATTTAAGCGGTGCAGGCGGTTGGGGCGGCACCTGGGATTTCCAGGGCGACATTATAAAATACGCCAAAATTCAAAACAATACGTTTATGTTTTGTACATTCGGTCCCTATCTGGGTAATGGCTGGGGCAACTATGCTCCGCCCGAAAGACAGCAGCCTGTTTTAATTATTGATCATAACACGATGTACAATATCACAGGCGCGCACGGACCGACGACAATGTTCTGCCGCATTGAAGATGTTCAGTTTACCAACAACCTTTATATCAATGGTACCATGCGTCCCAACGAATTCTATTCAGACAAATACATTGATTTTCCGCAGAACCAGGACGAACTGGGCGATGCTGAAGGTCAGATTACGGCGCTGGGTCCCAAAGGAATGTGGTTAATATCCGCGGAAATGGTAGATTCAGCCGGTACAGTAATTGATATGAAGAATAACAATATCAGTTACACTTCTGATGTGCTTGCCAGTTGGGATTCACGAGATCTGGATCCGTGCTGGACCTGGACAAACGAAACGGAACAGGCCATTGTCGATCCGGAAAACGCTTTCTTTGAAGAACAACTTACTTTTGTCGACGCACCGGCTACACCGATGTTTGCGATTAACGCGATTGCCGACAATGCCCAGGCAGGAAATACCGATCCTGCTGCTTATGAAGGTGAGACCCCGTTTTCCGGATGGGATTGGTGGAGCGGTCTTGATGCCAATTTCGATTTGCGTGAAAAATCCGAAATGGACATGTCATACAATACCGACGCAATCTCGTACACCGCGGCAGACGGTGGTTTTCCGCTAGGCGATTTGAACTGGTTTCCTGATAAAAAAGCCGAATGGGAAGAGTATATCACGAGAGTTGAGACAAAATCATTGACACAACCTGCCGAATTTAGCTTGTCTCAAAACTATCCGAATCCATTCAACCCGCAAACCAACATTCGCTTTACGCTGCCCAAACAGGAATCCGTCACATTGGAGGTGTTTGATGTGCTTGGAAAAACGGTTGCGACGCTATTAAAGGACCAGGTAAAATCAGCAGGACGCCATAACATCACTTTTAGCGGCGCAGATTTATCGTCCGGTTTGTATTTCTACCGCCTCCAGGCCGGGGATCAGTCGTTTATGAAAAAGATGATGTTGGTCAGATAAGCTGCAAAAAAGAGTCCGACGGTTCGTCGGACTCTTGCTTTGAAAGCAAACCGAATGGTTGAAGCGAGCAAATAATATTCGTACATTGAATACGCAATGAGACACCGATCAGTAAAAAAGGAACAAGTTGTATGAGACGTTTAAAAAAAACTTTCAACCCTCGCATTTATCGCAGCAGGACTCGGTTCCATGTTGTGGTTTTTCATTCGCGTTATTCCTAAACCAAGTCGCGCAGCCTACCCATGCATAAAAGCATCGTACCCCGTCATGTCAAGCTTTGTGGCTTATATGATCGGCGTCTTTAGCTCGGTGTTCCTGTTTAAAAAGTCGCAGGCCAAACTTGCGCGGGCCAAATATTTCTCCTTTGCAGTTTTTTAATTGCGGGATTCTTGACTGTCTTTATTACACTTCAACAAGACAGCACTCCCTATTAGGCGTATACTAATCAAATTGACATCCCCAATCAAGTCATGGGCGTGGGCAAAGGGATTTTTCCCGGTCGCGTCACCTGGGCGCATTATCCGGATACGACACGGGATGGATGTACGCTGAATCAAGGCGACGGTTGATTTCTCTCACGAAATACTGATATCGATATCGTCGAAGCCATGATGACACGTTCCATTTTGGCCTCACAGGCGAATCAACTGTTCGCGAAGCTTGGCGGGCCTTGTTTGTCTATTTTAATGAGCAAAAGGGCAAGGTCGCTGTTGGCTATCAGGCGGTCGAAACCATTTTCATCAAATGCAATTTTGTCGGCACGAATTCCTGCGACAGCAATTATCAAGTCGGCGTCGGCAGCTACAAAACCGTGCGTATGTCTCCGCAAACAATCCTTGTAACGCTTCGCCATCTTGTGAACCAGGTTGGCGGCGCACAAGAAAATATTGCCTTTGGCGATCCAATGCAATGTGTAATTAAAGAATACTATGATATGATCTCCCAAGAGTTTCCGAATGTTGTCTATATCGATAGATATGGAAACAAAGGACGGACGAAAGCCATAGCTGTGGAGCAGGATGATATCTTTTACTCTGACCGAGAAACGATATTGCGGACAGGCGGAACGAATTGGACCGATCCCACGGAGAGCGGCCCTTATGTCGAAAAAGACGTACTGTACAAAGTCATTGAGCAAGCCGACTATATGATCAACATTGCTGCGCTAAAAGCGCATCACCGCGCCGGCGTTACGCTGACGGCGAAAAATCATTTCGGCTCGCACACGCGCGAAACCGCCATACAGTTCAACCTAAATAAGCAAGCCGATGTGCAAATCCATTTGTATGATATCAACGGGCGGCACATCGAGACTCTCTACCCTGGCACATTGGACCAAGGCACCCATACAGCGTATTGGGATGCCAGTGAATTTGCCACCGGCCTTTATGTGATTCAGCTTGTAGCTGGCGATCACATGTCGGTGCGCAAATGCATGCTGATGAAATAGTCTGTAAATCCTCACATTGTTATGTTGACAAGGTAATACTGGATACTTCACGCCGAGTGATTATCGCATTGTCGGCGAAATAGTTAAGGAAAAACTCATGTTCAAATTTCAATTCTCTCTCATCAATTGGTTTGTAGCAGCATTTTTATCCTCCATTCTATTTTTCGATCTCTGCTTACCTCGTGAGATCGACCTGAAACCGTTTTGGGACGAACAGATCCCGCTGGAAAATCCACACAAAGGCTGGTATCACCATTTTCCGGATAATCATGTCAACAAATATATTATTCAAAATGATTCAGATTTGACCGAATTTCCTGGAATGGATCATCTTTATATGCGACTGGCATGGTCTTATCTGGAACCAGTCGAAGGTCGATTCAACTGGCATATCATCGATCAGTACATCGAAAAATGGACAGCAAAAGGGCTTGGTATTGCGTTTCGCATCAGTTGTCGTGAGACGAGTTCCGATCGCATCGAGCAACAATTTGCAACACCGAAATGGGTTATGAAAGCAGGCGCCAAAGGTGATTACTACCTTGACGGACAAAAAGTGGATCCGGATGGTCCCTGGGAACCGATTTTTGATGATCCCGTTTATCTGCAAAAACTGGAAAATTTTTTAAGAGTCTTCAGCGAACGTTATGACGGCAAGTCATGGCTGCGCTATGTCGATATTGGCAGCATCGGCGACTGGGGTGAAGGCCACACACATTCCGGAAGCAGGCTAAAGTACAATTATGCACAACGCAAGATTCACGTAGATTTATACCTGAAATATTTTCAAAAATCACAACTTGCCGTTACGGATGATTTTGTCTATAATATCGAAAATCCTGATGAACGTGAAAAAATGCACGAGTACATTTTACAACATGATATCACCTATCGTGATGACAGCCCGCTGGTGGATTATTATATTGGCGCTTATCCCGAAACCTATACGGTTCGCAGTCCTGAATATTTTGAGGACGTGTACCTCAGCACACCCACCATTTTTGAGCTGCAACATTACGGCATTGTCAAGCGAGAGGGAAACTGGCAAGGCAAACCCGGCTCTTCCGTGGCAAAGTATGGTAACGGCAAAACCGGCCCCGATTTTTTCCGCGGTGCTTTGAACCTGCTTCACGCCTCTTACATCGGTTACCATGGATATGCGCACGAATGGCTTGCTGATAATCCCGACCTGACGGTGGAATTGCTGAACCGGTGCGGTTACTGGTACTTTTTGCACAACGTAGAGATTCCTGACAAGCTTGTTACCGGCGATACTATTAAAGTGAACATGACCTGGGAAAATCGCGGTGTGGCGCCAGCCTATCACAGCTTTGACCTCATCCTCCGCCTGGATGGAACTGAAAAATACACAGTGAATGTCCCGGCAGGCAATGAAAACTGGATGCCATCCAAAGATGGTGAAACCTATGAGCAGCACTATCAATTTAAGCTGCCCGAAACAATGCAGCCGGGTGAATATGATTTTCGCTTAAAACTCTATTCTGTAGATGCAAGTGAAACGGTGTTTCTTCCTTTGAAATCACAGTTAAAGGATGAGAACAATTTTTACGAGCTATGTAAAACAAGTATCTTGAAATCCGATCCTTAAATTGGTTAAGCAGCGAAAATGTGGAAATTAGAAAACAATGTTTTTATTTGACGAAAGATGATTGCCTTTGAGAATTTTCATCAAAAAAAATTATCGATTACTCAAAATAAATATTTGGAATTTAGTATTGCACATATTACTTTGTTTTACATAAATAACAAGGGGCTACATTATGAACACAGTATTATCCGTACGTTTGCCGGAGGAGTTGGCAAACGCGCTTGATAAAGTTTCAAAAGAAACTGAACGTCCAAAATCTTTCCATATTCAAAAAGCGTTAGAAATGTATTTAGAAGAACAAGCAGATTTGCAAATTGCTCTCGACCGATTAAATGACCCGACCGATCAAATAATCTCGTTAGACGAAATGAGGAAACAAATTGGCTTATAAAATCACTTTTAAAAAATCAGTATCAAAAGATTTAAAAAAGATAGATAAATCTATGCAGAAATATTCGAAAAGATTAATACCGAACTTTCAGAAAACGCTGATAAATATCCTCAACTCAAAGGGAAATTTGCCGGTCTACGAAAATTTCGCGTTGGTGATTATCGAATAATATTTTCTATTATAGAAACAGAAACTATTCTTATCTTACGCATTTCTCATCGAAAAGAAGTATATCGAAAATAAATACTTGACATGACGCATTTTTTCAAAAAAATCTGTTTATTAATGCATCTGTTAATTTAGTTCATGTTTATGCTCTTGCTCTTTTTTGTAACAACGTTTTATCATCCGATCATGTCATATGATGGCACACTTCAAGAATAAATTTATGTTTAACTTTTGGCCAGAAAATATCAAAGGTCGGAACAGAATTTTCAAAATCTTTTTCCTTTTATTATTCTGTATTGTTCTTGCTCCGGCCAGCAAGGCAATGACCACATATCAACCCCAGCGCGCAGATTTAACAAGCGCCAAATTTGGATGGACGAATTTTCAAAGGCTAACCGGGAAAGGGCTGTCGTGTCTGGCTCAGGACAGCCTGCAAAACATCTGGTTCGGCACACAAACCGGTATATACCGTTATGACGGTCATAGCTGGACACATTACTCAACAGAACACGGTTTGCCAGATGGATTTCTACGCATCCTGTGTGTGACCGCTAATAACCGCCTCTATGCTCTTTATGAAAACAGCGGCTTGTTTGTTCAAAAGGATACGCTCTGGCATAAAATGAACCTGTCAATTGCGAACGAGTCTGCTCTTTATCATAATATTTGTCCTGTGGGGAAAGATTCGCTGTGGATCGCCTCTCATCATGGTGCTATTCTTCACACTGGCAATTCCAATATTCTCTACCGTGACGAGAGCAGCTTCATTCTGCCTTTAGATGCAAATGAGCAAACTCTTTTAGAGCAGAGCAGATATGATATTTATGATGTGTATGAAGATCATAACGAAAACCTTTTCTTCATTGCGCTGCAAGATACCGATGTGCAACTCATCTTTATTCCGCATTGGAAAAAAAACCTTAAAAATCATACTCAATGGAAGTCGTATCCAATAAAGGTCCAGAGCCAAATCACCAATATCCGTCCCAAAATGATTCAATCTACACAAGGCGATTACTGGATTTATGCCTACAGCGAAGAATTCGGACTCTATCATTTCGCGCATCCCGATTCGACCTGGTCATTCATTGATCTTTCAAAAAAAGGGGGCACCAATGTGGTCCTCTCTGCTCTGGAAACGCACGACAACAAAATATGGTTTGGCGGCAACGGCTATCTCTATTCGTTTGAAAACGGCACATTAAAAGTCTATCGGCCCGAGGAATTAGGAATCCCGATCACCGGTGTGCAGTTGCTGCAAACAAAAGACCGTGCGTTATGGCTGGCATGTTTAAACGCACAAGTCTACAGGATCGACTATGGCGGAAACCGCTGGAATATGTTTGAAGATTTGCATTTTCAGTGCGAGACTGCTAACGGTACGCGATATTTCCTTTCCCGTGAAGGTCACGTCATCAGAAATCAATCTCCTCAAAAAACATGGCATGCATTTGATGAAACAGATGGCCTGATGAACATGCCGTTGGTTGTTATAACTGCAGCAGATGGCAGCATCTGGTCTGCGGGCAGCCACCATGGCATTGCTGCCGTATCCCGTCTTGAAGAAAATAAATGGCATACAGACACTTTTCCCGATTTGTCGTGGAGTATCAGCCATAATGCCGCACTAGCTGCACGGGATAGCAGTTTGTGGTTCGGATCGATTAGCGATCCGTTTGGCCAGTTTAAAGGCGGCTGTGTGGTTTACCAACTTGTGGAAAACGGTTACTCTAATAAACGCATCATCTCTCAACATGAATCATTTAACCGCATTTCTGCACTCGCACAAGATGTCTATGGCCGGATATGGGCGGCTGCGAGTCATTTGCTTTATTTTAAAAACGATCGATGGCAACTGGTCGATCATCCACAAGATTTACAAAAAGGATGGCTTGATCATGTGATGGCCGCAGGCGACAGCTCGCTGTGGGTCGCCAAAGGAGGAGTTGGGATTTACAGAATCAAAGGCGAACAGTGGAAAAAATTCACTGTAGAAGACGGTCTGCCCAGCAATATGGCGACGTTTTTACTGGAAGATGAAAAAGGCGTGCTTGCAGCGACGGACATGGGATTAGGTCGTTTTGATGGGAAAAACTGGACACCATTCAATCTTGATGACGAACTCCGGATTCCCCGGGAATACGGTGTGCTGAAACTGGAAAAAAACGGCCGGCTGTGGATCAATCAGGCAGCGCGCGACTGGTATTTCCGGGCTTTGCATGATGATCCTGAAACCTCCCAGCCGCGATTCAGGACCATCAGTTACATGCCGGATAACCGAGCGCCAGATACGAAAATCGATGTCTTTCAGAAGCGTCTAAACAAACCAGCAAATCAGTACATCGTCTGGCACGGCATAGACCCATTTGAGATTACTCCCCAAAAAGAATTAACTTTTTCGTATCGCCTGGGTACAGACTCCTGGTCACCTTTTTCTGCGTCTAACACATTGCAATTACTCAACATGAAAGCTGGCAGATATACATTCCAAGTCAGGGCACGCGACCGTGACGGCAACATCGATCTCAAACCCGCACAAATCAGGTTTCGAGTCCTGCCCCCTATCTGGAAACAAGGGTGGATGATTGCGCTACTCATAGTATTCAGTAGCGTCATCATAGGACTTTTGATTTCGATTGCTCTTAAAAACAAAAAACTAATCGAAGCGAAAAATAACGTAGAAGAAGCGGCGTCGTTCAAGGAACGTTTTTTCATGAATATATCTCACGAATTCCGTACGCCGCTGACAATAATACTCGGTGCGATCTCTTCATTATCTAACGGAAAAAAGAGCAGCTTTAGCGATAAACGGCAATTTAATATTCTGCATAGGCATGCCCAATATCTGCTTCATCTTGTCAATCAACTATTGGAATTCCGGCGCATCGAATCCGGAGCTCATCGTCTTGGAGTTGCCCAGGCAGATCTTGTTAAACTCGTTCAACACACCGTAGCCTTGTTCAAACCGATGGCACGCGATCATCGCATTATTTGCAAGGTGCAGACATTTTTGCAAAGCTGGCATGTCTGGTTCGATCAAAAAAAGGTTGAAATGATTCTGATGAATCTGATTGGCAATGCGTTGAAATTCACACCGGATGGCGGAAAAATCAGCATTTCAATTGACAAAAAAACACTGCCATCGAAAAATATAAAAAACGGCAAACATTTGCCACATGATCAGGCAGGTAAAAACAATCAGAGCTGGGCCGAGATAAAAATATCGGATACCGGAATCGGTATTCCGCCGGAGAGACTGCCGCACATCTTTGATCGATTTTACACTGTTGAACATCCGGGAAAACTTTATTACGACAGTATCGGCATCGGCATGGATCTGACCAAAGAATTGGTTGAGCTTCACAAAGGCACCATCAAAGTTTCGAGCACAGTGAATGCGGGCAGTACATTCACTGTTCTCCTTCCTATTGAAAAAGCATTTTTTAATGAAAATGAAATCGACACCTCTCAGCAGATATTACAAAATACCACCCTTTCGCAAGATGTTCTCGAAGAGATTCGGCAGGAAAGACAAAAATTGACGGCAATTCAAGTAGACGAGAATATTGGGCCACGAGGTAATAATAAGCCGCTGCTGCTCGTTGCTGAAGATCATCCGGATATGAGCAGCATGCTAAAAAGCTGGCTGCAAAATTTGTATGAAATAATCGTTACCGAAGATGGCTCACAGGCACTGGACGCGGCAATTTCGCATGTCCCTGATTTAATCATCAGTGACGTCATGATGCCCAACATGGACGGTATTGAATTGACAAGACGACTCAAATCCAATGTAATAACCAGTCATATACCTGTCATCTTATTAACAATTAAAAGTAAAGTCGAGCATCGAATTCAGGGTATTGAAACCGGTGCGGATGCTTATCTGGCCAAACCGTTTGTCAGAGAAGAACTTGATGCCATAATCGATAATCTGATCAAAACAAGAAAAGAACTGCGAAAGCGGTTCAGCCGCGAACTGGTGGTCAAGCCAAAAGATATCACCATTTCAGATTTGGATGAACAGTTTTTGGAAAAATGCATTCACACAGTGGAAAAACATATCTCGGATGCGGATTTTCACATCAACGAATTTTGCCGGGAAATCGGTATGAGCCGCACGCAAGCTTATCACAAGGTAAAAAATTTGAGCGGATTTTCTTTGAATGAATTTATCCTTCACATCCGGCTGAAAAGAGCAGCGCAGTTAGTCGCCGAATCACAAATGAACATCAGCGAAATCGCCTACAGTCTGGGCTTTTGTGATCATGCCCATTTCAGCCGTCATTTCAAGCGCACATTTGGTTGTCCGCCAAAGGAGTACCGCAACAAGCAACGTCAGTCCGAATAATCGTATCATCTCTTTTTTAAAATATTATTCAATTTTTTCGAACGGACATCCAAGGTTGTGTGAATTAATTTTCTATCTTTTACATGACCAGGGATTTTGATGACAATTTGATGACAACATGTCAAAATCCGGAATCATTGTTTCCGATGTCCCTGATTGAAAAGATACATGCAAACAAAAGGACGAGAAATGCGCAAATTATCTTTTTATTACACCTTTATTTTCTGGTTTATCATTTTATCTCCACATTGTTTCTCCCAGGACATTCATCCGCCAAATCAATTACAAATTTCACTAGAGGATAATGAATACTGGTGGGGCGCGGTTGTGGATGACGGTTATCTTCAGCCGTTCACCTCAAAAAGCAACTATTCACACAATCTTTACGGAGACAACAAAGCAAACCAGATTCAACCTTTTCTCTTATCCAATCGTGGTCAATATATCTGGTGTGAAGACCCATTTGAATTTAACTTTAAAAATGGTGTGCTGAGTGTAACATCTGATTCGAGCCGGATTGTCTATGAAAAGTTTACGAACAATCTGCGAGCTGCATTTCAGCATGCCAGTCAAAATTTTTTTCCTCCAAGCGGCGAATTGCCAGCGGCACTGCTGTTTCAGCAACCGCAGTATAATACCTGGATCGAGCTCACGTATAATCAGAATCAGAAAGATATCCTCGAATATGCTCGCGGAATTGTCAACAACGGCTTTCCACCAGGGGTGCTCATGATCGATGATACCTGGCAGAAAGATTATGGGGCATGGGAATTTTCACCTGATAAATTTCCGGATCCCGAAGGTATGATGGATGAATTGCATGACCTTGGTTTCAAAGTCATGCTCTGGGTGTGTCCTTTTGTCAGTCCGGATTCGCCGGTATTTCGTGTGTTGCGAGAAAAGGGTGCTTTGATAAAAAACGCAAAAACCAGCAAACCAGCGATCATTGAATGGTGGAACGGTTATAGCACTATGCTGGACATGACTCATCCGGAGGCCGTCGAGTGGTTTACCGAAAAACTGACTCTTTTACAAAAAAAGTACAATGTCGCCGGATTTAAATTCGATGGCGGGGATGCCTATTTTTATACCGGCGATATCGAATCCTATGTCGCGACACATGCGAATGGACACATGCAAGCCTGGGCGCGTTTTGGTTTGACTTTTCCGTACAATGAATACCGGGCATGCTGGAAGCTGGCAGGAGAGGCTCTGGCGCAACGTCTGCATGATAAGAATCACAACTGGGAAGATTTGAGACAACTCATTCCTAATATTCTCTTGCAGGGCCTGATCGGTTATGCCTACACCTGTCCGGATATGATTGGCGGTGGCGAGTATAAATCCTTTCTCAACCTTGAAAATGTGGATCAGGAATTAATCGTGCGCTCTGCCCAGTGCCAGGCCTTGATGCCGATGATGCAGTTTTCTGTCGCGCCCTGGCGGGTGCTGGAACCGGATAAGGTCGACATGTGTCGTGAAATGGCCATGCTGCACTCGCGATTTGGCGAGCATATCATATCCCTGGCAAAATCATCTGCAAAAACGGGCGAACCGATTATTCGATCACTGGAGTATATGTATCCGCATCAAGGTTATGCGACAATTGATGATCAGTTTATGCTGGGAGAAGACATTCTGGTTGCGCCGGTTCTGGAAAAGGGAGCGCGAAGCAGAGGGGTCGAGTTTCCGCCGGGTAATTGGAAAGATGAGGAAGGTGAGACGTATCGCGGGCCAAAGAGGATTGCGGTTGATGCACCATTGGACAAACTGCCGTGGTTTCGTAAAGATGAAAAATAACTTTTTTCGAATTAATTTGTCCACATATCAATCAATAAAAAACGCGCTGCCACTCGTTTTCTTTAACGAGTAGACACAGCGCGTTTTGTTATGCTAAAATTCTGCAAAAAGTGTCTCCTGACTCAAACATTTTTAAAACCGTTCTGTGTAAAAATGGCAGTACGGCTTTGATCTTTTTTTCTCATAATAATCCTGGTGATAATTTTCCGCTTTATAAAACTCGGTCGCCGGTTCAACATGTGTCGCAACATCATAGCCTTTGTCTTCCAGGATACTGATGAGTTTCTCGGCAATCTTTTTTTGTTCCTCGTCTTGATAAAATACGGCTGAGCGGTACTGTTCACCAACATCCGGTCCCTGGCGATTGACCTGGGTCGGATCGTGAATCTCGAAAAAGAGTTTTGCCAATTCCTCATACGTTACTTTGGAAGGATCGTATTCCACTTTTACCGCTTCAGCGTGACCTGTTTCACCGGTACACACTTTTTTGTATGTTGGATTTTTCACATGTCCGCCTGTATAACCGGACAACACAGATTTGACACCATCCAATTTTTCAAAATGGTACTCTACGCCCCAGAAGCATCCGCCTGCAAAAATTGCTGTACTCATTTCCTGTTTAGACTCCTTTTTTTCTCTTTCAGCAAGAAAATTAAGTGAAATTGAATTCACGCAATGTCGCGTGTTATTTGGTGTAAAGCCTTCGCCATAGAAAACGTGACCGAGGTGAGCGCCGCAGTTAGCGCAAACGATTTCTGTTCGTCTGCCGTCAGCATCGGGCTGTTTTTTTACCGCCCCCTTGATGGCGTCATCGAAACTGGGCCAGCCGCAATGCGAGTCAAATTTATCATCCGAACGAAACAGCGGCGCATCGCAACGTTTGCAGAGATATATACCTTCCTTTTCATGCTTGACATATTTGCCTGTCCAGGGCCGCTCAGTGCCTTTATGAATAATGACCTGCTCCTCTTTGGGCGTCAGGTCATTGTATGAAGAATCTTTATCATTCGGTGTTGCGGCCATAAGCGTCGATAATATAATTAACATAATCATAATCTCCTCCGTTTTGTTTTCCATATAAACCTTTTTCGGAGAAGAATTGTTTCCATAAAAAAAAAGCCGGACTGTCCCTCATAATGCTCAGAGCTTTATCCCAACAAACACTATCGGAAAATGATAAAAAAACCGGTTTTCTTTTTCATGTTCCATAAAACTCGATAACGATATTGCGTTGTTCTTGTATGGTTTTATTCAACTTTGTGTTCTGGCAGTCTCGTTATGCCAAGTGTGATCAGTTGCGGTTAAAGCGCTTTGGCACATCATATTCAAATGAATCGACAAAAAAATGCACATAGGTATGCTTGCCCTGTTCCAAAAGCCAACTGGCTTTGATTTCGGAGGGCACCTTTATGCCATTGATTTCGCGATATTCGCCAATCTCTCCAACCCAGTTTTCCAGATTATTCTTGTCGATATAGCGCTCAGTTTCGAGTCGGGTGATTTGTCCTTGCGCATTGAAATGTACGATATAATACACCGTCTGACCGTTCCATGTAAATGTTAATTTTGCTGTATCATGATCAATTAACAGAGTATTGACACACTGTCATCCTTTTGAACGCGATTTAGAATTCAAAGGCTAGAGGCAAGCTAATAATGAGTAAGGATTCGTAATTTATGATTTCATCAATAACAAGCAAATCGTTTTTTGCTGCTTTTATCCAGCTTTTAAAATCACTTTATATGGTTCAATTTTTAGCAAACTGTGAGGGAAAATAAATAGCTTGATAAAAAGTTTAATAATTAACCTATAATCTTTTCAATCTTCTGTTTTACAAGTTTTTTAATCATAGTGGCTATGTTTTTATATTCTATTGTTTCCTGCATGGAAGGAATGTACGTATCACTGGGATATCTAATTTCTACACCGAAATCGCTCAAATTTTTCGGATCAATTTCGTTAAATTCAGAGTCGATATCTCCGCATTCGGAGAGCAAAAATTCAATATTATGAGTTTTGATAACATGTTTTTCATGTGCAATAAGAAAAACCTTTAGATATTTTTCTACAGCCTGCTGACAATGAAAACAAGCTGCAGATGTAATATTTGTTTCAGTAGTGAGTTTTTCTACTACCTGCAGGTCTTCATCCGCTTTTGACAGCCATTGTGCAATATAGTTTTTTAATTGCTCGTTCAAAGTTTGATGCCTTCTTTTACTGCTTCTCTAACGATATGGCCGATTATTTCTTTTTTGGTATTGAATTCTTCCTCGCTCTCTATTAAGATATCAGCCGGTATTTTATGCTTTGCCAATATTTTCCTTAATTGAGACTGATATTCGCGTTTTTTACGTACATCTAACGAGTATTTTGTAATGATCATCACATCATAATCACTGTCCGCTGCAAAATCCTGTCGTGCTTGTGAACCGAACAACAAAATACGGCTGTTGGGCAAAAAGCGATTTGTCACGCTTTTGATGATTTTCATCGACTGATCGCGGTTTTTATTAACCATTCTTTTCTCCAATCAATCATCAATAAATATTATATAGTTATTCACTCTTAAAATTCCTAATCATTCAAACATACTGAATTATCAAATGGCATGCAAGGATTATTGCCTCAAACTGTTATCACAAACGCCAAGTCTTATTATAGGAGGCCATCAGGTTCTTCTAATCAGGTCCACCAGATCAGTATCAGAGACTTTGGTCTCTTCACTATCCTACAACTGCCCGGTTATAATTGTACAATACTATTCTTATTCCGCACGCCACGGATTCTAAATGTGTGCATAAACGCGATGAGTGTGAGTAATCCGAATTTGCAAAGTCCCTTTATTGGTACCGCAACTCGTGCCAAGAACGCTAACCGCACTTTGCTAATAATCCGAATCATCTATCTGATCGAATGTAAAAATATTGGGCTCGGAATCATATTTCTCCTGCCATAGTCTGACTACCTCAGTATAAGTGACATAAATCACTTTGTTCTTCTTTACCAGAGATTCGAGCTGATCAAATTGTGCTGTTAATTTATAATGTTCGGCTTTGTCAAATATGACGGATTGCGGCACTGACAGTGTTACAGTATACATTTTGTCTTCAGGAATCTTTTTTTGTTCCAAATAATTCACCATCAATTCGACATAATCAGCAGATGTATCCATAGGCGGATATTCGTTTTTGCGGTTTCCAAACCAGTCGGTGCAACTCATACCCGGACCGACATAAATCATACGAGCGGATTCATCATGAATCAAAAACTCATCATCGAAACCTTTGGGCTTCCAGATTCCGGACGTCAGATCATCGTTGGAAAAATCAGAATTGTGGTGATCAAAATGTACACCCAAAGATAATATCTTGGGATACCAGGTGAAATCCGGATACTGCCAGCCCGATTCGCCACTGTCAAAACGTTCATACTGGGCTTGTTCGTTCCAGACGATCCCTCCGGCGGTTTCGGTGATAAGAGATGTCACTTGCCCTCCCACGTAACGAACATCAGCGTAATTATCCTGACCTTCTTCAAAACCGCCGCCTTTGTGCGGATCGATTTCGAAATCATAATGTTTGGCCAAATAATCAATGACATTGGTATTAGCGGTTTTCACCATCATATCCGGTGTTTCACAATTATTCGCTCCCACAAAAAATTCATAATCGATCTGCAGGTTAAACGGGATCCCATAGGATTTGATCAAGTCGGCAAAATCGAGTAATTTTTGTCTGAATTCAGGATATTTTTCGCATACGGCGTAATACTCACCGTCTTCGATATGGCCGGCAACCGTTACATAAATAGGCGTGGTATTTGAAGATTCAGGTTCCACAGAATTATCTTTTTGACAAAAAAGTAACAGTACGGCCGAAAACAAACAGAAAAACAAATATATGGATTTCATAAGAATCTCCTTGATCGATTTCAATAAACTCGTTCATTTAGCAAACAGATCAGCCAGGACAAATAGAAACCACATTGATAATGATGAAAAAGATTCAGTGACCATTGGGAATGTGCACAACCATGCATATGCCGCTTTTTAGAACAATACGGGCAAGATTTTCAGCAAACCTGTTGCTCAGGCTGAGACTGCTGCCGAATTCGAGAACCTCGTTATCGAGAGGCCATACCACGCCGTGCAGCGCTTTGACATGAACTTCGGGGGAGAGCGGAATAACGGACAGAATATCCCCTGCCATTCCATAGAGCTCAAGAGCATTTTCATCGCGAAGAATATAACCTGTTTGTAGTCCGGAAATATATGCAATTCGCGCTGATTTGTAATTTTCTTGCGTAGCAAGAAGCACATTTCCCAGCATCTGGTCCATTCGGCCGCCAAGTGCGGTAAAAACAACAATCTCAGTAGCGCCCAGCTCAATGGCGTAATCCATTGCCAGTTCCAGATCAGTCTTGTCTTTTTCCATCGGATATTTTATAATAGTGATACCCTGGTGGCGAAAGTCTTGCAGAATTTCATCGGAGAGCGAATCAAAATCACCGAGAATCACATCAGGTGTGAGACCGAGGCGGACAGCGTTCAGCGCACCGCCGTCCGCGCACAGGATAAAATCATCTTGACGAACCGACTCCAGCGCCTGCGGGTCTACGTCTCCGTTGGCAAATATGATAACGCGTTCTTTCATGTAACGGAAAAGTTAGTTTCTTTTAGTTCAATTCTGTAACAACGCCTTGATCTGGTTCCCAATATCTGTATTATCGAGATATGCGCCGTGTATATGGTCTTTTTTATCAGCTATTTCGATAAAAGTTTGGGCATTCGCTCCTTTCGCCTGAAAAGGCACCAATTGATTGGTATGACCACCGGAATGCCACTCAAAACCTGGCATCACACCTTTTCCATTATTAGCCAGGGCATGCCAAACAGCATGCCCATCATTCGAACCCGCGCCGGTGAGATAACCGGTCTCGTGGTCTGCCGTGACAATGACCAGGGTTTTATCCCAACTGCTCTGTTGTTCCACCCACTCGACTACTCTTTGTACTGTCTTTTCAAGGCCAACGACCGTCTCGATCATTCTGGGCCCGTTATTATCGTGACATGCCCAATCGATTGCGCCAGCTTCGATCATCAGGACAAAACCATCGGGATCGTCATCAAGGATATTTAATGCAGTTGCTGCCATTTCTTCGAGCGTGGGCACGCTATCCAGGAGCGGTGTTCCAAAAGGTTCTTCTTCCTCCCCACTACGATTAACTTGTAGCGTGGAAGCGACAGGAACCAGACCAAACACCCGTTTTGGCGTATATCCATTAGCATGATTCTGAAACGTGCTGCGGTCCTGAATAATTGTCCAGGCATCCGGTTGACCGTCACCGTCTGCGTCCGCTCCGGTTTCTTGATTGTTGAGTGCGTTCCATAATTCTTCGGACAGATATTTGAACTCCGGCTCGTTTTGTCTTTGACTGTCATTATCATAAAACGGATGGCCGCATCCCATAATGACATCAGTGCGGCTTTCCATCAGCATCTCGTAAGCGATCTGGTGATAGTTGTGCCGCTTTTGATTGTGAGCAATCATTCCGGCTGGTGTAGCGTGACTAAACTGCACACTGGTGACCACGCCGGTTGCCATACCGCGGTCTTCGGCAATTTCCATGAAATGGGTTAAGGGCTGTTTGTCCTCATCGACACCGATCGCGCCGTTATAGGATTTTGTGCCAGTAGAAATTGCCGTTGCAGAAGCCGCAGAGTCTGTTGCCTTTTCTTTGACGTAATCAAAATCATTCCAGGCTTTTTCAGAATCATAACCATGTCCCGTAGCTGAAAAGGTACTCATCGCTAACTGCACCGGGAATTGTTGTGAGACCAGCGCACTATCCTGGCCGTACAGATACAAACTGCCAGCTATCTGTTGATTGAAACCTATCCCGTCGCCTATAATCAGAATGATGTTTTGCGTTTTGTTTGTTGAACAGGATAGAATTAAAAAGAACAGCGCAAAAACAGTGATAAGAAAAACAATGTGGCGTTTCATTTGCAATTCCTCTTTTTTTTAAACGTGTTAGATTGAGTAATAAAAGCTGTCTCATAAACATTTCCAGACATCAACCGGACAGTTAAATGAAACCTCAAACCACTTTTCCGGTCTTTCACCAAAAAGGATATAAAGAATTTAGCAAGCTGAAAATCGCCAAGCAAGGATTAAATTAAAAAAAAGCCGGTATTAACACTGAAATATCATAATACCGGCTCGAATAAAAAGGCCGGATCATACAATCCGGCCCTGATTTACTTTTGTTATCATCAAGCCATGACGTTATTGTAAATCTCTTTTTTTATATAATGCGTGTGCAATAGTTCGTGTGCCTTGTGACCGTTCGGTTCACCGAGAAATTCCTCGTACAATCTGAGAACCGCCGGATTTTCATGCGATTTACGAATCTTCAGACCGCGGTCTGCCGCATAAACAGCTTCTACACGCTTTTTGCGGATGTCCATAGAGGTCGGTATTGGCTGACCACCGCCGCCGATACAACCGCCAGGACATGCCATGATTTCGACAAAGTGGTAATCTGCTTCACCAGAAGCGATTTTATCCATCAATTGCCGGGCATTGGCCAAACCGTTGGCAACAGCGCCTTTGACTTTGAGTCCGTTCAGATCGATCTCTGCTTCGCGAACACCTTCCATACCGCGGACAGCGTTGATATCCACATCATCGAGTTTCTTTTCTGTGACCACTTCATACACAGTTCGCAGAGCAGCTTCCATCACACCACCAGTATTACCAAAAATAACAGCAGCACCGGTTGAAACACCGAGCGGCTCATCATATTCGCCGTCTTCAAGTTCCGGCAAATTAATGCCAACCTGCTTCATCATCTTTGCGGCTTCGCGAGTCGTCAGCACAGCGTCGACATCCTGAAAACCGCTATCGTTCATCTCCGGACGACCGGATTCGTACTTTTTGGCAGTACACGGCATGATCGAAACACTGTAAATGTCCCTGGGATCAACACCCGCTTTTTCCGCATAATATGTTTTAGCAAGCGCGCCAAACATTTGCTGCGGCGATTTACAGGACGACACATGCGGCAGCAGGTCGGGATAAAAATGTTCGATGAAATTGATCCATCCCGGAGAACAACTGGTCAGCAACGGCAGAGTGCCGCCATTTTTGATACGGCCAATGAGCTCATGCCCTTCTTCCACGATCGTCAAATCGGCGGTAAAGTTGGTATCAAAAATTTTGTCAATACCGAGACGACGCAATCCGGTCACCAGTTTGTTGGTCACCAGCGAGCCCGGTTCCATGCCAAACTCTTCGCCGATCGAGGCACGAACAGCCGGAGCCGTTTGCACAATGACGTGTTTGTTCGGATCATCGATTGCTTCCCAGACCCGTTCGATATGGGATTTTTCATAAAGTGCACCGACCGGACAGCGATCAATACACTGACCGCAAGATACACAGGCGACATCGGCAATGCCTTTACCAAACGGTGTATCAACCCAGGTATCGTAGCCGCGACTTTCCAGTCCGATCGCACTCACGCTCTGAACCAGTTCACAGGTCTGGATGCAGCGACGACACAGGATACACTTGGACGGATCACGAACAATAGCTTCGCTCGATTCATCCAAATCGCCCGGGCGTGCAGAATAGTCAAAACGAATATCGCGAACACCCATAAGTTCAGCCATATCCTGAAGTTCGCAATCCCGGTTACGCACACATTCGGTGCACAACATCGGGTGACGCGATAGAATGAGTTCCAGAGCCATTTTCCGTGAATCGCGCACCTGTTTGGAACGCGTATTGACTTTCATGCCGTCCTGGCATTTCCAGGAACAGGCCGTTCTTAACAAACGATCGCCTTCGATTTCCACAGCACAGAGACGGCAGGCAGAAACCGGTGGCAGATCGGGATGGTAACATAATGTTGGAATATTAATTTTTGCTTTTTGGGCCGCATCAAGCACAGTGGTGTTTTCAGGCACTGTTACTTGAATGCCATCTATGGTTACGGTGACGTTTGCCACGAGACACCTCCATTAAATTCGTGAATACATTCTCATTCAATTGAAATCCGTTTACTAGGCTGCTTGATGTGCTTGAGTTTGTTTGATAGCGGCGACAAATTCATCGCGGAAATGAGTCAAACACCCCAGAACAGGAATCGGAGCAGCCTGTCCTAGTCCGCAGAATGCGCCTTTCATCATCGTTTGCGCCAGATCTTCCATCAGATCAAGATCTTGCATTTCGCCTTTTCCGGCCAAAACTCTATCGATTAGCTGCAGGAGGCGGCCATTGCCTTCACGGCACATGGTACACTTGCCGCAGGATTCGTGATTAAAGAATTCGACAAAGTTCTTCACCAGATCGACTATATTCTGGCTATCATCAACGACAAGCAATGCGCCTGATCCGAGACCAGCACCCGCTTCTCGCAGATTCTCCACGGTCATGGGAAGGTCCAGATGGTCTGTAGTGAGGATGCCGCCGGTTGTTCCGCCCATTTGCGCCAGTTTGAAACCTTTGCCTTCCGGAATGCCGTGACCGATGTCGTAAATAATTTCGCGAAGTGTAATGCCCATCGGCACTTCGATCAAACCGGGATTGTTGATATTGCCAACCATAGTAAAAACTTTAGTACCGGCGCTTTTTTCGGTACCGATCTTTTTGAACCAGTCTGCACCATTGCGTAAAATGTGCGGTACATTGGCAAGTGTTTCAACATTATTGACGACAGTGGGTTTGCCCCACAATCCAACGGACGGCGGGAACGGCGGTTTATCGCGCGGCTCACCGCGTTTGCCTTCAATCGATTCGATTAGCGCTGTTTCTTCGCCGCAGATATAGGCGCCAGCACCTTCGCGCACCTCAAGATCAAAAGAAAAACCTGAGCCGAAAATATCCTCACCCAACAAGCCGTTTTCATGCGCCTGTTGGATGGCGCGATTGACCCGTTCGATAGACATTTTGTACTCACCACGAATATAGATATAGCCCTTGGTTGCGCCAACCGCATATCCGGCGATCGCCATGCCTTCGATCACAGAATGCGGGTCGCCTTCAAGGATTAGCCGGTCTTTGAACGTTCCAGGTTCGCCTTCGTCGGCATTACAGATAATATATTTCTGGTCCGCTTTTTCACGAGCCGTAAAGTTCCATTTCAATCCTGCAGGGAAAAAGGCGCCACCGCGACCGAGCAGATTGGAATTCTTGACCTCGTCAATAACCTGACCGGTTTTCATATCGGTCAGTGCTTTGCCCAGCGCTTCATAACCATCGTGGGCAATATATTCGTCGATGCTTTCCGGATCGATAACACCGGCATTTTTCAACACCACGCGGACTTGTTTGCCAAAACGTGGAGCTTCACCGGTTTCAGTGATCTCCGATTCAGGTACATCTGTATAGCGCAAGCGATCCACTATGCGGCCTTTGATCAAATGTTCGGAAATGATCTCAGAAACATCTTCCACTTTGACACCGGCGTAATGAACGCCGTCCGGAAAGATGACCAAAACCACACCTTTATTGTAAATGCCAAGGCTGCCTGTTTCTACAACCTTGACTTCTTTTGTCAAATTTGCCATTTCAAGCTCACGTACGAGAGCCTCTTTTACCGAGCGAGCGCCCTGGGCTATCGTGTGAGCGTCCATTGCAATTAAAATATGAGTTCTATGCATTCGACAGCCCTTTCATTTTATAATCCTTTAAAATTGCCACTGCTTTTTCGGGTGTAAGATTACCGTACACTTCATCATTGATCATCATAACCGGTGCAACAGCGCATAATCCAAGACAACTGGTAAACTCTAACGTAAACGTGCCATCCGGCGATGTCTCATTCATCTCGGTATTGAGATAATTTTTGATCGCGTCCAGTACGTCTTTTGACCCTTTCACATGGCAGGGTGCGTTGTTGCAACAACGAATAATATATTTACCTTTTGGTGTTGTAGTGAAAAGGCTGTAAAACGTCGCTACACCGTAGATATTACTCAACGGTACGTTTGTTGATGTTGCGACTTTTGTCAATACAGGTTCGGATAAATATCCAAATTCTTTTTGGACGTCTTTGAGAATATAGATGAGTGGAGATTTCATGTCCTCATATTTTTTGACAATATCATCCACTCGACTCAAGTCCATCATGAGCGACCTCCTTTTGTTGAAATCATTTGACCTCGTTATTCCTGTTTGAATACGTAATCGGAAAGAATCTGTCCGTTAATCACATGCTGTGAGACAATCGAGCGCGCAATTTCGGGCGACACTTTTCCATAAGTAATGACCGACTGATCCGGTTGTGTGACCTGAACCAATGGTTCCTGGTCGCAATAACCCTGGCACCCGGTTTGAGAGACTACGGCATCTTCAATGTTTCGTTTGTCAATTTCATCAAGAAGAGCGCTCATCACCTGACGAGCACCCGCAGCAATGCCGCACGTTCCCATGCCCACGCAGAGACGGTAGTTCGCCGCTTGCTCGCGTGCTCGCATCTCTTTCTTGGCTTTTTCTTTCACAGCTCTTAGATCTGCAAGATTTTTCACTTGTACGACCTCCTTCTGTTAGTTAAACCTCAAAAGCAAAGAGCGAGAGATAAAGCGTGCCTCGAAAATGCCTGCGCTGTTGACCGGCGTTTGTTGAATTGTTAAAAAGTGCATTCGAATAATTCTCGCTCTATGCTTGTGACTTTATTTCTTTTAATTGCTTTCTTATATATTCTTTTGCAGGTTGCATGACTTTATACACTGAACAATCGTCCTCTGCCATCTGCGTCAAAAGCCGGTACGAATCGAACCATAATTTTCCATAATCCGTTGTATGACGATAACCAAAATGAACATCCAGATTGCTGACGCATAAATTGATTAGCGTATCGGCAATGTCGCCGAGTGGCGGACGATTCAGACAGTGCAACCGCAACGTGGTCATCACTTCAGTGCCTTTTCCAACCTGCGACTTTATGTTCAGATCACCGCGGGCCTGACGCGCCAGTTGATGCAGCAACGACAAACCCATACCAATCGGCCGGGTCGATCTGGACGTGACAAACGGATCGAGAACTTTGTTAACAAATTCCTGCGGCATTCCCCGGCCGTTGTCCCGGATCTGAATTGACAGTATATTGTCAATCTCTGTCTCTTCAATGAACAACACAACACGAGTACTCTCGGCTTCAATCGAGTTGGTGATAATATCCAGAATATTTAGCGAGAGCTCCCGCATTCATTTTTCCTTGTTCTGTGAAATGCGTCGCCCATCCAATTGCCGGATCGCTTTTCCAAGCTCGGTAAAACTGGGTTTTTCCATCTTGAAAAAACTGTATTTCGTGCCGATCTGCGCAATGTCATGGGCATCGGACGAACGTATTATGCCGTAACTGCCGTTCGATAAAATGCCAAATCGTTTCTTCGCCTGCTCGACCGAATGGGCGACTTCCATGGCATGCACTGGCAAATTGTTTGGCATAAAACTCAATGTCCGCAGCAGACTATGCGCTTTGCGATCAACGTGCGCCGGGATCATGATGCCGTTAAATTCGACGATCAAATCAGCAATCTTGTCAACATTCAACGAAACGGGCAGCGCCAACAAACGGTTGTTTTCAGCGATGATATTTTCATTCTCATCACAAATAATCTGCTCACCAAAAAACGATGCATCGTAATCTCCGGCAGGCAGTGCTCGATAAATGATATGCTGAAATGCCAGAGCGTCACCCAATGATCCGAACAGGCAGACAATATGTGCTTCGTCTCGGGAATAAACTTCCATGCCCGGTATGACCGTAAGCGGTGTATTGCGCGCTGCCTGCATCACACCCCGCACGTTTTCTGCTGAATTATGGTCCGTGATAGCAATGATATCAATGTCATGTTCCAGGGCTTTTTTGACGATATCTTTTGGGCCCATGCTCAGTTCGGCACAAGGTGACAACACCGTGTGTATATGCAAATCCGCTTTGAACCACCGCAACATGAATCATCGTCCTCGAATACCCATTTCATAAAGCTGCCCGGCAATATCAAATGCTGTCAATGACGAACGAAATACAGGTATCTTTTTCTCCTGCGCTTTTTCAATAGCGCTGTCGCTCAAGGTCTGATCTACCCGCAGAACCACGCCGGCAAGTCCCTTGAAATACACCAGTGCCAGAATGTTTTCATGGGTTTGGTTGGTAATCCAGATAGCGGATTTGGGAGCCTGGGACATCACCTCGCTGAGAATGTCGGACATATAGCCGTACTGAGCGTCACGGTCTAAATTATCTTCTCCGCTCAGAGTTTTCAAATCAAGGGCTTTGACAATTTCAGAAAGTTTCATGGTGTATTCCTTTGTGCTTTATCGAATTCCGTCGTCGTCGGATATTCATCTTTTACAGCTCTGCATTATCGTGCTCATCACAGGATAATCAGCTTTCTTCCTCGAGTGGCAGATAGAACGTAAACGTACTGCCTTTGTTTACTTCACTCTGAACCTTAACATTTCCTTTGTGCATTTTTAGTATTCCATAAACAATAGCCAGACCAAGTCCGGTGCCTTTGCCAATTTGCTTTGTGGTGAAAAAAGGCGTAAACACCTTTGACTGATTTTCTTTCGGGATGCCGACCCCGGTATCCTCGAACAATACGCGTAATCTGTTTGTATCGTAATCAACAAACGCCTTGATTGTCAACGTGCCGCCATCCGGCATGGCTTCGGCTGCGTTGATCGCAATGTTGAGAAAAACCTGATAAAGCTGATCATCGCCATAAATGTATCGCACGGCCCGTCCCATGGCAACCATTGGCGACACCACAGGCGCCAGATGCGAAACCAGTTCAGGCATGTATTTTTGGACATATTGAAACAATGCCGGACACGATGTAGCGATGACCGGTTTTTCAGCATCAGCATCCACAGTTTCCGGCTCGTCCAAAAGTTGCATGTACGCCTTGTTAACCAGGTCAGCACCAAAAGCCACTTCAACGACCTTGTCGAATCCGCATGCTTTGATCGCGCCGACAAGCTGCTCCGTTGACATGTCCGGATACACGGCCGGAAAAGACGGCGCCAGCATGGTAATCGTTTTATGCTCTTTTAAAAAAGACAACACGTTCTCAGTGCCTGTTTTAACCGCCTTGGCATTCTGAGAACACACATTGACACAATGACCACAGCCAAGGCACCGGCTTTCGATGACCTTGGCTTGTCCGTTTTCAACCTTGATTGCCTTTGCCGGGCATTCGTGCACGCACGAATAACACCGCCGGCATTTTTCTTCTATTGTCCAAACAACAGCCATAAAAAATTACAACTCTTCTGTTCGGTTAAGATAATGTGTATGCAGTAACTCGTGAGCCTTGTGACTTTTTGGCTCGCCTAAAATGTCTTTGTTCAATTTTTGTACCGATTCGTTATGATGCGAGCATCTCCTGTATGTCCTGCAAGATCGGTATCAACGCCGATGAATCATTTTTAGGGTAATTTTGCAGCACTGTATCTGTTTCCATCTTGCGCCTCATCTTGCTTCTAACGATAAAAATGCTTATACTGTAAAATAGTCAACTATTATTTAGAAATTACTTAATTTCAATTACTTGCATCCATCAAGTCAGGTACCTGACTTTCTACCTCTTGATTGGATAATTTCAACGCATATATTAAACACGAGTTTCACTTTTTTTGCATAATTTTATCAAAATTATATGCACAGTTGTAACAATGCACATCTTTTATCTCAAAAAAATAAAGAGAGAAATTTAATAATATTTATACTTTTACACCAGCTTTTTTTAACAAAATAACATCTTTTTACATTTTCATAATATAACTGTTATAATCAAATTTTATTATGTTATATTTATCACATTATTATGATATTGCGTAACATTAAATTTTGGCTGCTACTGCTCATTATTTTCGCCGGCCTGTTTTTCCGGTTGTGGTTTGTTCATAAATCACTCCCCTACCCAGGCCATGTCGATGAAGCGGCTATTGCGGAAAACGCGCTGGAAATGATTCAAACTGGTTCGCTGAATCCGGGATTCTTCAACTATCCATCGCTGACGATTTATTTGACAGCATTCTGGCAAAAATTTGGCTTTTTGTTAACCGGGGCTCAGCCACAGGATTCCGACATAACTGTGTCTTATCCGTATTATCATCCGATGATTGTTATGGCATTGCCCAGATATTTCTTTGCCGGGGTGTCGGTGCTGGTGATTGTATTTGTTTCACTTGTTGGCTACTATGCATTCAGAAAAACGATTTTTCTCGTTTTGTCACCTGTCCTCGTCTTGCTCGTTCCCAAAATCTTGTATCTTTCATGGCGCTACATCAACGTTGATATTTTGGGCGTAGTGTTCGTCACCGGTGCGTTGTTCTTTCTTTTCAGCCGGATTGAAAGACACGATATTTGGAGTCGCGGAATCATCCCCGGGATTTTATGCGGTTGTGCTATCGCATCAAAATATACTCTTGGTCTGATTTTGCTGCCGTTTTTAATACATATCTGGCTTAATCGCCGTCAACCATTTTTAGAAACATACCTACTTTTGGGGACGACTATCCTGACATTTGTCATTCTGGTACCGTACAGTGTTTTGGATTTTCCTATTTTTCGTCACAATGTACTTTATGAAATCCGGCATTATCAAAGCGGCCATCCTGGCAGCGAAGGTGAGCCCGGAATATCCCAACTGATTTATTATATCTCGCACATGATCAAAAATTTTGGATCGGGTGCCATGCTTCTATCTGTTTCTGGCATTATTTATCTGCTCCGGCAATCCTGGCAACGGGCGCTCATATTTCTGTCGTTTCCTTTGAGTTTGCTTTTTTATATGAGTCTTCAGACGACCCATTTTCTACGCAATATCGTATCCGTGTTAGCGTTGTGGCCGGTTATCATTACTTTTGGTGTGATTGCTTTTGCAGCGATTCTTCAAAAATATCTTTACAAAATCGCAGATACAAAATTATCACGATTTGTATCCTGGTTGTTGCCCTTTTTGCTGATTTTTTTCACACTGCCTTTTCAGCACATTGCAGCGGCTTATACACAACCTGCGGATTCACGCAAACGCCTGATAAAGTGGATTCAAATGAATGCCCCTGAAAACAGTACAATTGCGCTTCCCGAGCGGCTTGCCATTGATACCGGGCCGTTGAAAAATGTTCATATAAAATTTTTCCAGCTTGGCGAGCTTCCGGTACCGGACCAAAGCTTATCTGATCTGTATTATATCATTCCCGACCTTGATTACAATCCCATCTATCCAGTTCACGAACAGAAAATAAAAGAATGGGAAAATATTTATTCCCGTTCAAAAGCCATCCATTACCTGCCAGGCGAGGCTGTTCGATTACTGGAACACCCACCGGTTGCCAGCGGCAATCCAGGAATGACTATTTATAAAGCATCACAAAATTAATCTGCATAATATTTGCAAAAACTTGACTTTCGGATGAAAAATAATTAAAATAATGTTCTGTCTTTTGTAACTCATTAATAAAAACACGGAGAATATCATGAAAGATCAGTCACGTCGAGATTTTTTCAAACTGACAGGAGCTGCTGTAGCTGGTTCAGCGCTCGTCAGCAATGCCGGAGCTGCCTTGCCTGGTGAACAAAAAAAACGACCGCTAAAATTAGGCATGGCATCTTATACGTTACGAGAATTTGACCTGACACAAGCCATAACCATGACAAAACGAGTGGCCCTTGAGCGCATCGCTCTCAAATCGTTTCACCTTCCTCTGGATGCAAATGATGCTAAAATCAACAAAGTGCGTCAACGAGTAAAAGATGCTGGACTCGAGCTCTATGGCGGCGGTGTGATTTATATGGAAGATGAACAAGCTGTCAAAAATGCTTTTCACTACGCTCAGACAGCCGGCATGAGCGTTATCATCGGTGTACCGGAGCATGATCTGTTAAAACTCGTGGAAGAACATGTCAAAGCTACGGGCATCAAGCTGGCGATTCACAATCACGGGCCAGGCGATGAGCGCTATCCGAGTCCTGAAAGCGCTTACACCAGAGTGGAAAATCTTGATCCGCGCATGGGATTGTGCATCGATATTGGCCACACCATACGCCTGGGCCTGAATCCGGCGACCGAATTCGAGCGATTCCAGGATCGTGTGTTTGATATTCACTTGAAAGATGTTGACAGGGCAGAAAAAGAAGGTACAACAGTCGAGATCGGAAGAGGTGTCATTGACATTCCGGAATTTATACGGACTGTTGCAGAATCCAATTACAACGGGACACTGGCTTTGGAATTTGAAAAAGATGCAAAAGACCCATTGCCAGGTATAGCAGAATCAATAGGTTATGCTCGCGGTGTTATTGATAGTTTATAAGAAAGGAGGCTGGTCATGCGCAAAACAATTTTGGTGTCATTATCTTTGCTCGCTGTTGCTGTTTTCATGTTTTCATGTGAAGGTGGAAAGGAATGTGATATGGAATTTACAGGTGCCAAAAATGAAGTCAAATTAATGACAATCAATCCAGGACATTTCCACGCCGCGCTGGTGCAGAAAAAAATGTACAATCAGGTCGATCCGCTGGTGCATGTTTATGCCCCGGAGGGACCGGATGTTGACGATCATTTGCAGCGCATCAATAATTTTAATACCAGACAGGAAAATCCCACATCCTGGAAAACTGAAGTTTATGTGGGCGAGGACTTTTTACAAAAGATGATTTCCGAAAAGCCGGGAAATGTTATGATTACAGCCGGCAATAACCGGGATAAAATTAACTATATTAATGCGGCTGTGAAAAACTGCATCAACGTTTTAGCTGATAAACCCATGGTCATTAACAAAGGCGGATTCGAAATTCTCAAGAGTTCGTTCGATGTTGCGCAGGAAAAGGGCGTCTTGCTTTATGATATTATGACAGAGCGATACGAAATCACCACCATTCTCCAACGAGCACTTGCCAATAATAAAGCTGTCTTTGGTGAGCTTGTGCCCGGGACACCGGAAAAACCCGCTGTGACCAAAGAAAGTGTGCATCATTTCTTCAAATACGTTGCTGGCAATCCGATCAAACGACCGCCATGGTATTTTGACACATCACAGCAGGGAGAGGGAATTGTCGACGTCAGCACACATCTTGTTGATCTCATTCAATGGGAATGTTATCCAGGTGACATCCTCGACTATAAAACCGATATCGAAATGCTAAGTGCCGAACGTTTTCCCACCGAGTTAACGCAGGAACAGTTCACCAAGGTGACACAGGTGGAAGATTTCCCCGAATATCTTCAGGAAAGCATCAATGACAAAGGTAATTTGGAAGTTTATTCTAACGGTGAATTCACCTATAGACTCAAAGATGTTATTGCCAAAGTATCGGTTATCTGGCGTTTTCAGGCTCCGGAAGGCACCGGAGACACGCACTATTCGATCATGCGCGGGACCAAATCCAACGTTATCATCGAACAGAGTGATAAACAGAATTACATTCCAGAACTTTATGTGCAAGCTGTAAAAGACGCAGAAACCCTGCAAGGCCGATTAAGTCAAGCCATTGCCGATATTCAAACAAACTATCCGGGGGTTGAACTGGAAAAACAAGGTGATTTGTGGCACATCATTATCCCGGATAAATACCGGGTTGGACACGAGGCGCATTTTGGCCAGGTTACAGAAAAATACCTGGGTTTTCTGGTGGAAGGAAAACTACCGGATTGGGAAGTCCCTAACATGCTGGCAAAGTATTACACCACCACCTCTGCCCTGGAATTAGCAATGAAAGAGGTTGAATAAAACGAAAAAGAATACGAATTAATTTTCTGTTCGGAAATGCTTTAAGCAACAAAAAAGCCCTGAAATATTTCAGGGCTTTTTTGTTATGCGAGGTTGATCAAGGGCTATTTATTCAATGAACATCTCGGTAACATTGTTGTTTCTGTCAAATTTGAACTTGATGCCATTGTCATAAACATAAAAACCGGTTTCTGAATCATGACGGTCCGGTTCGCCGTACGCTTCCTTGACGTCATCAAACGAACTGCCAAGTCCGATTCCTTCTGGAGTCAACCCATCAAATGGAGAAATCATGTGAATTGCAGTCACATTGACATTGTCATAAAGGACGGGAGACGTCGCATCAAACATAAAAATAATGCCGCGGTCATACTCCATCCAGTGAATAAAGTGCGTTTTTGTTGGGCGATCATAACCGCTATTATGCGAATCACCGTATCTCTTTTTCACCATCGACACGGTATCTCCCAAATAGATACCGCCGGCACCTTCACCTGGGAAAACTTCAACTTCACGCTTGTAATTCAAGTAGCATTGCAGTTTTTTATTTCCGCCATTTGAATTTATCCAGATATCGCTGCTGTATTCTCCATAATCAACTTTGCTAAAGTTTGCTCGCAATTCAATTTCAAGTGTTTGCTGTCCCCAGATAATACCCTCTGTTTGATCGGCAGTCATCCACTCCGGCAATACCAATTCCCAGTTTAATTTGCCACCACCTGCATTTTCCAGTTCAATCGATTCTTTGAAATAATGCCTGTCAAGATTAACAACTTCATCTTGGACATACAAAATTAATTCCGGGGCTTGATAATTCAACGTCAAGTTAACCGTCTTTTCATCGCCATCGGCACTAAATTTCACTTTACCGGAATGCTCGCCGTAATCTAATTGTGAAAAATCAGTTACAAAGCGAACTGTAGATCCCCACCGTCCTCTCACAACGCCGGCTGAATCAGATGGAATAATCCAGCTTGGTTTATCAGTAATACGCCAGGCTAATGTATCTGCGCCTTCAACACGCAAAACGATCCGGTCTTTTTCCGGATTGCCAGTTAATTCAAGGTCGGTTGTACTAACTTGCAGTTCTGGCCCCGGCTCGGGTTGCACGATGGTATTTTTTCCATCTTCTTCACAATTCCAAAAAAGTGTCACTGCCAAAACCAATATGAGCACAATAATGTTCAAATTTTTCATTATAATCTTTTTCATCCTCCTGCTTTTAAAAAAGGCTGAATTGTAACGGAATTTAATATACAAAAATATATCTAAAATATAAACCCGAATTCAAAAGTAGTCTATTTTTTAACCTAG
>CAZSMC010000035.1:0-42182 GCA_964607755.1 uncultured Cytophagia bacterium | reverse complement strand
GGCAAGCCCTTTGATCAGTTCGCGAACTTCGATAATCTGATTCGGGTCCAAACCCACTGTCGGCTCGTCCAGAATAAGGACATCCGGATTGTGAATGAGAGCCTGAGACAATCCGACTCGCTGTTTGTACCCTTTGGATAAATACTTGATAACGCGCTCGCTGACATCAGCGATGGCTGTTTTTTCCATCACCTCAGCCACAGCTTTTTTGCGATCTGCTGATGGCACGCCTTTAATTTTGGCGACGAAATCCAAGAAATCTTTAACACGCATTTCCTGATACAACGGTGGATTTTCGGGCATATAACCGATGTGTTTTCGAACTTTCATCGAATCTTCCAAAACATCATAACCGGCTACCTTTGCAGTACCGGATGTTGCCGGAAGAAAAGTGGTCAGTACACGCATGGTCGTAGTCTTTCCGGCGGCGTTGGGCCCTAAAAAGCCGACGATTTCGCCTTTATTGACCCGGAAAGACACATCTTTTACTGCCGCAACATCGCCGTAATATCGAGACACGTGTTGTACATCAATCATCGATACAACCTCCTTTCTGAATAATGCCTCTATTTTTACAAATGAACCACTACCAGGCTTTTTCGCAAGCTAACGGCGAATACCCAGTTCTTTAATCAAACTTCTGTACTTTTCAATGTCGCGTGATTTTAAATAATTCAAAAGCCGCCGGCGTTGACCAACCATTTGCAACAAGCCGCGGCGACTGTGATGGTCTTTTGGATGATCCTGAAAGTGTTGGCGCAAATCATCAATTCGGGCTGTTAATATTGCGATTTGCGCTTCTGTACTTCCGGGATTTTGAGAACTACCACCATATTTCTTGATCAGTTCAGCTTTTTGTTCTTTTGTGATTGACATTAATATTTTCCTCCATTACGCAAATATTGTACAGCTAATTCTTTATCATTCTTTATTGCATTTACAAGGTCTTTGGTTGAATCGAATGTTTCTTCTTTGCGAAGGCATTTTAAAAAAGAAACACTCACTTCTTTGTGGTAAAGATCACCTTTAAAATCCGGAATATGTGTTTCGATACTTTTTGTCTTGATATTAAACGTGGGACGGGTACCAATATAGGTGACTGAATCATATTGGTGGTTGTCAATAGTAATCTTTGAGGCATAGATACCGTTTTTGGGGACAAGCTTGTACCGGGAATAGGGACGAACATTTGCGGTTGGGAACCCCATTTCCTGTCCGCGGCCCGATCCTCTAATGACCTGTCCAGTGACGGAATAGTGACGTCCCAGCAAATACTCAACCTGATCAACATGTCCTTCGAGCAACAATTGACGTACCCTTGTGCTGCTGATTGAGCGGTCAGCATCCGTCACCGGTGATACTTCTTCAACCTCGAATCCGAGTTTACGTCCCATTTTTTGAAGCAGCTTGATATTTCCTTTTCTGTTTCGTCCAAACGTATGATCATGACCAATAACAACATATTGAGCTTGCAAGGTATTAACAATGAAATTTTTAACAAAGTCTTCAGCGGCTATCTGTGCAAAAGCTCGGGTAAAATTGCTGATAACCAGAAAATTCAATTGCGTTTGTTCCAACAAATTAATTTTCTCTTCTATCGTGGTTAGCAGCTTTACGTCCGGCTTGCCAGATGATTTGACAACAAAGCCCGGATGGGGTTCAAACGTCACAAGAACAGAATTCGCGTTCAGTTCTTGTGCTCGTTGTATGGCAGTATTTAAAATGTGTTGATGACCCAAATGAACACCATCAAACGTTCCGACTGTCATTACGGCTGGCCGGCATTGAACAGCGTCCTTTAAACTCCATAATATTCTCAACGTTCACACTTTTCTAATCAGTTCACATGCACTTTGAATGGACAGGGCATCCTGGATTGTGTAAGGTCCAATCTGCGTTCTGGTTAATTTTTTGAGATAACCTATCGTTCCAGCGGCTCTGGCAATATCGCGCGCTAAGGAGCGCACATAGGTGCCTTTGGAACACGAAATTTCAAGTGAAAATCCATTCTTATATCTTTTTAAAAACGAAATGGAATGAATTTTCACGCGTCTTTTTTCAAGCCGTACATTAGCGCCATTGCGGGCGAGTTCGTACGCCCGGGTACCGCTCAACCGGATCGCCGAGTATTTTGGCGGCTCTTGTTCAATAACGCCAGTAAACCGTCCCAGCACATTCTTTATTACCTCTGTATCAGGGCATGCGGTTTCACTTTTATGAGTAATGCTGCCGGTCACGTCCAGGGTATCGGTTTCTTTGCCACATTCGACAAAAGCTTTATACGTTTTTGTCAGCTCCATCAATTCCGGGACTTGTTTTGTGGCTTTGCCAAAACAGATCAAAAGAACACCATCAGCAAAAGGGTCTAATGTTCCGGCATGTCCGATCTTCAAATCGCGTCGACGATTTTTTAAAGAACGAATAACATCATTTGATGTCCATCCAATAGGTTTTCGGAGATTTATTATTCCTTTGTGAAAATGAATCTCATCTGTGTTTAAAGTCATTCTATTGGAGGCAGAATCTCTCTATAACTCACCAGTATTAATTTTATAAAGCAAATGCTCAATTCGATCAGCATATTCTGCAGAGTCGTCATAAGTGAATTCAATTTCAGGCACAAACCGTAATTTAATCCGGTGGCCAATTTCGGACCGGATGTACCCGGTTGCCCGGTCAAGAGCCTGACGATTTTTCTTTCGACCCGCATCATCTCCATACACACTGTAAAAAATCCGGGCGTGCTGCAAATCCTTGCTCACATTCACTTTGGTAATTGTGATAAAACCAAAGTCCGGATCTTTCAGCTCCGTAAGCAGCATTTTGCTGACTTCTTGTTTTATGAGAGCAGCGACTTTTTCAGAGCGTTTATTGCTCATAACAATTATAATATTTCCGTTTTATGATCGAGAATTTCAATATAATCTTGATCATCGATAAAGTTCATTATACTTTGAAGTTGTTGATCGATGAAACGCCGTTTATTGGCAACGGAAGCGATGCCGAGTGTAACCCGCTGCCACAATTCGTTATGATCGACCTCTGCAACCGATACGTTAAATTTATTTCGCAGGCGTTGTTTGATTTTGCTTACCACCATTCGTTTTGATTTTAATGAATTGCTGTCTGGGATAAGCAAATCCACCTGACATAATGATACAAACATTAAAGAAAGCGTTTTTCTTCAATTAATTCGTAGGCTTCGATAATATCATTTACCTTGATATCGTTAAATTTTTCGATACCCATGCCGCATTCATAACCGGAACTGACTTCTTTAACGTCCTCTTTGAACCGTTTTAGTGAAGAAATTGTTCCTTCATGGATCAGTTTGTCGTCGCGGTAAATTTTAACTTTATCATTACGATTAACGCGGCCGGAAAGTACATAACATCCGGCAATGATTCCGGCTTTTGGCACTTTGAAGGTATCGCGAACTTCGGTGGTGCCGACAACGTTCTCGCGGATATGCGGTTCCAGGAATCCTTCGAGAGCTGACTTGACATCTTCAATAATATCGTAAATCACATTATAGGAACGGATATCAACTGATTCGCGCTTGGCCAGCTCGCGCGCCTTAACCGTTGGTCTGACGTGGAAACCAATTATAACACCGCCGGACGCACTTGCAAGCAGGACATCGGATTCTGTAATTGCGCCAACGCCACGGTGGATGATATTCACGGCAACTTCTTCGGTAGCAAGCTTTTGCAGCGAGTCAGCAATCGCTTCGATCGAGCCGTCTACATCTGCCTTAATGATAACAGACAACTGTTTGATCTGTCCTTTTTGAATCTGTCTTGAAATCTCGTCCAGCGTACGTGGTCTGGATTTCCAATGCTCATGCTCTCTCTGCAACTGTTGCCGCTTTTGGCTGATCTCGCGAGTATCGCGTTCGCTGCTTAAAACAATAAATTTATCTCCGGCCTGTGGCACGCCGTCAAATCCGAGGATCTGCACGGGCCGTGAAGGACCAGCTCCATTGACAGGTTTTCCTCGTTCGTCCAGCATATTTCTGACTTTGCCGCTGTATGCTCCGGCAATAAACGGATCACCGATGTGTAACGAACCTGTTTGCACCAGCACCGTAGAAACAACACCTTTGCCTTTATCTTTCCGCGCTTCGATAACCACGCCTTTGGCTTTGCGATCGGGATTTGCCCGCAGATCGAGCATTTCTGCTTCGAGCAGGATCTTTTCCAAAAGCTGATCAATATTTTCGCCCGTTTTTGCTGACAATTCTACGGACTGATATTTTCCGCCCCATTCTTCCACAAGCACATCATGCTCAGCCAGTTGCTGTCTGATCATATCCGGGTTGGCGCTCGGTTTATCGATTTTGTTGATCGCAACAATGATCGGAACACCAGCCGCTTTGGAGTGACTGATCGCCTCAATCGTCTGCGGCATCACACTATCATCAGCCGCCACCACGAGTACTACGATATCTGTGGCTTGCGCACCACGCGCACGCATAGCAGTAAAAGCCTCGTGACCCGGTGTATCGAGAAAACTGATTTCCTTACTATCCACAGAAACTTCGTATGCACCGATATGCTGTGTAATGCCACCGGATTCGCCGGCAATAATGTTACTCTTGCGGATATGATCGAGCAGTGACGTTTTTCCATGGTCTACGTGGCCCATAATTGTTACAATCGGCGGTCTCGGTATAGTGCCCTCGTCCACATCTTCTTCCGCCAGGTCTTCTAACATATCTTCGGCAAACTCGGACAAAGCTTCGACTTTATAATCATATTCCGAAGCCAACAACTGAATCGTTTCCATATCCAGACGTTGGTTGATCGTCACCATCATACCGAGGTCCATGCATTTACGAATCAACTCTGTAGAATCTACTTCCATCAGCCTGGCAAGTTCGGCCAGCGACATAAATTCGCTGACCCGGATAACCGGCTTTTCTTCAGTTGCTTCAACCTCAGCAGCTTCGGTTTTACGCTTTTTACGTTTGCCTTTTCCTGTATCTTCCATAGACGCCAAAGTCTGGCGAATGTTTGCCTGAATTTCTTCTTCATTAAAAACAGGCTTTGCTTTCTTGCGGCGCCGTTTTTTCTTTTTGGTCTTTTTGGGCTGAGGAGCTGCTTCTGGTTTCTTTTTCTTTTTTGGCCGTTCTTTTTTAGCCTTTTGTGCCTTTTCTTCTTTTTCCTTTGGCTTTACCTCGCGTTCGGCTTTTTCTGTTTTTGCCTCAACCTTTTCCCGCGTTTTTGACGGAGCTTCTTTGATTTCTTTTTCAGGGCTTTCCGGTGGAATTTCAACAATTTTCAGTCTTCGTCTCTGACGTTTACGTTCCGGCCGCTTGACTTCTTCTCTGGCTTTGGCGTGCGGAGCAGGAGTGGTCTCCCGGGCTGCTTCTTTTGCAGGCTTGGCTTCTTCTGGCTGGGACTTGGCTCTTTGAGGCGCTGTTTCTTCAGCCGGTTTTTGCTGACGTCTTTTAGGTTTCTCTTCTGCTAATTGACTTGCCACCCAAAGTCGCCGTTCCAAATCCTCTTTAGCTTTTTGAGAATCCGCTTTTTCTTTTTCCTGTCTGTCACGAAGTTTTTTACGAAAATCTACATTGGCATCTTGCGATGTGACCGGCTGTTCCCCGTATTTACTCATCACCTGGGCATACGCATCCCCTGTAATCGGACTCATGTGATTCCGAATGTCGTATCCATGCCCTTTGAGGAACTCGATAAGAGCCTCATTGGAAATGTTAAATTCTCTTGCAACTTGAAATACTCTTTTCTTAACAGCCAAAGGTCGTCGCTCCTAATAATTTTGATAAAAATTCTATGGTTCTAAATATTGTTATTCACTCTCTTGAAGTTTTGCGCTCTCCTCTTCTTCAATTTCTTCCTCTTGTTCGAAATTGGCGCTCACTGTATTTTTTATTTTCTCTGCTGTTTTTTGTCCAATACCTGCAAGTTGCATCAATTCTTCATCTGTAGCATCCAGAACATCCTGAGCTGTTTCGTATCCATTGACGGTTAGTGTGTAGATAAGTTTTTCAGAGAGTCCCTCTATTTCACTTAGATAGACGCTTTCTGTTTCCGAAACCAGTTCGCTGAACTCCTCTTCTTTAATCGTTTGAATATCAAACCCTGTCAATTTGGATGCCAACCTGCGATTCTGACCGCCTTTGCCGATAGCCAACGAAATCTGTTCATCGTCCAGTACAGCATACACTTTATTTTCATCTTCGACAATGACAATGCGTTTTGGCTTGGCCGGACTGAGCGCACGTGTAATAAAAATCTCAGGCTCGGAGCTCCAGCTAATAATATCGATTTTTTCGTTATTCAATTCCTGCACAATAGCCTGAATTCGCATGCCCTTCATACCAACGCAAGCGCCAACAGCATCGATTCGTTTATCGTTCGAATAAACAGCAATTTTTGTTCGCTCACCAGGTTCCCGGGCAATGCCTTTAATTTCGATTGTGCCGTCGCTAATTTCTGGTACTTCCAGTTCAAACAGCCGGATCAGAAAAGAAGGGTCTGAGCGCGAGACAATAATTTCGGGTCCGCGCGACGCCCAACCAACACTCTTAATCACAGCCCGCAATGTTTCGCCGCGGCGGTAGCGTTCGTTCGGAATCTGTTCTGCCTTGGGAAGAATAACTTCTGTACCTTCTGCATTTAAAAAAATTTCCCTGCGGTTTATCTGACGAATATCGCCTGTAAGAATCTCGCCTACCCGGTTTTTAAACTCATCATAAATATGTTCTTTTTCAACTTCTTTAATCCGTTGATTTAAATTTTGTTTCGCAGAAACGATGAGACGCCGCCCAAAGCTCTCCGGATCGATCATTTCCATATATTCATCGCCAACTTCCAGATCCGGTTCAAACTGTTGCGCTTTCTCCAGGTTTATCTGAGTAACCTCATCATCAACCTCATTGACAATCGTTTTATATTGATAAATCTCAATCTCTCCTTTTTCCATATTGACAAAGACATCGAAATTATCCGAGGTACCGTATTTTTTTCGAATCATGGACAAAAAGATATCCTGAACAATATTTGTCAAGGTGTCCTTGTCCATTTCTTTTTCTTTGGTCAATTGAGAGAAAGCTTCGACAATTGCACTTTTCATGGCATGTTCCTAAAAACCTGTTAAATCTCTATAATAATTTTTGCTGATATTATTCTATCAATATTCAATGTAAACGGCCGACCTTTGGTTTCAAAATCGACAGCGTTTTCACTTGCCTCGATAATCCGGGCTTTAGCTTTTTCTTGTTCATCATTCGCCTGCCAGGTCACTTTAACTTTATCACCTTTGTGGCGTTGAAAATCCCGAATTGTTTTCAATGGGCGATCCAGACCGGGCGAAGACACTTCAAGCGTGTACTTGCCGGCAATAACATCCTGTTGGTCCAGCGCATCTGAGATGTGCCGGCTTGCCTCGCTGCACCGGCCAATACTGATACCGTCTTTTTCCCATACGTAAACACGCAACCGGGAATATTTGCCGCGGCTAAACCGCAATTCAACGAGTTCAATACCCATTCCATCCAGGACTGGGGCTATGATGTTTTGTAACTGATCTTGAACGTTCATATTTTTTCTATACAACAAAAAAGTGGGCTTTTTGAGCCCACTTACAGAATATAAATATATAAAATGTCTTTAATAAAAGCAAGAATTTTTTAATGCCCTAAAGGCATTACATCATGGAGCTTAGCAAAAGTGCATCGTCTTTCTCCTCGGATTCCGGATAATTTTCGACAATTTTCTGATAAAGAGTCTCTGCCTTTTCTTTCGAATTAGCCAGAGAGTAGCACCTTGCAGCTTTAAACAAATAAAAAGAAGCAAGTGGGACATCAGGATATTTTTTTACAATTTTTTCATATTCTTGTGCAGCTTTGGCGTATTTTTCTTGAGCTTCGAGACAGGAAGCAGCGCCTGCCAATGCAGCAGCGCGAAAATGTTGTCTATCATCAAATGAAGAGGCAAATTTTTTATATTGCTCTCGTGCGTTAACAAAATCATCGTTTTTGAAAAAACATTTTGCCAGATAAAGCCGGCCCATTGTTCCGCTGTCTGTCGAACCATAATTTTCAACCAAATTGTTGAACAATGTTAACGCTTGCTGATAGTCTCCGGTATCGTAAACACGAACAGCTTTGGCAAATTCTACACTAGCTTCTCTTTCAGCCTGCTTTCTGTTTTGTGAAATAATCACTGACGCAACAATGATAACGACAATCGCTGCTAATGCAGCAAAGACAAATTTTGAATTGTTCTCAGTCCAGTTCCGGACTTGAGCGTAAAATGTGATGAGCTTGTCTTCTTTTAAATCTCTTTTTGTAATCCTTTTTCGCGGAGCGAGCATAGTAATTCCGTTATTTAAATCCTCTTTGTTTTCTTGTTAAACTTGATAAGATAATAACGATTTTATATAAAATCAAGCATTAAAAATCGATTATTATCCATTCATCATGCATTCCATGCAAAATCAAATTACCCGGCATGCGTACCCGGCCCCGGGAAAGCCTCGCCGCTCCGGATGACAATGAGTTCGTACAAAAAACACGTCACCGCAGCAACGAAAACAAAATCAACCAGAATAATGAGGGTGACTAGAAATGGATTTCCGACGATATAATCTTCTCCCAGCTTTAATAACAGTGGCAAGGTAAAATAGCCAACAATTACCCCCATAAATACACTGAATATGACTTTGAACTTTTGTGTTCTGGCGCCACCAAAAAAATAAGAGACAAAAATAATAAAAAGTCCAACGATTATGGCGACGTAATAAAATAAATAATCATCCGGTGTATGCCATTGAAACGTATAAAGATCTTCTTGAACCTGTTGTGCCATTTCAGAGTCCATACCGTACCCCTCTATTTTTTGTAGGAAGCGATTTTTAAACGATTATGCAAGACCGATAAACTGATTTCATTGGTTGTCCAGTTTACCAGTTCACCTTCGATTTGAGTTGTGAGCGCTGAAGAAGCAGTTATTTTCAACTCCGAAGTTAAAATATGTTTCACATTTGGTGATGTTAAATGCGTGCCAGCAATAACACGTGGCACCATGGATAAGCGATTGAGCACCGGCACATCTTCTATCAAGATAACATCAAGCAACCCATCACTCGGATCCGCCTGCGGAGCGATATGGAAAGTACCGCCGTAATACTGTCCATTTGCAACGGTGAGCATAATAGCTTTTGAAGTGAAATCATGGTGCCCGTTTAACAAATCCAGGGGCATAGCTTTATAACTAAAAATGTGTTTAAGTGCTGTAGACAAATAGCCGATTTTCCCGGGCACGACCGAGTAAATACTCAGGTCTTCAACGATTTTCACATCAAAACCGATACCGATGGCATTGATGAAATACCGGTGTCCGGCCGAAGCAACATCCACCCGGCGCCAATTTCCTGCAGCCGCGATCTGACAGGCTACATGAACATCTTGAGGGATGTCTATGGATTTTATAAAATCATTGCAAGTACCGACAGGTATAATGCCCAGCAACGGATCGCCATCAGCTTTGACAATACCGTTCACAATTTCATTTAGCGTGCCATCACCGCCAACAGACACAATAGTATCGTATCCCTGCTGGACTGCTTGATGGGCTATTTTTTCAGCATGACCTGCGTATTCGGTTCGCTGATAGTTAATCTCAAAGCCGTGTTTCTGAAAAAAAGTTTCTACTGTGCTAAAGTGACGCTGCGCCGCCCCATGCCGTGCTACTGGATTTTCAATTATTTTCATGGGCATAAAATTATCCTCTAATTCATGAGAACACAAAAATGTGAAATTTTCAGCACCAAAATTACTATTCTCAACCGGTCTCTTTATTCCAAAAAATATATTTTATAAATACCTTATCTCTATAGATCTGCGAATTGCCAACACGGTCAATAACTAACGGATTCTCTTCGATATTTACAATGAGTTGTTTTTCTTTAGGATTGAGTCCCACGGCATAGGTCGCGTCAAACTCGCCCTGAAATGCTCTGACGTCACCATCACGGACAGCCGTTACGTGAAAACCGCCATACCGGCGGCGAAAGAAACTGCTTACAACAGCAAAGCTTTTGTCCGTTTCGATAACATACACTGTAGCGCCAGAGCCGAGCTCTTCCATGTCCAGCAGGGCAATGTCAGTCCGCAAAATCCCGTCATAATAGAGACGCCCAACTTTATTCTTCAATTCTTCTTTGGTTTGCGTGATTCCCTTTTCGAGATCGACCGAGATCGGATAGCGAATGAGGTACAAATCAATCCGTGTTGGCCAGAAAGTGCGGCTGGTTTTGGCCAAAGCCATGGGATAGATATCGATTCGCGTGGCCGGTTTGTTGTCAATTTCAGAAAAAATATAGGTAAAAAATTGACCGTATTTGAAAAACCGCTGACCGGAAAGATGCGAGTAATAATCGACAACTTTTCGCGGCCAATCTGTTGTGATATAACTGGCTACCATCATTGTGCGGGCATGTGGGAATTGTGAGGACGCTCTGTTTCGGATTGCTCTGGTATGCTGCTCATCCTTTATGCTTTTTGGATAGGCATAATCGTTAAAAGTGCTTTCCTTAAACGGAAGTTGAGCCAAGACCTGAGCGCTTGTTAACAAAAAAATAAAAGAAACAAGATTCTTATATTTTGCTAGTCCGTAAATAATGACACCTCGCAAATTATCCAGCCGGGGTAGTCCATGAGAAACAGGAACGTTTGCCAGTATGGCAGGTTGGACCGTAGGGCTGCGCTTTGATTAAAATGGTATCTGCATCACAATCTGTGTAAATTTCTTTCAATTCCAGAAAATGTCCCGATGTTTCTCCTTTTGTCCAGTATTTTTGGCGTGACCGGCTCCAAAAAGTTACTTTTTGTTTTTCAAAGGTCATCTCGATACTTTGCTCGTTCATATAACCGAGCATGAGCACGCTGTTATCGTTCACATCCTGGACAATCGCCGGGATTAAGCCGCGGTCATTAAAATTCAATGTAGCAATAAATTGTTCACGAGTCAACTTTTCAATTTCTGACATGAATTCCTCTTTCCTGCAAGAATTTTTTTACGTCCTGGATTGAATTTTCCCGGTAATGAAAAATAGATGCAGCTAAAGCGGCATCAGCAGCGCCGTGCTGAAAAACCTCGGCAAAATGTTCAACCGCTCCGCATCCGCCCGAGGCGATAACCGGAATTGTTACTGCTTTGGAAATGGTGCGGGTCAATTCAATGTCATATCCGATTTTCGTTCCATCCCGGTCCATGGAAGTGAGCAGTATTTCGCCGGCGCCCAGTTCCTCAGCATATTTCGCCCATTCTAGCGCATCCAGGTCAACAGGTGTGCGACCGCCGTAAATATAAACTTGCCACGAACTATCGCTTTTCTGCTTGGCATCAATAGCCACAACCGTGGCCTGGGCGCCAAACCGGTCTGAGCATTCTTTAATGAGATCAGGATTTTTAACAGCGGCTGTGTTCATCGTCACTTTATCAGCGCCGTTTTGCAGTAAAATATGCGCATCTTCTACCGTGCGCACGCCTCCGCCGACTGTCAGCGGCATAAACACTTTTTCGGATGTCCGCCTCACCACATCCAGCATAATATTTCGCTTTTCGTGAGAAGCGGTTATGTCCAGATAAACCAGCTCATCTGCGCCATGTTCATCATAATACCGGGCCTGTTCGACCGGATCACCGGCATCGACCAGATTCAAAAAATTGATGCCTTTAACCACCCTTCCATTTTTAACGTCAAGGCAAGGTATGATGCGCTTGGCCAGCATGTTAAATTCCTTTTAACTTTATATTTTATTATCTGAACCGAATCTTTGTAAAAGTTCGCAAAGTTTTAAATTATTTTCATAGAGCGCTGTTCCGATAATCGCGCCTTCAATATTCTCGTTTTTCGTCTCGGCCAATTCTTCAAAATGTTCAAACGTTGAAAATCCACCGGACGCAATAACTTTCATGCCGGATTTTTCGGCCACCATATTTGTGCTCTCAATATTGGGGCCGACAAGTTCACCATCACGGCGTACATCAGTGTAAATGATACGAACCGCACCCAGAGACTTCATTTTACGAGCCAGTGACACGACATCCGTATCTGTCTGTTCTTCCCAGCCTTTGATGGCGACTTTTTGATCGCGACCATCGATACCGACGACAATGTGCTCGGCACCGAATTCCTGTACAGCCTGGGCCACAATCTCTGGCTTTTCCAACGCCACAGTGCCCAAAATAACGCGATGAACGCCTGCTGCCAGCCACTGACGAATGTCCTCGAGCGAGCGAATGCCTCCGCCCAGCTCGATGGGAATATCAACTTGTTCAACTATATCCCGAATCGTTTGCACATTTTTTTGAGCGCGGCCAAAAGCGCCATCCAGATTAACCACATGGATCATTTGACCGCCTTCAGCCTGCCATTGCTGTGCCACTTGCGGTGGATTGCTGCTGTACACTTTGGCAGTCTTTTCAGCCCCTTGTCTCAAACGAACGCATTTGCCGTTCAAAAGATCAATTGCCGGTAAAATAAGCACGGGTTCTCCTTACAGTTCGATAAAATTTTGCAAAATTGCCAGACCGTATTGCTGTGATTTTTCCGGATGAAACTGAAGACCGAATACATTGTCCCGTTTTATCGCCACAGCAAATCGCCCGTCATAATCGCTTTCGCCTACAATGGTGTCGTTTTTATCCGGTGAAATATAAAAAGAATGCGCAAAATAAAAATAACTTTCATTCGGTATATTTTTCCACAACGGACTGTCACCGGTCTGGTAAAGAACATTCCAGCCCAGATGCGGCACTTTGAGATGACTGGAAAATCGTTTCACCGAACCTTTTATGATCGAAAGTCCGGTGACGCCCTGATTTTCCTCACTTTGTTCAAACATCAACTGCAATCCCAGACAAATGCCGAGAAATGGTTTGCCTGTTTCCACAAAAGCTTTCATCGGCTCTGCAAGTTCAAGTCGATGCAACGTATCCATGGCATTGCCAAAAGCACCGACGCCAGGAAAGACAACTTTGTCAGCATTTAAAACATCTTTAGGTTTGGAACTGACAACCGTCCGGGCGCCGCATTTCTCCAACGCTTTTTGAACGCTGCGCAAATTGCCAGCATCATAATCAATAATACAAATCACGTCAGCACTCCTTTAGTCGATGGAATGCCTGTTTGGGTATCATTGATTTTCAGAGCCATGCAAAGAGCGCGGGCTGCCGCTTTAGTCATGGCTTCCATGGCATGATGCTGATTCTCGCCGTAAAGCAACGCCACATGAAGTGTAAGTTTGGCATTCATAGCAAAAGCCCGCCAAAACTCTGAAAACAGCTCGCCTTCGAATTCGCCAACGCGGACAAGTCGCAGTTCGCAGTCAAACTCGAAAAACGGTCGGCCAGACACGTCTACCACCGAGCGCGCCAGGGCTTCGTCCAACGGACAAAAGGCGTGACCGAACCGGGTAATTCCGGATGCATCGCCGATAGCTTTTGACAGTGCCGAACCAAGAGTAATACCAACATCTTCAACAGTATGATGGCCGTCGACGTACAAATCACCCTCCGCTTTGACAACCAAATCCCAACCAGCGTGCTTTTGCAGGGCATCCAGCAAATGATCGAAAAATCCGATTCCGGTGTCAATAAAACCTTGTCCGGGATTGTCGAGATCAAGATCGACACGGATCGTTGTTTCTTTTGTTGAACGTCTCACCTGGGCTGAACGAGACATGATTTTTCCTTTATTTTATGAATGTGATTTTTGAATATCGCGCAACGCCTCAAGAAACAAATCGTTTTCCTGGCGAAAACCGACCGAAACCCGTTGATAGCCATCCAGCAGCGGATAACCGCTCATATCACGAACAAGAATTCCGCGGCCTTTGAGAGCCTGAAACAAATTTATGTGCTTTGCACCGTTGAACAGCAAAAAATTGGCGCCTGACGGATAAACGGTGAAACCGTTCAGTTTCTGCATCTCGCTGAATAGCCGGTCGCGCTCTGTTTGTAAAAACTTTACATTTTTAATCAGGCGATTTTCATTCTCAAGCAGTTGCAGCGCGACCAGTTCTGTAAATACATTTACATTATAAGGCAAATTTGCTTTTTGGAGGTGGCTCACCATATCCGGTTGCCCGACAATATAGCCAAACCGCAATCCAGCCATGCTGAATGCTTTTGAAAACGTGCGCGACACCAGAAAATTTTCATGATCCGCCAACAGCGACACTGCACTATGCTCGGCAAACTCGCCGTAGGCTTCGTCAAAAAAAACCAATCCCGGTGCCGCTTTACAGATTTGTCGCACCGCGTTCAAGTCCATTGTAAAACCTGTTGGATTGTTGGGCGAACACAAAATAACCAGACGCGGCTGCGTTTCCGAAATCTTGTTCAACACGTTTTCTAATGGAAAAGGTTGCCCGGGACCGTGCAGCACTTTGATCACCTCGGCCTCGTACAAACCTAAAAACAATTCATACAGAGAAAATGTCGGAGGAATAAGCAGCACCGGATCACCGGAAGAAATTGACGCAGTGAGCAGCGTCTGAAACAGTTGATTGGATCCGTTACCGAGCACGAACCATTCGGGCTGCACATTGTGCCGTTCTGCGAGTTTGTTGCGCAACTGCGGCGATTCATTGATCGGGTACCGGTTCCACTCCATTTTTGCAGCAAATTTCAAGCACTTTTCTTTCAAATCATCCGGCACGTCAAACGGACTCTCGTTTTGATTCAACTTGGCTTTGAATTCTTTTTGCGGCGGAGATGTATAGCCTTTTCGCTGGATAACAGGTTTTTTGAAATAGCGTTCCATTTATGAGCTCATGCGTTTTGTGATGGCCAAGGCGTGGGCATCCAGGCCTTCGTTTTTGGCAAATTTTTCAATGTTTTTGCCGTGCCTGTCAAGTGCTTGTTTTGTGTAAGATACAATGCTACTGACTTTGAGAAAATCTTCGGTCTGCAACGGTGAGAAAAATCTCGCAGATCCGTTTGTTGGCAAAACATGATTGGGGCCGGCCCAGTAATCTCCTACTGCTTCGGGTGAATAATGGCCGAGAAAAATCGCTCCGGCATTCTTTATCTGCCCCAAAAGAGTCCAGGGATCATCCACGTGCAGACCCAAATGTTCGGGGGCCAATCGATTGCTCAATTCAACGCACGATAGAAGCGAATCAGTCACAATGATGCCGCCATAGTCGCGAATAGCCTGTTGCATGATATTCGACCGCTGCAAGGCTTTCATTTGTGTTTCCACTTTATCCGCTACTTTTTGGGCGAGCGTCTCCGAGTCGGTGACCAAAATAGATGACGCCAACGGATCGTGTTCTGCCTGAGCCAGCAGGTCGGCTGCAACGAATTCCGGGTCTGCGCTGTCATCGGCAATGATCAGCACTTCACTTGGTCCGGCTACCATATCGATGCCGCACTGACCGTAAAGCAGTTTTTTTGCCGTCGCCACATAGATATTTCCGGGACCAACGATTTTATCCACCCGGGCTACGGTTTCGGTTCCAAATGCCATGGCAGCGATGGCCTGGGCACCGCCCATCCGGTAAACACGGGTTGTCCCGAGTTCAAATGCTGCTGCAAGAATCGTTTGATTCATCGAGCCATCTTTGGCACAGGGCGTGGTAACATAAATGTCTTTCACCCCGGCAACTTGTGCTGGCACGACGCCCATCAACAGCGAGGACGGGTAGGCCGCCAAACCGCCAGGCACGTAAACACCAACGCGCTCAATGGCAGTAATTCGCCGCCCGAGGATCACATTGTCCTCTTCCCAACTCACCCATGATTGCGGCAGGCCTTTTTCATGATATTTTTGAATGTTCTGCTTGGCTTGACGTAACACATCAAGCAGGCCGGGATCGATGTTCTTAAAAGCCTGTTGAAGTTCTTTTTGCGGAACAGTCAGTTCAGATAAATCAACGCCATCGAATTTTTTCGTATAATCCAGCACAGCCCGGTCGCCTTTTTCCTGAACGTTCTGCAAAATGTGCCGGACTGAATGTTCCACATCCGCCGAAACATCCTGACGTCTCGATTCAAACCGTTGTAAAAAATCCTGAATTTCGTTGGCTTTGTAAATATTCATAAACACCCGGATTTTTAATAAATAACTTTATTGAGCGGATATTCGATAATATCCTCTGCGCCGGCACGTTTCAAGATGGGGATAAATTTACGAACCGTTTCCTCTTCCACAATAATCTCCACCGCCACCCAGTCGTTGCCGTAAAGATTGGAAATTGTTGGTTTTTTCATGGCCGGTAATGTTTCCATCACTTGATCCAATTTGTCTTTGGGCACGTTCATTTTCAGGCCTACTTTATTTTCAGCCTGAATGGCAGCTTGAATCATGAGGTTAAAATTTTCAATTTTTTCGCGTTTTTTGGCATTCTGCCAGCTATTTTTATTGGCAATAAGCATAGTCATCGATTCAAGAACTGTATCGACAATGCGAAGATTATTAGCCCGCAGGGAGCTGCCAGTCTCCGTCACTTCAATGATCGCATCGACAAGAGTTGGTGTTTTCACTTCGGTAGCGCCCCAGGAAAATTCTACATCTGCCTGCACCCCGTGTCTGGTAAGGTAATCTTTAGCCAGGTTAACGATTTCAGTGGCAATGCGTTTGCCCTGCAGATCTTTTACAGTTTTAATATCAGAATCGTTGGGGACTGCCAGCACCCACTTTACCGGGCGCCGGGTTTGTTTGGCATAGGTCAATTGAGATACCTCGACCACATCCGCACGATTCTCCAGAATCCAGTCTTTGCCTGTTAAACCCACATCAAACACGCCGTCTTCGACATAACGGGCGATTTCCTGCGCGCGGATTAAAATTGCTTGTATCTCTTCATCGTCAATAGAGGGGAAATATGAACGACTACTCACAGAAAAATTATAACCAGCTTTGGACAACAGCCTGAATGTGGCTTCTTGCAAACTCCCTTTAGGCAATCCGATTTTCAGCACATTTTCGTCCAATTCGAGCAGTGCCATGTCATCTCCTTTTCATTCGTTTTTTGCAATAATTCATAAAAAAAGCCCTCCGGGTCAGTCGGAAGGCTTTAGCGCGTTCAGCTCATACGTCACAATATGCACGTTACCAACCTCCCGATAAAGGGATCAGATGATGATGAGAATGTTGTTCATGATAAAGATACATATTTATTATCCTTAAAATTAAACAAAAATTTAAAACAGATCGAGCAAAGATGCAAGGCTTATTTTGTTTTTTCATACATTTCAAAAGCCATACTGATTGCTCCGGTAACGCCGGCATCGTTTTTTAACTGAGCATGAGCCACTTCAAAACCTCTTAATGCAGGGTTCATGGCCCTGTCGTGTATAGCGCCTTCAATTTTTTCGATAAAATGGTCACCAGCATCAGCCACGCCACCGCCAAGAACGAGCATTTCAGGATTAAAAACATTAACCAGGCTGGCAAAACCTGTCCCCAGGTAATCACACGCTTCATCAATCGTTTGTTGGGCTTCGGCCTCGCCTTTTTTTGCCTGCTGAAATATGTACTCTGTGTTTATGTTTTCAGGTACCGATTTATTAAGAGATTTCATTTTTTCGCTGTAACTGCGAAGCATGGCGGGTGCTGAAGCGTACTGCTCAAAACAACCTCGCCCACCACAATTGCATTTCCGGCCGTTGTGAACAATCATAATATGACCGATTTCAGAACCGGCGTAATGAGTTCCCCGGTACAGTTCACCGTCGATAAGAATACCCCCGCCGATGCCGGTTCCGAGTGTAGCGCACAGCACATTTTTACGTCCTTTTGCCGCGCCTTGCCGCGCCTCGCCAAAAGCCATTACATTTGCGTCATTATCCGCCCAGATAGGAATATCAAACTGACCTTCTACCCTTTTGCGAATAGGTGCGTCGGTCCAGTTTTCAATATTGGGTGTGCTGCCAATTAAACGGCATTCCTCGAAATGAACCGCGCCGGGACTGCCGAGTCCGATAGCGGCAACCTGACCGTCAAATTCAGCAGCTTTTTCTTTTAATTCAGAGATGGTTTCGAAAATAACGTTAAAAACCTCGTCCTGAGATTCATTTGCTTTGCTTGGTTTCTTGTCTTTTATTAAAAGCTCTCCTTCCGGTGTTCCAAGCGCATACTTTAAAAACGTTCCGCCGAGATCTAATCCAATAAACAGGTTTCTTTTGTTGCTCATCCAAACTCCCAAATTTTTTTTCCGAATAATGACCGGAAATTTAACAATCATTAATATTTAAATCAAGTATAATTAGATTTAAAAAGAACGGATTTCCATTTTTTCGAATTAATCTGTTAAATTTCTTTTCATTTTAAAATCTTGATACACGTGCTCATAAACTTTTTTCGTTCCAATATCTATAGCAGGCTCTTCCATGACAAAAGCATGCAGAGATATTTTCGGATAAAGCCATTTGATAAAGTGTCCGGGCGCATCTGGATTGTTGCCGGCATCGAGATACTTTTTATACATTGGAACAGTTTCCCGTTTGTGAATATACAATGCCGGACAAACATAATTTGATTTTGGATGGTCCGGTTTTTCTTCAAAAGAAATAACCTTGTTATTTTCGTCAAAAAGAACCACGCCGCGCTGTTTGAGCCGCTCGGGATCATTTAATTCCTGGGCAACTATTACATCACTTTGTTTTGTGCGATAAAACCGTTCCAACTCTGTAAAATTGCATTGAAAAATATTGTCACCGGCTGCCACCAAAAGTTCATCGTCAATGTGCTCCTGACCAATCACATACTGAATATCAGCAATGGCACCGAGACGGGTCTCATTGCTCGTTGTACCGTCATTGACTATGTTGATCTGAAAATCGGGATAGCGTCCGCTCGATTTGACGATTTCCGACCATTCCTGAAAAGTGGAGTAAAATTTTTCATTCGTAACAATGCAAACAACATCCAATCCCGAAAGGGATTTCAAGCCATCCAAAAGATAATCTAAAATCGTTTTTTCACCCACCCGCAATAACGGTTTTGGACGATCCTCGGTTAGTGGATAAAGCCGAGTCGCGTAACCTGCTGCCAGCACAATTCCTTTCATAAATGCTCCGGTTTTATTTAAAATTGGAAACAGTGATTGAAACAGGATATTTTTAAAACTCAGGGACTGTAATTTTCAGGTCAGACCGTTGTTATTTTGCGCTTTTTAGGCCATACATTACCACTGTGTAATGATTAAACAACCCCATCGAAAACAATCTTTTACGCTTATTTCTTTACAAAATATTAAGCAACTTTTTCCGATACAGGTTCGAAAACCAGTTCCTGGCCTTTTCCATGAAATTTATTCTTAAAAAACCGCTGCGCTTCCTCCAGTGTCGTTTTTTGTTGACGCCATTGTTCAGGCACAATCTCCGCTTCTGTCCATTTGAGGGCTGATATATCTGCCCGGTCGATGTACAGAACACCGTTGATATGGTCGATCTCGTGCTGCAGAATAACCGACAACAAACCGCGGGCTGTTATGTTCACCTTATTCCAGTCTGCATCCCGCGCTCTGACAATAACTTTTTGATACCGCGACACGCTGGCTTCCAGTCCGGGCAAGCTGAGACAACCCTCGTCATCCACGTTTTCTGCTTCACTATGTGCCAGTATCGTCGGATTGATGAACACGTATTCGTTTTCACCGTCATAGCACATGATTAAACGCTTTGAAACATTGACCTGCGGAGCAGCGAGACCCACGCCATCTTTGGTATGCATTGTGTCCAACATATCGCGAATAAAATCCGGATCGATTTCATCTTTTTCATAAGGTTCGGCAATCTTGCGCAGTGTGGGATGGCCGTAATGTATTACATCTAAAAGTGCCATAAGCAATCTATCATTGTTTTTTCGATTTTAAAAGTCCTGACAGGACTCGTCAAATTGTTTATCTGCATGATACGAGCTGCGAACCAGAGGACCCGCTTCGATGTGCGAGAATCCCATGTCCAACCCGTGTTTTTTTAACTGAGTAAATTCATCCGGGTTCACAAATCGTTGAACAGGCAAATGATTTTTTGTTGGCTGCAAATACTGACCAATAGTCAGCATTTTGCACGAGACATTTATAACCTGTTCCATGACCTGATATATTTCATCTAAATTTTCACCCAAACCCACCATCAAACCGGTTTTGGTGATTGCGCCACGTTCGTGTGCGCGTTTTAAGAGCTGCAACGATTGGTTATAATCCGCCATCGGCCTGGCTTGCGGATAAAGCCTGGGCACAGTTTCCAGATTATGATTTAAAACATCGGGTTTTGTCTGCAGAACCGTTTGCAGGGCATTATAGCTACCGTTGAAATCTGGGATAAGAACTTCGACCTTGCAGTTCGGCTGTTGTTGACGAATAGCCATTATAGTTTCAGCAAAATGCTGAGCCCCGCCGTCCTCGAGATCATCTCTTGTTACTGACGTAATGACAGCATACTTCAGATCCAGCGTTTTAACAGCCTGTGCAACCAGCAGAGGTTCATCAGAGTCTACCGGCGAAGGTGCGCCGTCTGGCACAGCGCAGAACCGGCAATTCCGCGTACAGACGTCACCTAAAATCATAAACGTAGCTGTCCGCCGGCTCCAGCATTCGCCGATATTCGGACATTTTGCACTTTGACATACAGTATGCAATCCGCCGGCATGAACCAGTTTGTTTACTCTATTATAATCTTCACCGCCGGGTAATTTTACTTTTAGCCAGGGAGGCTTTTTGTTATTTGTTTTTTTCATTCCCCAGTCCATTTTTCATCACGGACGACATATTTCAAAAACGCATCGTGCGACCAGGGCATCTTTATTCGAAAAATTTCATTTATTACATAGGCGTACTGGCGTATTTCGTACTGGGCGTGTTCATCCATTCGCAGGTTTAAAAAGTTCATCAACGCCCTGGCGTTAATCGTCCAGTAAAATTGCGTATAAAGTGCCAGCGGTAACACGATGCGGGCGTGTTCTTTGGCGACATTGTTCTCCAAAAGTTCATTATATAGTTCAAATGATTTTTCGTAATGATCCTGAATTTTTTGTCGCAAAGAATCATTTACATCATCTTGAATAAATTCATATTTATAGTTTTTAGCCTTTTGACTGCGCAATTTATCCGGCAGGCAGCATTCGTCTTTCATTTTGGTGTACCGGCCGGAAATTTCATTGTAACTGGCAATGCGATGCCGAAACCACTGACGCGCAACAAACAAAGGGCATTTGATATGAAACTTGAAAACTGAATGTTCAAAAGGGGTCTCGTGGCCATTACCCAGCAAAAAATTGACAAGCCTCTGGTCGCGCTCGTCATTGGTAATACCTTTGCCGATGGATACCCGGGCAGCTTGCACGACCGACTGGTCACCGCCCATAAAATCGACCAAACGCACAAATCCGAGGTCTAAAACTTTATATTCTATTTCTGCGTTCACAATACCCCTTTCCGAACATGAATTTTTTTACTCGTTCTTCAAATTCCCGGCAATTGTCACACCAAAATCATAACATGCCTGTAACTCCTCTGTTCCAGGCACTAAAATACTGGTCAATCCTTCCAACGGTACTTTAAATTTCAGCGCGGACAATCTTTCATCCAGCATTTTAACCGCTTCACCGCTCCATCCGTAAGAACCAAAGCTGGCTGCCAGTTTTCCTTTAACATCGATTGTAGCCAAACTATTCACCACATCCCACACCGGTTTCACCGCATCATTATTGATGGTCGGAGAACCGAGAACGAGCGCATCAGCTTTTTCAATGCGATCAAGGTGGTCCTGCATGTTAATATTTTCAGCATCGTATACTTGAGCATCCAGGTTTTGTGATCTTATTCCTTTGGCTATTTTATTGGCCATGATCTTGGTGTTTCCGTGGGCAGTGGCAAAATAAATCAGTACCAATGGAGGATCATTTGCTGGCAGCGGAGCAGACCATTCAGCATAAGCGTTTACATACTTTTCGATATCAGCGCGCAAGACTGGCCCATGCGAAGGCGCCAGTACGTCATATTCAAGAGGTTCAATTTTCTCCAAAGCTTTGCGAACATGATTTTTGAATGGCCGCATAATCTTGTCAAAATAGTCCTGAAAATCCGGCCAGGTATCGCCGGTTATTTTGTCATTGATCATGCGGCTGTCGCAAAAATGGGCGCCGAACATGTCACACGGGAACAGGATTTTATCCTGACCGCTAACCGTCATCATTGTGTCTGGCCAGTGCACATTCGGAGCGACAATAAATTGCAGAGTGCGCTGTCCAAGTTCTAGCGTGTCACCATTTTTCACCGGCAGTATTTCCGCATCCCGGTTGATGATATTTGAAACAAACCTCACCGCACCTTTTGAGCAGACTATTTTGGCGTGTGGCGCCGCATCCAGCAAAGCGGTCAAGCTGCCGGAATGATCCGGTTCGTTATGCTGAACCACGATGTAATCAATGCTATCGAGTTTAACGAGACTGGCAAGATGTTCAAGATATTGTTCGCTGAATTTTTCTTTTACTGTATCAATGACTATTTTTTTCTGGTCATCAATAAAATAGCTGTTGTATGTGCTGCCGTTTTTCGTGGTCATGATGATATCGAAAACACGCAAATCCGGGTGTAATGCGCCGCACCAGTAGACACCGTTTTTTATTTCAAATGGTTTCATTTGCTATATCCTTTGAACGTTCTTTTTCAATTTTTATTGTATAGCCGTCTATTTTCACTTCTTCTGCGCGGCAACTTTTATCCCGCTGCTCTTCGGATAATGTAGCATTGGTATGGCCAAAGCAACGACGCAACGCCTCTTCCGGTGATCGCGCCACATGCAGATGATAACAATGTGCATTGCCAAGATGATAGACTTTATATAGTTTATAATCGTTCATCGCCTCTCCAAATGTTAAACTACAGCTACTGGATTCTGATGAGATGCATGGTCCTTTACAGAACCTCATTTCTCCGGATGATTTTTTCGATAATCTTCAATCGCAGCGCGAAGCGCATCTTCCGCCAACACTGAACAATGTTTTTTTATTTTCGGTAATCCACCCAACGCTTCCATCACGCTCTTGTTGGTGATGCGAATGGCTTCATCCAGCGTTTTACCTTTCACCATTTCGGTGACCATAGAACTGGTTGCAATTGCTGCTCCACAGCCAAAAGTTTTAAATTTCACATCTTTAATTTTGCCGTCTTTAACGAGAATCGTGAGTTTCATTACATCGCCGCAAGAGGGATTGCCCACAACGCCGGTTCCGTTAGCATTTTCCACAATGCCCACGTTACGTGGATGTTCATAATGCTCCATTACTTTTTCGGAATATTCATCCCACACATCCATGCCACTTTTCCTTATTCGTGATGATCGGACCATTGCATTTTATCAATATCCACACCTTCTTTGGCCATATCGTATAGCGGCGACATATTCCGGAGACGTTTCACACCTTTTTCCAGTTGATCGAGCAAGATATCTATGTGTTCTATCGTATTGCCTTTACCCAGTCCGAAACGCAGGGAGCAATGCGCCAGCGAATCTGGCAGACCCAATGCTTTGAGCACATAAGACGACTGCAATGAAGCAGAAGTGCATGCCGATCCGGTGGACAGGGCAAAATCCCGGCAGGCCAGGATAATTGATTCACCTTCAACATAAGAAAAAGCATAATTCAAATTATTAGGCAGCCGCCGGGTTGGATGACCGTTGAGTTGCACCATATCGATGCGTTCTTCGATACCTTTTGACAGCCGTTTTCTCAAGTCGAGCAATCGTGGAATTTCGGCAGGCATTTCCGCCTTTGCCATCTCGGCTGCTTTTCCCAGCCCGACGATACCGGGTACATTTAACGTACCAGAACGCATGCCGCGTTCATGGCCACCGCCGTCAATGATTGGCGAAAGCCGGATGCCTTTGCGGAGATAAAGTGCCCCAATGCCTTTTGGACCGTACATTTTGTGCGCGGAAATTGACAGCATATCGATGTGATCGCGCTTGACGTTCACATCTTCACGTCCCAGAACTTGAACCGCATCGCAGTGAAAATGCACATCATGTTCTCTGGCTATCGCTCCAATTTCTTTAACCGGTTGCAGCGTGCCAACTTCGCTGTTTGCCGCCTGAATAGAAACCATAATGGTATTTTCATCGATAAGAAAATTTAAATGATCGAGATCAACCACGCCGTAAGAGTCGATTTTAGCCAATCGGGTTTCGATACCTTCTTTTTTCAGACTTTTTAACGGATCAAGAACTGCCTTGTGTTCTATGGGAATAGTGATGATATTTTTTTTCTTTTGATCCCGGCGAGCCCGGGCTGTGCCTTTGATGGCCAGGTTATCAGCTTCTGTCGCGCCACTGGTAAATATAATTTCATCCGGGGTAGAGGCGCCAATCAATTCTGCCACCTGAGACCGCGCCTGTTCCACAGCAATTCGCGCCTTGTGCCCATACTCATGCGTATTACTGGAGGGATTTCCAAACTGCTCGGTAAAATAGGGTAACATGGCTTCCAATACTGTTTTATCGATTGGTGTGGTGGCGTGATGATCCATGTATATCTGTTTCATAGGCATCCTTTGTATTAAATTCAAGACTTAAAGATAACTGAAATTGAGATGAAAATCAAGAAAGATGTCAGGCAAGACTGGAAAAGATGGGCAAATAAAAAAGGCTCACAAATATATAACTTGTGAGCCTTTTTTTCTAATAACGGATTTCCCTCAAGCCGCTTCTGCGTTTTTCCTTTCGTGGTTAACCTCGACAGCGTCAGCTTCTTCAAAAGCAGAAGTTTCGTCAAAGGCTGTTTCGAGAAACGAAAGCTGGGCTCTGTGAATATCGGCTAGCTCTCTGAAAAAGGCTCTTAAATCACCCTGTATGAATCTGTGAGAAACAGTTTCATAAAACTCTTTTAATTCCTTCTCGTTGCGTTTGGCCATGATAATCGATTCTTTGGGATCATTCCCGCAGCGAATTAGTGTATTCAATCTGTGTCGCCGGTCCAGATTCAGATATAAAATTCGCTTGCCGCTAAATGAACTGTAAGCGTTTATTGCTTTTTGACGATTTTCAGATGCTTTTCTGGAAAAAGCATTTATAATATTTCTCGATTCCTCATCTTCAAATAAATTGACTGCTTTATTATAATAATTGTTCATCTCGCGTTCTGATTGAATAGCCATTTTGAGAGCATCTATGGGATCAATCATATAAACATTTTGCATATAGTACCTCCTATCCCGCAAGGGTAAACATGATAAAATTAAGCTCATAAACTTGCTCGCTAACTTTAAAACGATGTATAAAGTGCAAGTATTCCTTCGTAATTATTAATTTATAACCAGGATAAAGAGAGAAAAGTTCCTGACAATTAATAATTTAAGAAAGATTAAAAAGAGAAGCTAATCCCTCGGGAATGGCCACACAGGTAAATTCCGTGCCATATTTTTGAGTGGCCATTTGAATTGCATCTTTTACGGTTGAGACAAAAAAGATATCAGGCTCTTCTTTTCTCTTTGTTTTAATGATATGGTCAAACCCGGAAACAAAACAGATTCGGGTATGTGCAAGATAGGAAGTGAGTCTCTTTAAAAGATTATCGAGCACTCTGCCCCTGTTCAGAATACTTTTGAGCTCATCCAATGTATTCACTTCGAGAATGCCGGACTTTTTTAAATCCTTCAATCCATCAGTAACCAGAATAACCATGCCGTTTTCAACAAGAGCGTTTTTCACGTTGCAAAGGGTCTGTGCGTTTAGATACCAGTTTTCTTTATAGGGGTACCCAACGGTGGCAAGCGCTACATCAAACTTTTGCTTTAATTGAAAGGCATACTCATCCAGCAATCTTTTCATACAAACTTGATGGGTTTTCTTAACAGCTCCTGAAAAAATACTGTTCACATCCTGCCGGTAATTCGTGACAATATTGACAATAAAGTTAATTTCTGCCAGCGAGGTTATTTCCAATATTTCGTCCTGCAACGGATTGTTTTTATACATGCCGGGCCGCGATTCCGGATGCTCGACAATGGACGGTTTATAAAGACTGTTAATGGTCATGGGATTGGAAATGCCAAACGCGACCAAAGATGTGGCGTCAAAGAACCCGGCAGCAAAATGCGGCATGGCATGACCAACAGCAATTCTCATATCCGCAGCCAGAAAGCGTTTGTCCAGATAGACTTTTATGCCGCTCCTGGTTTCTCCGGCTAGTTGATGAAGAGATTCGTTTTCAGGATGGTGAAACTCGATGTGATAATTTTCCCGGATATCTTTTGCTAAAAGATTGCTGGCATCTGTGGTAGGCAAATTCAGCGGATATTCGGCGGCAAGAAGCAGACAAATTTCCTCATACGCCAATCCGGCTGCATGCAGGGTTTTTAACAACGGCCGAATAACCAGATCCACTGTATTTGGAGGAAGAATGGTATCCACTGCAACGCAGGCACTGTTGCACTCTTTGCCCATATCAAACAACGTGCGCTTGTATCCCAATGGCTGTAGTAACGACTTTATAATAGCAATGTAGGTATCCTTAACAGGATCAGGATATTTGTCCTCTGCCGTAAGGACGACGGTGTTATCAGGCAATTCAACAACCGGTTTGTTTTTGACATGCTGCAGAGTAAATTTCATCAGCTTGATACCATATTATTTTTCTGTGTACAGTTCCGGGTGAAAACTCGGATCGTTGTAGATTTTAAATTGCCGATAAACCTTGTGCTTTTTATTGGCCTGGCGTAAATCGAGCAAAAGTTGATCCAGAGCTTTGGAAACATCTCGAACTTGTTCTTCCAGAATCCGGAGACGTAGCGTCACAGTGTGTTTATCTTCTTTTTCAAAATCCTCGTTATCGAGCCGTTCCTTAAGATGAAATATTTTCAAACTCAAAACGGAAAGACGATTAATGATATTCGCTGGCGTTTCCGAATGCACCGGCGTATCTTTGGGCGGTGCGATGCCAGCCGTTTCAAGCACATTGTCAATCCAGATATCAATCTGTTCAAGGACATCCATGCGCTGATTTGTATGCCTGTCTACAGCTTGCTCCAGACGCAATATTTTATCCGGTTTGAGGTTATTATGACGAAGCATCTCTTCAAGGTGCCACACGACAAAATTTTGATAGTGCAGCCACTGCGTCATCCCTTTGGGTGATTGATATTCTGTGGGTTCGATAGGCGCCGTATCGTGCCACAGTTCAATCAAATCTGAAAACCATTCATTCAACCGTCGCCCGGAAAACGGGCTCAGGATTTCTGTTAATGAAGCCAACGTAAATCCTTTCTTTTATGTTAAAATATTTATTTTCAAATGTATCAAAAACGGTTTAAAAACGCAAACTTTTTTGAATAATAAAATATTCTAGTTGGGATGAATTGACAGAATGTGCAAAACAAAATTATAAATATTTCAATATACAGGAATAAAAAATATTCCAGAAACGGTTTTATTTTCGTTGTAATTTACAGCGCTCTTTGTTACCTTCTATAAACCGTTAGGGGTGGCCTGTAGGCCTGAGAAAAAACCCTAATAACCTGATCTAGATAATACTAGCGTAGGAAAACGGTAAGACATCATTCCTCTTTCGCGTAGATCGGATGTCCGGTTATTGCCGTTATCCTGTATTGCTAGTGGTAATAACAGAAAGGAGTCCGATATGCTTTCTTTAAAGAATCTTTTCCTTGTTGTTTTTCTTTTTTCATCTTCACTTTATGCCTACACTATAACCGGCCGTGTCATTGACAAAAGCGATGGCACGCCTGTCAAAAATGCCAACGTCACGCTTGTGGATACGCAATTTGGCGCAGCCACGTCCGAGAACGGCACATTTCAAATTGACAATGTTCCTGGTGGCAGCTATATCATAGCCGCGTCACATATTGGTTACAGCGTGCAAAAAGTGCAGCTTGACGTTTCTGATTCAAAAACAGAGGTCACGCTAAAATTACAACCGAGTGTGCTCAAGGGGCAGGAGATCATTATCTCGGCAAACAGGGCTGTTGAGCGTAAAACCCCGGTCGCTTTTACTGACATTTCTGCTAAAGAAATCGAACGGAAATACTGGGCCCAGGAAGTGCCGCTTTTGCTCGACGAAGTACCCGGCGTTTATTCGTATTCCTATACCGGCGGCGGACTTGGTTATTCGGAAGTTAAAATTCGTGGGTTTGACGCCACCCGGGTCGGAGTTACTATAAATGGCGTGCCGTTGAATGATCCTGAGGATCATATCACTTATTTTTACGACCTGCCCGATATCAGCGCCAATGTCCAGGATATCCAGGTACAGCGCGGCGTTGCCAACTCGCTTTACGGCACCGGCGCTTTTGCCGGCTCTGTTAATCTGCAAACGTCGTCTTCCGGACAAGAGCGGCACATTCAGTATTCTGGCGGATTTGGAAGTTATAACACCAGAAAGCACACTGTATCGCTAAGCTCAGGTCTGGTGAATAACACCTATACGTTTTTTGGCCGTTTTTCCAAAGTGAATACTGACGGATACAGAGACAAGTCCTGGGTTGACTCCTGGTCTTATTTTTTCTCGGCCAGCCGGTACGATAAAAACTTGTCCACTACGATTAACTTGTTCGGCGGACCGATGCGGGCTCATTTTGCCTGGACCGGTATCACAAAACAAGAACTCGAAACAAATCGTACGTTGAATTACGATACATACCCCGATGCCGCTGACAACTTTCACCAGCCCCATTATCAGCTCATCAACAAATGGACGCCCCACGACCATCTGGATGTTCATTCTGCGCTGTTTTACGTAAAGGGAGATGGTTATTACGAACAATATAAACAGGACCGGCAGCTCAGCAACTATAATATGTCTGCGTTTGAAGAGAACAACAAGGTTGTAAAGCAAACCGACCTTGTTCAGCAAAAAAAGGTAGACAAGCAACAACTTGGTTGGATTCCGCGAGTTAATCTTTCGCTGGGCGCGCACGATCTGTCCGTGGGCGGAGAATTCAGCTTTTTTTCCTCCAAACATTGGGGCGAAGTAAAATGGGGGCGGCACTTGCCGCCGGGTACGCATCCTAATCTGGTTTATTATCGCCACAACGGAGTGAAAAACAGTTACGCTTTATTCATAAACGATCTGTACGAGTTGAAATCCAATCTCTTTGTCAAGTTTGATTTACAGTACAAACACATCTCAAATGATTTCGATCAGAAAAAAATGGGCGCTTTTGTTGGCCACGAATACACATTGAATTATGATTTTCTCACACCCCGCGTCGGTTTGAATTACAACATCAATAAAAACTGGAATATTTTTGCCAACTATTCAATGGCAAATCGTGAACCCAAGGATAATGATATTTACGATGCGGATAATCCGCTGGCCAGGCCGCTGTTCCGGACAATAGATGTAGAGGCGGGTGTGTATGAGGACCCCTATATCGAACATGAAACATTGCATGACTTTGAGCTGGGCGGCGGTTACAAATCACCCCGGACACACTTTGACATTAATCTTTTTTGGATGAATTTCAGAAACGAGATTGTCCCCACCGGCGGCATCACAGATGACGGCTATCCGATTTACGGCAACGCCGATCGCTCGATTCACCGGGGTGTGGAACTGGATTTCCGGACTGTGCTCCCTGTTGGATTTTCTGTGTCTGCCAATGCGACTTTTAGTGATAATTATTTCGTTGATTACACAGAGTACCTCTGGAATGAAGACTATACCGGCCACGTTGCAGTTGACCGTAGCGGCAATGTCATTTCAGGTTTCCCCAAAACCATTTTAAACGCACGCATTAACAAGCAAATCCGCGGGATTGATCTCGCCGTTCATGGTAAACATGTTGGCCGGATTTATCTGGACAATTCGCAGAGCAAAGAGTTGTCGATTGACCCGCATTTTGTTATGAATTTTTCGGCGCGAACAACTCTGCCTGATATTTTTAAACCTTTAAAGCTTTCGTTATCGTTTTATGTGAATAACGTTTTGAATACGGAATATGAACTCAGTGGCTATGCCTGGGACGGCGTGGGTTATTACATTCCTGCGGCGTTGCGGAATTATTATGTGTCTGTTAAAACTACTTTGTAATAGTGCAATACTTGCACTTTTTTGTGGCGTTATAGTAACACGAAATGGAGAAAAAAATAGTATTATTTTCCATCTATAATAATCGAAATACCTCAGTTACAATTCCAACAATGGGTCACAAAACTAGTAAATAACACATTATCATTTCCAAATTTATAGAATGATACAACATTGATACAGAAAAGATTTGTGACCCATTGTTTAGTTTAGATAGAGCATATCAACCGGTAACCGAGCTTGTACTAATAATCATCAAATCTGCTTGACATTAGTGCAATAAAATATTAAAATTCTACAGATTTTTAGATATGTATTCACCGAGGTAAATTAACAATGAGATTAAGTATAATAAATCACTGCAAAAAACTTTAACATAATACCTCCTTTTTTAAAAAACTAAATTCTGCTTTTATATTTTTTAAAGACGTTTCGCGGAACATTTTGTCCAAAAAACATATTAATTATGTAAAAATAATAAAAAAGCAAGGTTAAAAATAATTTCATGTTATTGAAATAATTTTCTTGTATAATTCTATTTAAATTTTAAATTTATTAAAAACAAACACCGGGGTTAAACACAGAGGCTCCTTCAGATCATCATAAAATGGCGGTTTGGGGAGGCGGGATTGCTAACAGCTATGAGCAGCTTTAGAAAAAATAGACTTTTCATTCAGTACCTTGCATTCGCATTTTCATACTATGTCGTTCTCGTTCTCACTCGCAGGTTTTTCTTTGTTCCGGGGCAACAAATGGCGATTTTTTGGCCGGTCAGCGGGATTATGGTGGCCATCCTTCTGCTTATACCGTTTAATAAATGGCCAGGCTATATTCTCATTGCCGGTTTACTTGCATTTTTACACAAAATGCAGTTGGGTGAATCGCTTGTCATTTCCATTTCCCATGTGATTATTCATACCATCGAATTCACGTTCACCGCTTACCTTATCCAACGCTTTTTTTATGCTTCCCGCTGCATCGAACGTACCCGTTGGGTTGGCGGCATGATTTTCAGTTGCACACTGGGCAGTCTCCTGTCGGCTACCCTTGGCGCAACGATGCATTCTGTTCAATATGCCGGGATTAACTATTTCAACGAGATGATCTTCTGGTTCCTGTCCGTGTATCTCGGCCAAATTATTATCGCTCCGTTAATTTTAAGTATAGCCTCGGTCTGGCAGCGTCGACAGGAACTCTTTCCCAGGCGGCCGAACCATCTTGTCATGGAACCCCTTTTCTTTACAATCGCCTTGATTTTACTCGGCTGTTTTATTGTGACTTACAATGACAGTTTCTTAAAAATCGGATTTTTAATTTTTCCATTTCTGTTATGGAGTGCTTTTCGTTACGGCACCATGGGCGCTTCAATAACTGTGCTGCTTTTCAGCGTGACTGCTTTTTTATCGCTGCAATACAGTCAATTCTATAAAGAACTTGCCGCTGCTTCTTTACAGTCTGAAGTTTCAACGATGCAGTTTTTCGTTATGATTGTCGCCATAACATCACTGTTTTTGGTTGCAGTACGGTCGGAGCGGGAAAAGGCGCAATTTGCGCTGGCAGACCAGGAAGAACGTTTCCGGCTGGCCAATCAGGCAGTGAACGATGGAATCTGGGACTGGTTCATACTGTCCGGGCACACCTTTTTCTCCGACCGCTGGCTCCACATGCTGGGCTATCAACGCGGTGATTTACCCGAAAACTACCGGGCCTGGCTGCATATTCTTCACCCAAATGACAAGAGGCGGGCTTTTGAACAGGTCAAAAAAGCGCTGCAAACCGGAGAACGTTTTGACATTAAATTCAGGCTAAAAACGAAAAAGGGCAGATATCGCTGGATTCGCTGTCGTGGCCGTTGTGTATCGCATTTTCAAAGCGGCCAACCGCATCGAATGACTGGCACGATTACCGACATTACCTCGCGTAAACGAGCAGAAGATGCGCTGGAAAAATCCGAGCGGGAAAAACAGATTATTCTGAACCATATTTCCGATACAATTACTTATCTTGATAAAGATTTACGCATTGTCTATGCCAATCGTGTTCCGATAACCAGCTCTGAGAACAATATCAGTAATATCATTGGCCAAAAATGCCACAAAGTAGCTTTTAGCCAAAATGAGCCCTGTGCCCGGTGTCCGGCTATAAAATGCATTGAAACCAAACGCACCGTTCAATCTGAAATGATAGCAGAAAGTGGAGAATCACTATCTATTTCCGCTTCTCCAGTGCTTGATTCCAGGGGCAATTTAATCGGTATTGTCGAATGTACCCGTGACCTTACAGAGATGCGCACATTGCAGCAGCAGCTTATCCAGGCGCAAAAGATGGAGGCTATGGGGCAAGTTGCCGGCGGCGTTGCGCATGATTTCAACAACATCCTGCAAATTATTATGGGATACGGTGAATTACTACAGATGCACACCTCAGGTCCAGATACGAAATTAGCCAAGTATACGGAACAAATTATGGCATCCGGTAAACGTGCCAAAGCTTTAGTGCGGCAACTATTGACTTTTAGCCGCAAAGATACACGATTGGACAGCGTTCTGGTTGATGTGAATGAATGCATAAAAAACTTTTTAAAGATGCTAAAACGTGTTTTGGGAGAACACATCGCAATCGAGTTCCGTCCGGCAAAAGAACTGCCCAAAGTGTACGCCGATCTCGGTCAACTGGAACAGATTATAATGAACCTGTGCGTAAATGCCCGCGACGCGATGCCGGACGGCGGCCGTATCACCATTTCAACAAACATGGTTGTGGTAGACCATGAATGGACGAAAATTCAACCGAATATTAATCCCGGTCATTATGTGTGCTTTTCGGTCACAGATACCGGACTCGGTATGCCGCGGGATGTACGCGACCGCATTTTCGAACCCTTCTTTACCACCAAAGAAATCGGCCGCGGCACAGGCCTTGGGTTGGCAATGGTTTACGCTATCATTCAACATCACGATGGATTTATAAACGTTTACAGTGAACCGAACAAGGGTTCAACGTTCCGTGTGTATCTACCTGTGATGTCTGAAGAAGAACCGCATCGTGCACCATCAGACACTCAAATCGCTGATTTGTATGCATCAAGCGGAGAATGCATTTTGTTAGCTGAAGACGAAGAGGAAGTGGCGTTGTTCAGCAAGATGCTGTTGGAAGATGCTGGTTTTCAGGTCATTTTAGCCAAAGACGGCGAGCAAGCTGTTCAACTGTTTAAAGCACATCAGGATAAAATTGATCTGGCTTTGATGGATGTGATTATGCCCAGACTTTCCGGGCAACAAGCGGCAACGATTATTCGTAGGATCAATCCCAACCTCCCGATCTTGTTCTGTACCGGTTATACTCCGGAAACCCTCGATGAAAACTTTAACGGCAAGTTGGTTGAAAAACCGTTCCAGAAATTTCAACTCTTAAGAAAGATTACCGAATTGTTACCTGATAAAAAATAAAAAACCGGGGAGCTGAAACTCCCCGGTACGTCAGCGCTATTCGGTAATTTTAAATTCACCTTCCAGACCGTGAGCAGAATCCCATCCTATCCACACTTTGAAATCACCTTGTTCCACGATAAATTTATTTTCAGGTCCGTAAAATCCGCAATCCTTTGCGTTTAATTGAAAAGAAACCGTTTTTGTTTCGCCAGGATCGAGAGTAGCTCGAGTAAAACCTTTTAATTCTTTTACCGGACGGGTTGCGCTGCCAACCAGATCGCGAATGTAAAGCTGTGCAACTTCGGTTGCTTGTACCTGACCCGTGTTGGTGATGTCCGCAGAAACAGTAATAACGCCATCTTTGCTCATCCAGTCCGGTGACACTTTTAGGTTTTTATAGTCAAATGATGCATAAGAGAGGCCAAATCCGAACGGGAATCTGGGCGTTATATCCACGTCAAGGTATTTGGAGGTAAAGCCCTGAGGATCGAGAGGTGTGCCCAGAGGGACAGCCGTATCACGAGGCTGCGGAGGACGTCCTGTGTTTTTGTGTGCATAGTAAATCGGCACCTGTCCGACTGTGCGCGGAAATGTTGTCGTCAATTTGCCGGAAGGCGATGCATTGCCAAAAACGAGATCGGCTATGGCCGGGCCTCCCATTGTGCCAGGATGCCATGCGTACAAAATGGCGTCAAGGTGTTTTTCAATGTTTGGAAAAGTGAGCGGACGGCCAGCCATAATCACAGCCACAACCGGCTTGTTCAGTTCGGTGATCACTTTAACCAAAGCTTCCTGGGCACCTGGCAGATCGAGAAAAGCCCGGCACTTGGCTTCGCCGGACAGAATTTGCTCTTCACCTAAAAATAAAACCACAGCGTCGGATTTATTCGCCGCGATAACAGCGGCATCAAAGCCCTCTTCAGAGGTGTCGCGGCTGCTCTCCAAACCGGCAGCATAGTTTACCTGATCTTGTCCGAGCATGTCGCGAAATGCCACCAAAGGCGTAACCACAGCTTCAGCCTTTCCGTCCATGCTCCAGGTTCCCATTTGATCTACCGGCGCATTGGCGAGGGGGCCGATAACGGCTACTGTTTGATCATCAGAGAGCGGCAATGTACCTTCATTTTTGAGCATAACAATGCTTTGCAATGCCACATCTTTGGCGATCTGTAAATGTTCGTCGCTCAAAATCACCGGCTGGCGCTCGTCACTGGTATACGGATGATCGAACAAGCCCTTTCGTAATTTGATTCGCAGAATATTACCTACACGTTTGTCGATCAACTTTTCTGAAACCACACCTTCTTTTACCAGTGTTTTTAGGTTGTCCCGGTAGGCTTCGCTAACCATCTCCATATCAATGCCGGCATTGATTGATTTTTCTGCAACATCTTTTTCATCTTTGCAGAAACCGTGCGCAATCATTTCTGTCATAGAGGACCAGTCGCTGACAACATAGCCGTCAAATCCCCATTCGCCGCGAAGGATGTTTGACAGGGTAAATTTATTGCCAGTTGCCGGAATGCCGTTAATTTCATTAAAAGCGCTCATAAGCGTAGCAACGCCCTGGTCTACAGCAGCATGAAAAGGCGGCAGAAAAATGTTACGCAATTGGATCTCTGGAATAAAAGTGGAATTGTAATCGCGGCCGCCGACAGCGTCGCCATAACCGACGTAATGTTTGGCGCATGCAGCAAGACTGTTTTCTGCACTCAGGTCTTCACCCTGGAAGCCCCGAACCATAGCTTTGGCAAATCCGCTTGTCAGATAGGGGTCTTCCCCCCAGGTTTCGGCGATACGTCCCCAGCGCGGATCGCGGGTAATATCGATCATTGGGGCAAATGTCCAGTGTACGCCGTTTGCCGAGGCTTCTTCAGCAGCCATTCGGGCGCCTTTTTCAATGAGTTCAGGATTCCAGGAACACGATTGGCCGACTGGAATCGGCAGAACCGTTTGATAACCGTGAATAACATCCCGGCCATAGATGAGCGGAATACCAAGCCGTGATTCTTCCACAGCAATTTTTTGCAGTCTGTTTTTCATATCCAGATCGCCGGCATTGAGAAAAGAGCCCACCTGGCCGTTTTTCAGATCATTGGCGAGCTGATCCGAAATTTGTGGAGACCATAGATTTCGTTGACACATCTGGCCAATCTTTTCGGCCAACGTCATTTTTGATAACAATTCGTTTACTTTTTTTTCGATCTCTTCATCGGTTGGCACTGCAAAAACCGACGAAACCAGAAACAGGATAGTAAAAAAAGCGGTAAAACTTTTCATCTGCCACTCCTTTCGGTTTTGTTCACTTTTAATAAAGATCGTTAGAGATGAATACTACATTTTATTTAAATTGATGTATACACGGAAAAAAATGAACAAGAATTTCTCGTCTGTGATTTTTGCCATTATAATTTATAGCCGGACTTTGACAGATTGTACGCCAAATCCACAATAACCTCTTTTGCTTCGTCCATATCCAGCACGTGCTCAGCGACCAGTTCAGCCAGGTAGCGTGCGTCTATACGTCGCGCCACATCATGCCGCGCCGGGATAGACGGAAAAGCCCGGGTATCATCGATAAACCCGACTGTGTTGTAAAATCCGGCAGTTTCGGTTATAGTGCGCCGATACCGCAGCATGCCTTCGCGGCTGTCGTTGAACCACCATGCCGGTCCCAGCTTCATAGCCGGATAATGACCGGCCAGAGGTGCCAGTTCACGTGAATACGTGGTTTCGTCAAGTGTAAAGACGACAAGTGTGAAATCCGGGTCATTTCCGTATTTGTTTAGCAGCGGTTTCAGATCATGAACAAAATCGGTGGCAACCGGAATATCAGCGCCTTTATCCAGGCCAAAAGTATCATAGACCGCAGGATTATGGTTTCGCAGCACACCGGGATGAATTTGCATAACCAGGCCGTCTTCAATGCTCATTTCCGCCATTTTCATAATCATATGCGCAGTAAAGCGGGCAGCATCCTCTGCTGTGGCTTTGCCGTGAAGCGCCCTTTGATAAAGTTTGGAAGCTGTATTCTCTCCCAAATCTTCAGCATGCGGAGAGAGTACACCCTGGTCAGTAGAAGTCGCTCCCATTTTTTTAAAAAAACTCCGCCGTTGCTGCATCGCCTGAATAAATCCATGATACGTAGAACAATCGATACCGCTGACCTCGCTGAGCTTTTCAATATTTTTACTCCAGCCGCGAGTGAGAAAATTCGTCACATTGTCAGGACGAAAAGCGGGAATAATGCGCCCGTTCCAGTCGCTGTCCCGGATTTGCTTATGATATTCAAGTGTGTCTATCGGCGAATCAGTGGTGCTCAAGACTTCAATGTTAAAGCGCTCGAACATGGCGCGCGGCAAATTTTCCGGTTTAGAGAGCGTCTCACTGATCTGATCGTATATCTCCATTGCTGTTTCGCTGGTAAGTCGTTTGCGCACGCCCAGCACCTCGACCATCTCCTGCTTGAGCCAGTTGCCGGTAGGCGTGCCCCGGAACAGATAAAAATAATCAGCGACTAATTGCCAGATTTTACGGTGATCCTGTTCAGTCTCTCCTCCGTCTATGCGGGGAATTCCCAGTTTTTCAAGCGGCACACCCTGAGAATACAACATTCGGAACAGATAATGATCCGGGATAACCAGCAACTCTGCCGGATCCGGAAAGGGTTCATTCAAAGCAAACAGTCGCGGATTAACGTGACCGTGCGGACACAATAGCGGAGTATCTTTAACCAGTTTGTACAGCTCTGTGGCAATTTTTCGCTCTTCAGGATTGGAACTGAAATATCGATCTTGATGCAGTTCAAGTGCTTTTTCTTTAGACATAAAAATACCCTTAAAAATTTATTGAACCGATTCTCTAAGCAAGGCAACAACTTTGCCCTGAATTGTCCATTCTTCCTGCGGATAAATATCCGGAAATTCCGGGTTCTCCGCTTTGAGGTAAAATTGGCTGTTGTGCATACTCAACCGTTTTACGGTCGCATCACCATTGATAAGAGCGACGATGATATCCCCGGCGTTCGCCCGGCTTTGCGAATGCACAACGACAAGGTCGTCATTCAAAATGCCAGCATGGTTCATGCTTTCCCCTTGCACCCGCAAAAGAAAATGATCACTGCGAGACTTGACCAGGTAGCCGGGAACCGGAACATAACGCTCGACATTTTCTTCTGCCAGCATAGGTGTTCCCGCAGTGACAGCGCCAATAAGCGGAAGGCTCTTTTCTGCTGCGTTATCCATTAAACCGCGAGATTCGATAATTCGCAAACCGCGAGCCTTGTTTCGTTGCCACTCGATGTAGCCTTTTTTCGCCAGCACAGTCAAATACTTGACAGCCGTGTTTCTCGATGAAGCCCCCAAAGCATCGGACAGTTCTTTCAATGTCGGCGGGTATTCATGTTGGCGAATAAACCGAATAATAATTTCCAACACTTCTTGTTGCCGACGCGTCAATTCTTGCATGCGAACTCCCTCTTGTCAATTCAAGTGGTAATATGTTCTTCCCCCAATCTGGAACATATCGCTCTAAATTTAAACCCTTTCACTCTGTAGATTCAAGATTGTGATCAACCGTTCATGAATATCCTTTGGTATGGGTTTTCCTTTCATGCATTGAAACAGATGCACCGTATCCCGAACGCTTTGCACTTCATTTCGGCAGTCTTCGCATTCTTGAAGATGTTTGCGCATCTCTTCGCAGATTTCAGAGTCAATATCTTCGCTGAGCTCTTCGCATAAACGTTTTGCAATTTCTTCACAGCACGCCATAAATTATTCTTTCCTCATTTTACAGTAACCACAGGACAAGACGCTTTACGAATGACCTGATTGGCTACACTTCCTATAAACAATTGCTCCAGAGCATTCAAACCATGTGTACCCATCACGATCAAATCAGCCTGTGTGCTGTCCGCATATTCCAGGACTCTTTTTGAAATTCGACCTTCTTCAATGACTATGTTAGCATTGAGACCCTGAGTTTCTTCTTTTGCCATTTTTTTGATGCTTTCCTCGGATTTTTCCCGGATATCCGGCATGAAATCAAACAAGGAATTTGCCTCGGATGAATAATAAGCCGGATGGACAATGTCTTCAATCACATGGATAAGTTCCAGTTGGCCTTTTTCCTTGTCAAACAGCAACTGTTTTGCCAGATTTAGCGCCGCCTTGCTTTGTTCTGAAAAATCGATCGGTACGACAATCCGTTTATAAGGCTCGATCTTTTTGATTTTCTGATCTGTGATTCGTGTACTCAGCACCGGACACGGCGCATGATGGACAACTTTTTCCGTTACCGAGCCCAAAAAAAATCTCGCTAATGGTTTGCGGCCGTGCGTTCCCATCGCAATCATGTCAACATCGTTTTCTTCGACATACGAAAATATTTCCTCATACGGTGAAAAGCCGCGCTGGATAACTTTTTCTACCCGGAACTCATCTAAATAATTCTCAATGGTTTTCCTGAAATACTGATCTGCCTGGCTTTCAAGGTGTTTATAAACATCATCAATTTTCGGAAAGGTCTGATCAACGTTGTATGGATCATCATCATATATGGTAACTACGTGGAAGAGCGTAATCTTTGCATCAAATTTAGCAGCCAGGGTCATTGCATGGACAGCAGCCTGTTCGGCATGTTCAGAAAAATCACTCGGAACAAGGATGTTGTTTAATTCCATGGTGTCATCCTTTCATTTTTCAATAATTAGATTCATAAAAGCATAAAATGTTTCTAAAATACATTCAATATCCGCAAAAGCCAGTGAGGCACCATGTGCGGACATTAGAACGGTAATGCCACTTTGAACCGCGTTCCCAGGAACATATACAATGAATTGAACGAATGTCCGGTTAGATTGGTGCCAAATCCAACTTGTAAATGATGCCATAAAATGGCACTGAGCCCAAAGCCGACATCAACCGAAGAGCCGCTTTTTGTAGATGTTGGGCTACCTATTATAAACGAGCCATCAAGCTCTAAAAATTTCATCTTTGCATATGGTTTATACGTTATTCCCAGGCCAACAGAGTTTAAAACCTGGGTTTCCTGGTCCGGCCCAAAGGGCAGCTTGACCAGCACGAACGAGGTGCTGCCATGAAACTTTTCAGACCAGTGCTGCTGCACGACAAAGACCCTGGTTATTTTGCCGAGTCCACCTGGATTCGAAAGCGTGATTTCTATACGGTCTCCCGAACGGATTCGTTCGCGGATACGCCAGCGCCAGGTGATGACATCTGTACCATGAGAAGCCAAAACTGTTTTGTTATCATAAGCGTGTGCGCGAATTGTGTTGGACGAATCCATTAACACGCCATAAATTTTGCTTTTCTGAATTCCACCGTCCCTGGCTATTTTATTTTTATCAATATTGATTTGTATCGCATCGTTAGCTTTTATCGGATATGGGTTTGTGCTCTTGATAAAAACCTCATGTTTCGGCAGTTCACTCTCGCCCGACACTTTAAAGCGGACAAATTCCCGAAACGGCTGCCAGCGCTTTACATCGATTTTATATTTTTCAAATCGAAACGGAACGTCATCAATGCGCAGCTCCAAAGGATAAGAACCAAAGCTCACATGCTTTCCAGCACAAACTGTCAATCGTACAAGATCACCCCGGTTCTCCTGTACATTAAAGGTTACGTCAGGATCATCGATAAAAACGATGGCATCATCCAGATGCTGGCCTTTGAGCACGATATCCAAAGTATCCACAGGATGAATAACCCGGTTTTCGGACATGTAATAAATTTTTGGCGATGGCTTGCTTTTAATCACACCACGCCATCTGGCAGGACGATCGATTTGGTTGATAGTAAAAATATGTTGATTGAGAATCGATGGCGTATCCTCATCTTCCAGTTTTATGATCGCTTCGCAAGTGCTGTCGCTAACGACGCGGATCACCGGAAAGCGGTCTCCATCAATTGTAATTTCGTAAGAATTCTGGCTGGAAAGACGCCAGCCATCACCCGTCTCAACGGTAAATAGTGTGTATACACGCTTGCCGCGAAAGATAGTCGAGTGCTCGATGGGCTCAGCTCTGGCCGGTGAAAGCGGTGTAGTACGCGCGGTAAAATATGATGTGGTATCTGCCCTGCCATCCGGATTGCGCACCACAAAACGATAACTCTTGCTGCGCTCCAGCATGGGCAAATTAACATCTAGATTAATTTTGGCCGGCGAAACATATTCAGTATGCACAAATCCCTGTTGCGGTAAGAGTGTCACTTCAACTCCGGGAGAAAAATGTTTGCCTCGAAGCGTGATATGTTTGATGTGACCGTCAGCTACAAATCCCGGGATTCTGCCTAAAACTTTGGGCGCAAAAGCGCCGCGAATAAAAATGCGGCCAAAATTTTCGATGGCGTACTCGTTTTTGATATGAAATGTTTTCGAGCCGACTGTTACATTTTTTGAATCAATTTCAAGGCCAACTTGAAACTCGTGCGGAGGATTACAAATGCGCCAACCAGCATCCTCCACAGTTTGAATTGCAGGATCATCAAAAACGATATGGCTGGTTTCAAAAAATCCTTCTCCCGTTAAGCGCATGGTGGCAAAAGTTTTATCTTGTGTAGATAATTGCAGTGTATCATTACTCTCACCGCGCCCGCTGCGGATTATAATTTCTTCGATTCGAGGGATATCGTTATAACGCACATTCAGGCGAGCTAGAAGCTTTTTATGATTGTGCTCATCCAGCACAGCTAAATCATGTGCCCGAAAGTCAACAAAGCCGGAATCTACAAGAAAAACGAGAGACATTTCATGGGAATGCACAGAATCAACATTGAGGATGTGCAATCCCTTTGGTTTTCTCACAAACATGGCCGTATCCTGCGCCGAAGTGTTCAAATCGAGAGAATAAAGCGTTCGGCGAACAAAATGTCTCGAGTTCGTGTCAGACATCTTGACCGGATCAAGATTAAGGACTGTGTCGGCATAGGAGGATAATACAAAAACTGCCAGCAGAATCAGTAATTTTTTCATCATAAAACTAAATTGTTTATTGATCTTTTTATATTTTATTAATAATTTTTGAAAAACCAAATGACTTTTTGAAAAAATATTTTTATCTTTTTCCCATAGCGGTCGGATACAATTCAGATCACGTTTTAAAGCCAAAAGTAAAACGCATCTGTCAGGAAATTGTTGCAACCCAAACTTTCATCTCTTAATGTCCAAAATAAAACTATCCGAAAAAATGTAAATTTCAAAATCTAATGAATTCGCGCTCAGATTGATTTGGAACAATGGCACATTGTTTGCAAAAAAACAACTGAAACCCAGAACCAGTCGTAAAGGAATAAGCTATGCGACATTTACAGGATTATCAAGACATTATTGGTAACCAGGTAAAGGTTATCCAGGAAAAAGCACATCAGCAGCAGAACCGGACGATTCTTCATCTCAACTCTACTTATCACGGTGGTGGTGTAGCGGAAATGTTGAAAACACTCGTTCCACTCATGTGTGATATCGGTTTGAGGGCAGAATGGCGTGTGCTTCAGGGAAGTGATCCTTTTTTTCATGTTACCAAAAAAATTCACAATACAATACAGGGTGAAAAGGGTGAGCTGACGGAAGAGGAAAAAGAGCTCTATCTTGAAATCAATGCTTCTTATTCGAAATTTTCTAAAATAGATCATGACTTTGTCGTTATTCATGATCCGCAGCCTTTGCCGCAAATTCGTTTTCATAACAGAACACAACCCT
>CAZSMC010000034.1:40685-42713 GCA_964607755.1 uncultured Cytophagia bacterium | reverse complement strand
AATCGAATTTGTCCATCACGATAAACCCAAACATAAAGTGGCCACAAAGACATATCTCGTCTTGCTGCTCATAGTATCTCTCATTGTTTCCAATGTTATTTTCATTTACAGTTTTTACAACATCAATAATCCAAATTCAAAATCAGCACCTTCAAGTCATCCAATCTGGCAGGATTTTTTGAACAACGGACATCCAAAGCAGATTGTACTTGGCGATCATTTCTTTTTCATCAAAGATTCCCATGACTGGGAAAAACGCACCATCATGCGCCGGGATGATATTAACTCTACCCAGGAATTTATGGATTATAAAGAAGCGGACATTGACCGGCGGAGTTATGTCAAGTTGCGTTATCCCATGTTCCCCAGAAATAGTGTGTGGCCCTTTGCAGATATTGTCACACTCTTTAGCGATTCGCACATCGATTTTCAACTGGATTTTGCCTCCAATGTCAACGCCTCGGATTTCAAGGACAAGGACATGATTTTTATGGGATCATTTCACACACTGGCTACTTTTGATCAGACTTTTAGAAATTCTCATTTTTCTTATTCTGTCTATCCAAATGTCCTAACGTGCTACGATGAGACAGCAGATACAACAATTACGTTCTATGAACAAGGGGACCCGGTGTATAATCATATCGATTATGGTATTGCTCGAAAAATACCCGGCCCGGAACAAAAAACGATTTACATTTTCACAAGTTTTCACGAGACAGGCATCCACGGCGTGGTCAAATATTTTACTGAAGAAGAAACGCTAAACGAACTGGGTCATATTCTTACTCAGAAATTCGGGTACATTCCATCCTATTATGAAATTCTGTTCAAAGCCAGCGGTTATAATCGAACGGTATATACAACGGATGTTGAGATGGTTTTTGAAATCAGCGCAGCGTCAAAATTTTGGTGAGCCGGATTTTTTGACATTTTTTCTGTTTGGCTTTACCGTCAACAATAGCCCGTCACAGTGAGTGACAATTACTTTTTCTCCTTTTTTAATTTTCCTTCCGCCCTCAGCCTGTGCCTGCCACAATTCTCCCCGCACTCTGATATAGCCGGCCGGATCCAACTGCTCGGTCACAACCCCGGTCAAACCGATCATCGGATGCTTGCCCTTTTGAGCATTTGGGCGATACGATTCCCATACAAAGGGGTAGAGGATAACATCTTTCAGCACATCAAGAATGATTAGCACGAGGATGAACCGGGTTGAAATGCTGTCGTTGCTAAAAGAAATAATAAAAAGCACAACCAGGACAACAAGCAGCGGCAACTGCAACAGGATGTATCTTGTGAGTGTTTTCGGAGACCACTTTGAAGACGGCATCAGGATTGAACGAGCTCTTGCAATTTTGCCGCATTCTGAGCGGCATAACCGTTTTGATCGTTGTCAAAATAACAATAAATCTCCTTCCCCTGTTTCTGCCATTCGGTAAATTGTCTGGCCCATTGTTGCAGCGTATCATCGCTGTAAGAACCTTCATAGGCGGCGCCCGGCCCGTGCAAACGGATATAGATAAAATCGGCAGTAATCTGGTTCGGTGTTTTTTCTCCGGCAAGTTCAAAGATGCAAAAAGCGGCGTTGTGTTCGTTCAAAATCTCGTATATTTCATCGTTCCACCAGGTGGAATCGCGGAACTCGAATGTATAGCGGCAGGTGTCTGGCAGTAATTTAAAAAATGAGCGCAACCGTCCGGCATTGAATTTCCATTTTGGCGGAAGCTGGAAAAGCACGACATCTGCCTTGTTACCCAGTGCGTCGAGCCGCTCAAAAAAGTTTGATACCGCTTCCACAGGCTCTTTTAATTTTTTCATATGCGTGATATAACGGCTGGCTTTGACGGCAAATTTAAAGTCGGATGGAACCGTATCGCGCCATCGCTTAAATGTTGCTGCTTTTGGCAACTGATAAAACGAATTGTTGATTTCAACAGAGTGGAAATGACTGGCATAAAATTCCAGCCACTTTTTTTGTGGCAAATCCTCCGGATAAAAGGGACCCTTCCAGTGATTGTAATTCCA
>CAZSMC010000034.1:24637-40585 GCA_964607755.1 uncultured Cytophagia bacterium | reverse complement strand
CGTTGAAAAACATCGTTCATTTTTTCATAAATATTTTTTAACTGATTTTTATCCAGGGAATTCGTTGGGGTTTTAGGATGCAAGTCAGCTTGAAACATAATCTCGTCGGAATAAATGTTACCAATACCGGCGATGTGTTTTTGGTTCATTAACGCCGATTTTAACGAGCCGCGCTGCTTTTGCGTAATTGTCTTGAAATCATCGAATGTAAAACCACTTTCATAGGGATCGGCGCCGAGCTTTTTTTCTTCAATAAAATCCGATTCGCTGGCAATCACATCGAACAATCCTAACTTGCGTTGACAATCGTAGGCGAGATAATAATCGTTTGAAAAATTGATCTGCAAACGGATGTGCGAGGAAGCGTCCTCCTGATTGGAAAAATAAACCGGAAAGCCGGTCATACCAAAATGGAGGACCAGTGAGCCGCCATCACCCAGTCGTAAAAAGAGATATTTTCCATGTCGCATTGTCGATTGAAATGTCTTGCTTTTCAACCGATTTTTAAAAGCCTGGACACTGCTTTTATCAAGCATTTCCTGTGAAAGCACATCCACATCAGCTATCTCTTGATGTAACGATGTCGAATTGACATATTGCTTAAACGCTTCAACGTCGGGAAGTTCTGGCATCTTAGACCTCCGCAATTTGTGATGTTATCTTTTACGCTGGTAAACAACTTTTTATTCTATAAATAACAACAAGCGTTAGCGGGTTTCATCCTAAAAGATGCGGCGGATTGCCTAAAAAAACATTTTTTATGCTTTATCCGAGAATAATGGAATACCTGGCTTTTTAGAATTTGTTATATTTTTTAGTATTGAAAAAATATGGTTCTCTACCGCTAACAGGATGCAGGGAACGGTTGTGCTGCCTTTTAGTTTTCCGGAATGCTGGTAATGCGCTTTTTTTCTTCAACACGAAAATTTAAAAACTGAAATATTCGCTCTTGCGTTATGACGATTTTTGTTGTTCAATTGCACAATTCTTATTTGGTTGAACTAAAAACTTGCACGAGCTAGCATAAAAACCAAAGTGCTCAACAATTAGCGGAACGTTATTTCCAATAAACCAAAGTAAAAGCTATATCATTGACTAAAAAGAAGGAGGTACATTATGTGGCAAGCCTGGATTAATTTCGTATTGGGATTGTGGCTTATTGTGTCAGGTATCGTTCCGAGCCTGCATGTCAACATTAATTATATTATTGTTGGCATTGTCGTTGCCGTATTGGGATTCATCGCTGCCAAACGTTGGCAGGGCATTGTGGACGGCGTTTTAGGCATTTGGCTGATTGTTTCCGGAATTATTACCGCCTTGATGGCACCGGTGAATCTCATTATTGTCGGCATTGTTGTGGCAGCCCTTTCTTTGTGGATGGCGCTAACTAAAAAGTCCCCGGCTGCCTGATTATTTCTGATTCTCACCGAAAGCCAGGCCCTATTTTTTGGCTTTCGGTGATTTCATGTGAGGATAACAGGTTGGAGGAGTGCGGATTTTTGTTAGCACTAACGATCAAAAGTTAATTTAAGAAAGGCATCGTAAGGAGCTATTCAAGCTCATGAATTCAGGGATTTTTTCATATTCACCCTGGAGGAGGCAAAAAAATGACAACCCGGTTCATTTTGAGTACACTCGAAACATTATTTAACCGTCCCAAACTAACACGTAAATTTTTACTTCCTAAAATTGACAAATACATCTACCAGCAATTTGTCGAGAACGACAAAAAGCAACGACCGGAAGCAGTGCAACAATACAAATACAAAATGATGCGCGGCATGCTGGACACTGTTTTGCGCAACCTGGAACGGGGCTATATCACACCCAAAGTGATGTCGCGGGTGATCGATACGTTCGTACAAAATGCATTGCATCATCAAACCAGAGAGACGATGGAAGCATTTAAAAAAGAACACGGCACGTTAACGGATACCCTTTTCTCCGACTTTGCAAAAAGGCCGGCAATGGCAATTTGATTACGGTTACGAATATGGTAAAACACCGAACAACTGGTTGGCGCCGTGTTCTATTCGGGATCATTACACCACCCATCTGCAGCGGCTGCAAGAATCTGATGGCGTGAAACCAGAAGATGAGAATGCCGCCGTAGCGCTGAGAGACTCAAAATACGAACACCAAATGATAGAGTATGACAAGATTTATCAGGAAATGACTGAAAAGATTTGGCAGGAGTTTTTAGCGCGTTCAAAAGTGGATGTGAGTGTATAGCAAATATACCATCAATCCATTGATTGATGGAAAAGCACGTTTTCAAACGAGCGTCGGCATTATATTGATTGTGAATTAGAGGATTACATTCATATATTACTCGAAAAATCAGAAAAAATACTTGACAAAAAAAATATTTTTTTATATATTTACTTTATCGATAAAGTTAACGGTAAAGTTACCGATAAAGTAAATTTCTCGCTCTTTTGCTATGAAAAAAAAGATCATCACTCAGAAAAACATTGCCGAAGCCCTGGGAGTTACACCTGTAACGGTCTCGAAAGCGTTGCGAGATAGTTCCGATATTTCACCTGAAATGAAAGAGCGAGTCAGAAAAATGGCGAAAGAGCTGGCCTATCACCCCAATTTACTGGCAAAGAGTTTATCATCGCGACGAACGCATATGATAGGTGCGATTGTACCGGAAATCATGACGTCTTTTTTCTCTGCTGTTATTGAAGGATTTTATGACGAAGGTCGAAAGCATGGCTATGAAATTATCTTGATGATTAGCCACGAAAAAGCAGATAACGAAGCTTCAAATGTAAGTTATCTCGCTTCGTTGAGTGTGGAAGGGCTGGTTCTCTCCGTAACCAGTGAGACAAAGTCGAGTGATTTTTTATCACCGTTTCTAAACCGGGATCTGCCGATTGTTTTTTACGATCGTCCCCTTAAATGCCCAAAAACATGCACCGTGACAATCGATGATACGGATTCTGCAAAGCGAGTCGTTGAGCGTTTAATTGAAAAAGGCTACCGGAAAATTGCTTTTCTTGGTCCGACAGAATTGCCCACAATCATTAAAGACCGGTTTTTGGGTTATCAGGCGGCTCTGAAAAAGCATGGTCTTTCTCTTGATAAAAATAGAGTCATTTCTTGTGATTTTAGCAAAGAACAGGCTTATCAGGCTATGACAGAGGTACTAGAAAATAATGTTGAAATGGATGCTCTTTTTTGTGCCAACGACTTTGTGGCGATGAGCGCTTACCGGGCCATCACACAGGCTGGCCTGTCGGTGCCCGATGATATTGGTCTGGCTGGTTTTGGTAATATGAGTGAAACATTTTTCTTACCCGCCCCTTTTATCACAATCTCACAGCCGGCATATGAAATGGGACGAAAAGCTGTTGAAGTGCTGATAGAAAATTTGGAAAGCAAAAACGAGAACAGAAAAGCTTCGCATATCCAACTCGATACTGAGCTCATTGAAAGAAATTGAACGTTTTTACTATTTTTTTTTAAAGCGTGATTACTTTGAGACATTGGAGGATTATCATGAAAAAATGGATGTTATGCATGCTGTTTTTCTCGCTTCTGGCAAGCACCTTTGTTATGGCAGCAACTACCGGAAAAATATCCGGCAGTGTGGTTGATGCAGAAACAGGCGAGCCTCTTCCCGGTGTGAACGTCATTGTTGAAGGAACGAACCTTGGCGCGGCGACGGATGAAGATGGTAGCTTCTTTATTCTAAGAGTTCCGCCAGGAGAATACAAGGTTAAGGCAACCTACATGGGGTATAAAACGCAATCCATCTCAAATGTTCGTGTAAGCACAGGTCGGACCACCGAGTTGGATTTTGAATTGGAACAGACTGTTATTGAAACGGGCGAAGAGGTAGTTGTCGTTGCTCAACGCGAAAAGATTAAAAAAGACGTATCTTTTTCGCAAACCGCCATGGCTTCACAAGAAGTCGTTGCTGCTCCAACCGGCACGGACATTCGGGCGACGATCGATATGGCACCGTCTATTGACCGGAATGATGATACTGGAAATATTCTCATTCGCGGCTCGTTTGCCGATGAAGTGGGACTTGTGGTGGACGATTTTGCTAAACAAGACGAACGTCATGGCACGCCAATCTTTAAAGTTACAAAATCTGCTATTGAAGAAATTCAAATTTTAACCGGCGGATTCAGCGCAGAGTATGGTCAGGCACGATCCGGATTGATCAATATTGTGACCAAAGAAGGCGGCAATAAATATCACGGGACGATCGATTACCGTTTTCGTCCGGGCACAGAAAAACACATCGGGCCGAATGTCCACAGTCGTGGCAACTGGTGGGAAATAGGTCGATTCCAGTTTCTCGAGTTGCGCGAACCCGGACAGGCAATGGTCGGTGACCAAACATTAAGTGGATACAAAACCTACAATTCCGCCGGTGATGAAATCTTTGTCAGTGGCGGCCAAATGTATGAAGATTGGGGCGGATTTGAAAACAGAATGCGTACCAATTGGCGTGGCGAAGAAATTCCCGAATATACCAATGAATATGGCGAGAACGTTGATGCCAATCGAGATGGCGAGCCGGATTTTGTCGGCTGGAACGCGCGTTACGCCGAGATGTTGGCAAACCGCCGAATGACTGATGTCATGGGAGTAGATAAAAACACTCTGACTCCTGAAGAACTGTTACAGGCTGAAAAATGGTTTTTCCGCCCCTTTGATTATACTCACCCGGATAATTACGTGGAACTGTCTTTTGGCGGTCCGGTGCCCTTTACAAATAACAAATTAACTTTTTTTCTGGACGCGTATCTTGATCAACAATCATTTCCGGTCAAGGTCTCCAAACCAAATTATATTGATGATTTTATCCGGTTAAAGCTAAAATACAATCTGTCACCTTCGATGGTCCTACGCTATCGTGGCAGTTACGGTGAAATGCAATCGGTTTCATTTGGTTTCTATGAAGCCAATTTCGATCCGCGAAATACAACATCATCCTCGAATTATTTTTTACGCAATCAATGCGGCAAAAATATGTTCAACTGGGGAAGCCGTTCAGCGGCTTATTACAAATGGGCCGCTTCCAATGGATTGCGTTTCACCCACATCATCAGTCCGGAAACATTCTGGGAAGTCAATTTTCAATATAACCAAAACGTGTACAGCAGGCAATACGATATGGGACCACGAGATCTGAACACGCCTGCCACTCAAACCACGGTCGATTCGACACCTGTCTATCTGAGTGAGGCACCTTACGGCGTTTACGAATCCTTTTCCGGCGCTAATATTGCTCCCGGCGAATGGACAGACGAGAATGGCATCACCCATCCGGTATGGAATGTCGCGCCGGAGATGGGTCAGCACAATTTCGGATATATGAATGAAAACCAGGATGACAGTTGGTACCAGTCTTATATTCTCAAAACCGATATGACAAGTCAGCTCAACGACGTCAATGAGCTCAAAGCCGGTTTTAACCTCGAATACAATCTCATGCACATTAAATCCGGTTACGACGATGAGTTTGTCAAGAATTGGGGTCGCCAGAGCTGGAAGCCAATGTCTGAAGTTGCAGACTATAATTATTTTGAGGGCGGCGCTTATCTGGAAGACAAGATTGAATTTGAAGGCATGATCATGAACCTGGGATTGCGCGGCGATTTCTACAAAGCCGAGACCCCCTATTTCACTGATATGTGGAATTACTATTACGGCACAAACGCCACCGAATTCAATGCCAGCGGCGAGCCGGTTTCAAGTACAATTTACAGTATCGCTTCAGATAGTCTGGAACATGCTCTACACAACGATGCACCGTTCAAATGGGCAGTCGGACCGCGAATCGGTGTGTCTCATCCCATAAGTGAAAACGCCAAAATCTTTTTCAATTATGGCTACTTTTTCCAGCGAGCCAACACCGATGCGATTCTGGTCAATAATTCAAACCCTTACTGGCCATTGGCAAAAATGAGCAATCCAGCTCTTGATTTTCGCAAAAACATCAACTATGAGTTTGGCGTCGAACAAAACATTGCGGATATTTTCACCTATCGAGTAACCGGTTATTACAAGGATATTTATAACGAAATTAGTACTGTCTTTTACAAACCAACTACAGGTATATATCCAACCGGAGATGATAATGGTTACAATCGTCCACAGAATAACATGTACAGGGATATTCGCGGTATCGAAACTGAAATAAATGCGAGATTTTTGGATTATTTTCAAGCCCGTTTAAACTATAATTACATGTTGACCCGGCGCGGATATTACGGTTTTAAAACCATTTATCAGGATCCGTTCAAAGTCAATGAACTTGAAGATCCTGATGCATTCCAGCCAAAACCGCAACCCATTCTTCGATTTACATTGCTTTTCCATTCACCGTTGGCACAGGAAGGCGCGTCATTTATGGACCGCTTGAAAGCGGATTGGGAGATTTCCACCTATTTCCGTTGGGAAGCCGGCGAATGGTTTCGGTGGGACCGCGGCGAATGGGGCAGCAAATTTCCTGGCCAGGATCAAAACGTGCAGTGGACACCTTATTACAATGGTGTTGATTTAAGAGTCTACAAGGGCTTTGAACTGTTCGGTGTAAAGATGCGCGCTTATACCAGCATTCGCAATTTAATGAACAGTAAGCAATTATTACGTACAGCATTTAATAGCGTCCGCAACCCCGGCTTTACCATAACAGATTATATGGATTATCTGGAAACACAAGGCAAATTCGAGCCCGGTTGGTACGATGACGAACTGGAAGATATTTTGATGCGAGCAACACCTTATTATGCGATCTTTAAACGTCCACGTGAGATCGTTTACGGTCTGCAAATCAATTTCTAAGAGCTTTTGTTCAGCGGTCAAAACAGGAGATGCAACATGATACATAGAATGTTCAAAATAATTCTCATTACGGTTTTTGTGACTGCCGCTATGATTTATGCCCAGGATCGCTATCTGGATTGCGGCCGGCTCGGACTCAATGTCGGAAGCAGCGGTTCTGTGGGAAGCTGGGACTGGCCGCGGGATTTCCGCTACGCCAGCAATGGCGGTTCCGCCTACTATCACGTTTTTGTCGAAGATTGGACCGACGTTGAAGGCACAACCCATGACTATTTTTTCACCGGACAAGCACAAATTGGCGGCTGGAGGCATATGTACAATCGCAAAAAAGTCCGCTATCCTTATCCCACGATCTATATTAACGAAAAAGATATTACCTCCACCTCCATTATCGATGGTGATCCGGAGCCCAATCTGATTAGCGATCAAATGGTTGAAACTTTGGCAAATACCTATGTAGGGCTTACTTTTCATCAGCGAACTTTTATGTGGAGTCATCCGGAGTATCAAGATTTAGCTATCACACATCTGCAAATTATTAATACCGGAAATATTGATTCGGATGAAGAGATTGAATTGCCAAATAATGATTTTTCCCAGTTTTATCTCGCCCTTGTTGAGCATTTGAATCCGGGCCAGGGTAGTCATGATGAGTTGTGCGATATTACTCATACAAAAAGCGACCGGGCTTCAACCTACAGCGACGTGCAAATCGTCAAGTGGGAAGGCGATGAACCCGACAACCCCGGCGTACCAAATTACGACCGGCCTCAGCTTTTACACTGGTCAGTGGGCAACGATCCCAATGATACCTGGTTTGGCAAATCGGTTGATAACGAAGGTGATCCAAAACCGGAAAGCGGCGAGTTCATGTCGCCCATGTATCTGGGGACCGGACTTGTTCACATTGACAAGAGCGCTACTGACCGGTCTAACGATTTTTCAAAACACATTCTGTGTTGGTGGGACACCTATTACTGGCTCTATCACGGCGCAACTGAAACGTACAGTCAGCGGTACGATGTGTTCAGAAACGGATTTGGCGGTGATCGATTCCAGACAGATAACGACCATGATGATCCTGATCCGCTCACCGGAGGTCAACGCGCGTTAAACACGTTCGGACCGTGGGAGCTGGCTCAGGGAGATACTATCAATCTGGTCTTTTTTCACGGCGTTGGCGGCGTAGACCATCAGATTTGCCTGGAAAAAGGCGCCCAGTGGTTGGACTGGTGGAAAAACGGTCAGGGCGATTTTAACAATGCAAAGAAAAATCAACTTTTGCGCACCGGTTACGATTCCCTGGTGACGAATTATGATAAAGCCAAACAAATCTGGGAAAATGGTCTGGAGCTTCCTGAGGGTAATAATCCTTTCCCGCCGTCCGGTCTCACAGTTTCTAACATGGACAGCAATTACTTGAAATTAGAATGGACACCGCCGTCTAAAAATGCCGGTGACGTTGTAAAGTACAATATATATTACTCGGAAGGCAGCCGGGATGCGCGTTATGAACTTTTAGACGAAATCAATGTCGAGGATGCCGGCAAGGAAAAATATGAATACATTTATAGAAAAACCAAACCGGGATTTGCTTACTATTTTAATCTGACAGCCGAAGACGCGGAGGGACGAGAAAGCAGTAAATACATGTGCAGGACAAACCGTCTTGCCATTCATCCGGGACTGGCACAGGGCAATGTGATGGATGATGTGCGAATCGTGCCAAATCCTTTTGTTTACGATCCTGATGCAGTGAAAAATTATCCCGGCGAAAAAGATAAAATCATGGTAGCCGGTTTGCCACCCGGCCGCACTATGATTCGTTTTTATACCCTGACCGGTGATTTGGTGCGCGAGTTCATGCACGATGCCTCTATGTCTATGTCTGGCGGAAACGAAGGCCTCGACTATAGCGACCTTAAAAAGGAGAGGCGATTCTTGACGATTACCAAATACAATCAATTCATGGCCAGTGGTGTCTATATCTATCACGTCGAGAGCCTGGATGGTTATGGAGAAAAAACAGGCAAGTTTATCGTTATTCGTTAGCCAGGGAATAGAATAAAAGGCATAACCAAAGGAGCCAATCATGAAATTTAAAATTTTTCTCATAGTCGTTTTTATTTGTGGAATTGTTTTATACGGGCAGGCTCAAGAAGGCGAAGATATTCAAGAATTCCCCGAACAGCCCAGTTTGAAAAAAGTAGGCCAGGCCGGCTATACATTTTTGAAAATAGGCGTGGATGCGCGCAGCACGGCAATGGGGGAAGCAGGTGTCACCCTGGAAGGAGAAGCTTCGAATATCTTTTTTAATCCTGCCGGCATTACCGCTATTTCGGATAACTCTGTTTTTGTCGGTTATACTACCTGGATCGCCGATATCCAAAAATCGGCTGTTGCCGGAGTGAAAAATCTGGGCTCCTGGGGATATGTGGGACTGAGCGCTATATATATGGATTATAACACCATTGAGGGAACAGAGATCGACCCGTTCAGTCCGCTCGGTTATAAAGATATCGGAAATATTGATGTGCAGGAATACGCCATCGGATTAACTTACGGTAGACGCTTCACAGACCGGTTTGGGTTTGCCGCCACTGCCAGGTTTTGTTATCAAGACCTGGTTGTAGATCAATCGCAAATCGTCGCTTTTGATGTGGGAACTATTTATCATATCGGTTGGCATGGTGTCAAAGTCGGAATGAGCATTCAACACTTTGCCACAGATATGGAATATGTTGATGAATCTTTTCGTTTGCCGCTCACTTTTCATATCGGCGCCAGCGCTGATATTCTATCATTCACTCATTTTGACTCCGAAGAACATGACCTTGATTTGGTATTGGAAGGTAACAATCCAATTGATTATTCGGAACGCTTTCACATCGGGACTGAATACTGGTTCCGGCAGATGTTTGCACTCCGGGCTGGTTACAAATTCAATTACGATGAGGAAAACCTTAGCCTGGGCGCCGGTCTCCGGTACAAAGGAATTCACTTTGATTATTCCTACGCCAGCTTTGGAGAATTTCTGGGAAGTGTCAATCGATTCTCAATGCACATGACTTTTTAAAAAAAAGTGTGAAAGGAGGTGATGAGGGTTTTAATTCGAAAAATTGGAGGTTCATTAATAAATAGGATCATCTGACGGAAAGGAGGTGAAGACAATTTTTGCACCATGTGTTGGCGTAAAAGGAAGACTTTGACCCTGGAAATGCCTGCAAGCTGACGGGCCAAAGCCCTCCCGGTAATAAATGAAAACTTAATAAAGAGATTATAAAACTACAATACTTTTTCACGCCAACACCATTATTTGTGCTCGAACTAATTCCATAATTCACGTAAACTTAAAAAACCAAGGAGAGATACTATGGTACGGAGTTTTATGCTCTTTACTGTGTTAGCATTGGTTTTTACTGGATTGAGTTTTGCCGATACAATCCAGGATCCCAATTTGGCACAAAATGGTGAGATCACTTATGTGAGTGATCGCGAAGAACTGGCAGCAAATCTGAACGATGGTGATTTTTCGACAAACTGGTCAACCGAGCAAACACCGATCTTTGTTCTTGATCTCGGGGCAGAAGTTGAGTTTGATTTTCTCGCTTACAGAAGCTACAAAGACCGGTGGCACAGTTATGTTGTGGTTGATACCACATCAGGGGATACTCTGGTTGACCGTTCTACGAACCAACAGCTTTCCAATACATTTGTCGATCAACTGATGGCTGATACGCTAGATACACCGGTTACGGCGCGTTACCTGAAAGTGATTGTCAATGACGGTGCTTCCGGTTGGAAAGGCTGTGGTGAATTTATTGTGAAAAAATTAAACGGCGTTTACAACGCCCCCTTGCCGTTGGCTGAAGGAGCATCAGCTCATGAGCTAAACATTAAAATGCAACTATTAGATGAAACGGCTGTTGATCAATGGAATGTTTACGATACGGATGATGACCTTGTGGCTACTGCAGCCGGTGATGCCGACATGGTCACTGTTGACGGTCTGGAACCGGAAACCAGTTATTCCTATTATGTTGGCGCGGTTGTAGGAGCCGATGAAGTGATGGGGAATACTATACAAGGCACAACACTACGGCGGGTGACAGATGTTAATATGGAAGCGCTTTCTGCCAACCGGGTAGAAATAAGTTTCTCTGATAACGCGAATGATGAAGACGGGTTTGTGGTTTTCTTTTCAGAGGACGGCGAAACATTTGCTTCAATCGATACGCTTGCCGCTGACTCATCAAGTATGCAAGTTACCGGACTGACAGAGAACACCGAGTATTATTCCTATGTCAATGCCATGGTAGGCGGGGCATTAACTGTACCATCTGATACCGTTTCCGCAACAACAATGCTCGGAGCGACTGATGTGGCTGCCTCACGCTACTCGATTTCTGATATCCATGTGTTCTTTACAGACAATGGTGAGACCAATACTGGACTGGATGTGCTTTACACCAGCGACGGCGAAACGTATGATACTCTGAGCGTGGATAATGTTTCAAACGAACCCGGATTTGCCGATACCGTCATGGTGAGCGGACTCGAACCGAATACCCAATATGCTGTCTCTGTCCAGCCAAAAGACGATGAAGGCGTATGGACCATGACCGAGCCTGTGATGGTAACCACCTATCCGTTGCGCGCTATGGGACCTAAAGGCAATATTCTGGATGAAAATTTTACTGATGGCCATTTCCTGCATCCCAGAATGTGGCATATGGGCGAGGATATCGGCGATGTCGGTTTTAAACCGCCCAATAACAGGGACTTTGAATACGGCTTTTCACGGACTATTGCTGGCGAGGGAAATGCCTGGACCCCTCTGGTCTGGGGTGACTGGGACGACCGCAATAAAAATGGAATGGTCGATCCCGGCGAATACAGGCCCTTCCGTTTTGATAAAAACGAAGAAGTGCTGGTTTTTAAATATAGCCATTTCGGCGATATCGCAACTAACAGTACCGAGTATTACAAGGTACAAGCAACGCTTGGCGGTCCAAAAGTTTCCATGGAAATCGGATCCTGCTATAACACAAAAGGCGGGACCTGGGGAAGACGTCAGTTAAAGGTGTGGAATCACAAAAATGACGCCGGTGTTTCGCCCCCGGATAACAAATGGTTATTCCCGGAACACATGACCGAAGCCAACTTTAAAGGGGATAATGGCGCGCATACAGACAGCACGCTTGGACTCGATTTTATGAACATGGTCATTTTCCGTCCCGATTCTGCTTCTGTGAATATAGAATCCTGGGGCAATCAGCTTTATGGTGATGCCACTTCTCCGGCGCCGTTCAGCTCGGACCCGGAAAGCGAATGCATTGTTATCGATCACGTTGATATAAATTTCATGCGAGTGGGTCTTCGCAGTTCGATTCTGTTAAAAGAAGGTGTTTCCAAGGAAGATGCCCAGATCGGCTTGAAGCATATCGGTCTGGCTGTGACGAAAAAGACCGACTTTAATGTCGACTTTGTCACGGACATGGACGACTTTTTTGCCCTGGCTCGCGGTTGGGGTGAAAAGGACACGCTGCGCATCCCGACTGGCAATCCGCGCGATCCGTGGGATGAAATTCTTCTTCCCAAAACAATGGTACACGGTGATGCCAATAACGACGATGTGGTAGATGAAGCGGACTTTGATGTGCTGAAAGCACAGTTTAATTCCGGTAAAAAGCAGCCACATCACGCTTATCCCTACACACAACCGGCACCGATGAAACCGGACCAGCGACTCATTGCCGAAATCAATACAAGAACCGGCATGGTTAGTCTGCGTGGCGCTGATGGTACCGATGTGATCGGCTACAAACTGGTGTCACCGGCTGGCGGTTTTTCCTGGGCTCCGGCAGATCCTATGTTTGATGGAGTAAGGACATTTACTGCCACTCAGGTTGGCGAGGGCTCGCTCAGTCCCTATACCTTCTCTGCCAACAGAACGCCACTGAAACCCAAAGTGCTGGGTAAAATTTACAACGCAGATATCAACCCGCGTGACGTAAAACTTGTCTGGCAGAGCGAGGTTGGCGGAGAAACATACATCGGTGGTGTCACTTATGTTGAAAAACCGTACAAAGGCGTGTTCACAGCAGTTTCTGGCGGCGAAGCACCGGATATCGATGATCCGAAACTGTTTGCTCATTTTGAAGGCGAACGCAATCTCCGGCCTCTGAAATGGGATGAAAGTGGCGGCCGCGATCTCGGACAGCAGTTTACCGTGGACGCATCCACATTGCTGGAAGAGATTACCATTATGGTTGGCCGTGAAGATGAATGGTGGCATCCGGACAATTTGAACGAAGGCGCGCATGCTGCCGAAAATGACGCTGCTTTCCTCAAACTGGTAAAATGCTCGGATGTCAATAATACTGGCAGCTATGAAGAGACCATCGCGACGTATTACGGGTATATGCCTTCGGAACTGGATTCCGCCGAACATCGATACATCACCTTCCAGCTCCCGACAGAAGAAGAGGAAGGCGCTGTTCGCCTGGAACCACTGCCTGATGGTCAGTCTTACGGCTTTCTTGTCGGTTTTGTGAGTCCGGAAAATGGCCGCGTTATTTACTTGTCGCATTCGCATCCGAACAGAGATACCACGGTTGCCGATTATCCAAATGGAAATCAACTTGATCTTTCCTGGGAACAGGCCCGCCATGTTGATGGGTCCTGGAAGGCTTTGCCTGCCAGCCATAATTGGGTACACCAGTTGACGTTCTGGGTCAAGGCAAAGGAAATTGGCGGAGTTGGCGTGGAAGAAAATCTGGCGGAATTGCCGACCAATTACGATTTGTCGCAGAACTATCCGAATCCGTTCAATCCGACAACCACGATTTCTTTCAGCCTGCCGGAACCATCTGAAGTGACCTTGTCTGTGTACGACGTCACCGGCCGACTGGTCAAGAACGTAGTCGATAAAGGCTATGAAGCCGGCATCCATAATGTGGTTTGGGATGCCACGGATAACTATGGCCAAAAAGTCGCCACCGGTGTATACTATTACCGTCTTCAGGCAAATGATCACGTCTTTACCAAAAAGATGATGTTGATGAAATAAGGCCAAATCTTTTGTAGTACACCTTCCAGGTGTGCTACAAATTTTGCTAATCGATGAGGTCATATGCCCTAAACGGAAATAAACGCAAGTCAATGAGAGCCGGCCTAGCCCGGCTCTCATTTCTATTAAAGAAATGAGGTGTTCTTATGCGAAATTATTCGATACAGATATTGCTTGTATTGATAACCAGCCTGTTTATAACTGTTGCAGGGTTGGCCCAGGATCACACCGTCATTATCGAAGCAGATACATACATTAGCGGAAAGAATGAAGGAAATTATGTGCACGGTCATCCGGATAGTACAGGTGATAATTATGTTATGTTGGTTGTAAAAAATGAGGGTGAACCAGAAGCAGGCAACTCGTATTATCGTGAAGCTTATGTCCTTTTTGATCTCAGTTCGGTGGATGAAGAAATCGAAAAAGTTCAGGTAAAACTGTGGGGACTCTATAAAACTCAAGAGGGCTACGAAGCCTATGAAGATACCCTGGATTTCGGTAGCTATCTCATTGAAGAAGATGACTGGGATGAAGCAACGCTGACATGGAATACCGCTCCGTTGCCCAACTTTGACAAGCAATTGGATACCGGCCCCTTTTTCTGGCATCAGGATATGACCGGAACAAACGAAGACGGCGAAACTGTCTATTATTACGGCTGGAACGAATTCGGTGACCTGGACCCGGAACTTGTGGAAGCGGAACGAACTGGTGATGGTAAAATCAGTTTCAATATCTGGGGCCGTGACAAGAAAATTTGGGGTGAGACTGAAAAAACCTGGTATGGTTTCGTTTCCAAAGACAGCGCTGCTATGGTGGATGCCGACATTGCGCCTCGGTTGTTAATCTGGGTCAAAGGCGATGACGGTAATGCTGTGGAAGCAGATCAATCTATGCCATTTGCATTTAATTTAAAAGCCAATTATCCGAATCCATTCAATCCATCAACGACAATCGGTTACTCGCTATCAAAAAATGCAGAAACAACACTGACCATTTATAACGTCCTGGGACAACCTATCCGCGTATTTAGCGATGCGCCAGGTACTGTTGGTCATCATGAAATTGAATGGAACGGCATTTCAGACCAGGGTCAAAAAGCACCAAGCGGACTCTATTTTTACGAACTCAAATCCGGTGATCATGTGCTGACTCGCAAGATGGTCCTGACTGAATAACCGAGATGAAAAATTAACCGGCATTCCCGATTTTATAGAGTAGAATGCCGTATGTTAAAAATCGTAAAAAAAAAGAGGAAAAATCATGTCAAAATTATACACCTTATTCATCACCATAATGTTTTTATTTGTTTTTACAACTTTTACCATCGCACAGGTGGAGACGACTGTAAGGGTGATGTCAGATAAAGTCATCGAAGAAGCTGAGGACAATATTGTTATTATGAATGAAACCTATGATCCTGATGGGTCATGCTGGACGTGGCGTTACAATACCGAAAGTGAAAATGATCCACCGCACCGGGACCTGGGGCAATCATTCACCCCTCACAATGATATGGTCCTGGATAAAATCTATGTGGAAATGGATAACGAATTAATGCAACCTGCAGAGTCGTTTGAAGCGTGTCAAAATGCACCGTTTCACATCGACATTTATCAGTTTGCCGCGGTGGGCGATCCTTTTCCCATAGACACGTTGAGCTCTCAGAGCGGAACACTGCCGGCGGAACTGGATTCCGCTACGATCGCAAACTCGCTTTATACGCTTCTTTGTTTTGACATTGAAAATGTGTCATTAACGGCGGAAAATGTTTATGGCTTTTTATTAAAATTTGACGAAATGCAACCCCATCAAAAAGTCAATCTCAACAAAACCCATTCCGGTGACAATTATGTCGAAGGCGCGATGTATTTCGTCTACTTTGACGGAACAAACGGACGTGAAAATGTGGAAATTTGGGAACCTGAACATCCTGGTGCCAATCCGAACCGCGATTTAAATTTCTGGCTGCAAAAAGGAGAAGCGCCTTCTCAGGTAGAAGAGAACGAAAAAACATCAAGGACATTTTCACTTTCACAGAACTATCCGAATCCGTTCAATCC
>CAZSMC010000034.1:0-24537 GCA_964607755.1 uncultured Cytophagia bacterium | reverse complement strand
AAAAAACATCAAGGACATTTTCACTTTCACAGAACTATCCGAATCCGTTCAATCCAAAGACATCGATTTCCTTTGAAGTGACGGAAGTGCAAGACGTTCGGCTCGATGTGTTCAGTATTGACGGCTCACATGTGAAAACGTTAATTGATAAACGCGTCGATGCAGGATTTCACAAAACGTCGTGGAGTGGTCAAAACGAGACAGGTCAATCCGTAGCTTCGGGTGTCTATGTGTATCGTTTGCAGGTCGGCCGGCAAATGATCAGTAAAAAAATGATTTTAATGCGCTAAAATAAATTCGTTTAATGCCCCAACTTAACAACAGGGAGTGCAGCATGAAAAGAGTTTTGTGTACTGTTTTTGTCCTTTTGATTATTATTTCATTTTCGTCTGCGCAAAGTGAAAAAGGGCTGGAAATTACTGACATTGCCATAAACGGTGGCTACACCGGCAATCAACCACTGTTGCCGGACGATCTCATGTATGACGGTCTGGAAGCCGGCGTGTGCCTGTGGTGGGACCGTTGCGGTCTCGAAGGCGGCACGCCGTATACAGTAGAGTCATTGCCTGATTATCTTGTGGGAAAAACCTATCTGAAAATGACAGCGGATGATAAATGGACCCATGATGTCCCCAACTATTTGACGTGTACAGTCAACAAGCCGGTCATCATGTATGTGCTCTATGATGCGAGACAGGATTCCACAGCCGAGTTTTTCCCATCCTGGCTTTTAGAATGGGAACTCATGCCCGAGGATGTGGCTTTTAATGATTGCTGGGGAGATTCCTGCAAGATTCGCTATCTTGATATTTACAAAAACACCTTTCCGGCCGGCAGTATAACACTGGGCAGCAACAATGAAAACGGTTACGACTGGAGTGCTTTGCATTACATCCCGGTTTGGGAAGTTGATGAAAGTGCGCCATCGGCAGTCTGGAATACGTTACCTGAAGAGTATGATATCACGGTGAGTAATTATCCTAATCCGTTCAATCCGAGTACAGAGATTATCTTTACAATTTCACATGATGGCTATGTAATGCTGAATATTTTCGATATGCTCGGCCATAAAATCCGGTCGCTTGTGAATAAACATGTAAAAAAAGGCGAACATCATATAAGCTGGAATGGTCAGAACGACAATGGACAAGATGTGCCTTCAGGTTCCTATTTTTACCAATTAAAAGCTGGCGAGAAGAACGTGACAAACAAAATGATTCTTTTGCGGTAAAGTTGTATCATTCGTATCTTTTCCTCTTTTGAGAAACCTCCTCATGCTTTTTGTGAGGAGGTTTCTTTTCGGAAAAGTAAAAGCGGGTATAGAATATTTTAATGCGGTATCTTGCAAAAGTTGTCCATGATTATTTAATCAACATAAAGGAATCGATTACGGACGAGTAAAAACGGACAAGCAATTGAGTTTATGCGAAAAGGTGTGTTTACATATTTACTAGTTATCATTTATTGTCTTTCAACACAGGCTTTATTTCCGTCCGACCAGAAAAAACTGCTGCAGAATTTCATTTTTCTGAACAAGAAAATCTCGGATTACAAGGTTAAGGGACAATCTTTTCGCCTACCTACCGGCCATCGTGTGATTCCATTGTCACCGCACGGATTTTTTCTTTTGGATGAGGACAGAGATGTTTTCGCTTATTCTTTGCAGGAGAATTGGACGCGTGAATCCATCTTACCAGAGGCTCTGAATGCGATCCTCCAACACAGAACAGGTGACAATACCGCGCAATGGAATCATGCTTTTCGTCAATGGCCCGCATCATCTCCCAGCACTACGGGCTGGATTACGACAACATGGCATCAACGTGAACCTTTCAATCAATTCTGTCCGCTTGATCCGACGACCGGACAACGCAGTGTAGCCAGTTGCGGGGCGGTGTGCCTTGCCCAGCTTTTGAATTACCACGAAACGGCAGCTTCTCTGCGCTTATTTCCGCGTGATCAATACACAACTCCAACTCATAAAATCCGCCTGGATGCAGACAGCACAAACTGTGGTTTTCCCTCATTTCAACGTCTGAATAAAATAGTATCGCAGATTGATCAAAACTATCAAAGTGATCGCGTTCTGGATGAAACACATATTGCCGCATTACAGTTTGCCAGCGGTGTAACTTTGAAAACAGACTATACAAGTGATGAATCCACGTTGACAGTGAATATGGCTCACGCTTTGAGAGAAAAGACAGAGTTGACGTGCGATGATTTGCAGGTATTCGATCATCAATCATGGCAGCAATTGAAACAAAATATGATGAACGGCTTGCCGGCGATTCTTTTTCTGCCAGGTCACGCGGTTCTGGCGGATGGCTACAACACCGACGGATTTGTTCATCTAAATTTCGGTTGGGGAACGAAACGTCCTGAACCCATCCGCAGCGCCTGGTTCAGTTTGTCTCCACATCCAGTGATTGATGCCGAACTGGTTGTGCACGCTATAACGAATATTCGTTCCTCGGTTCTGCATAAACCACAACTGGATGTATCTCCCGATCCGCTTTGGGTAAAAGCTTTTAATACCGGATCACAATCCGAGTCTGTGCCTGTGACCATTGAGAACCTCACAGCCGGCACAGTTAATGTGGATTTTATCCTGTGTCCGGAACAGATAAAAGCAAGCCTGGACAATGTGGTTTTCCGGGATTCACTGCCGGGTTTTGTCTTGAGCGGACACGGACAGAAAAAACTGTATCTCACATATTGGGCTCAGAATGCTGACACATGCCGGGGCGATATGTTGATCGCTTACGATGATGAAAAACGCTTTCTCTGCCGGGACATTACTGCCAGTCTCGGACCAACGCGCGGTACTGTCATTTCCGGAGGGCATCACGCAGAAACATGGTCAAAATCCGGTTCACCTTATAACATCATGGGAGATGTCGTTGTCTCGAGCGGATCTCTGGTGATCGAACCTGGCGTGGATGTGGTTTTCCGGGGCGAGCACAAATTGATCGTCAAACGCAAAGGTCAACTCATTGCCCGCGGCACTCTTGACGATTCTGTGCGGTTTCGTCCTTTGAATCCTACTATCAATTGGAGCGGTATCAATATCTGGTCGAGTGGTCAGGATGATACTTTGAGCTACTGCTCAATCACTGGCAGTCGCTCTCCGGACTGGGGCGGAGGGCTATGGATCGCTGATTCCGGTCCTGTGATACGTCACTGTCGGATTTCGGATAATCGCGCTGTCAGTGGAGGTGGCATTTATCTCTGGCAAGCCTCTCCTGTGATAAAAAATACCTTGATTTGCCGGAACCGGGCCGAATACGGCGGGGGAATCTATGCCGAGTTTACATCCGCACCATCGTTGATAAATGTGACAATTGCAGACAACCGCGCATATCACGGTGGCGGATTTTATGGCAATATAAACAATCATTGTGATTTTACCAACACGATCATCTGGAATAACAGCGCGGAAAGAGGTTCACAATTTTCCACGAGTTCTACAGATACGCTCGATTTTCATTATTGCGATGTTGATACATCGGTAGCGAAATCTATTTCCTGGCGAACCTCGCCCGGACATACAGAATGGAACGAAACAAATTTATGTGCCGATCCTCAATTTGCAAACTATTACATGCTTGCACCGGCATCGCCTTGTATTGACGCCGGACATCCTGACAGCCGGTTTTCCGACGACAGCGAAACGGCTGCGTCAAACATTGCCTTGTGGCCAGGTCAAGGCACGCCCCGAAATGACCTGGGAGCTTTTGGCGGTCCGCAATCCGGACGCCAGTTATCAAGTGGAGTTTCTAAAGACATGTCGCAATCCTCAATACATGTGACTGAACTGCAAGCAAATTATCCCAATCCGTTTAATTCGGCGACTACTATTTCGTTTTCAATCGCACATCCTGGCAAGGTTCACTTGGATATTTTTAATACGCTCGGGCAAGGTGTGAAAACATTTCACCGCATCATTGGCCAAGCCGGACATTATACCATGCAATGGGATGGACGTGTTAAAGATAATACTCCTGCTCCGAGCGGAATTTATTTTTATCGATTAAAAACGAAAGATTTCTATCAAACTCGCAGCATGATACTTTTGCGCTAATTCACATTCAGAATGGAGTTTCGTAAATGAAAATATGCTTTCTTCTTTTGCTTTTCTTTTTTACCGCATCTGCTCAGGATTCGCCCTGGGATATTCCGAATCCATCGAAAATCTCTCACCCTGGCACCGATGCCGCTCCGGCCAGCAGTCCGCGAACTTATCCGTACAGCGAGGAATTTCAAAACCGCTATGACTCTCTGATTGTGGATTTGGCCAATTATCCGATTTGGAGTTATCGTGCCGGCTTTTTCGCCGAAGGCAATGATCCAGGCAAACGCGTTCCCGCTCACGCGGCAGCGCGACTGGTGCTCGATCCCGACCAACCTGATGCATTGGAAATTATGAACGATGACCGAAGTCCGAATGAACATTATCATTTTGCTGCGGTTAACTGGGCACGCTATTTGCCCATTTTCCGTGAATCATTGACCGATCAGACCTACCAGCAGTTCAGCCGCAAAGCTGCTACATACGGATCGTACACAAATCCTCATGGCACCGAAAATCATCGCACCATGTGGTTTACCAGCGGTCTGGTGCTGCCTTATTACATTGGCGGAGACCGTATTGGCAATATGTCCAAAGAGGCAGCGGTCAGCAAACTGAAAGAAATGCTGCGCAGTTATGTGAAAGGATTGTACCGTGCCGGTCAGGGCGAGTGGGATTCCAGCACTTACCTGGTGTTCGATCTGAACGGTTTGATGAATATTTATGATTTTCACCCGGATGAAGAATGCCAGCTTTTGGCCAAGGCAGCACTTGACTGGCTGGTGGCTGGCTATGCGCTCAAATACACGGATGGCGTTTTCTGTTCACCCCACAAACGTGGCTACGCCGAAGAACCGGTTGGCTCGAAAACCGACGAAACCGGCTGGCTGTGGTGGGGCACGGAAAGCGACTGGTTCCCCGAAGATATGCGCTATCACTATGTCACGTTTCACGCGTTGATGAGCGGCTATCGCCCAAATAAAGTTCTGTGCAATATCGCCACTGGCAAACTACCTGAGATCAAAGCCAGAAACACCAAACCGAATTACTGGTTTGGACAGGGCATTTCTCCGGATCCGAATCAGTTTCAGGAGAGCGTGTATAAAACACCGCATTATACCATGGGTACATTGTGGCACGGTTATTTTACCGATATTTCCCGGTTTCAGCTTGTGGTTGAGGGCGAACAAGGCGGGCTCACGTTTATCGGTGGCAGCCCGATGAAATGGCACACCTGGGATAATAAATGGATGACCTGCTACGAATGCGACGGTAACGGCAAATACGATCAAAGTTGCCAGGTGGGAGCCGCTCATATTACCATGACAGCTATTCCACCAGAGACAAAACGGCACCGGGAAAACCAGTACGCATTCTTTAATCTGCCGCTCGATACTTCCAAAGTTTCTGACCCTGTGCAATATGGTTCATGGTACGTTATTCAGGCGGATAGTGCTTTTCTTGGATTGTATCCGCTTGTTAAAGATACCAGCCGTATCGAATATAAAAAACTTTATTCGCGCAGACAGCAAGGCTTTTACGAACGGCGGCTGTATTTGTGGGGTGAAAAGACCGGATTCATCCTGCAAATGTCGGATATGGATAAATTCGCCTCGGCAACGGAATTTGCCAATGCCTTGCAGGAACACTGTGATATAGATGATTCGAACTATCAGTCTGAAATGATGCTTTCTTATACCACTCTGTCCGGTCAAAATATCGAGATGCAGTACAATCCGCGCTCCGATTACGCTGATGTTTCTGTTGACGGCAAACAGATGAATTTTAAGAACTGGCAGCTTTATGACAGTCCGTATATTTCATGTAAGAACAGCGTATTGACTGTCAATGATGGTCGCGAGGGATTTATTGTTGATTTCCGGGGTGATCTGCCGGTGTACAAAAACTGGACCGCGGATACGGTTGGTGAACATCTTTCCGCACCGCAGGTTTTTCACTTGTACCAAAATTATCCCAACCCGTTCAATCCCGCAACAACAATTCGGTTTCAGTTGAAAATGCCCGGTCAGGTAAAACTTGCCATTTATAACAGTCTTGGACAAAAGGTTAATGTTTTACTGGATAAAACGCTTAGAGTCGGTGAACACACTGTAGAATGGGATGGTACGACTGAATCCGGACAGCCAGTAGCCAGCGGAGTTTATTTCGTCAAGATCACGAGCAGAGGATTCTCTTCTCAGCGAAAAATGGTATTAATGCACTAAATCAAAGCGGAAAGGAAAAATGATGCGCAATATCTGGACATTTATTCTGATTCTCTTCATAATAATGAGCACTGCATATTCGAAATCTCACCCGCGGTTGCTTTTTGGTCCGGATGATATTACCGAACTGCGAGAACGTCTTGACAAAGAACCCTTTGCCACCATGGCCGAACGGATCGAAAGGGAGGCATCTGAAGCGACAGACAGGGATGATCTGTACCAGCATGACCATCGCATGGTCAATTGCGGATTTATGTACATTTTAACCGGCGATTCGTCCTGGGCAAAAAAAGCTAAAAAACATGTCAATACAATTTTGAATAGCGGGGAATGGAACCGCAGTGATATCAAGGGGCTGGCGTCTTATATGCACGGCAAGGCCGTTGCCCTGGCTTATGATATGTGTTATAACGCCTGGTCGCCGAGTTACCGCAGCAATGTGTCGGATCACCTGGTGCCGCACGCGGATATGATTAACGACGATGGCGGGAGATTTCAAAACCGGAGTCCGGCAAGCAATTGGCAGGCAAACCGCTTTTCTTCAGCAGGATTGTGTTATTTGGCCACAGACACACCATTTGACACCTCACGGCTTAACAATTGCTGGCAGAAACTGGTCACGTATTGCGAGGAAAACATGGGCGACGATCCGCAAAGCCGTGGCTGGAATATCGAAGGTATCGGTTATACAACCTATCCGTTCGGCAATTTTATCGGTGCTTTTGGCATCGCCATGGCAAGATTTGATTCGGAGCGGGATATCCGTGAAACCGTCGAGTCTGTGCGCTGGCTTCCGTGGACGGTTTACGCCAATGCCTGCCGGATCACAAGCTATAATGATTATTACGGCGTCCATCCGGATTTTGGTGATGATAACTCGACGGTGCGCGGCGAAGGCACCCTGGGACTGGCTTTTTACTACTGCCATGATGAATTGATTCCCGGTCTAAAGTATTGGTACGACCGCCTGGTCGGAGCACAAGGTGATGGCAGCTATGACTATTGGCGGGGCGGTGCTATTTATGGTTATCTGTATTATCCTGATGAAATTGAAGAAAAGAATCCCATGTCAATTGACAAGTGGCTCGACGGATTTGTCGACACCGGCGGTAACGGGTACATGACCTATCGGAACCAGTACAAAGATTCGACAGATATAGTGGCTCAGCTTTACGTCAAACGACGCGGCAATAAAGGCCATAACGGTCCCGATGCGTTGAGTTTTCGTATCCTGGGCCTGGACACGCCCTGGGCGGTAGGCGGTGGTCGTTACGGGCCGGATATTAACGGCCACGACGCTTATCTGAGTTCCATGAACACGCTTTATCCCAAAGACCCTGAAAGTCGTGACCTGGATATTAACGGCATGTCGGGACGAATCGTCGGTGAACCATTCCTTCGTCCGGATGGCTCTGGTCACGTCATCACAACCATGCGGATAAATAATGTGGGTACCATGGGCCACAAACGCTGGTTTGTTGCGGATTACTCGAAAAAAGCCGGCTGCGATGCAGTGTACATCATTGGCGACCGGTCCGTTAATGGTGTGTTTTGGCAGATTTGTACCCTGGAAACCCAGGACATTACTTTTGATGGAGAGAATAAAACCTTCCGCATTAAAGGTGCTCATGGCAGCAGTCTGAAAGGGTGGTTGTTATACAATAAGGGTCCGCATTTTTTCACCAAAGGCACCCGCATCCGCGGAAGCAATTACGCTTACAAAGCCGAAAGTTATGACGAGAATAATTATTTACATTTTGGCAGTCAAAACGGTGATTATCTTGTCGTGTTGACTGTTGCCACGGCTGAGCAGCAACATCCGCAGCCAGAGATGGAAGGTCAGTGGCCGAATAAGGTCAAAATCCAGCTTGGAGATTTTTTCGTCATTATTGACGAGGACAGCATCAGTTACAGTGAGCCGAGTTCAATCAAGAGTCATCATGCTCAACCCAGCAGGCTTCGGCTGGTTGAACTTTATCCAAATCCATTTAATTCCAAACTTAAAATTGATGTAAAATTGGCAGAACCGTCCAGAGTAGATTTATCTATTTATAATTCATTGGGTCAGCATGTGGCGCAGCTTTATCGGGGATGTGTTAAAGAGGGTTATCATTCGTTTTCCTGGGATGGCAGGTCAAAAAGGGAAGAGATAATGCCGAGCGGTTTATATTTGTGTAAATTGCAAGCTGATGAACAGCAAATCGTTGAAAAAGTTCTTTTAATTCGTTAAACCACAGGATTTTATTATGAATTTATTATTCCGTTTTATTCCGTTTATTCTAATTGCTACACTGTTTTGTCAAAGTTGTACACATAACAAAACGTATGACATTGTAGTTTACGGCGGTACCTCAGCCGGCGTAGCCGCTGCAGTCCAGGCGGCACGGATGGATAAAAGTGTCATTCTTATTGCAACAGGCCGGCATGTCGGTGGGTTGACCAGCAGCGGACTGGGCAAAACAGATACCGGCGATCCGTCTGTTATCGGCGGTATTTCACGCGAATTCTATCAGCGAATCAAAAACTATTATGACGATCCCGAGGCATGGACATACGGTGATCAGCAAAGTTACGACTCTTATAATCCTGACAGCGATGCAATGTGGCGGTTCGAACCGGGAGTTGCTGAACATGTATTTGAAGAAATGCTGGAAGAAGAAAATGTGCGTATTCTTTACGGCCAACGTTTGGACAGAAATAATTGTCAGGAGATTGATGACTGGAAGATAAAAAGCATTTGCATGGAAAGCGGTCGAAAAATCAGGGGAAAGATGTTCATCGACGCGACTTATGAAGGTGACCTGATGGCTGTGGCAGGTGTCAGTTATACAATCGGACGTGAATCAAATAAAAAATACAACGAAACACTCAATGGTGTGCAAAAAGCCAAATCCACAAATCATCAGCTCAAAAAAGGTGTTGATCCGTATGTTGTTCCTGGTGAACCGGAAAGTGGATTGCTGCCATACGTGCACGGCAACGATCCGGGCAAAGAGGGCCAGGGCGATGACCGGATCCAGGCTTATTGTTTCCGGATGTGCCTGACCGATGTTGATGAAAACAAAGTGCCTTTTCAAAAACCGGACAATTATGACGAACAGAATTACGAACTGTTATTCAGAAATTTTGCGGCTGGCGAAAACAGCGTGCCCTGGCTGCCCGGTATGATGCCAAACAGGAAAACCGATACCAACAATCGCACCGGTTTTTCCACGGATTTTATCGGACAAAATTACGATTATCCGGAAGCGGATTATGAAACCCGCGAGCAGATCGTCAAAGTCCATGAGGATTATCAAAAAGGGTTGATGTGGACGTTGGCTAATCATCCGCGAGTACCGGAGCATATTCGCGCCGAGGTGTCGAAATGGGGTCTTGCCAAAGACGAGTTTATCGACAAAAATCACTGGCCGCATGAACTGTACATCCGCGAGGCGCGACGAATGGTCGGTGAATATGTCATAACAGAACATGACTGCAAACGCCAGCGACTGGTGGATGATCCGGTTGGGCTGGGCTCATACAACATGGATTCGCACAATTGTCAGCGGTATGTCACCAAAGAGGGATATGCCAGAAACGAAGGCAACATTGAAGTGTCTCCGCGTGGAGCTTACATGATCAGCTACCGGGCTATCGTGCCGAAGAAAAATGAGATAACCAATCTCTTTGTACCGGTTTGTTTGTCCGCTTCTCACATCGCCTATGGCTCGATCCGCATGGAACCGGTGTTTATGATTTTGGGTCAGTCGGCAGCAACCGCTGCTGCACTGGCTATTGAAAACAACATGACCGCTCAGAATGTTGACTATGAAGAACTGCGGCCCCAACTTTTAAAAGACGGGCAGGTGCTTGACTTGCCAGCCGAGGATCTTCCGCAACCCGATATAGAAAAGGAATCACTTGAAGGCATTGTCATCGATGATGCCGATGCCTTGCCGCGAGGCAGTTGGGTTTCTTCAACGTCAATCCATCCTTATGTTGGTGGCAATTATTTGCACGATCAGAATGGCGGTAAAGGCAGTCGCTGGGCACATTATGAAACGGTGTTACCAAAGGATGGCTGGTATGAGGTAAGAATGTCTTATACGCCGCACCCAAACCGGGCAACCAATGTACCTGTTGTTATTCATCATGGACGCGGGACCGATACGGTCACAGTCAATCAACAAAAAGCACCACCCATTGAAAATCTGTGGATTTCTTTGGGAGAATTTTATTTCACATCAAAGCACAAAGCGGATGTGTTTATCACAAACAAAAATACCGATGGCTATGTCATTCTGGATGCTATTCAGTTTCTTGAAAAAAAATAATCCGATGACAAGAAAGTTTGGAATATGGTAATGTCTTTTCAATTTGTTTAATAAAACATTAATGGAGCGAATTATGAAAAACCTGTCACGACGGCATTTTATGAATCGCTCGGCTCTTTCACTCGCGGCGTGCTCCTGTTTAGGAATGACGCAACGGCTTTTAGCGCGCCAGCAGCAGGAGACCATCTCCGGCGAGGAATGGCGCGCCATGGATGAAGGGAGTCGTGGTTATAACCCTGAAGATTCCTCAAATACGGTCAGGCGGGCACGGGAAAATATCAAAAAACTCCGTATGACAGATGTGGAGCTAACATTGCTGGATCAGCAGAAAAAGCCGGCCGCCAATGTGCCTGTTGACATTGTGCAGACGAAAAATGCTTTTCCCTTTGGCGATCAGTTGTGGCAGCTGGACCGGTTGTATCGTTTCAACCAACACAATACAGACAAGGGCTTTTACTGGCGCTATCGGTTCAAAAATGTGATGAACGCGGCCAATGCGTTGTGCTATTGGACCGAGCGCCCCCGCAACGATGGTCCCAAAACCGAGGATATTCAGGGCCGGGAGCAGCTCGATGGCTTTCGCTATTGCGTGGATTGGGCGGCTGCTCAGGGGCTCACTGTCAAAGGCCATCCGCTATTCTGGTCGATCCCAAAATGCTGGCCGTCATGGCTGATGCGATACGATCTGAAAACGCAAATGAAATTTGCCGAAACCCGGGTGCGGGACATTGTCGCTCGGTTTAAGGGCAAAGTCAAGATGTACGATGCAGTGAACGAGTCCATGTGGGAGCCAACGCCGAAAAATCTGCCGAATCGGCACTGGCCTCATATCGAACCCATTTCGGATATTGCTGATTATGTTCAAGAGGTGCTTAGATGGGCTCGCGACGAAGACCCGGATGCGATTTATTTAATCAACGATTACGGCATGGCACAGGACCCGGCTTCTGGACCGCGTATTACCAGAGATGGCACCAAAGTGACGGCGCACTCGCAACGTCAACGCTATATTCAGCTTGTCAATGAATTGCATGAGCGAGACGCGGCTCCGAATGCCATGGGCCTGCAGTGTCACATAGGCGGATGGATGAAGCACAGCGACCAATGGGCCTTTTACGATGAAATGGCAACCGCCGGACTGCCCTTGCATGTGACAGAGTTTTGGGCCAGCACCCAAGATTTACGTCTGGATAAAAATATGCCTCAAGAAGAGATTGAAGATTTACAAGCCACTTATATTGAGAATTACATGACCTGCGCTTTCGGGCACCCACATGTTGATGCATTTTTCTTTTGGGGATTTATGAACGATGCGATTGACTGGCGCAAGTATTCATCGCACCGGATAAAACCCTTGTACACGCGAATCCAAAAATTGGTGCGCGAGCAATGGATGACGTATAAATCCCTGACTACCGACGAAAACGGCACGGTTCGATTCAAAGGATTTTACGGCGACTACAGTCTGCGTTTACCGCTAAACGATTTACAAAAAACCGGAACGGCGTTTCAGGTTTCCAAACAGCATGAGAACAAATTGACAATCCAATCACACCTGATTTAAAAAGGACCTGCATGGAACTTGCGTTTTGGGATATCGGAGCATTTGTTGTTTTTGTTGTTTTCGTGGTCAGTGTTTCGATTTATATGTCCAGGCGACAGCGTTCGTCAGAAGATTATTTTCTGGCCGGCCGTCAATTGATGTGGTGGCTGATCGGATTTTCTCTGATCGCTTCCAATATTTCAACCGAGCATTTTGTCGGTCAATCCGGCAAAGGCTACGATCTTGGCATGGCTGTCGCAAGCTGGGAGTGGATGGCATCGGTGACGCTGGTCATTGTTGCCTGGTACTTTGTACCAAAATTTCTCAGCGCCGGTATTTATACTATGCCGGAGTATTTGGAATACCGGTTCAATCAAACCTCCCGGGCTATCCTGGCGCTGCTAACGGTTTTTATGGCTGTAATGGGAGGCATGGCTATGGTGCTGTATTCTGGCGCCATTGCTCTGCACACGCTGTTTGATGTTGGAATTGTCAAGGGTGTCTGGCTGATCGGACTTGTTGCCGGTGGCTATACGATTTACGGCGGGCTTAAAGCAGTGGTTTGGGCCGACTTGTTTAACGGCATCGCTCTGCTTTTGGGCGGCTTGCTTGTTTTGGTTTTAGGCATGCAGGCTGTCGGCGGCGTTGATGAATTTGTCGCAAACTCGGGGGGAAAATTGCATGCTATTTTGCCCTGGGACCATCCGGAAGTTCCCTGGCCGGCTGTTTTTTTCGGCGGCTTGTGGATTCCAAATATCGTGTTCTGGGGCCTGTATCAATTTATCATGCAGCGCACCCTCGGCGCAAAGAGTCTTGCCGAGGGCCAGAAAGGCGTGTTGTTTGCCGCTTTTTTAAAGCTGTTGATACCCTTTATTGTCATTTTCCCCGGGATTATGGCATTCGAACTATTCGGCGATAGTATCGCCAGACCGGACATGGCGTACCCGATGATTTTGCAGGAAATCCTTCCGGTGGGATTTCGAGGATTAATGTTCGCCGCACTTTTTGGTGCTATCATCAGTTCGCTTGACTCGCTTTTCAATTCAACGTCAACAATTTTGACAATGGATATTTACAAGCGGCATATTAACAAAGACGCATCCCCGGAGCATTTGATGCTGGTCGGACGGCTCATCACTTTTGTCATTGTTATTTCTGCATGCTTGTGGACACCAGTGATGAAAGATGTCAAAAGCATTTTTATGACTATTCAGGAGCTCAGCGGACTTTTTTCGCCAGGTATCTGCGCAGCTTTTTTGTTTGGCTTGTTCTGGAGCAAAACGCCCCCGATAGGCGCCAATGGCGCCTTGTTAATGAGTGTCCCTATTTATGGGCTTTTGTATGTACTGATGCCGGAAGTGGCGTTTCTGCACCGGCTATGGTTCACGTTTTTGATTCTGAGCGCCTACATTGTAGTCATGACGCTTTGGAAACCATTAAAAAAACCGGTTGTTATGCCAAAATCAACATTAAATATGCACAGTCCTCGATCTGTAAAAATAGGAGGCGTTGCCATTTTAATCGCCACTGCAGTGCTTTATGTTATTTTTTGGTAATAGCAAAGAATATATTTTATTTTTGAGAATATTAATATAGAATTGAACGAACAGGGAAAAACAAATGGGTAAAAGCGTTTCACACAATTCAATCTATATGAATGTAGCGCCGATTTCTGAGCGAGGCCAGTGGTTCCAGGATGCACGATTTGGATTGTTTATTCACTTTGGTCTTTACACTCTTGTCGGACGAGGTGAATGGGTGATGTACCGGGAGGGCATTGACAAGGACGAATACGTTCAACTGAAAAACCAGTTTAATCCACATCAGTTCAATGCCAAAGATTGGGTCGATCTTGCCCGAAGAGCCGGACAAAAATACATTGTCATCAGTTCAAGGCATCATGAAGGATTTTGTCTATTCGATTCTGCCTATACGGATTTCAAAGTCACAAATACCCCTTTTGGTCGGGATATGTTGGCAGAACTGGCAGAAGAATGTCATCGTCAAGATATGCCGTTGTTTTTTTACTACTCGTTGATGGATTGGTACCACCCGGCTTATCAGCCCAGCATGAAAAAGAATGCGCCAATTGCCGATGAGTTTATCGATTTTCTCAAAGCCCAGTTAACAGAACTGTGCACTAATTATGGAAAAATCGCCGGCATTTGGTTCGATGGTGACTGGGACCACACAGCAGAACAATGGCGGTCTGAAGAACTGGTCGAGCTGGTTTATTCGCTTCAACCGCACGCTTTGGTGAATAACCGGTTGGGCGGCTATCCGGGAGATTTTGCCACTCCGGAACAGTTACTCAACCTGAAAGAGAAAACCGATCGGATGTATGAAGCTTGTGTGACTATTAATGACAATTGGGGCTATACACCGACGGATCAACGTCACAAATCCAGCAGAGAGCTTATCCAGACTCTGGCTCGGGCTGCCGGGGATAATACCAATCTTTTACTCAATGTCGGTCCTATGCCGACTGGAGAAGTGCAAGAGGAACATCTGAAACGTCTGCTGGAAATGGGCAAATGGTTGAGTAAAAATGGCGAATCAATCTATGGCACCAGGGCAGCCAATATTACCTACCTGGCCAACACTTCTACGACGATCAAGGATAACAAGTATTACTTTCACATTTTTAATTGGAAACAGAATACCATGGTGCGGATTGATTTGGATATCCGTCAGCCGGTCCGGCGAGTGTATATTCTGGAAGACAGCCAGGAAATTTCCTATTCGCAAAATGTATCCTACGGCGAGGGACTCTCCGCCAACATTTCTCTTTCAACAAAAAACAAAGGCTGGAGTGATATTGATGCCGTTGTTGTCGTAGAAGTAGATGAAAAATTAATGGCAGACAGCTAATACTTTTTTTAATCTCGTTTCACTAAAGATGGGTTGACGATGTTCACGATCAAATCACATTTCATCAATTTAAAAGGAGTTTGTCATGAACGGTTTTCGCATACATAAACTTTGCATTTTTTTTATACTGATGAGCTCATTTATTGTCAGCGGTCATGATTATATGGTCGAGCTCTACAATCAATTGCACAATTCACCAACCCAGCAAAAATTTCGAAAAATCGCGCCTTTTCCCATTGGCTGCGTTTATATCCAGCATCCCGGTGAAGGGGAAGATGAAATGCGCGAACATTTTCGGACGATGAAAAAACTAGGATTCACAGCTCTTAAACAGATCATGAATTGTCCGGGCTGGTCGCGTAACGAGATCCGCCTCATTGCTCTGGATGAAGGCATTATCCCGTGGTGGTATGGCGAAGGCGGCTGGCAAGCAGTGACGCCCGAGCTGATGAATGAACTCGGACTGCCTGAAGATATGCCAATGTCCGAGCTGCGCCAGAATGAAACGTTTCTGACCTATCAGCATAACGTGCTGAAAAACCGGATTCTGAAATCCATTGAATGGGAAAAGCAGGGCAAGTCTGTAAAAAACTACGGTGCTGTTCCGGATGTGGGAGGCGTTGGCCCGGGTTTGTCCGATGAAGGCAAAGATTATTTTGTCGACTGGGTAAAAGAACATTATCAGACGATTGATTCATTGAATTTTGCCTGGAATCAACACCATTTTGGTTTGACACCGCGCGAGGGGGAACCGTTTGAATCGTGGGAAGATTTTAAAGCCCGCTGGACACTGGTCAGCAACAAGGAATACCGGCATCTCCGCGATAGCTTTCGTTTCAAGGCCGATAACCGTCTTGATTTGTACCGCGCCATGTTGAAAAAGCATCTCGAGTTCGATCCGCATGCGCCGTTTCGCGCTGGCGGCGAGATGGGCATGTTCTTGCCCTTTTCCTACCGCGGTGTGGACATGGAAGCTATCGCTCATTTGATGACAGATTACGGGTCGTTTTATCCCTCCATTCATCTGGCCTGGCATTTCAAAGAAGTGGATCATGAAATAACCCGGCCGCATTACATGCAGGCGGCATTGACAAACGATTATTTCAAAGGCGGATGGGCGGCATCGTGGGAATCGACCGGCGGTCCGCAGCAGTTTAGCGGCGGTAAAGATGGCAATACATTCACTGTCGATGACGCTACTATGACCCAACTCATGTACAACTATATGGCCGGCGGCTATCGCGGATTCGGTTTCTGGTGCTGGAGCGCGCGAACGGCAGGCTGGGAAGCCGGAGAGTATAGTTTGCTGGACCGACACAACAATATCACGCCGCGCGCTGTCAAAGTTGGCAAGATCGGTAAGGCAGCACGCAGATATCGCGACGAGCTGTGGGATGCACGCAAGGAACCGCTGGTGGGCATTTATTGTGACTGGGATAACGAAGCCATTTGGGCCGCCATGTCCATTCAGGGCCGTGAGCATTTCCGCCAGGACCCGATAGACGCGCGAGTCGGAGTGAGCCGGGCGCTGATCAATGCAGATGTGCCGTTCGAATATGTAACTGACCGGGATTTACGCGCCGGACTGGCGGGTCGCTATCCGGTTATTTACATGCCATTTGTTATTGCCATTCCGGATGAAATTATGATAATTTTATCGGATTACGTGCGTGACGGTGGCAGGCTGGTCATGGATATGCCATCCGCGTATTACGATGAATTCGGCGCCTTGATGGTCACTGATGAGGGAACCGTGTTTGAAAAAACATTTGGTGCTGTCATTCAAAGCTATCAGGGTGCGGGAGTGAACCGGCCCTATCGTCTTCAGGGACTCGATCTCGATGGATTTGTGATCGATCTCAAACAGACGTCTGCCGAGGTGCTGGCTCGTTATGATTTCGGTGTTCCGGCGATCACAGAAAATCAATTCGGCGATGGCACGGCTGTGCTGCTGGGTTATGAAGCGTCAAAAGCCTGTTTTAAACCGGGGAACGAAAAAGCTGAGAACATGCTGCTCAAATACATACTCGGAGAATATGAAACGCCTTATCATTGCGGCGGTGCTATTGTTTACCGGCTGGCTGCTCCCAAAGCGGATCATTATTTCTTTATCAATGACGGGCCCGCTGTTAATGTAGATTTGCAAACTGATTTTAGATATAAGAAAATAACAGATCCCGTGACCAGAGAAAAGCTGGCAAATTTTCAAAACATTGCCATAGATCGGTACAACGGTCGCTGGTTGCGCTGCGAGAAATAAAAGAATCCTATGGCCGAAGATGAAATGTGCCTGGTGAATATTTTATATCAGGCACATTAATTCTGTAAGCAAAATGTTGTGAATGTTTATAGCATTTTTAAGAAAGATTTTGTATCTTGCGCTATAGTCAAAGTCAATGATCGATAACTTAGAGGAGGTTACCCTCATGAAGCGTATGATCGCGTTCTACATTATTTTGGCCGTCACCATACCATTATTTGCAGATGATTTTCTCACCAAAGCTGACAGTCTCTATGAATTACGCAGCAATGGGTTCGACGAGGAAAATTTACGTGCTGATTCACTGCATATCAACAAATGCATAGATGTGTACAAAGATGCAATAGAAACCTCAGCAGGGGATGCAAAACAGGAAGCCATCTGGAAGCTGATGCGGGCGTATTATTTCAAAGGTCATTATTGCACAGACGATGTTGAACGTCAAAAACAGATTTTTGACCTTGGCAAAGAGTGGGGGCAAAAAGGGTTGGAGGAATTTCCGGAATCGATCGGTATTCACCTGTGGACAGCGATTTTATGGGGTGTGTGGGGCGAAGCGTACGGAACTTTTGCAGCAGCCCGTAAAGGTGTAGCCGGAAAAATCCGAGAACACTCGGAAAAAGTTATCGAGCTGGATGAAAATTACAGGGATGCTGCCGGATACCGGATATTGGGGCGACTACATTTCAAGGCACCCAAAATTCCGCTTATTTTAGGATGGCCTTCTAAAAAGAAAGCCGTAGAGTATCTTGAGAAAGCTTATGCCGTGGGCCCAGATCACATTATGACGGTAAAGTATTTGGCTGAAGCGTTATATGAACAAAATCAAAAAGAACGCGCTGTAGAGTTGATGAGAAAAGTGCTTTCTATGGGTGAATCGCAAGGTGTGGTAGAAGATGCGGTTGCAAAACACGATGCGAAAACGCTTTTAGAAGAGTGGAATCAAAAATAACCATAAAACAAAAGGGGGTTAAAAGGATTGATGTAAAAGAAATGAATTTAAGATATGTAACAGATAAGAAAGGAGTAAAAAGAGAGGTTATTTTACCGATAAAAGATTTCGAAAATCTGCTTGAAGATTTAAACGATCTTGCTTTGATTGCTGAATGACGCGATGAAGAAACTGTTGATCATAAAGATATATAAAAGATAACGATAGCCTACACATGGATTCATTCTAACCGCAAGGCCTATTGATGATATAATCGTCTTGATTAAAGTTTACCTTCAAAAATCCACAAACCTTACAGCAGAATGAATCCTAAATGAAAGTTTATTCTTCACGACAAATTGATTTAGCTTCTTGATGCTTCAATCTGTCTTATTTCACCATACTGACCGCTTCGCGAACCATCTGATTGGCATAACCCCACTCATTGTCATACCAGGCCATTAATTGCTACTTTAGCCATGAATGTCCTCCTTTTCATGTTTGGTGTTCATTAATGGATCATGTAAAAACATTGTATAGCTTTTGTTTAAGAATAAACGGTTTCAAAAAGCGAACTATTTCATTTTTTCCATCAAGACAGAATTGCCTTACGATGCTTATTCGAGGTACTAATGCCAGAAAGCGGACATTACGGCAAATAAATCATCTTTTTTATTGCACTTTCGAAAACCACTCCCTCGAGCAGTGGTCTAATCAACAGTTCCACCAGTAGCTTTGATGAATATTCAACCGGATCATGTCCATATGATATTGTCGATTCCGCCGAAATATGCGGTGTTAAATTTCATGGGATTCCTGAAAGGTAAGACGAGCATCAATCTGTTTCACAGATATGAAAAGTTCGGCAAGCGATACTGGGGCCGTCATTCTTGGAGTCGCGGCTACTGTGTTAGCTCAGTCGGTTTGGATAAAGAAATGATCCGCAAATACGTAATGTATCAGGAAGAGAGGCTTGTACAAAAACCTTATAGACCCGATCGTTTGTTAAAGATGTTAAAAGAGATGTAATCTTCATAGTAACTCACCCTTTTTTCTAGTCTGACTGTTTCAAAAGCTGTCAATTATTTCTCTTCATTTATTGTCCGGCTATTCCCGTATGGCATACATCTTGTAACGTTCATTTATTGGTTTTATTAAACCAAAGTGGTTTAAATCAATTTGTGATGACAGGCACCCCGCTGTGTATTGAATTATCATTTATTTATTAGCCCAGATGACTCGAGCAGATTAAATGACCACTGAAAATCATTTGGATGATGGTTTTTTGGTAATTAACAATAAATTTCGTATGTTGAATAGTTAAAAATATTTATAAACTGTTTGATCTGGAAATAATCAGCTTTTAAATCTCATAAACTATTTGAGTAAAATGTCAGAAAAAAATAGTTCAAAAAATAATGATACGCCTGAAACCACACAACAAGAAATCGACACTCTCCAAAACCGTATTCAACGATTAGAAAAAGAAAACAGACAATTACTACACAAAATACATCAGGAAGGGGACTTTTACCGGACACTTTTTAGCAATATGTCCGAGGCTGTATGTGTTTATGAACTTGTTTATAATACAAATGATGAGCCGCAAGATTATCGCGTTATTGCGGTAAATCCCCAGTTTGTCGCGATGCTGGGGCTGGACGAAGAGCATATCATCGGTCAACTGGGTTCTGACTTGTGGGGAGTTAAAAAGCCGCCTTATCTGGAAACCTTCAACCACGTTGTCCAAACCGGCGAGCCAACCTCTTTTGAAATTTTTTTGGAACGATTTGACAAAACTGTAAAAATTTCCGCTTTTTGGGCAGGACAATCAAGCTGTGCCGCGCTTTTTACTGACATGACAAAACAAAAACAGACAGAGACTGCTCTCCATGAGTCCATGTCAGTATTACAAGCAACTTTAGAGTCGACAGCCGATGGCATACTTGTGGTTGATAATAACGGAAAATGGACACGTTACAATTCAAAATTTATAGAGTTGTGGAAAATCCCGCAATCTATCCAAGAATCCGGCGATGATGAAAAAGCTCTCGAGTTCGTTTTAGACCAACTTGCAGCCCCGCAAGAATTTATCGCCAAGGTCAAAGAGCTGTATTCTAAACCACAGGCTGAATCATTCGATTTAATCGAGTTTAAAGATGGCCGGTTTTTTGAACGTTATTCACAACCCCAAATACTTGACGAAGAAATCAAAGGCCGGGTGTGGAGTTTCCGGGATGTGACGGCTCAAAAAAAAGCAGAAATAGCGCTTCGAGAAAATGAAACCGATCTTCGCATTACCCTGCAATCAATTGGCGACGCTGTGATTTGTACAGACATAGAGGGACGCATCGTTCGTATGAACGCTGTTGCCGAGCAATTAACTGGCTTTCCGCTCTCAGAAGCCGAAGGAAAACCGTTAAAAAAAGTCTTTAACATCGTCAATGCGCATACCCGCAAGCCGGTTGAGGCGCCGGTGAAAAAAGTACTAGAGGAGGGTCGGATTGTTGGTTTAGCCAATCATACGATGTTGATTGCCCGTGACGGCACAGAATATCAAATCGCCGACAGCGCCGCGCCAATCAAAGATGCTGATCAAAATATCCGTGGAGTTGTCCTGGTTTTTCGCGATGTGACCGAAGCGTATGAAAAAGACCAGCTCTTGAAGGCGAGCGAAGAAAAATTCAGAACGCTTGTCAATCAGACAATCGATATGCTTTTGCTTCACGAACCTGACGGAACTATTGTTGAAGTGAACCGAACCGCTGTCGAAAAATACGGATATTCCCGCGAAGAGCTTCTCGATATGAACGTTGCCGATCTGGATCCGGATTATAAAAATCGAGTACAAAGCAGTGCTTTTCAACGGCCGTTGGCTTTGAATGAGTCTCATCACTTTGAAGCGCGACAGCAAAGAAAAGACGGCACCATTTTCCCGGCTGAAGTAGTCGTGACGAAAATAAAGCTCCGGGAGAAAGAATATCTGATGGGGCTGGGACGCGATATTTCAGAACGCAAGCAAGCTGAGCAGGCCCTTCGTTATGAAAAACATCTCTTTCAAACTCTTGTCGATAATTTACCTGACAAGATATTTTTCAAAGACAAAAATCACCATTTCATTCGGGTCAACAAAGCCAAGGCTGCAGAGCAAAACACCATCCCGGAACAAATGATCGGCAAGAGTGATTTCGATTATTTCCCTGCTAAGATAGCCCGGGCAACATGCAAAGATGACCAGCAGGTGCTTGATAGCGGCGAACCTATTATTGATAAAGAAGAAATGATTAAAGCCGGTGACGAAACCCAATGGGTAGCTGTGACGAAATTACCGCTTTATGATGAAAACGGCTGTATTACCGGCACCATGGGCCTGGCAAGAGATATTACCGAAAGCAAACGAGCAGCCGAGCAATTAAAAAAGAGCGAAGAAAAATATCGCCTGCTTGCTGAAAACTCTGTAGATATTATCTGGCAAATGGACTTGCGCTTAATATTCACCTATGTCAGTCCTGCTGCCGAATCCTTTTCAGGAAAAAAGCCGGAAGAATGGATTGGCTCCCGGTTATCGGAACATGTTTCACGAAAAGAATTTTTCAGGCTTGCCCGCCAGGCTGTCATTGCGATCAAGAATTACAAAACATTTTCTTCGTTGACCATGGAAACGACCATGAAACATAAAGATGGCTCTGACATTCCTGTGGAAATTACTGGCAAGCTCATTTTAAACGATAAAGGAAAACCTGTAGGACTGCAGGGCACGACAAAGGAAATCAGCCAGCGAAAACAGGCAGAAGCGAAAATCAGGCAGCAAATTGAAAATATGAAGTTTTTGTCTGATACGGCTCTTGATTTTATTCAACAACGGGTACAGGACAATCTGCATTATTATATTGCCCACCAAGTCTATGAGTTTCTTGGCCAATCAGCTTATGTTCTGATAACGTCTTTTGATGAGCACAGCCAGCGTGCGCGCATTGAACATTTTGAAGGATTGGGAAAAAAACTGGAAAAAGTGACCCGGCTTTTAGGCCAGCATCCTGCCGGATTTGAATTCAAGATTCATCCTGATTTAAAACAAAAGCTGCTCACTCAAAAATTTATAAAACGAGAGAACGATTTTCATGAATTGACAAATGGGAAAATTCCGAAATCTGTTTCAAAGGCTTTGCTTGGCACTTTGAATGTTAACCATATTTATGATATGGGAATATCCAAAGATCAAATATTGTATGGCACGGTAGTGATCGGTCTTTGCGATCACCAGGAACTCGAGAAAGCCAATGTGCTCGAAGCCTTTCTCAAGCAGGCATCTATTGCCATGCAGAAAAAACAGGCTGAGGATAAATTCCAGGAAAACAAGTCACTTTTGAAACGCGCCCAGAAAATCGCTCACCTTGGAAGCTGGGAAATGGATGTTACCACGGGGCAATCAAAATGGTCGGATGAAATGTATCGTATTTGCGGCTATGAACCGCAATCTTTCAAACCTACCAGAGACAGAGTTTTTGATATTATTCATCCGGAGGACAGAAAAAAAGCGGCAGAAGCGCTGGAACGAACAATTCAATCAGGGTCCAATTACGAGCTTGAAAAGCGAATTGTACGGCCTGACGGTGAAATTCGCTGGGTACTTGCCCAGGGAGAAGTCATTGCCAATGGTGATGGCAAAAGCAAAAAAATAACCGGTTCATTTTTGGATATAACCGAGCGGAAAAAAGCCCAGCAAAATGAAGAGAGGCTGCGGCAGGAGTTGTTGCAGGCTCAAAAAATGGAATCCATTGGCCGCCTGGCAGGTGGTGTGGCGCATGACTTTAATAACATGCTCACTGTCATTCAAGGCCACTCGCAAATGGCAATGATGCGCATGGATAAATCGGCAAAATATTACAATGATTTAAAACAAATAAACAAAGCAGCAATCCGTGCGGCGAACTTGACCCGGCAATTGCTGCTATTCAGCCGTAAACAAGAATCGGAATTTGCCCCGGTTAATCTAAATAAAACCATTCGCGGGCTCAGTAAAATGCTTGGCCGTCTTGTTGGTGAAGATATTAAAATTCATGAAAATCTTGAAGAAAAAGTACGTCTCGTTCGCGCAGATGAGGGGCAAATCGAGCAGGTTATCACCAACCTGGTTGTCAATGCACGCGATGCCATGACTGACGGAGGGGACATAAAAGTGACGACCGAAAATGTGATCATCAAGAAAAAAGATGATCGAAACGCTGAGGTTCGTCCCGGACAATACGTCAAACTGGCAATTGAGGATACCGGGCCGGGAATCGATGAAAAAATCATTAATAAAATATTTGATCCGTTTTTTAGCACAAAAGGACCCGGGCGAGGAACAGGGATGGGATTGTCCGTTGTGCATGGCATTGTTAAAAAACACGAAGGCTGGATCAATGTCGAAAGCAGTCCAGGAAAAGGTACGCTTTTTGAAATTTTCCTGCCATTGTCCTCTGAACAGGAAAAAGAGGAAAAAGAAGATGAAATTATCGTAGAGGATTTAAAAGGCAATGGCGAGAACGTTTTAATTGTAGAAGATGAACAAGATGTCCTTCATTATATTGCCAGGGTGATTGAATATCATAATTACAACGTCTGCAAAGCAACTAACGCCAAGCAGGCGCTTGAACTGTTCAACTCTAATAAAGACATCCGACTGCTTATTAGCGATATTGTTATGCCAGATATGAGCGGTGATGTGTTGGCAGACAAGCTAAAGTCGGAAAAGAGTGATCTAAAGGTTATTTTGAGCAGCGGCTATACAGCAGACCGAATAGACAAATCTACAATTCGAGAAAAGGGGTACCAATTTGTTCAAAAACCATATAATTTTAACGAACTGCTCAAAAATATGAAAAAGTTGTTAGCACAATAGCGGCACGTTTCATGTCACCCCAGGGGAAGCATGCTATCGTTGTTTGATGGTTACATAGCTTTTTTGGTATATATTTTCCTTGCCACGCATTTTTATTGCAGCACATCTATTGCCACGCTCCCTCATAGCCACGCGCTTTAGCATATGATCAGAGAGATATGCTGACGGGCGGGTTAGTTCTTCATAGCCACGCGCTTTAGCGTACTGAACAGATCAGCCCTACTCCCTGGGCTTTAGCCTTTATTCTCGTCCGAGCTGTGAGAGGTCCTTTCATTGCCACGCGCTTTAGCGCGTGGACCAGATCATCCCCGCTCGCCGGGCTTTAGCCCTCGTCCCCCATGCGCTTTAGCGTATGATCAGAGAGATATGCTGACGGGCGTCATCAGCCCTTCATAGCCACGCGCTTTAGCGTATGATAAGAGAGACATGCTGACG
>CAZSMC010000033.1:0-43283 GCA_964607755.1 uncultured Cytophagia bacterium | reverse complement strand
CAGGGTGACGTTATGCGACGGCGTAATCCGGTCGCTCCATTTGTTGTATTCATTTCCAAGCACGCCTTCGCGAGTGAGTAAATTCGGATATGTTCGTCGTAGTCCGGTTGGCTTGTAAGCGCCATGAAAATCGACAGTCAAACGGTGTTGAGCGGCAAGCTTGACCAGTCGTTCATAAAATTGAACCATCTCCTGATCATCGCGTGCCATAAAATCAACTTTGACACCTGCCACGCCCCATTTTTCGTACAGCGGAAATGCTTTTTCCATTTCCTTATCGGCGTGTTCCCAGTTCAGCCAGATCAATATTTTAACATCTTTTTCAGCCGCATATTCGACCAGCTCAGGGATATCAATATTTGGATTCGGTGTGGTGATCGTGTTTTCAAGATTGAACGGTTCACCATACCACCACCAGTCCACGAGTTGATACTCCCAGCCCATTTCAGCGGCGAAATCGATGAAATATTTCATCGATGCGTTATCCACCTGCAGGCTGTCCGGGTAATCCGGTGCATAACTGCCACACCACCAGCGATCCCATGCAGATATGCCGGGTTTTATCCAGGACGGATCATTAATCTCACAAGAATCAGCCAGATTGACAATGATATTTGACTCGATCAATTCACCGGGCTTGTCACCGATCATGATAACCCGCCACGGCGAGTAACGCGGCGCCATGCTGCGTACGGCGACATTCGGAACGTCCAGTCTGTTTGCGAGCAGCGTACGCACGGCTCCTGGCGAACCAGGCACCGCAGTAAAATAAAGTCCGGCCCAGTCGCGCAGATTTGCTTCGGTGAGCGCTACCCACGCGGATGGCGTTTGAACCAGTAACGGACAGCCAACCGTATCGCCAGGCTGAATGCTGGCCAAAGTTGTTCTGTTATATTCTGTTTCCTGATGCGTTTTAAAGTTGGGATAAGTGGCAACCCAGGATTGATAATCGCCAGTGAAAGAAAAGTGGATCTGCTCAGATGACAGCACAAAATCAGTTATTCCCTCTTGTTCAGGAATGCGATACCGGAACGCTACGCCGTCATTAAAAGCGCGCACAAAAAATTCGATGGATCGCTGCGGTTCCTGGTCTTCAATCAATGTCAATTGAACTTCGTTATAATGATTTACAATCGATTTTTGTGTGCCCCACACCGGCTCCCACGTTTGGTTAACAGTTCGCTCCTCGACATCACGGATGACAAGATCGCGCGCAAAAGGAGAGTGATTTTTAAAATCCAGGCGAAACGGAGAATCTGCGATCAAGATTTGATCGTTGAAGGAAACGGAATAATAGAAACGCTGTCCGGCTGGATAGGGCTCGAGGTGTTCCTTCACCGCAAGCTGAACAGAAAGACGTCCGTCTGGCGAATCTACATGAACCTGGGCGTAAATGTTTGGAGCAACGTATAAAGTAAATAATGCGATAATCAAAAATCGGCGTTTCATGCATGACCTCCGTATCATTTTTCGATAATAATTCGATAAAGCTTGGCTCCGTGCGGTGGAATATCTGTGCTTATTTTATCCTCAATGACACCCCGTTTTTTCTTTGCCCATAGATCATAGAGTGAAGCCGGACCAGAAATTTCCAATAGCTCAAAAGAGACATCGACCTTTACGGTATTGTGGTCATGCACATTGAACAATGCAACATATTTATCATTTGAGCCTGGCACATCTGCCGCCCAGACAATCTTCGGATCTTTGCGATATACCTGGTGATTATTTTCACTATGCTGATTGACCAGCAACGCCTGTTCATTGGTGATGAGTTCAAAAGTCTTGTCATCATTTTCCGGTAAATGACCACCCAACATTAATGGCGAACGAAAAATACACCACAACGTCATCAATGTTTGTTTTTCAGTATCTGTAAAATGAGAATATTCATCGGTAATCTCTTCCGGTTTCACCCCCATATGTTGGGCCACATAATCATCCGGGCCGCGCTTGCGCAATTTGCCAAGAGGTAACATATCAGCATCCGGCCAGGAGCCAGGTTCGCCGACATCCTGCCATAAATGACATCGTTCGAACTGTTGATACAGAAACTTCCAGTCATCCCAGAAATCGCTTGAAATTCGCCACAGATTGGCATGTTTCTTCAGGTGTTTGGCTTGCTTTCTGGGAGCAGCACCCGGAGAAAGACTGAGTACAATCTGACGGCCGCATTGCTGCAGTGCTTTGCTCACAGCCTCAATTTCGGCTTTATGATATGGATGGCTGATATCATCCACTTTGACATAATCGACGCCCCATTCAGCCCACAGCTCCGCACAAGAATTATAATAGGCCTGCGCTCCCGGCTTGTTCATGTCTACACCGTACATGCCGTCGTACCAGATACAGGTATCTTTATAAGCAACGATATCCTGAGCATGATAATTTGTCCCCAAAATCGGAGTGTTTTGTTCCACGGCCTGCCAGGGAATTCCCCGCATGACGTGAATACCGAATTTTAATCCCTTTTTATGAACATAATCGGCAACTGGTTTAAAACTGCCGTTTTTAGCTGATGGATACCGGTTCTCCGCCGGAATTAAGCGACCATATTTATCAATTCGCTGTTCCGGATTTTGATTTTTAAAATTCTCAATGTTGACATTTGGACCGCCATACCATAAAATATCTGTAACAACATATTCCCATCCGTACTTTTTGAGGTATGTGGCCATATAATCAGCATTGGCTTTTAATTCAGATTCGGTCAGGTCCACGCCAAAACAATCCCAACTGTTCCAGCCCATTGGCGGAGTTTGAGCAATTTGTGCCTTGCCATTATTAAAAGTTGCAGTTAATAGTGAGAAACACAAAATGATAGTGAATGCTGCTCGTTTCACATTTCCTCCAAAGGTGTAAAATATGTTGTTATTTTGCCAATTATGCGTTGTTAATCATTTCCTCAAACAAACGTTTCTGTTCTTTCATCGCTTTCACCCGGTCTTTTGGTTCGGTTCGCGCTTCGAGCAAAATCCAGCCGCGATAGCCCATATCCGTGAAAAGATTGAAAAGCTGTTGATACGGATAATTACCCACATCAAATTCCCGAACGTGAACAGTTGAGCCGAACCATTTCTTGACCATATCGAAATTTGCTTCCAAACCGGGATCAGCCAAATCCTGGTCATTGCAATTCCAGCAAATACCAACGTTGGGTTCGTAAACATGTTCGAAAATCTTTTTCATCACCGGCAGTAGCGAGGTTTTACGGCCATGGACTTCAACGCGAATTTCCTGGCCGTAATTTTGCGCATATTTGCCGACTTTGTTCAAAGATGAACCAATCTGTGCAATCGATTTTTCAGGCTCCACCCCGTCCGGCAATGTGTTCGGTTTGACCTTGAGTCCGCTGGCACCGATATCGTGGCAAAGCTTGATCAACTCGTAGGTTCCCTCAATTTGCTTTTGCAGTTCATCTGGGTCTGGTGAATGATATTCCTGGTTGGAGCCGTAGCCAACACAGGTAACAGGGCTATCGGCAAATCGTTTTCTCACCTCATCGCGTTCTGCCGCAGACAGGGACGGTTCAACGCCGTGAGCATGATGCGCACGCAGCTCAATCGCTGCAAAATCTGCCTTTTCACAATTGGCGATTAGTGTGGGCACGTCCCAATCCTTACCCCATAAATAAGTGACAAGTCCGAGTTTCATCGAACTTGTCGACGCCCAAAGTTTTGCTGGAATGTGTAAAAATGCGCTGGCAGTCAAAAACCCGGCTCCGGCAATTGAAACATCTTTTAAAAATTCACGGCGACTAATTGATGTGCTCATATTTGCTCCCTTTCTGTTTTACTCTTTTTCAGTTTACATGATTTTTACCAGCCAATAGTATGATTATTTTTCAATTAAAATACAAGCAAAAATTTTTTTCCGTTCTTTTTTCCGCCGAACTGGTTTTGGTTCTGGAGATTTCACTGGGATATTGTCTGGCCGATTTTACTCATCTTGATCGGCCTGGGATACATTTTCTACGTGACCCGCCAGGGCAAGGAAACGACAGAAAAGAAAAAGACCACAACCATTTTCCGCAAAAAACAAGAAAAACAAATCGGCGGTGTGTGCGCTGGTTTGACAGAGTATTGGAATGTCGATGTGTCTCTGGTGCGAATCGGTTATGTTTTATTTACGGTTTTCACGCACCTTGTCCTTGGTATCATCCTTTACATCGTTCTGATGATTATTATGCCAGAAGAACCTGACAATGCACAGAGTGCTTGACATGCAAGCCCGGTCCGCCAACCGGTTTTTTATTTCAGCTTTTGATTTTAAATCTGTGTAAAAGCTCAGTCTTGGGTGGGCGTTTTAATATTTGGTCACTAAAGTGTCTATTAAAGAATCTCGGTAATAACCCTTAAAAGTCGGGGCTAAAAAATTGCCCCGAGCTTTAGCTCGGGGTTAAAAATTTCTCGACATAACGGGCTTTTTCACTTTTGTAATGCTGCAAAGACTTTCTCCTATCCGTGAACTTTTACAAATCGGTAAGGAAAATATTTGGTTTTTAAAATGGCAATATGTAATTTACTCGTTGTAAATGTTTAATAAATCTGTGCTATCAGAATTGTGGACGATGTGGTGGAGGAATGCAAAATGAACAAAGTATGTATAACTCTTTTTGTGATATTAGCCGTTTTCTCGAGCCTTTCAGCCATGCCAGTATTTTATTTCAACACCGGTTTGTCAAAACCGTTCGCGCCGGAAGAATTTAGTCAGTATTGGCGCTCTGGCTATAACATCGGCGTGGCTGTGGGCTTTCCACTAACGGAACGGTTTGAACTTCAAGGACTGCTGTTCTACGACAATCTGGCTCTTGATGACACCAGATACATTGAGACCATTACGGACAAAACCGCTTATGCTTCTGTTACTGACGGCGACACACATATTGCTGAGTTATGGGCGAATGCCAAAGTCTATATGCCAACAGACCAATCTGATAAAGTGATACCCTTTTTAACCGGGGGTGTGTGCGTTGCCAACAAGTTGGTTACCGAAAAAAAAATCTTTACAGAACAAAAAACATACACAGAAAAGAAGCAATCAGATACGGTACCCGGCGCTGGCTTTGGGCTTGGATTTAATATTGAAATGGGAAGCGGAACGTCTTTAGATGTTCAGGTTCGTTTGCACGCCCTTTTTACAAAAGATATTTCCATTTACGCGCCGGTCATTTTAGGGGTGAAAATTAAATAACCCCCCTATTTTTATAACCAAATAGAAGATGCTGTGTATTAAGCACTTAAGAGAGGATATTGTATCTTTTTACTTTTTCCCGCAGTGTTTTTCTGTCAATCCCTAAAATGTTCGCTGCTTTGGTTTTATTGCCGCTGGTGTGTTCGAGGACGCGGGTGATATGCTCTGCTTCAACATCTTCCAAACTCCGCAGCGCCATTGTTGTATGACGCACCGAATAGCGCATATTTTCCGGCAAATCCGGGATATCAATGCGCCGTGAATCTGTCATAACGACCAGCCGCTGTACCAGATTTTCCAGCTCTCTTACATTGCCGGGCCAGGAATAATTTTTGAAAACCTCGTATGCATCTTCGGTTAATTTAGGTGGCTTTTTATTGTATTCGGCAGCATATTTTTTTATGAAATAATTTGCCAACAGATAGATATCATCGCCACGTTCGCTCAGCCTGGGTAATTTGATATTCAACACATTGATCCGGTAATACAAATCTTCCCGAAAATTCCCCTCCCTGACCATATCCCACAGATTAATATTTGTAGCGGTTATTATTTTCACATCTACTTTTTGAGGATGATTAGACCCGACTTTGACAATTTCTTTTTCCTGCAGCACCCGTAACAATTTGGACTGCGTCGGACGGCTGGTGTTGCTAATCTCGTCTAAAAAGATGGTGCCGGTATCTGACTTTTCAAAAAATCCTTCACGGGTTTGGCTGGCTCCGGTGTATGCACCTTTGACATTGCCGAACAATTCACTTTCCATGAGCGATTCTGGTATAGCGCTGCAATTCACTGCCACAAAAGGTCTAGAAGCGCGCGGACTTGTTTTGTGGATGGCGCGTGCTACCAGTTCTTTGCCGGTGCCACTGTCACCCGTAATAAGTACAGTTGCAGGAATTGTAGCTGCTTTGGCAATATCATCCAGCACCCGTTTCATAGGCTCAGAGTCGCCGATTATATTATGAGCGTTGGCTGTGAGTTTTTGCTTTGTCTCGGCAATGTACTTTTGACGGCGCACTTTTTCCAGAGCGCTTTTAATGGCTGTAAAAAGATCATCGTCTTTTATCGGTTTTTCCAGGTATTCTTCTGCACCAGTCTTGACTGCTTTTACAGCGTCATCAACAGAAGAATGGCTGCTCATCATAATAATACCGGTGCTTTTATAATTCTCCTTTATGTGTCGTGTCAAATTAATACCATCTATGGAAGGCATGACTTTGTCTGTAATAACCAGGTCAAAATTATACTCACGTAAAAGCCGAATTGCATCATTACCATTAGACGTTGAGATGACATCATAATTATTTCTTGATTTTATCTTTCGCTCCAAAAGCCTTAATGCAAAGATAGAATCATCAACCACCAGGATGGTTGGCCTGGACACCGTTGTTTTTTGTTTACCATTCATAATAGTGCCGTTCCAATGATTTAAAATCATTTATCCCTTAATTATCACGAGCAAAGGCACTGGATTTAGAGCATACTCTGCAGTTCATCCATCACCTCATGAGTGGCTCTCTTGACCTCTTTGCTCAGGTCTGCTGCATGGTTCAGCTCGTTCTTTTTGCATGTCATTTCCAACTCTTTGGATAAACCTGACAGGTTCATAGCGCCGAGTGTTGCGCTGCTCGATTTCAATGTGTGAGCGACCCGGGTCATAGCGCCCATATCCTTGTGCTGCAGGGCCTCATCGAGTTCTTTTATCAGCTTTTCAGTTTCTTCAATGAACACATTTATCATGTCTTCCATAAATTCCTTATCATCGAGACCAATATTCTCTTTCATAACATCCACATCGATAACATGGCTATTTGGTTCTTTTAGTTTTTTACCTTTTGATACATCTGGCTTGTCCTGTGCATTAGGTACTGATTGTGAATCCATTTTTTCAACCTTTTCTTTTTTTCCATTATTATCTGGATTGCCCTGGCATTTTTTCAGAGCATCGACCAAATCGGTTATTTGAATGGGCTTGCTGATGTACTCGTCCATGCCGTATTTAAGGTACTTTTCCCGGTCGCCTGCCATGGCATGCGCGGTTAACGCGATGATCCATGGCCGGTTTTGGCCGTAACGCTCGTAAATCTCTTTGGTCGCCTGAATACCGTCCATGACCGGCATTTGTATATCCATGAGAATAAGATCATATTTTTTCTTTTCCATAGCCTCGAGTACCTTTTCGCCGTTAGACACTACATCAGCATCATAAGACAGTTTCTGCAAAACCCGCAAAGCAAATTTTTGATTAACGGTATTGTCTTCAGCCACGAGGATATCGAGAGGATATTTTTTCCCCATTTTCACATCCAGTTTAAATGTTGTGTCTGTGGACTTTACTTTTGGTCTCTTTACTTTTGTGAACAAATCCAGCATGATCTCATAGAGCTGCGATTGGCGTACAGGTTTGGAGAGATGGACATCGATGTTAGCTTCCCGAATCTGTTTCGGATCTCCGTGCCAGCCGATAGATGTTAACAAGATTTTGGGGAAAGAGTGTCCTTTCAACACCTTGTCGATTTGTTTGGCAAGGGTAATACCATCCATCCCCGGCATCATCATGTCAATAAAAGCAATGTCAAAACTTTTACCGCTTTTAATGATCTTTAGAGCTTTTGCCCCGGAATCCGAATCTGTTGGCACCATTCCCCAGGACATGGCTTGCAGCGCTAAAATCCGGCGGTTGGTATCATTATCGTCTACGATGAGTACGCGCTTGCCGGTCAGCTCCGGTCTTGCAAACGGAGCGTTTTCGCCTTTTTCCATATTTTTACCTTCAACCTGTATCGTAAAGTAGAATGTTGATCCATGGCCCAATTCGCTTTCGAGTCCCATGGATCCCCCCATCAACTCGGCCAGCCGTTTGCTAATAGCCAATCCGAGACCGGTTCCTCCGTACCGGCGGGTGATAGACGCATCAACCTGATGGAAAGATTGAAACAGCCTTTGTTGAGCTTCTTTTGAGATACCAATGCCCGTGTCCTTGATTTTAAAGATGAGCTTGTAATGGCCTTCATTGAGTTGGGTGCTGCTCACTGTAACAATCACTTCCCCTTGCGGTGTAAATTTGATGGCATTGCTTACCAGATTGTTCATGATTTGCATTAAACGCGTTTTGTCACTTTTGATGATAGTTGGGGTGGGCCCTTCAATATAATAGCCTAATTCCAGGTTCTTGCTCTCTGCATTGCTGGCATGAAGATCAAGCACTTCTTCAATGCAGGTGCGCAAATAAAATTCATCGTAATCCAGTTCGACCTTGCCAGATTCGATTTTCGAAAAATCAAGAATATCGTTAATCACAACCAAAAGAGAGTCACCACTGTTTCTAATGACTTGAGCATATTCCTTTTGTTCGTCTGTCAGATCTGTCTGCAATAAAAGATTAGCCATGCCCAAAACACCGTTCATTGGGGTGCGGATTTCATGACTCATGTTTGCCAAAAATTCTGAGCGTGCGCGTGTTGCTTCTTCTGCCATTCTCTTTGCTTCGTTTAGTTTCTTGTTTTTCTTTTCAAGTTCTTCACGAGCCTGACGGAATTCAGTGATATCGCGAGAGATGCCAATCATGCCGGCGATCTGGCCTTTTTTATCGCGAAAGGGCACTTTGGTCACAGACATCCATCGGTACCATCCGTCAGGACGTTTCACTTTTTCAACTTTGCGAATTAAAGCTTCACCTGTTTTTAGAATACGTTGTTCATCATCATAAGCTTCTTTGGCCATGTCTTTGGCGAAAAAATCAAAATCGGTTTTTCCGATAGCCTGGTCAGGAGAATCAATGCCCAGTGCATTCGCCTGGGCCTGGTTGATCCGAATAAAACGGCTCTGTGCATCCTTGAAATAAATGGTATCCGGAATGTGATCCAAAAGTGCTGTTAAAAGTGTTTTTTCATGTGCCAGTTCTTCCATCACTTGTTTATCTCTGGTAATGTCGTTTATGAAAACAATGTCACCGTACATTTCTCCATTTTTGTTCGAATAACTAATAGTATTCACTCGAATCCATTTAGTGCCGTTCTTTGTTACAATTTTCTCAACATTTCCCTGCAGCCAGCTTTCATTTTTGAGCGAATCGAAATCTGCACTTTCCTGTGTCGAAATGTGTTGAAAAAATTGGTCTTCTTTTACACCAATAACCTGATCTTTTTCATAACCGATACTATCGAGGAACTGTTTGTTTGCCCTTTTAATGTAGCCTTTTTTATCTTTAAAATAAATGCAGGCAGGAACTGTATTTAGAATAATTTCCAGCACATCGGAATGCAGTTGCAGCCACTGTTGAGTTTTTTTATTTTCATTGATTTGATCGCGCAATTCTTCAGCTTTTTGCGAAAGCTCTTTCCTGGTATGATCCAATTCGTTGCGGCTCTCTTCCAGACCCTGGTGCAGTTCCACCCATTCGGAAACATTTTCTATGATAACCACAATCCCGTCAATCTTTCCATTCTCATTAACCGGTATCATGCTGATGTTATAAAAGTCTGATTCATTGGAATGGGGCAGTCTGGTATGTTTCAGATCATACCTGGAAAGATGACCAGCGATGATGTCTTTGAAAATTTGGTGGGAATTTTTGAACCGCGGTACAAAATTGTCCAGTTTGCTACCCAGAATATCATCTTTGCTGATATTTGATGTCACATTTTCAAACTGAACTTCAACAACCTCTAAATTCGAATTTGTTCGAAGAAAGGAAAGTTTCTTGTCTTGCAAGATGAGATTTCGAGTTCTCACGGAAAACCTCGATAGATTTTAGGTCCAATGGACGACCTCTATCGAATTTCCCCTCTGTGTAGCTATATTTTTACGTCCGTTCTTGCTATTTTACAATCTCTCTTACGCCGAATAAGAAAAGATTAGAGCAAACTATTCACCTTGGATAATAGATCCTGCATATCAAAAGGTTTGTTAATGGTATACTTTGCACCTAACAGCTCTGCTGTCTTGAGTGATCCTGCCGGATCAAAGTATCCTCCACCAGATATGGCAATAATTTTCATTTCCGGATCGTTTTTTTTCATTTTCATGATAATTTCAATACCGTCCTCTTCCGGCATGAAAATATCTGTAATTACCACGTCAAAGTGATCGTCATTTGTCGCGTCCAGGCCCTCTTTACCATTATTGGCGACGATAACCTCATGTCCGTCAATCTCTAACATCTCTTTTAGAATTTCCCGGATGTTCTCTTCGTCATCAATGACTAATATCTTACCCATTCATTACTCCATACATGACAACTATACTGGTTTACATAAATATATCAATAACGTGAAATTTGTCAAACAAAATATTCAATGCAGAAAATTAAATTCATTACTCATCAGCATTTTGCAAAATTCAGGCCATAGTATAACTCGGGCACGGTATAAGCTCAGTTATCGGTTGATATGCTCTATCTAAACTAAACAATGGGTCACAAATCTTTTCTGCATCAATGTTGTATCATTCTATAAATTTGGAAATTATAATGTGTTATTCCCAAGTTTTGTGACCCATTGTTGGAATTGTAACTGAGATATTTCCGGGCACGTTAATTTATCGTTGTGAATTTATCTTTATATCGTTAAATTGATATATCTGAAATTATTCCTGTTAACATCGGCTTTTAGTCCTGTTACCCGTAACAAAATATCGATAAGGTTATTCATTTATTATGCGGAATAAAAAAATAAAAGCGCGCCTGGAATTAGAAGATGGTTCGGTCTTTACCGGATATTCTTTTGGCGCCCAAAAATCTGTTGCTGGTGAAGTGGTTTTCAATACAAGCATGGTAGGCTATCCGGAAAGCATGACAGATCCTTCCTATTATGGCCAGATTCTGGTGCTTACCTATCCGCTTATCGGCAATTACGGTATCCCAAAATCGAATATGGTGAACCAGCTTGAAGAATGGTTTGAATCATCGCGCATCCAGGTTTCCGGTCTCATTGTCTCGGATTATTCATTTGATTACAGCCACTGGAGCGCGGCAAAAAGTTTATCCGACTGGCTTTTAGAAAACGATGTTCCGGCTTTATACGACATTGACACTCGTATGCTGACAAAGCGCCTCCGCGAGGAAGGCACCATGTTGGGCCGACTGGTATTTTTTACCGAAAAACTCGATTTCTTCGATCCAAACAAATTGAATCTGGTGGCAAAAGTGAGCATCAAGGAACCGGTTGAATATGGCAGCGGCGCTCATAAAGTGGTGTTGGTAGATTGCGGTGCCAAAGACAATATAGTGCGCTGCTTAACCCGCCGGGATGTGCGGGTAAAACGCGTACCATGGAATTACGATTTCAGCGGCGAAGAATACGACGGTGTCATGATATCCAACGGTCCCGGCGATCCCAAGATATACCGGGAAACAATTAACATTGTCAGAAAAGTTATTGAGCGTGAAAAACCAGTCTTTGGCATTTGCATGGGCAATCAGATTCTCGCCCTTGCGGCCGGAGCTGATACGTACAAACTGAAATTCGGCCACCGCAGCCAAAATCAGCCATCAGTGGAAGTCGGGACAAAAAGATGTTACATTACATCGCAAAACCATGGATTTTGCGTTGATGGCCGCAGCTTGCCCCAGGGCTGGGAACCCTGGTTTGTCAATGCAAATGACGGTACAAACGAAGGTATCCGGCATAAAGAAAAACCGTTCAAAAGCGTCCAGTTCCACCCGGAAGCAGCCCCCGGCCCGGTAGATACAGGACTTTTATTTGACGATTTTAAAAGGATGATTGAATGATCGATAAACCGAAAAAAATATTAATCCTTGGAAGTTCGGCATTGAAAATCGGTGAAGCAGGTGAATTCGATTATTCCGGAAGTCAGGCTATTAAAGCACTCAAAGAAGAGGGCGTTTACACGGTTCTGGTTAATCCGAATATTGCAACTATACAAACGTCTGATCATCTGGCAGACCAGGTCTATTTTCTGCCAGTTACGCCCTATTTTGTGGAACAGGTCATAGACAAAGAAAAACCGGACGGTATTCTTCTCGGTTTTGGCGGCCAGACCGCCTTGAACTGCGGCATGGACCTTGAAGAAAACGGCGTGCTGGCCCGGTATGGCGTCAAGGTTCTGGGGACTCCAGTTGAAGCGATCCGCAACACCGAGGACCGGGATTTGTTCCTCCACAAACTCAAACAAGTCAACGTAAAAACAGCGCGAAGTTTTGCTGTGGAAACGGTCGAGGATGCTTTGTCACGTGCCAGCGAAATTGGCTATCCGGTGATGATTCGAATTGCGTTTGCTCTTGGTGGATTGGGTTCCGGTCTCTGCCAAGATGAAAAAGAAGTCAAAGACGTGGCGCAAAGAGCGCTTTCGTACACCAAGCAAATTTTAGTTGAAGAATATCTGCTTGGCTGGAAAGAAGTCGAATATGAAATTGTTCGCGATCAATTTGATAATTGCCTTTCAGTGTGTAACATGGAAAATCTCGATCCAATGGGAATTCATACCGGAGAGAGTATTGTTGTCGCACCCAGCCAAACGTTAAATAATCACGAATATCACAAGCTCAGAGAAATTGCTATTCGCACGGTCCGGCACCTCGGCATTGTTGGCGAGTGTAATATCCAGTACGCGCTTGATCCGAAAACCGATGACTACCGGGTCATTGAGATTAATGCGCGCCTGTCCAGGAGTTCTGCACTGGCATCCAAAGCCACCGGCTATCCTCTGGCTGCCATTGCGGCAAAACTGGCACTTGGCTATAGCCTGACCGAAGTGCCCAATTCGATTACCAAAGTCACAAAATCCAGTTTTGAACCGGCGCTGGATTATGTAGTGGTGAAAATTCCGCGCTGGGACCTGAAAAAATTCCGCCAGGTATCCAACCGCATTGGTTCCGGCATGAAATCGGTAGGTGAAGTCATGGCCATTGGCCGCAAATTCACTGAAGCGCTGCAAAAAGGATTGCGTATGCTGGAAATCGGCGCCAGCGGTCTTGTGCTCAACCGTCAGATCAAGGTTCAAAATATCAAAAAAGAACTGGCAGAACCCACAGACATGCGCATTTTTGCCGTGCCCGAGGCGTTAAAAGCCGGATTATCCATCGATGAAATTCACAATCTCTCGTATATCGACAAGTGGTTTCTCTATAAAATAAAAAATATTGTCGATATAGAGCAGCGTCTCACTCAAATTGGCGAGCAGCGCTGTCACCAGGATTTATTGCTCGAAGCCAAGCAAAACGGTTTCTCTGACGAACAGATCGCCAGAGCGCTGCAACAAAACGAGATAAAAGTGCGTGAACTCCGGCAAGCCTATGGCCTGGTGCCATGTGTCAAACAGATCGATACGTTGGCTGCGGAATATCCGGCACAAACGAACTATCTTTATCTCACTTATAATGGTTCTGAAGATGATTTGTCATTTTTAGAACGCAATTCCGTGATGGTTCTCGGCGGCGGTGCTTACCGCATTGGCAGCTCTGTAGAATTTGACTGGTGCTGCGTAAACTCGGTGATGACACTCAATACATTGAATTACCAGACTATTATGGTCAACTATAATCCGGAAACCGTGAGTACAGATTACGATGAATGCGATAAATTGTATTTTGATGAACTGAGTTTCGAGACCGTTCTGGACATTTATCAAAAGGAAAAACCGGCCGGCGTTATCCTGTCAATGGGCGGGCAGATTCCTAACAACCTGGCCGTGCGTCTCGACAAGGCAGGTGTCAATATTTTGGGCACGTCGCCGAAAAACATCGACAATGCAGAGAACCGGCACAAATTTTCCGCGTTACTGGACGAGCTCAAAGTCGATCAGCCCAAATGGGCGGAATTGCAGTCGGTGGAAGGCGCCATTGAATTTGCCCAGTCTGTAGGTTATCCGGTTCTTGTCCGTCCCTCCTACGTATTGAGTGGCGCAGCCATGAGCGTGGCGTCAACTGACGAAGAGCTGAAAAAATTTCTAACCAAAGCTTCTGATATTTCCTCAGATCATCCGGTGGTAATTTCCAAATTTATTGAAGATGCCAAGGAAATCGAAATCGATGCTGTGGCACAGGAAGGTGAATTGCTCGTCTATGCCATCAGCGAACACGTGGAAAATGCAGGTGTACACTCTGGTGACGCCACTATGGTGTTGCCGCCGCAGCGCACGTACCTCGAAACCACCCGGCGGGTCAAAAAAATTGCCCGGCAAATTGCCCAGGCGCTCAGGATTAACGGTCCGTTCAATATGCAATTTGTAGCCAAAGATAACGACGTCAAAGTCATTGAGTGCAATTTGCGTGCTTCACGGAGTTTCCCGTTTGTTTCGAAAATCTTCAAAGTCAATTTTATTGACATTGCTACAAGAGTAATTTTGGGTCATCACGTAGCAAAAATTGACCGCTCTGTGTTCGACCTGGAATATGTCGGCGTAAAAGCACCACAGTTTTCCTTCACCCGGCTCATAGGCGCAGACCCTACGCTCGGTGTAGAAATGGCATCGACCGGAGAAGTAGCTTGTTTGGGCGATGATTTCGAAGAAGCGTTTCTGAAAGCGCTGCTTTCTGTCGGTTACAAGCTGCCAGTTAAAAATGTACTGCTGTCAACGGGACCAATCGAATACAAAGCCGATTTTCTCAAAAGTACACACATCATGAAAAAATTGGGCATGAACTTTTTTGCAACAGAAGGAACCGCTGCGTTCATGCAATCCAACGGTTTTAAAGTGCAGAAACTTCACTGGCCGCTGTCCAAAGAGAAACCAAATGTGATTGATTATCTCGAAGACGGCAAAATTGATTTGGTCATCAATATCCCGAAAAATTTTCAGGAAGAAGAACTAACCAACGACTATATCATCCGGCGCCGCGCAGTTGATTTTGCCATACCGTTACTGACAAATCTTCAGTTAGCGCAACGGTTTGTCGAAGCCATTGACCGGAAATCGGTTAACAATCTACAAATCAAGAGCTGGGCAGAACATTCTTGATTGCGAAAATAAAAATGTCCGAATGGTTTAGATTCGGTTAATTATTTCTAAATTTTTGTGTCTCTCCTGATGTCCGCTTTTATCAGAAAATATAAGCACTTTGAACTTTTTACAAACGTGTTTTTGCTCAACCGGTTGCAGAGATTTTTCAGGGTTGTGCAATGATAGCAAAACCGCCAATAAAAATTCGGCAATTATCTAAATCACCGCCCAATTATGCGCTGGTGCTTCGCCGCTTTATTCTTGCCGGACTGCTACTCATTTTAGTAATCTTTGTTGGTACGACCGGCTATTTTATCATCGAAGGCTGGAGGTTCATGGACTCGTTGTACATGACCGTTATTACCATTGCCACGGTTGGTTACCGGGAAGTTCATATCCTCAGCGAAACAGGCCGCGTCTTTACCATCTTTCTGATAATTAGCGGTATTGGCATTGGCGGCTATGCCATAGGAAATATTGTCGCATTTATCACCGAGGGACAACTGTTAAATATGCTGCGAGGTCGCAAAATGGTAAAAGAAATTACCAATTTAAAAAATCATATCATTGTGTGTGGCTACGGCAAAATCGGCCGAAGCATCTGCAGTTATTTGAGTGAAGTTAACGAACCGTTCATTGTTCTGGATAAAGATGAAGACAAAATGGATGAAGCTCTTGCACTGGGATATTTAGCTGCTGTGGGCGATGCTTCGGAAGATGATATTTTAATCAAAGGTGGAATAAAAAACGCCAAAGGTCTTATCAGCGCTATTTCGGACGATTCGGCCAATGTTTATCTTGTCCTTTCTGCGCGCACATTGAATGAGAATATTACTATCATCGCCAGAGGCACGGACGAATCATCCCGTAAAAAATTGCTGCGGGTCGGAGCTTCGGCCGTGGTCTCCCCTTTTGAAATAGGAGCGCGCCGTATGGTGTCTCATCTGGTTCAACCGCATATTATAGAATTTGTAGACATGTTTCAAATTGGCCACGATTATGGTCTGGAAATTGAGAAACTGAAAATTCAAAAGTCCAGCGATCTTGTTGGGAAACGGCTCGATGAATCGTATATCAAATGGTACACAAACGGCGGCCTGGTGATTGGCATAGAAAAAGATAGCCAGATGATTATCAATCCTCCCGGATACACAGTTTTAGAAGCGGATGATATCATACTTGCCCTTGGCAACGACGAACAAATGAGATTACTGCACAAGATTGTCAAATAAATGCATAACTATCGATTGTGGGCTCTTTTACTTTCCTTGTTATTTTTAGCCGGAGCATTTGCCTCAAAATACTACTCCGGTCCACATGGCCATTATATTGATGCTTACTTTGGTGATTTTTTCATTGTCGCGTGTTTGTATTTTTGGACAAGTATCCTTTTACCATCAACGTCGCCATGGATAAAAGCCTGTATTATCGCCATAATTGCCATAACTGTGGAAACTTTTCAGCTCACAGGACTTCCACGGTCATGGGATTTGCCGGAACCTTATGTTTTCATTTTAGGTTCTGCTTTTGATCCGTTGGATTTGGTATATTATTTATTCGGTATTCTACTGGCGATAGGAGTCGATTTTTTATTAAGAAAATGTGCTTTATTGCGCGTATAAGCTCAGTTATCGGTTGATATGCTCTATCTAAACTAAACAATGGGTCACAAATCTTTTCTGCATCAATGTTGTATCATTTTATAAATTTGGAAATTATAATGTGTTATTCCCAAGTTTTGTGACCCATTGTTGGAATTATAACTGAGGTATTTCTATTGCGCATATTTTAAACTTGACTTTCAACTAAAAAATAAATATATTTAAAGACTTTAGTTTTTTCATTCAATTTACAAATGGTGGGCGTAGCTCAGTAGGCTAGAGCTCCAGGTTGTGGCCCTGGCGGTCGCGGGTTCAAATCCCGTCGCTCACCCGCGAGAATAAAAAATATGTCCCGTTCGTCTAGTGGTTAGGACTCAGGATTTTCATTCCTGCAACAGGGGTTCGACTCCCCTACGGGATGCCGAAAAGCCGATATGAAAACCATATCGGCTTTTTTATATATTGACTCTCTGAAAAATTCTTCTCATATTCAAATCTTTGGAAAAATAGATAAATTATACACGATTCTTTTCGAACAAATTTCACACAAAACAATCAGAATAACAGGCTGAAGACGATTCATAATTTGTTTGATTCTGGAAAGAGGTTTTTGTACATTGTTTTATCCGGATAATGTGTGATGACACTTGGTATTATCATAGTCAGTTACAATGTCAGAGAGTTCCTCGAACAAGCGCTAATCTCTCTTCAAAAAGCGGCAAAGCATATTTCTTACGAAATTATTGTCGTGGATAACGCTTCTTCTGATGGAACGGTGCAATACATCAAAAACAGGTTTCCGTCAGTGAAGATCATCGCAAATGACCGGAATGCTGGATTTGCACGAGCTAACAACCAGGCGATTCAACAAAGCCAGGGCGATTTCATTTGTCTCATCAATCCGGATACGATTGTACAGGAAGATACATTTTCTGTGCTATTAGAGTTCTTTGAAAACCATCCCCGTGCCGGTTGCGTTGGCTGTAAAATCTTAAATCCTGACGGATCATTGCAGTTGGCGTGCCGTCGCAGTTATCCGACACCCTGGGTGGCGTTTACCAAAATAATCGGGCTGGCAAAGCTGTTTCCCCAAAGCCGGCTCTTTGGTCGCTATAATCTGACGTTTTTAGATGAAAATAAAGTTTCCGAGGTAGAAGCGATTTCCGGCTCTTTTATGATGGTGCGCAGAAAGGTGTTGCAACGGATAGGCGGATTGGACGAGTCATTTTTTATGTATGGTGAAGACCTGGATTGGTGCTATCGAATCCGTGAGCAGGGATTTGGCATTTACTATGTCCCGTATACTCAAATCATTCATTTTAAAGGCGAGAGTTCTAAAAAGAGTCCTTTTCAGCAGCGGCGGCTTTTCTATGAGGCGATGCGGCTATTTGTGCAAAAACATTTCAAAAAAGGCACCGCTGTCCTGCCCTCCTGGATACTTATCATTGCTATTTATGCCAGCGCTGCTTTTTCATTCATCTCTACAGCATTTCAAAAACTGATATGGCCGCTCATCGATTTCCTTTTCATGACAGGTTCGCTGTCAGCAGCGATTTATATACGTTTCAACCCGAATTTTCCATCGTCGCCATTTCTCATTGTTCATATCGTTTACAGTCTTGTGTGGCTGCTCTGTTTTTCCAGTTTGGGTTTGTACGCCAAAAACAGATTATCCGTGCCCAAAGCCCTCATCGCTGTTTTCGTCGGACTGGTCATCAATAGCGCACTGACATTTTTCTTTAACCAGTACGGATTCTCCAGAGCTGTGGTTCTTTTAGCCGGTGTCTTTAATACATTGCTGCTTCCTGGCTGGCGGTTTGTTGTAAATTACATGGCGCACAATGGCGTCACCTGGCTACCGCAATCCATACGCAATTCTCTTTTGCGCCGGCAAACAATTATCGTAGGCGACAAAGCGACAACCCGGAAAATCATCTCCAAATTTCGTAAAGACATAAACGGCATGTATTCAATTACCGGGGTTGTTTTGACCGGCAATGAATTTTCCCAATCTAAAATTGAAAATGTACCGGTAGTCGGCGTTCTTGAACAACTGCCGGAAATTATCCGGCGCGAAAAAGTCCATGACGTGATTTTTTCCACAGACCGTCTCCCGTACGATAAAATGCTGTCAGCCATGGCAGATTCGCAAAAATCTCAAATCAATTTCAAAATGGTCCCCAGTAATATCGATGTGGTGATCGGCAAAGCGACGACAGATTACATTGAGGATATTCCTTTTGTTGATCTGGAATATAAACTGCACACTGGCGCTAATCCAATGTTAAAAAGACAGTTTGATTTTTTTCTGGCTCTTTTATCACTCGTTATTGTAGGGCCGCTTTATCTCGTTCTGCGACTTTGTCGCGTACCGCTTCAACAGCATAAACTGTTGACAAGAAAAAAGAAAACGACAATCATTAAAACTTTTCAGTCAAACCGCTGGCGAACCGTGCCGCTTTTTTTTAGTATCCTTCAGGGTGACATGAGCCTTGTTGGCAGGGATCCTTTTTCTTCTGTCACAAATGACAACAAAATCAGCCTGTCCATAAAACCCGGCCTCACGGGGTTGGAGCAAATTTACAAAGATCATAATCTGTCAAAAGAAGACCGCGAACGTTTTCATTTGTATTATCTGAAAAATTACAGCCTTTTGTTAGATATGGAAATTTTAATCAAATCTGTTTTAAATGAATAAGAGGATTGATATGGCCAAAGTCATACTGGACTTTGAAAAACCAATCATTGAAATAGAGAAAAAAATTGCCGAACTTGGCGAGTTCTCAAATAATAATGATTTTGAAATAAACAAGGAAATCAAGCGACTGGAAGCCAAGGCCTCAAAGTTGCGCAAAGAAACATATTCGAAATTAACCCGTTGGCAGCGCTACCAGTTGGCACGGCATCCGGAACGGCCGTACACGCTGGATTACATCGAACGCATGCTCACCGATTTTATCGAGCTTCACGGTGACCGAAACTACGCAGACGATCCTGCCATGGTGGCAGGAATCGGCAAACTGGATGATATGCCTGTTGCTATCGTGGGCCATCAAAAAGCCAGGGAGACTAAGGAAAAGCTGCGCCGCAACTTTGGCATGGCGCATCCGGAGGGCTACCGCAAAGCGCTGCGAGTGATGAAACTGGCAGCCAAATATAATCGTCCTATCATTACTCTGGTGGATACACCAGGAGCATTTCCGGGAATCGGTGCAGAAGAGCGCGGACAGGGAGAAGCTATAGCGCGTAATTTATTCGAGATGGCAAGACTGCCGGTTCCTATCCTGGTCATTATCATTGGAGAAGGCGCTAGCGGCGGGGCGCTCGGTATTGGCGTTGGCGACCGTGTGCTGATGATGGAAAATACCTGGTATTCGGTGATTTCACCTGAAGGATGTGCCGCGATTTTGTTCAAAGATTCCAGTAAAGCACAGCAAGCTGCCGAATCCATGAAAATCACTGCTCAAGATATGGAAAAGCTAAAACTTATCGATGGTATCATCGAAGAACCTCTCGGTGCAGCGCACAGCGATTTTAATAAAGCGGCTGCCATTCTGAAAAAAAGGATCAAAGAGGAATTGACAGAATTGCTAAAAATTACACCGAGTCTGTTAATAGAACAACGTGTAGAAAAATTCGCTTTGATGGGAGAATACAGAGAATAACATGTCATTTTTTAGTTTGGAGGAATAATGCTCAGTGAAGAACTTTTAAATGTCCTGGCGTGTCCGTCCTGCAAAGGCGATCTGGACTATGATTCAGAAAAAGATACGCTCACTTGCATGAATAAGCACTGTCCAGAATGCGGCATGCCGGTGGACAAAAACGGTAATTGCACAAATAAAGAATGCGGTGTCACCTCAGACTCGTTTGTAGGATTACGTTACCGTATTGAAGACGATATTCCTATCATGTTGATTTATGAGGCTGAAAAGATACCTCTTAAATAAACTAACGAAAAAAAACTTGCGTCTTGGAACATTTTTATATAAATTAAAGTTTGTCTGTATTTTATGAGACGCAATGCGTAAAACGCGAAAACGGTTGCTCCTTGTTTTAACTGGCAAAGCCGCATACAATGCGGCTTTTAATTTGTAGTATAGTCGCTGGCTTTTATGACATATAAAGTAAAGCTCGATGCGTTTGAAGGACCGTTGGATCTCCTTCTTTTTCTCATCAAAAAAAATGAAATTGATATCTATGAAATCCCCATTTCAACGATCACGCATCAATACCTTGAATACATTGATGTCATAAAATTGCTGGATATTGAAGCTGCTGGCGATTTTATCTTTATGGCTTCAACATTGATGCGCATCAAAGCCCAGATGCTACTGCCGAAACCGGACAATGAAGAACTCGAAGACGTTGAAGACCCGCGACAGGAACTGGTTTACCGCCTGCTCGATTATAAACGTTTCAAAGAAGTCGCGACAAGACTGGCGGATCAGGAACAAAAAGCCAAGCAGTTTTTTCCGCGTGGATCATTCAAGTTCGAGCGCAGCAATATCACTGAAGAAATTATCAACAGTTCTGAGGTGACGCTTTTTGATTTGATTGCAGCATTTAAAAAGATGGCTGAATCACGTGAAAAAGTGTCATACCACCATGTTCAGGACATCAGTGTTAATGTTGAAGAACGAATCCAGTATGTTCAGCAAAAATTAAAAGAGCACAATAAAATCGAGTTTTCTCAACTCTTTAATGATAAAGATGACAAGATCGTATGGATTGTGACATTTATTGCTATTTTGGAACTCATTCGCCAACATGAAATACGAGCTTCTCAACAGGACGTTTTTGGAGAAATATATTTAGCGCGCATAGATGGAGCAAAACCAGTTACAACAGCTTCTTGAAGCCTTGATTTTCGCCTCTGATTCGCCTTTGCGTTTTCAAAACATCCAGAAAATTGTCAAAGACATTTCAAAAGAAGAATTAGAACAGGCGCTTTGTTCTTTGGAAGAACAGTCACAGAACCGGGGCATCATTTTACAAAAAGTGGCAGGCGGTTATCAGTTTGCCACAAAACCAGAATTTGCTTCGTATATCGGCCAGATGCTCAAAGAACGAGCCAGCTCAAGATTATCCCGTGCCGCTCTGGAAGCTTTGGCTATTGTCGCGTTCAAACAGCCGATCAGCCGGGTTGAAGTTTCAGCTATTCGCGGTGTTAATTCTGACGGCGTTATGAAAAAGCTTCTGGATATGAAATTGATCACCATAGCGGGGCGGGATGACGGCCCCGGGCGGGCGCTGTTATTTAAAACAACACCGGAATTTTTACAGTACTTTGGCATAAATGATATCTCTGACCTGCCGCGGCCCAAAGAGATTGAGGAACTGTTAGCCGAAGGCGAAGGCGGCACATTGCTGAAAGAGCTGCCTGACGATGCTGTGGTCGGCGACGAATCGGACGATTCTCCGAGCGAAGATTTTTCTGAGGATTCACAAAATTCAGAGTCAGAGGTTAAAGCACAACCAGACCGTGATGCGCATTAATAAATTTCTAGCCCGCAGTGGCGTGGCCAGCAGGCGTACTTCGGAAAAATATGTTCAGGACGGCCGTGTCTCTGTGAACGGCAAAACGGTCACTGACCTCGCAACTCAGGTCGATGAGCAGCGGGATATTGTCCGGGTTGACGGCAGAACCGTCCGACCCGCTCAGAAAAAGCTGTATGTTCTTTTACATAAACCCAAAGGCGTCATTACAACAGTTCAGGATGAACGCGGCCGCAAAACAGTAATGGATCTTGTAGATGTCAATGAATCCTTGTTTCCGGTCGGCCGGCTGGACAGAGATACTGAAGGACTGCTTTTGCTGACAAATGATGGCGAAATGGCTAATCGATTGATGCATCCCCGTTACCAGATTACCAAAACATACCGTGTCCGGTTGGACAAAAACTTTTCTCCGGCTGATTTAGAACGCCTCGAATCCGGTATCGAATTGGAGGATGGCATGACTGCGCCGTGCCGCGTCCGGTATTATACAGACGAGCTGAACCGGGTTGAACTGCAAATACACGAGGGCCGCAAACGCCAGGTCCGTCGGATGTTCGAAGCCCTGGGTTACAGGATTAGACACCTGAAACGGGTTCAATACGGTCCCTTGCATTTGAAAGGCGTTGAGCGCGGTGAATGGCGGTTTTTAAAACCGGCTGAAATCAATCGACTGCGTAGAGCAACAAAACTATACGATTCTTCAGAAAAGAGAACAAAGAGGAAGTGAATCGCGATAAAATAATAATAGCAATCGACGGACCAGCCGGTTCTGGCAAAAGCTCAACAGCCCAACGCGTGGCTCAGGCACTTTATTATTTGTACCTCGATTCTGGCGCCATGTACCGGTCCGTCACGTTAAAAGTGCTGCAAAATGATATCGATCCTGAAAATACTAACAGAATTGTTGAAATAGCCCGAAATGCTGTAATTGATTTAGAGTATAAAAATAATCATTTGCAGATTTTTCTGGATGGCGAGAATGTGACTTATGCCATTCGTTCTCCGAAAGTCACGGCAGCGATTTCACCGATTGCAGCGAACCGGGAGATCAGAGAAATTCTGGTTCGCAAACAGCGGCGGATCGGAAAAAATGGTGGTGTTGTAGCCGAAGGTCGCGACATCGGCACAGTAGTCTTTCCGGATGCAGAATTGAAAATTTACATGCAGGCATCCATTAAAGCTCGCGCCCAGCGCCGGCAGAAACAATTTCTTGAGGAAGGTATTCAGATTGACCTGGATGAGCTGATCGATGATATCCGTCAACGTGATCAATACGATGAAAACCGTGAACACAGCCCCCTTTGCACAGCCGATGATGCGATCATTTTGGACACTTCAACAATGACACTGGACGAACAGGTGGAATGGATTGTAAATAAAGCCAAAGAACACGGAGCGTAATTTTTATTGACTATAATTCTTGATCATAAAGCCGGACCGTGCCCTGGTGTTAAAAGAGCCATTCGCATGGCAGAAGAAGAACTGGTAACATCCGGACATCTGACCGCGGTTGGACCGCTCATTCACAATCAGGATGAAATTTCCCGTTTGTCAGAAAAGGGCTTAAAGACTATGGATCAGGATCAGTTGGAGCAGACTGACCCACCGGCGGGTGACCAGAATGATAAATTGCTGATCCGTTCGCACGGGATTTCCAGAGATTTTTATGATAAATTGAAAAATCAGAACAAAACGATCATCGACGGCACCTGTCCAAAGGTAGCAAAAATACACAAGATTATTCATGAACATTATCAAAATGGTTATCAAATCGTAATTATCGGCAAACCCCAGCACCCTGAAGTTAAAGGACTAAACGGTCATTGCGACAACACGGCTGTTGTGATTCAGGAAGCAAAGGATATTGAAAAAATAGATTTTAACAAAAAGACGCTGCTTGTGGCACAGACAACTTTTTCGCATTCAAAATTTTACACATTGAGAGATGAAATTCAAAAACGCCATCCACATCTTATCTGGAAAGATACTACCTGTCCACAGGTGCGGCGGCGTCATCAACATATGCAAGAATTTGCAGCATCGGTAAATGTTGTTGTCCTTGTGGGTGGCAAGCAAAGTTCAAATACCGGCGTGCTTTATGATATTAGTAAAATGGTGAATCCACGAACCCACTGGATTGAAAATCAAAATGATGTGCAATCACAATGGTTTGAAAAAGATGACACCGTCGGGATTACCGGAAGCGCATCGACGCCAAAGTGGCAGTTGCAACAGATTGAACATTTTTTGAAAAAGCTCCCCATAGAGGGCTTGTAATAAATCAAAAGGAGGTAAAACCACATTATGGATGAATCTTTTAACCACAAACCACTTGAGCATGCAGAGAACGAGTACGTTCCCGCAGATCAGGACAATGCTGAGTTCGATTTTGCGGAATCTGCTTCAAGTGAATCAGCAAAAACTCAAAATCAAGACTCGAACGAATCGACAGTAACAGAAACAGACGATTTTGAACTCCAACAAGGCGAAACTTACCAGAGCGTAGAAGAGCTCGACCAGCTCGAAAAAGAATATTCCGACGAGGAATATGAAGAACTGGCCAGGCTCTACGAAGACACTTTGGTAGATTTCAAACCGGGACAGGTTGTTGCCGGGAAAATTCTGTCGATCGGAGACAAGGAAATTTCGGTTGACATTGGCTTTAAATCGGAAGGCAGCATTCCTATTGAAGAATTTGACAATCCTGAAGAGCTCAAAGTTGGTGATAATGTTGAAGTACTCATCGATGAAATTGAAGATTCGGAAGGCTATCTTGTACTGTCCAAGAAAAAAGCCGACTTTATGCGCACCTGGGAACAGATCGTCAATTCGTATGAAAACGACGAAATTCTCAGAGGCCAATGTGTCCGGCGCATCAAAGGCGGTATGGTTGTTGACCTTGGTGGCGTCGATGCTTTTCTGCCCGGTTCTCAAATCGATGTCCGGCCGATCCGCGATTTCGATGCCTTGATCGGAAAGGAAATGGATTTTAAAATCGTCAAAGTCAATCATCTTCGTAAAAACATTGTCGTTTCACACCGCGTTCTTGTTGAAGAAGAAATGAAAGGGTTGCGCGAAAAAATACTGCAAAATCTCGAGCGCGGCCAGATTCTGGAAGGCACTGTCAAAAACATCACCGATTTTGGCGTGTTTATCGACCTCGGTGGCGTAGATGGATTATTGCACATTAACGATCTCTCCTGGGGCCGTGTTTCCCATCCGTCAGAAGTTGTGGCGCTAGATGAGAAAATCAAGGTTGTTGTGCTGGACTTTAACGAAAACAAGGACCGTATTTCGCTCGGTCTCAAACAGCTTCAGCCTCATCCCTGGGAAGATGTAGAGAAAAAGCATCCTGTTGGATCTATTGTTCGTGGAAAAATCGTCAGCCTGTCCGATTACGGCGCTTTTGTTGAGTTGGAGAAAGGCGTGGAAGGTTTGATTCACATTTCTGAAATGTCCTGGACTCAACATATCAAGCACCCGTCAAAAATATTAGCGGTTGGCGAAATGGTCGATGCCAAAGTGCTTAACATCGAAAAAGAAGAGCGCAAAATTTCCCTCGGCTTAAAGCAGCTCGAACCGGATCCGTGGGAATCATTGGCAGAACGCTATCCTGTTGGATCACGGCATACAGGTGTTGTTCGGAATTTGACGAACTTTGGCGCTTTTGTTGAACTGGAAGAAGGCATCGATGGGCTGGTGCATATCTCTGATCTTTCCTGGACAAAGAAAATCCGGCATCCCGGAGAAGTTCTTAAAAAAGGCGACGAGATCGAAGTTATTGTGTTAAATGTCGACCGTGATAATAGACGTATTTCTCTTGGCTATAAACAGACGCAGGATAATCCCTGGGATTATTTTGAAACCAAATATCCACCCGGAACTCAGGTTCAGGGCAAAGTTGTTCGTCTCATTGAAAAAGGTTTGCTTGCGGAATTACCGGACGGCGTGGATGGTTTTGTGCCCATGTCACAGCTTTCCAAAGAAAATATTGGCAAACCGGCGGATCACTATCAGATTGACGACATGCTGGATCTAACAGTTATTGAATTCAACAAGGAAAACAAAAAGATCGTTCTTTCTGAAAAGCCGCAAAAAGAAGAAAAAAAGGCTGCAGAAAAGACAGAAGCAAAGGCAGAATCAACACAGGACACTGCAGCGGCTGAACCGGAAACCTCTGTAAAATCCGAGCAGCAAACAGGCGCAACAGAAACTGAAACAAGCGAACAGGAAAAAGCATCAAAAGACGCAGACAGTGCCAAAGAAAACAAGGAAACTGCTGAACCGGATGCATGGACAGAATCAGAAGATGAACAAGAATCAAGCGAGAGTGAAACCAAAGTTGCAAAAGCAGAGGCTGAAGAACAATCCGATTCTGGTGAAGAAGAAAAACCGGAAGGGTAATCTCTGATAAGATATGTTACAAAAGAGTTGGGCCTGATTTTGGCTCAACTCTTTTATTTAACAGTTCGAACAGCGCATGTAAAAGCCTTTGCCGGATTCGTCACCATGAGCTGGTGAATGTCACTGTCCTCAAAACCATTCTGTTGCAATGCTGGTACCACTTTATCCAGAATCGCTGTGTAGGGACGAAAATCTCCTCCCCCTGGCTCCCCAACAGAATACCAACCTGCATCATGAGAAATGAGCACCCGGTCGAGCACATGGTTATCCTTTAAATATATGAGATTATCCACGAGTGATTGAACGCGACTGCTGTCTGTTCTGGCATTATCCAGAGAAACCCAGGCCCCGGTTTTAGCGAGTTCAATGTGCTCATCCGGCGAGGCATGCTGAGCGTGCGTCCAGATGAACGCATCCGGTGCAACGCCTTCCTGCTCAAGTACTTTTAATTGCTGACGTGCCGGTGCAGCCGGACCGGTATGCGATACAATAGTTAACCCGGTTGCCAGGTGGGTGCGGGCGGCCGCTCGTACCAGCTTTTCATGAACCGTAGTAAGCGTATCTTGCCGGGCCACTGCGATTTTGATGAAACCTGGCCGGATTCCGGTCTCTTCAATTCCATTGGTGAACTCTTTTATCCACACTGAAGCCAATTCTTCAACAGTCATATCAAACACTTTTTCAGGGAGAAATTTATTTTCAACAGCGCCATAAAATCCGGTGTTTGTGAGGATATTTAACCCGGATTTTTTTGCAAGCTCTTTCAGCAACAACGGATCGCGGCCGAGATAGGCAGGGGTGCATTCGACGAGCGTTCTGATTCCTAATCCCTTAACCTCTTTTAAATACGGCAGGACTTTTTCAACAACCTCCTCCCTGTTCCAGCGGTGCTGGCCGGTACTGTCTGCGCCGATAAAATCTACCATAATGTGTTCATGCGGCAACGTTATGCCCATCTCTTTAATTTCAATAACACCGGTAACAGTAATGATTCGTCCTTTGTCCTGCTGGCAAGAAACGAACAATATCAGAATTACCAAAAAATATGCAATTGTCTTTACCATGAACGGGTCCAAATTAAATAGTCAAAGATATTAGCCAGTATGCTGTTTACTCATTTTGATGGATTTTATTCTTTTTCAAACTGAAAACAAAAAGAATGCCTTGCGAGAGAATGATAGCGAACCAAAAATAAAAAAACGGACTCTGAAACCATTTGTTCATTTGTCTCAGCACATCGATCAAATAATACAATCCAATAAAAATGATAAATATATGGACATAGGATGAATAAGCAGAGCCGAGATGTTTTCGTACGTGTCGTCGTATAAACAGGCTGAGACCAGTAACAGCCAGCAATCCGGTAATCAGGATGTAATAATTCATATGAAAAACAGGGGATATATTTCCATATATCCCCTCTTTAGATTCGCTTAAATCTATCTAAAATCCGGCAAATTGTGTGGAATGACAGTTCCGGCAATAGCAAAAACAATAGCCAGAACCACCATGCTGATAAGAGTAATGACAACGGTAAACGTCAATGTTTTGCTTTCCGAGTTTTGCATTTGCACAGGCAAACCGACATAAAGAAGGTAAATACCGTACAGACTGATAATTTGCAATCCGCTTAGAGCGGGAATGATGGAAAATACGGAAAGTACAAAGTAAGGGACAAAGCTAAAAATAATGAGTTTTAAAGCCGCTTGTTCATTTTTTGCGCCTGTAAGTTTTGGCGACACGGCGCTGGTCAGGATAGCAATGAGATAAATACCGCCAATGAGCAGCACATAAAACAGGACCGCCCATACGATTCCGGCAAAAAACGGCACGCGATAATATCCGATAAAAGGAACGCTGCGGCCGACAATAGACCCGCCAATAAAACCCGAGATAGCCGGAATAGCAGCAAGGTAAACCAGGTATTTTTTTATGAGATCCCCTTTGCTGACCTGCATATCCCGAATGTGTTGCCAGGCAGTAGCTGGCGAAAGGACAAGATCCTTGACAAGTTCAATCAATTTATCCATGATACGAGCCTCCAGTTTAAAATGATACTGATCACTAATTGTATATTAATTAACACGTCACTTTTTTTCTGTATTTCAACCGATCCATACATTTTCGCGGCCAATTTCCTCGCGAAGTTTTTCAATGGTTTCGATGTTTGGCTTGACTTTCAGGGTTCGCGATTTGAGCATGAAATTCCCTTCCGGAACCTGAACATTGAAATAGACCGGTACATTGCCGGCATTGTCCTGCAGAATGATTTTCAAGGCATCAAGCGTTGTTGAAGACATTTTTTCGGTATCGACATTGAGGCACAAGTTTTTGGTATATTTTTTTCGTGCTTCTTCGAGCGAAAGCACTTCATCGACCAGTATTTTGGGATCTGCGCCTTCCCGGATATTTACCTTGCCGCTGATCACCACCAGCGAATCCACAGTCAACAATTCTTTGTACTGCTCATAGGGATCGGCAAAAGCGAGTCCTTCGAGGGTACCGGAGAAATCTTCAATCTTGAAAAAGGCCATTGTTCTGTTTTTACGGTCAATGTGCGTTTTGAGACTCTGAATAATGCCGCACACACGGACGACTGTGCGGTCGCGCAAAGTCTCTGCTTCTTCCAGCCGGATTGTGGAAAAAGCGTGAATGTGCTCACGATAATCGTCCAGAGGATGGCCGGATAGATAAAAACCAAGTACTTCTTTTTCGCGATTCAGTCTTTCGGATTTTGACCAGTCTTGTGTGTCTTCCAGTTCCGGCTCGGCGATTTCAAATTCTTCATTTTCACTCATGTCAAAAAGTGTGGGCTGGTCATTGGCTTTGTCACTTTGCCTGACCTTGAGACCAAAATCAATGGCTGTCTGCACTGAGGCGAATTTTTGAGCACGTGTCCCGGCAACAGTATCCAGAGCGCCAGCCTCGATCAAACTCTCCAGCACTTTTCGGTTCAATGCCGAACTGCCGACTCGCTTGACCAGATCAAACAGTGTTTTAAAATGGCCTCCTTTTTTCCGTTCTTTGACTACTTTTTTTATGGCAGCCTGGCCGACATTTTTAACAGCTCCGAGGCCGAATCGAAGTCCAGTTTCTGTCACTACAAAATCGGAATAGCTTTCGTTGACATCCGGAGAGAGCACAGACAAGCCCATTCGCCGGGCTTCTTCGATCAGGATTGTTACCCGGTCGCTGTTGTTCATCTCGGAGGAAATGGTGGCAGCCATAAACTCGGCCGGAAAATGCGCTTTGAGATAGCCGGTCTGGTAAGCGATAATCGAATAGCAGGCAGCATGAGATTTGTTAAAACCATACTCGGCGAATTTTTCCATATAATTGAAAATCTCGGCAGCCAGATTTTCCGGAATGCCATTGACTTTTTGGCACCCGTCAACGAAAAGAGCCCGCTGTTTTTCCATCTCTTCTTTTTTCTTTTTTCCCATAGCCCGGCGCAATTTATCAGCGCTGCCAAGGGAATAGCCAGCCAGGTCACTGGCAATCTGCATTACTTGCTCTTGAAAAACAATGATGCCATAGGTGCTCTCCAAAATCGGTTTTAATAGCGGATGAAAGTATTCTATCTTTTTGCGGCCGTATTTGCGATCGATGTAATCATCGATATTCGCCATTGGCCCCGGACGATAGAGCGCGTTAATTGCGATCAAATCTTCGATACAATTGGGCTTGAGTTTTTTCATGTATTCCTGCATGCCGGAACTTTCAAACTGAAAAATCCCCACAGTGTGGCCGTCACAAAAAATTTTAAAAACCTCAGGATCGTCCATGAGAATGTTGTTGATATCAATGTGTTCGCCACGTGCATTAACCGCATCCACCGCTCTCTGGATGACGGTCAGAGTGCGCAGGCCGAGGAAATCCATTTTTAACATGCCGCAGGCATCCAGGACTTTCATCTCATATTGGGTGGTGATATCGTCATCTTTGGTTTTGTACAGGGGAATATAATCGGTCAATTCGCCTGGCGCAATGACAACGCCGGCCGCATGGGTTGAAGAGTGCCGTGCCAGGCCTTCCAAAACACGGGAGTATTCAATTAACTTTTGGTGCTGTTGGTCTTTTTCTGTAATTTCACGCAACTCTTGAACCGTGTGAATCGCATCGTCCAGGGATTTGGATTGCATGGGAATAAGTTTGGCGATTTTATCAACGTCGCCAAAACTCATTTTCAACACCCGGCCAACATCGCGGACAACTCCCCGTGCTGCCATGGTGCCAAAAGTAATGATCTGGCACACACTGTTGTGACCGTATTTTTCTTTCACATACCGGATCACTTCTTCGCGGCGCTCGTAACAAAAATCAATATCAATATCCGGCATGCTCACGCGTTCCGGGTTAAGGAATCGCTCGAAGAACAGTCCGTAATAAATCGGGTCAAGGTCGGTTATTCCCAAACAAAAAGACACCAGACTTCCGGCTGCCGAACCGCGTCCCGGACCAACGGGTATGTTACGGTCTTTAGCCCAGTTAATAAAATCCTGAGTGATGAGAAAATACCCCTCATATCCCATCTCACTGATGGTTTTGAGTTCAAATTCCAGGCGATTTTCAAGCTCGGGTGTCATTTCTCTGTAACGCTCTCGCAAGCCCTGATATGATAATTTTCTCAGATACTCGGTTAACGTTTTGGATTCTTCATTTTCCGGTATGCTGTAATGAGGCAGATGGTAATCATTAAAAGTTAGTTCGAGGTCAATTTTTTCCGTCACGTCCATGGTGTTTTCTATGACTTCGGGATGATCTTTAAACAAGCCAGTCATCTCATCTGCGGATTTAAAATACAGTTCGTGGGTATCATACCGCATCCGGTTGGGATCATCCAGGTCCTTGCCCGTCTGCAAACAGAGAAGCACATCGTGAGCCTGCCAGTGTTCTTTTTCGAGGTAATGAATATCGTTGGTAGCGACAACTTTGGTGCCAGTTTCCTGAGCGATTTTAATAAAACCGTCTGCCACTTTATGTTCTTCAGAAATGCCGTGATCCTGAACTTCAAGGTAAAAATCATCACCAAAGATGTTTTGATACTTTTGGACAGCCGCAACAGCGTTGTCGTAATTCTGGTTCAGCAATGTGTGTGCAATTTCGCCTTTCAGACATGCGCTCATTGCAATGAGCCCATCGGCATATTCTTTGAGCAATTCATGATCGATGCGAGGTTTATAGTAGAAACCTTCTAAATAACCTTTGGAAACCAGTTTCATCAAGTTTTTATAGCCTGCAAGGTTTTTTGCCAGCAGCACCAGATGAAAAGCCGGTGTGGCGTTTTCTTTTTTGTCCTTTTCCTTGTCGAAACGGCTTTTCGGAGCGAGATAAACTTCTGAGCCGATAATGGGTTTGATTCCAACCTTGACACAGGTTTGATAAAACTCAATAGCGCCGAACATGTTACCGTGATCTGTGATAGCCAGCGCAGGCATGCCGTACTTTTTCGCCCGTGCAACCATGTCTGGAATTTTACACGCCCCGTCCAATAAACTGTAATGCGTATGATTATGAAGATGTACAAAATCCGCCACGCTGCTGTTCCTTTCCATGAGTATTTTATCGAGCCGAATTCAGAAAATGAACTCGTTCAATAATTATTAGTTCTGATAATAACGTCTGGCAATTGGAATATATTCACTGTTTGTATACGTCTCTAAAAAAGAGGCAAACTCAGAGTTTGCTTTTTCTCTTTGCCCAAGCCGCAAATATGAAAGAGCAATCATAATCTGGGCATCATCGTGTTTGTTCTCCGCCGGATAATTAAACACTCTTTCAAACGCGGAAATTGCCTGCTGATACTGTTTCAACCCATAATAGGATTCACCGATCCAGTACTGAAAGTTGCCGGCCAATGCGCTGTTCGGATAGGATTGTATTAGATTTTGCATTGCCGAAATGCATTCATTGTAATGGTAAGAATTAAATTCGGCAAGTGCCGCCTGATACGCATTTTTCACTTGTTCAGAAACGGGTTGAGCTGGCGTTGTTCTCCGCACTGGTGTCGGACCGGACGACCGGCCCGCCGGTCCCGACGGAATGTCATTTTGAATGCGTTGCACCCGGTTCGCATGCTTATCTGCTCGTTTTAACAAACTATCCAGCCGGGAATCTGCCCGGTTAATTCTTCTTTCGAGTTGAGCGATGGTTTCCTCCAGGCTTACGGAAACTTGACGTGTTTGTGGCGCTTCGGTTTGCGGCTCATCTTTAAAACTTTCTTCCATGGTAGGTTGCTGTTCGGCGTTTTCGTCATCAGGAAAAGAAAATTCACTTTCTTCTTGCCCGGGTTCGGGTTCAAGTTGAAAATCTGCAGGCGATTCTTGTTGCTCTGTGGTTTGCTCTTCAAAAAGTTGAGCAAAGTCACTTTCTTCAAATTGTTCTTTTTCGTCCCGGGGCTTTTCCTCTGGCGCTGGTTGTTGGTCTTCCTCTTCTTCCAGCATTCTTAAAAGCTCCTGCCGAAAAGCGTCATCCTCCTGGGAAATATCGCCGGGCTGGTTATTATTACTTGTAGCGCAAGCAAAAAGAAAAATGCAAAAACCAAGCGCTGCAATTTGAATACTCTGGATAAATTTCATGTTACCCTCGCATCATTTTTATTCATCCGCCAATTTTTCGGCTTCTTCAATAAGCGCCGACGCACTCTGCAAATACGTGTCTGTAAGCTCCCTCCCACCCAGCAACTGGGCAATATTTTCAATGCGTTGCTGCGGTTCAAGTGCATGTATAAAAGTGCGTGTATGCCCCTCATCGCTTGTTTTTTCCACTACATAATGATGATGCGCCATACTGGCGATTTGTGGCAAGTGGGTAATGGACAGAATTTGATGAGACTTTGCCAGTTGTCGAAGTGCCTTGCCCACGGTTTGCGCTATCCGTCCGGACACCCCGGCATCGATTTCATCAAAAACGAGAACCGGAACGTTATCCGATTCAGCCAGCAGTGATTTCAGCGCCAACATGACACGCGATATTTCCCCGCCCGAAGCAATCTTTGCCAGCGGACGTTCCTCTTCACCTTTATTTGAAACAATAAAAAATTCGATATTATCTATGCCTTTTAACGTCACTTTGACTTTTTTGTCATTCATGTATGCAAAAGGTTCTTCTGAATGGGGCTCGTATGTATTATGAACGGAAAAGCATGCCTTTTCCATTCCAAGTTGAACTAAAAGTTTGTTCACTTTTAGACTCAACTCGTCAGCAGCTTGTTGTCGTTTTTCAGAAAGTTGTTGGCACAGCTCTGATAAATGTATCCGGTTATTTTCGATTTGCTTGTCAAGTTTATCAATATTTTCATCCACATTATCGATAAGAGAAAGTTCTTTCTCGATGTGGTCTTTTCTTTCGAGAATGCTCTGAATGGAATGGCCGTATTTCTTTTTCAACCCATTTATTTGCAGCATGCGCTGGCGGATTTTTTCAAGGGCTTGCGGATCGAATGTAATGTCACTGGAATATCGCTGCAACGCAGTAGCAATGTCTTCAACTGCAATCCGGGCAGTTTCGCACTCGGATTGCAAACCAGAAAACGATTGATCAATTTCCTTCAACTGTCCGAGCGCCTTTTCAGCTCCTTTCAGGACTTCCACGACAGCACCCTGCTTTTCGTAAAGGTCCCTGTACATGGATGTGGTTTTTTCATAAAGATATTCTGCATTGCCTAAAATGCGTTCTTCCTGTTCCAGGGCGTCATCTTCACCCTTTTGCGGCTGAACAGCATTTATTTCTCTGAGCTGGAATTCGAGGTAATCCCTGGATCGCTCAAGTTCGTGTTGCCTTTTGATAATTTGTTCGCGTTGCTTTTGTGCATCGCCAAGCTGCTGATAAACGCTTTTAATCTGGTCTCGCTCTTTGAATAAATCTGCATAGGCATCCAGATAATCAATGTGACTTTTCGGCCGGAGCAATTGTTGATGCTGATGCTGTCCGTGCACATCGACCAGCACATCTCCCAGGGCGCTCAGAACTTTTAGCGGAACAGGAGTGTCATTAATAAAACTGCGAGTACGTCCGGAATCGTTCAGCTCCCGGCGAATGAGCAGGGTATCGTCAAAGTCTTCGATTTCTTGCTCTTTTAAAAAATGTTTAATATCCAATCGCTCAGTGGACAATTCCGCTTCAAATATAGCTTTTGATGACTGGTCGCGGATCGCTTCTTTATCCGGGGATTCGCCAAGGATAACTCCGAGAGCTCCGACGATAATGGACTTTCCGGCGCCTGTTTCTCCTGTAATGATATTCAAGCCCTGGCCAAACTCGACATGCAGTTCGTCGATGAGCACATAGTTTTTTATATAGAGCGATTTCAGCATAAAATAAAAACCGGCTTTTATCGGCTGTTTAAAAGACTAATCTTAAAATAATATATAAGTTTATTTTTGCAAGTAAATTCTGCTATGAATCGATTTTCAGGGAGGTAATTATCTCATAAAGCTCAGCGTATTTTATGGATTTATCACAGCAACCTTTCCCGCTTTGGATTGACCGTCCTTGGTCGTAACCAGAAACACATAAATGCCACCTGCCACCATCTCGCCGTCATTGTTGGTGCCATCCCAGGATGCCTGGGCACCAAGTACTTGTTGCTGAGGAATTGTTTTAACGAGACGCCCATCAGGAGTGAAAATTTTTATGGAAGCATTCATTGCCAGATTATCGATGTAAAAGCGAGCGCTCGAATTTTTTAGCACAAATGGATTCGGGTATCCCTGCACATTCTGTAGATTTTCCGATGGCTGGGTAAAAGGCGTCTCAAGCCGCGACAAGCCGTTGGTTGTGCCAATGTACAGATCACCGTTTTTTTTATTCAGTGCAAAACTCGTGATATAATCGGATACTAATGGACTATCGTTGGTAGAATAGTGCTGCCATTCGTTATTATCGGATTGCAGCACACTCAATCCACCGGCAGTGCCAAACCATTTGTTGTTTCTCGGATCAACCAGGATCGAATTAATATCATCATTAATGACAGAATATCGTACGCCCACAGTCCCTCCGAACCAGTAATTCAAACCTCCCATCGTACCAATCCACATGGTACGGTCAAAGTCCATGGCCATTGCTTTGACGTTATTATCCTCGAGTCCTTCGCTCGAATTTAAGCTGCCAGTCAGGTCATCATCACTGCGGTCAAAGACAGTCAAATTATCATCCAGCACAGATAATCCTCTGTCTTGAGTGCCAATCCATTTCCTGTCAGCGTAATCGAATTCGATAGTAGTGACAAAATGAGAATTGATACCGTCTGCAGTAGACCAATATTGCCAGTTATAATCCATGTCAAAAACAGCCAGGACTTGTTTGTTTGCCGCCTCACGATTGAGAACCCATACATTGCCAAACCGGTCTTTTTTTATATCATTTATAACCACATAATCCGGACCGCTGGCCACGCCACTCAAATGACCGTCCATGTTTCCCAAATGGGTGACTTTAATTGAATCGTTCGGCGTTTTTTCAAACAGGGTCATACCGCTTCCCCAGCTTCCCGCCCAGATGCGGTTAAAATCATCCACTTCAATGCAGCGGTAATCGTTGCGAGGAAGATAGCCGTTATTCGCTGAAAAGTGCTGCCAGGTTTCGCCATTAAACCGGGAAATCCCTGCGCTTGTTGACGCGGTCCACAAATCGCCATCCTGGTCAATTACCAGATCGCTAAAAATGTTGCTGCTCGGCCCATCTGGCACGCACTGTTGAAAAGAGCCGGTACCATCCGATTTTTGCATAAAAAACAGGCCTTTGTTATCACGGGATGCCCAGAGTACATTCTGGTTATCTACGGTGATCTGCTCAACATCATTCATCCAGGAGGAAACGATATTCCACTGGCCATTCTCATTTCTGTGAAAAACGCCATGGTCTGTTGCCAAACACAACTGGCCGTTCCAGTCTGCAAAAGAGCGCACCTGCCGGTCTGTCATCTGCGGTGCGCTCCAGGTAAAGCCGTCAAAAAAAGAAAAGCCTTTTGCGGTTCCAGCGTAAATGTTGTTGTCAAAAAAATAAAGTGTCAACACATCATCCGAAGGGAGACCGTCCGTTTCATCAAAAAGTTCCCATTCATTTGGTATTTGAAGATTAGGGAAATCAAGATCATTTCGGCGAATTCCTGTGGGTTGCGCGACCCAGATTTCATGACTCACAATTAATATGCGTTTTACAGGGCCAATGTTCGCTTTCCATTGCAGTTCCCACCTGCCGATATCATCGCGGCGTAATTTTGCCAGGCCATCATCCAGGCCGACATAAACATGTTTTTCATGGACAACAATATCGGTAACAAGTAACCGATTTTGAAATTCACTAAACATTTCCCACGATTTTTCAGCAATGTCATAAACCTGAAGCAATCCATCGGACATGGCGGTCCAAATAAATCCATTTGGATCGTATTCAATAGCCACGGTGTTGATGTCAAACAAACCCTCGGTATTGGTAAATTTTTCAAATTCTTTGGTTCGGCTATTCAGCTTGAGCACCCCGCCGTTGGTAGCGCACCAGATCACAGAATCAGCTATATCGAACCGGCGGATATCAGAGGCATTGGTATAGGTTTTCCAATCGCCGATACCGGCTGTGATAAGAGCAGGAAAAACAAGCAAGAGTACAAGTGTAAGAGTTTTTTTCATTCGAATTTTTGCACACTCAAATTTTGGTGAACAAATCAGACATTTCAATAGCGCTTAGCGCTGCGTCCCATCCTTTATTTCCGGCTTTGGTACCGGCGCGTTCAATGGCTTGTTCCAACGTATCGGGAGTAATAATCCCATAGGAAACTGGTATTCCGGTATTCAGGGCAATCTGTGCCGTGCCTTTGGTAACTTCGGCAGCGATGTACTCAAAATGCGGCGTCCCTCCGCGAATCACGGCGCCAAGACAAATTATAGCGTCGTACTTTTTACTGTCAGCCATTTTTTTAGCTGTCACTGGAATTTCAAAAGAACCGGGCACCCAGGCAATGTCAATGTTGTCATTATCCGCATCGTGCCGGGTTAAGCAGTCCAACGCGCCATCCAACAGTTTCCGGCAAATCAATTCGTTAAACCGGCTTACGACAATGCCGAACTTTTTTCCCCTGGCGCTAAATTTTCCTTCGTAAACAGTAGCCATGGTTATCGTCCTTTTTTATTTCTCATCATACAGGCACTGGTGACATCTTGTAAAATCAAATGTCCCATTTTGTCTCTTTTTGTCATGAGATATTGTTCATTTATTGCATTAGGCGCGATTTCTATTGGCTGGCGCGCGACAACTTCCAAACCATATCCTTTCAGTCCGACAATTTTTTTAGGATTATTGGTAAGCAGTCTTAATTTCTGCACACCGAGATCGCTTAACATTTGCGCACCAAGTCCATAGTCTCTCAAATCGGCGGCAAAACCCAATTCTTCGTTGGCTTCGACAGTATCTTTTCCGTGATCCTGGAGATGGTACGCTCGAATTTTGTTTGATAATCCAATGCCTCTTCCCTCTTGCCGCATGTACAAAACAACGCCCTGTCCTTCACGTTCAATAGCCTGTAGCGAGTGAGCCAGTTGCTCGCCGCAGTCGCAGCGCAGCGAGCCGAACAAGTCACCTGTAATGCATTCTGAATGCACTCTGGTCAATACTGGCTCGGAAGTGCGAATATTGCCTTTGACAATGGCGAGATGTTCCTTGCCGTCAATTTCATTTGTGAAAATATGCAGAGTGAAATGACCGTATTTTGTCGGCAAATCTGCAGAAGCGACATTGTGGACCAGTTTTTCATTTCTGTGCCGGTATTCTATTAGATCGCGGACAGTGATAATGCGAAGACCGTACTTTTCAGCCATCCCTATAAGGTCGGGAACGCGTGCCATTGAACCGTCATCTTTTAAAATTTCGCAAAGAACACCAGCAGGTTGAGCGCCGGCAAGCCGAGCCAGATCAACAACTGCTTCGGTATGACCAGCGCGTTTCAAAACACCGCCCTTTTCTGCAGCTATCGGAAAAATGTGTCCGGGCTTGGCAAAATCTTCCGGCCGGGAATCAGGATTTGCAAGATCGTTAATTGTTTTGGCTCGATCAAACGCAGAGATGCCGGTTGAAATACCGTGTCTGGCATCAACGGAGACGGTGAACTTTGTTCCCATAGAAGCTGTGTTTTGCTGAACCATTTGGTAGAGTTCGAGCTCATTCAACCGTTCATTCGGCATGGCCACACAAATCAAACCTCTGCCCTGCTGAGCGATGAAATTAATTTTTTCCGGTGTGGCCATTTCCGCGAGCATGATAAAATCACCTTCATTTTCGCGGTCTTCATCGTCCACGACAATGATAATATGTCCTTTCTGTAATTCCTGAACAGCTTCATCAACTGTATTAAAACAACTTTTCATAATTTATCTAATATCCCATATCTTTTAATTTGCCCAGCGTTAATCTCTGGTTAAATTGAAAAGGGTGAAGTAATCTTTGAACGTATTTAGCAAGAATGTCCACTTCAACATTAACTCTGTCTCTGGCTTTAAGCTGGCCAATTGTTGTTATTTTCAAAGTATGAGGAATAATAGCGACTTTTAAGACATCATTCTCGAGTTCGGCTACGGTCAGGCTCAGTCCGTTTATTGCAATTGAACCTTTTTCAACGATATAAGTTAAAAGATGTTCCGGTAAGCGTATGGACAACTCCACGCCGGTCTGCAGGCGGTTCACTGCAACAACATTGCCAACACCGTCAACATGACCCTGGACAAAATGGCCGCCAAACCGGCTACTTGCCTGCATGGCGCGCTCAAGGTTGACATGCTCACCGGGCTTTTTATCTCCCAGAGTTGACCTGGATAAAGTCTCACTTACCGCCTCTACATGGAACGATGAATTTGCAATAGCGGTAACTGTCAGGCAAACGCCATCTATTGAAATGCTGTCACCTGTTCTCATTTGTTCCATGATAGTTAAAGCCGATATGACGAGTTGACGCGCCTCTCCCCTCGTGTCGATAGATTCGATTGTGCCAACTTCTTCAACAAGACCGGTAAACATCTACTGCGTTTTTTCCTCATGTTTGTATTTTGCCGTCACCATAAAATCAGCTCCCAGACGCTTTATTTTCAAATCAGACAGTTCTAACGCCTGATTCATGTTTCGAATTCCCAGATCACCGACAGAATTCAACCCGCTACCAAGAATTTTAGGAGCAAAAAATATAATAATTTGATCCAGATTGGCGCTTTTCAGGCACTGGGTTTGAACCGCGCTGCCACCTTCGACATAAACAGACGTGATGCCCAGCTCGGCCAAATTGGTCCAAAGTGATTCTTGCGGAATCCAGCCGTTTTCATCTGCATCCAGGACCAGAACAGTGCCCCCGCGCTCAACGATGCGTCTGACTTTTTCTTTGGACGCTTGATTGGATGTGACAATAATCGTTCTGTTGGCGTGTCCATTAGAAAGCACATTGGCGTCTAATGGAACGCGAAGCTTGCTATCTAAAATCACTCGTTTGGGAGAAGGAAGGCGCGTTTGCCGCGCTGTCAAATATGGATCGTCGTTAATGACAGTGCGAATACCCACCATAATAGCATCGTGTTTGGCGCGAAGTTTATGACTGTAATTTCTGGTCTCTTCGGTGGTAATCCATTTGGAATGTCCGGTATTTGTGGCGATACGGCCGTCCAGCGTTTGGGCAATTTTTAAAGTGATCAAAGGTTTGCCAGTTGTAATATATTTGATATAACCTGCATTCAATTCGTGGCATTTTTCAGCAAAAACGTTTTCCTGAACAGTAATACCTTTGGAACGCAGAAACTCAATACCTTTGCCATTCACCAAAGGATTCGGATCAATCATCCCGGTGACAACGCGTGAAATCCCGGCTTTAAAAATATATTCAACACAAGGTTCGGTCTTGCCTTGATGAACGCATGGTTCAAGTGTTACATAAAGAGTCGCACCTAATGCTCTATCACCTGCCGCATTCAGTGCATTAACCTCTGCGTGTTCTTGACCATATTTTTTGTGATAACCTTCCCCGACAACCTCGCCATCATTGACAACTACCGCTCCGACCATGGGATTCGGACTCACATAACCTCGCCCCCGCTCTGCGAGCGTTAGCGCGCGTTTCATGAAATGTTTATCCGCTTCGGAAACGCTTTTGGTAATTTCGGTAGACAAAAAATATGTCCTTTTTTGTTCGCTAACCTTTTAAAATGCAATATATAAATTAATTAAATAGAATACAAATAATCTGCGTAAAAAACCGGTTGTTTAACTGGTTGAAAATCCGTTTGTCCATTGCAGGTTGTTGCACTAAAACAGATAAATATAAAGATATACACAACCCAAAGCAAGTCAATTTTCATAGATCAAATTTACACTGTGCAACGTTTTCAAAATTGATAACCGTCTCTACATTTGACTGATTTTTCATGACTGATCACAGGATTAAACTTGACTGTCATGCTTTATTTGGAATTGGAAAAAATGGGACTTAAATTAATGTGGAAACGAACAGTAGAATTAGGAGACCTTACTATGAGCCGAAAAAAGTATTCCGCTGAACACAAAGCTCTTATTTTAACAAGTTCACCTCAATAATTTTTGGGCGTAATAATAACAGGCATTTATGAATGCTTTTAAATAGTGTGGTCACTATGGATTTTATCTTTTTTTATTCTTTTTGTCTTGTAAGATTGATATGCCAGCTTTAAGGCATTGTAAATCTCTTTACATATATTCCACAGTTGTTTTTCGCGCATCTGCTTTTTTGAGGTGCGCAGATAATAGCTGCCGGAAAACCGCTGGTCAGATTGTTCTTTGATATTTCGCCACCGAACCCGGGTGGCGATGCCATCTTTTTCCTCTACGCAATGATGTAAAACCGGCCAATTTCATCTCGTACCCAGCCTCTGGCTGGGGATGCATGCGCATACAGAAAAGCAGCAGTAATGCTGCGGTGATGCGCTGCATCATCGGCTCAAAGCTCAGGCGTTGACGCGTTAATGGATATCGATACCACAATGCAGAGCATTGCTATAACAAATGTGAGCAACGAGTCTCAAGAATCATTCGAGCCAAGGCGGAGGCTTGGCTCGATAGGAAAAGCTTTTGGACATATTCGTGGGCCCGGCGTTTAATCCTGGAATCTCCGGCAAAAAGTTGCTCCTGGCCTCGGGCTTATTTTTGTCCTTTTTTGAGTCTGCTGAGGAGAAATTGGGGTTAAATAAAATAAGCATTTTGGGTGGCGACAGACTGTCCGAAAGTGTAGTGAAATGACTGTCCGAAATTATTGAAATTTCTACACGCCTCTCCCAACAAACTCGATTTGGGTAACACACGATTTAAATCCATTTCATTTCAGATTTGGACCACAATCCAATTCTCCCAAACCACAGACCTCACACCCCAAACCCCGCACCCCGAACCTCAATTCCCCATACCCCACACCACGTATCCCGAACCTCAATTCCCTATACACCAATCCATTTTTTTCATATTGATCATCGATTATTGATAATTGCTCATTGATAACTGATCATTGAATCCTTCGCTCACGATTCCGGTGGTATAACAATAAAAAACCAAAAAGCTTGAACATATTTTAAGCAAAAACATTGACTTTTTATTTTTCCGTTTATATATTGTATATGATTGTATATAATATGTACACGATTATTCATTTATAGCACGAATTGAATATGCTGAAAAACCTCTTTTCTTCAAATGTCCGAATAGCTGTTTTAAAAGAATTATTACTAAATCCCGATAAAGAATATTATGTGCGGAAATTGGCACATATTATCCATGTGACGCCAAGCTATACAAACCTGGAATTAAAAAACTTGCTGGAAATAGAACTTGTAACCAAACACATATCAGGAAACCAACATCTTTATAAAATAAACAAAAACCATCAATTATACGAGGACCTGAAAAATATATTTTTAAAAACAGTAGGACTACGGGATGTGCTTGATCAGCATCTGTCCCCCTTTAAAGATAATATTGACTTTGCGTTCGTTTATGGATCCATGGCCAAAGGTAACTATACAGCAGAAAGCGATGTAGATTTAATGCTAATCGGAAATGTAAACTCTTTTGACATATCTGAGGCATGTTCAAATGCGGAAGATGAATTGAAAAGACAAATCAATTATTCTGTTTTTACTCTCAAAGACATCAAAAACAAACTATCGGATCAAAACCACTTTTTCACATCACTAATGAGTGAAAAAAAACTATTTATTATCGGACATCAGAATGAATTCCAAAGAATTGCAAGCAAAGCTCAAACCGCATAAAACCAGTCGCAAGGAAATTCATGATATGCTGGCAATGATTGAACGCGATCTCGAATCTGCTCAAGTCTCCAAATTAAGCCACGACTGGCAGTTCTCTATAGCTTATAACGCAGCAAGAATCTGCTGTCTCATTCCACTCTATTGCACAGGTTACCGTGTCCCCACAAATGTCCCCGGTCAGCATTATTTAACCATTGAAAGCCTGACTTTTACTATGGGCAGCTCATATCTAAAAATCAAAAAGTATTTGAACCACTGCAGAATGAAACGTAATAAAAGCGATTATGACACCGCAGGTCTTATCTCTCCTACAGATGTCAAAGATCTCATCCAAACGGCAAATCAACTGTATAAGGATGTTAAGAACTGGCTTGCAATAAATTATCCTGAATACCTTTAAACCAAATCCTTG
>CAZSMC010000032.1:22827-46521 GCA_964607755.1 uncultured Cytophagia bacterium | reverse complement strand
AAAATATATCTAAAATATAAACCCGAATTCAAAAGTAGTCTATTTTTTAACCTAGAATAAAAGATAAAAATCTATAATACTCAAACTAACGTTTATGTATCGCATAAAGTTCCATAATCAAAAGCCCGTTACAATATTTTCAGTGAGCCTTTGCAATATTCTTTTTTTCACCAAAAATTAGCGTCTTCGCCGGCGGGGCGGCATCGCTTTTGTTGGCATTGCATTGTCTTTGGAAAACTCTTCTGTGCGCGTTTCAAAATAAAGCGGCGTATTGACCGGCGTTCCATTCGGATGTTTGGTGATGGAACATTCAACGACCATTTTTTTATCGTGCTGCACACGCACCAGATCGCGGGATTTTATCTCATAATCTTCCTCACCCCATCCGACATAGGCAATATATTTTGCCCGCACATCATAATAACCGGGCCGGACCCGTAGACGGTAGACATATTTGTCCTGTACATTGGTGACCAGCCAGTTGGGCTCGACTTTTTTGTCATTTATGAATAATTCGACATAGTTTTTGTAACTGTCTGTTTCGTTAGCCACATTATCAAGAATGACAACGAGATTAACATTCACCTGCTCAGGGAGTTCGAGCGGTTTGACAGGACGAAGTTGCTCATACGACTGATCGACCGTAATGCGCCCGCCAGCGCAGTAGACAATCAACCCCATGAATAAAACAACAAATAAATAGATGAAAAATCGATTATATGTTTTCATTTTATTCCTCCGAAAGAATTGTTTCAAAAATTTGACGCTTTCCAGGTTGTACTGTTTACCCGGGAAACGTCAGTTCAGATACCATTGATAAACGATATCATGAACAATAGCCCTCATGTGCCCCCAATCACGCCATCCTTTTTCGAGAGCCCTGAGATGCGCGGCTACTTTGTCGAGATTAGAATAGAGTACCCACTTGAAATCTGTGATTTGTTCCTTCTCATCCTGAGAGTGCGGTTCCGGGTTGTCCGGTTCGATCTCGAAAATAAATGACGGAAAGGTGAGGACCTGATTCTGAAAAGAAAATTTATATAACAGCACTGCTATCAATTTTTCAGCCGTGGCCGTGAATCCGGTTTCCTCAAAAATCTCGCGTTGGAATGCCATCAACACCGCTTCATTTTGATCAATACCGCCGGTCAACAACCGGTAAGTATTGTCCGGATAATAGGATTTTGTGTGCAAGAGAATTTGATTCGATTGATTTCGAATAACAAGTGCCACTTCGCCGCGCCGTTTCTTTTTTTCAATAGTATCTTTCCAATATTCGAAATGTTCCTGGTGAAAACAAATGTCATAAATATAACAAGGGTACAAACCAAATTGTTTCTGTAAATCGTACAATTCGTCTGCACTAACCTGATTTTGAGGCTGGACAAGATTCAGCATTTTCTGCAGCGATCTTTTCTGAAGCATAGAGATACTCGTTGAATTATTTGTTCAAAACCGTTCGTACGGTTTCGCCAATGAGTGCTGTATTTTCGCAGATATGCGCGCCAGCATTGGAGAGTGCAGCCATTTTTTCTTTGGCTGTACCTGTTCCTCCGGCAATAATGGCACCTGCGTGTCCCATGCGCCGGCCAGGTGGAGCGGTTTGTCCGGCAATAAACGCGATGACCGGCTTTTGCATGTGATTTTTGATATAGTTCGCTGCCTGCTCTTCAGCCTGACCGCCAATTTCTCCGATCAAGACGACAGCTCTGGTGTTTTCATCTTTGTTAAAAAGAATCAAAGCGTCTAAAAAAGATGTTCCAATCACAGGGTCTCCGCCTATACCGATGCATGTACTCTGTCCGATGCCCAACTGAGTGAGCTGGTGAACAGCTTCATAAGTCAGCGTACCACTGCGCGAGATGACTCCAATTACTCCTTTCTCGTGAATAAAACCAGGCATTATGCCGAGCTTGCATTCTCCCGGTGTAATTATGCCCGGACAATTTGGGCCGATGAGCCGGGCACCCCGGCTATTCACATAATCCATAACACGTAGCATATCGAGCACCGGGATACCTTCGGTAATGCAGACCACGATTTCAATACCGGCATCAGCAGCTTCCATAATGGCATCCGGCGCAAAGGGAGCCGGGACAAAAATAACCGAGGCATTGGCACGGTAATGTTGCACCGCATCGGAAACTGTGTCGCAAACTGGTATCTGCTCATCGAAAAATTGTCCGCCTTTTCCTGGTGTGACACCTGCGACAATCGATGTGCCGTACCCGAGCATTTGGCGGGTGTGAAAGGAGCCTTCCTGACCGGTGATACCCTGAACCACCACCCGGGTTGTGCGGTCAATCAAAATACTCACTGTCTGTTCTCCTGGAATTGATAAAGAGCGTTGAGAATTTCGTTTGCAGCTTGATTCAGCGTGGGAGCAATAATAATGTCTACATTGGATTTTTTTAGAATTTCAAACGCTCGCTCAGCGTTCGTTCCTGCAAGCCTGACTACAACCGGCACATTTAAATTGACTTTATTCGCCGCGTCTACAATGCCATGGGCTACGCGGTCGCACCGGACGATACCCCCGAAAATATTCACCAAAATGGTTTTGACGTTTTTATCTGCAAGAATAATCCGGAACCCGTTGGCAATTGTTTCTGCCGATGCTGTGCCGCCGACATCGAGGAAATTTGCCGGTTGTGCACCGGCGGTTTTGACGAGGTCCATTGTTGCCATGGCCAGTCCAGCACCGTTCACCATGCACCCTACCGAACCATTCAATTTAATATAACTAAGGTGAAAAGAAGCCGCTTCTTTCTCCAGAGGATCAGATTCTTCTTCAACATGCATCTCCACAGCGTCTTTTTGGCGATAGAGCGCGTTATCATCGATGTTCATTTTGAGATCCAATGCCAGCACATTTTGCTCATCCGTTATGACAAGCGGATTAATTTCCAACAGGGAACAATCAAAATGAATAAAAGCTTTGTACAGATTGAGGAAACACCGAATGGCTTGTTTGTTGGCGTTACCTTCTAGTCCAAGGGCAAAAGCCATTCGCCGAGCCTGAAATATTTGTAATCCCATTGCCGGGTCGATAAATTCCTTTTGAATCTTTTCCGGGGATTCTTTAGCAACACGTTCAATCTCGATGCCCCCTTCCTGGCTGGTCATGAACACAAGTTGTTGGCGTGAACGGTCCAGCACGATTCCGGCATAAAGTTCACGTTCAATTGAAACCGCAGGCTCGATTAACAGCCGTTTGACATTGACACCCCTGGCTCCGGTTTGGGCGGTGACCAGGTTCATGCCCAGCATGGATTCTGAAACAGAACGAACCTGTTCAGCAGAGGATGCCCGTTTTATGCCGCCGGCTTTGCCCCGGCCGCCAGCATAAACCTGAGCTTTTAACACGACCTCATTGTTTGCCAAATCATGAAACGCCTGGACTGCTTCTGCGGATGTAAAAGCAACTTGCCCTGGCGGAACAGGCACCTCGAACCTGGCGATCATCTCTTTAGCCTGGTGTTCATAGAATTTCATGACTTCCCCTCGGGTTCAGCAAAGAAAAAAATATAACATTTCATAGCTGGCATTATTAATTTTTGACGCTCATTTTTTCGCAATTTGATACCTCTCACATTTACTATACAACGTCCCCCGGCTGATCCCCAGCAGTTCAGCAGCGTATTTCATATTGCCGTTGGAGAGATTGAGCACCATGGTAATGAGACGTTTTTCAGCTTCGGCCAGGGAATAGGACGGCAAATTAATTGTCACCACATTTTCCGAATCATCTATTCTTATATTAGAAGGCAAATATTCTTCAGTTAAAATATTTCCTTTGCAGTATACCACAGCGCGCTCAATAGCGTTTTCCAGCTCGCGAACATTTCCAGGCCATGCATACGAATCTAAAAGTTTAAGCGCCGACTTTGAAATGCGGCTGATCCGCTTGTTCATTTGCGAGGAATATTTGTCAAGGAAATGATTAGCCAACAAAGCAATATCGCCTTTTCGCTCACGCAACGGCGCCATGTGAATATTGATCACATTGAGCCGGAAAAACAAGTCTTCGCGGAAGTGTCCGTGCTGCACCATGCTCTCCATATTCCGGTTGGTAGCAGCAAGAACCCGGACATCGACTTTGATGGTTTCGTTGCCGCCGACACGCTCGAACTCTTTTTGTTCCAGCACGCGCAAGAGTTTAATCTGAGTTGATAACGGGATATCTCCGATTTCATCTAAAAACAAGGTGCCGCCGTCCGCCAGTTCAAACCTGCCGATACGCCGCGCCATGGCTGAGGTGAACGAACCTTTTTCGTGACCAAACAATTCGCTTTCGATGATATTTTCCGACAGCGCCGCGCAATTCACCTTGACAAACGGTTTTCCTTTTCTCGAACTCGAGTAATGCAAGGCGTTAGCCACCAGCTCCTTGCCAGTGCCGCTTTCGCCGGTAATCATCACAGTTGAGTTAGACGGTGCCACATATTTTATCTGCTCATAAACATGCTTGATTTTTGCGCTGCTGCCGATAAAGTTCTTGAACCCAAACAACTGATCAAGCTTTTCTTCCAAAAGCTTTTTCTCTTCCATAATCTTCTGGGACTGCAAAATCCTGTCAATCAGCAGCGATATTTTCGCCATGTCCATGGGTTTGGTAACATAGTCATAAGCGCCTTTTTTCATCGCTTCTACAGCGTTGTTAACAGAACCTGCGCCGGTAAAAATGACAACTGAAATGTCGGGCCGGTGCTCGAGCATTTTCTCCATGAGCTGGATGCCTGTTAATTTTGGCATTTTGTAATCGAGAAAAACAATGCTGGGTTTTTCCTTGAGGAAAATGTCCAGAGCTTCTTCGCTGTCGGTAGTTGCCAGAACAGACACATCTTTCCTGGACGCTAACAGCTCCTGCAGCATGGCAAGAATGAATTCCTCGTCATCCGCAATCAGGATTTTTTTTACTTTCTCCATTTTTCCCCTCTACTCGGGTTATTAATTGAGATACGATGTAATTATCGTAATTTAGTCTATAATCTTACTTTGCATAGTGATGAAAAAACTCTCGCCCGTTAAAAGGCGTTTAAATCCCTTAAAAAGTCCGCCCCCTGTGCCGGTTTGCATAACAATACCGTCATCCATATACATCATGGCTCCGGCTTCAGCACGGACACCCTCGTTAGGATCCAACTCGACTTCAACGAGTTGCATATCATCGCCAATGATCTGATAATCAATGACATCGGCCATATTGTTTCCTTTCTTTTTATAATGATGTGCCTGACAATGTTTATGAGCTTTTTTAATATTAGTATGCCGTAATCTGCAACAGACCGCTGGTGGCTTTCAAGTAAATGAAAGATAAAGATTTAATAACACTTTGTCAATGAAATAGTGTCGAAATTTGAACACGATTTTACAAATTAAAATCTCTCCCACCCCAAAAAAACAATCCAAATAAAATGTCAGAGATTTTCAATAAGCTAATGAGGTTTTTGTTCTTTTTCACTATTTGCAATAAAGGTTAAAGAAAATAAATTGGCCGGAGTGTATTTGACAAAACGTCATGAATAAACAGATTTGAGATTACAACGCAATCTTGATATAGATGGGTTTTAACCGTTTGCTGCTGCCGTCCCCTTTGCCTAATAAAACTCCCAACCGATGATCTTATTCCGTTATTTCAGAATAACACCGAACCAAAAAGAGGGAAATTTGTTAGCACATCTGTCCAAAAGATTACTTGAGCACTAAAAGTTCAACGTCTAAGCAGCCTTGCTTTCTTCCGGTGCTGTGTCTTTAATTTCCGGGATTTCGGGCATGTCTTTATTGAATTTTCTGCTTTTCACCCACTGAAATTTATGACGCAAAGCTTTGCTATAAAAGTTTTCCAAAACATCATAATCCACTTCTAGGCCCCAATTATATAAAACGCGCGGATCGATGTAGGATTTTTGGCTTGTTCCCAGATTCCAGGTTCGCTTTTCTGTTGCCACTCTTTTTTTGGCCTTTAGTTTTCCAAAAGAAATATCGGCTTTTTCCAGACGAATCTCGGTACGCTCGATGCGGTTCTTTTTCTTTTCGATTCGCTTTTCATACCTGATTTTGACCTTGTCCCGCTGTTCTTTTGTCTTTGCTGCTTTTTGTTTCTCGGTTTTTTCTTTCCTCAAATCTTTCATATCCTGACGCAGCTCTTTTAAAAGATTTTTAATCTTTGCGATTCGTTCTCTGGCTCGGTCTTCCCGCTCTTTGAATTTTTTCTTACGTTCTTTCCAGTTTTTCGGAGGCTGCTTGGTGTGATTACACAGTATAGCTGCTTCCAGATTGGCATTGTTCGCAGCTTCCCATTTCATATAATCCGGATCACTTTTTTTAACATCCGATTCTTCCAAAGTCTCCCGCACAACACGGGTCGCATGATGGGTTCGAAACACCTTGGCTGAAAGACCTGTCATGGCTTCGGAGAGAAAGTCATTAACGTTACGGCTGGTAATGTCGGGAAAAATTTGCGGTTTGCTGAAATTCGGGTGCTTTTTATCGTATCTCATGCTGTACTTTGACGGCCGGGCATTTTCTACCAGCTCTTGCAAATTTTCGCGCACAATCTTTGGCAGTTGGATTTCCTTTTCCCACAAAACCGAGTCTTTACCTAAAAATCGAAACTTAACGTTGCCATTATCACGAAACTTGATATGTTCAGGCCGCAAGGTAGTGGCACCAACGGTATCAGCTTCTTCAGGATCTTTTTCATCGCCCACACGCAGACACAATCGGTCAATAAGATAGCAAGCCGTCGCAATTCGCCGGCGTTTGGGATTTTCATGAATCAATCCGGCAGCAATGTGCTCACGCATCTCTTCCATTCGGGAATGCAGCTCAATGGCTTTGTCAAATTTTTCGGCTTCGCGAGCTTGTTTAATTGGCGCTGAATCGTGCAGCCACACATATTTTAATTTGTGACTCAGCTTGTCTTCCCAGCGGGCAACCCACAAGGATTCAGGCTGCCAGACAATTTCTTTCCACTCGTCTCGGTCAATTTCTGCATCCGGACTCAAATTCAACGTGACATCCTTCTTTTTTGCGCCTTCTTTCCACTGCCCACGCAGAGGATGTTTTCCCCGGCCCATAAAAATACCGCTTGGCTCAGTCATATAATTGGCAAGTTCAATACGTTCGCCATCAGCAATGGCATAACCGTATTCTTCCTTAAGCGCTTCGCGTTTTTCCTTGCGAATAGCTGCCAGTTTTTTGCGTTCCTCTTTAGTAAGCGCTTCTTTGGCGGCTTTTTCTTTTTCAACCCGCGTGATCAGTTCGGAAAGATCGACCTGATCACGCTTTAATGGTTTTTCAAAACCCAACTCTTTGCTGAAATCGAGCATAAAATTTTTAATAAAAACAGGATCTTCAACATAAGGCGTTCCCTGTTTTTTCGCCCAGGCATAAGCCATCTCTTCCTGCTTTGGATTCAACTTGATCTTTTTCCCGTCAACCTTGATCGATAATCCCTGGTACTCGGGCGGGTCTGGTACTATTACCCCTTTATGTTTTAATTGTTTGAGCAAATGCTTCCCTCAAATTTTTGTCAGACTGTTAAAACTATTATTATTTTCACTTTCTTTTGTCAACAAGAAACTTGTTCACTGGTTATGTTGTTCCATATTAATATAGATTTCGAAAATCTATCTGTGTCCGCTAAAAATCACATTTTGTTATTTCATTTTTATTTAATTTGCTAATTTAACAATTTATAAATTTAAAAACAATTGACTGGCGAATAAAAATTTCGTAATTTTAAGTTTACTTGTTTAATAAATTATGGCAGAAGAACAGAAAAAAATATTATGGGTAGACGATGAGATTGATCTTTTGCGGCCGCATGTCCTTTTTTTGGAAAATAAAGGATATCACGTCGTAACTGTGACAAATGCCGAAGATGCGATAAATCTTCTCAAACAGAACAATTTTAATCTTGTGCTCCTGGATGAGATGCTTAACGGTATGGACGGCTTGACAGCTCTGGCTGAATTTAAAGATATAAATCCCGGACTGCCCGTTATTATGATCACCAAGAGCGAAGAAGAATCGCTCATGGATGAGGCCATTGGCAATAAGATTGATGACTATTTGACAAAGCCGGTCAACCCCAGTCAGATTTTGCTGGTTTGTAAAAAAATATTGGATAAAACCAAGATTGCCGGCCAAAAGATTTCCAGAGATTACGCGTCCGAATTCAATCAAATATCAACCCGCCTGATGGGACAGATGCAGTGGCAGGACTGGATCGATATTCATGTAAAGTTATCCGAGTGGGATATTGAACTGGATCAGCATCCGGATTTAGGGCTCAGGCAAACACTGTACGACCAAAAACGCGAATCAAACAGTGAGTTTGGCCGGTACATCGAGAAAAAATACAAATCCTGGTTATACTCGGAAGACGGCCCGGCTTTTTCACCAGATGTGGTGAAAAAATTTGTTCTGCCGCACATCAAAAAAGGTAAAAATACCGTTCTGATGGTCATCGATGCCATGCGTCTCGACCAGTGGCTGGTTCTGGAACCGCTTTTACGTCAATATTATCATATCACCCGTGACCATTATTATTCCATGCTCCCGACAGCCACTCCATATTCAAGAAACGCCATCTTTTCCGGCTTGTTTCCGAGCGAAATAGAAGCGCAATATCCCGAATTGTGGCAGCAGTCTGTGCAAGAGGACGAGGTATCCCGGAACCAGAACGAACATGAACTTTTAAACGCCCAGCTTGAGCGGCTAAAAATACCGCTCAAACCCAGACCCAAGTACATGAAAATTCTAAATGTCGATGATGCCCAGGCGCTTTCGCAGAAAATTCTCAATTTCGGCCACGCTCCGCTGTCAGCCATTGTTCTCAATTTTGTCGATATTTTAGGCCATACACGCAGCTCATCGGCTGTGATTAAAGAGATGATTCCGAACGAATCGGCGTTCCGTTCCACCACGCGCGCATGGTTCGAGCATTCATATATCTTTAAAGCGTTGCGTAAACTTGCTGATAACGGCAACACGGTGATTATCACCTCAGATCACGGCAGTATTCGCGGACTTCACGGGACCAAAGTCATTGGCGACCGGCGAACGTCTACAAGCTTGAGGTACAAATATGGCCGCAATCTTAAAGTAAATCCAAAACATGCCATGATCCTCAAGGATCCAAAGGCATTCAAATTACCTGTTTGCGGTGTCAATACGAATTATATCATTGCCAAAGAAGATTACTATTTTGTTTATCCGACAAATTATCATTATTATTTGAATTATTACGCGGATAGTTTTCAACATGGCGGGATTTCTCTGGAAGAATGCATTTTACCTGCAATGACACTTGAACCCAAATGAATCACGTGATCGATAAAAAACGACATAAACAGCGCACACTGGTCACAGAGAGCGCTGCAGAAACGTTCGCTTTTGGCTGTGAATTTGCCAAACAATTATCGCCATCAGACGTTATTTGTTTTCAGGGACACCTGGGTTCCGGCAAAACAACGTGCATCAAAGGCATTTGCCAGGGTGTTGGCGTGACAGAACACGTCACCAGTCCGACGTTCACGCTTATTAACGAGTATCAAGGTTTCTATCCTGTCTATCACTTTGATTTTTACAGGATCCAGTCCGAAAACGAATTAGTCGATCTCGGTCTTGACGATTATTTTTACGGCAACGGTATCTGTCTCATTGAATGGCCGGCTGTCGTGCGGCCATTTCTGCCAAAAGACCGTTACGAAATTCATCTCAACTGGGATTTCGATGCCAGCTCAGAGACTCGCCGATCAATCGCAGTTTATACGTCAAAGAAAATGGCTTATGCTGGTTCTGGGAATTGAGACAGCAACAAAAGTGTGCAGTGTCGCTCTGATCCGGCAATCGCAACTGGTGGCGGAATCAAAACTAAACATTCGTAATGCGCACGCGGCACAACTTTTTCAACTGATCGAAAATATCTACAACGCAGCACAGCTTTCGGCGCGGGATCTCGACGGCATTGCCGTTTCCAATGGTCCTGGATCATTCACTGGTCTTCGAATTGGCGTTGCTGCGGCAAAAGGAATCGCAACAGCAATCGAAAAACCGATAGCGATTGTAAACACGTTAGAAGCATTGGCTGCCCGGGCTCCATTAGCAGATGGCACAATTTGCCCGTTATTAAAAGCACGGTCCGGAGAATTCTATACCGCTATTTACCAACGCAAAAATTTCGAGGACACCTGTATCAACGATACTACGGTAGTAAAAGCAAACAGGTTACTCTCGTTTCTTCCAAAGCCGTGCCTTGTCATTGGCCACACAGCGGATATCCCGGAAATAAAAGACGTCACCATGGCGCCGGCCGTTTTTTCGTATCCTTCAGCCATTTCTGTGGCCGCCATTGGCGAACGTGAATTAATGTCGGGACATTATGCCGATGTCGATACTTTTGAACCAAACTATGGTCAGGATTTTTTTACCAGGAAACCCAAAGCTCATGCCTCAAGCCGTGTTTGACATGACGAATCTCCGTGGAAAAGCTGATGTTCCGCGGGAACGAATCATCAACGGTACGCACTATTATCTTCGAGAGATGCAAACTGTTGATATCAATAAAGTAATCGCCATGGAGCAGGACATATTTCCATCTCCCTGGTCACGAGAGTCGTTCATAGATGAAGTTGTTTCCGTTCTGTCCATGCCCATGGTCATTGAAACATACAGCTCTCTTTGTGCATACGCCGTGGTGTGGTTTCTCGATATAGAAATGCACATTGCCAATTTGGCTGTGCATAAAAATCATCGACGACTGGGACTTGCATCCTGGTTTTTGAACTATTATCTTACTCTGGCACGGTCTTTACAAATTAAAGTTGCCTATCTCGAAGTCCGGCGAAGAAACGACGAGGCTGTCCGGCTGTACGAAAAGTTCGGATTTAACAAAGTTTGTATTCGTAAAAATTACTACTCGGCCGAACACGAAGACGCCATTTTAATGTCGTATTATTTTCATTCATAACAACGGAGTATTTATGGCCTGGTTCAAACGGGTAAAAAAGAATTTATTATCTCAACATAAAAAAGAAATTCCTGATGGGTTGTGGTTAAAGTGCGAAAAATGCAATGAAATCGTTTATCGCAAAGAATTAGAACGCAATTTGCATGTTTGCTCTCATTGCGGTTATCATTTTCGCATTTCCAGCGATCATTACATTCGCTTTCTGGCGGATGAAAATTCATTTTCGCTGCTCAACGAAAACCTTCGTTCTGTTGACCCGCTTCGCTTCAAGGATAGAGAGCGGTACAGTGACCGGCTAAAAAAAGCCACCAGTCAAACCGGCATGAACGAAGCCGTCCGAACCGGCACGTGTACAATCAATAACGTGCCAGTAGTGCTATCTATTATGGATTTCCGGTTTATTGGCGGAAGCATGGGATCAGTGGTCGGTGAAAAAATATCCCGTGCTATTGATCATGCCATCCAACACCACCAGCCCTTTATTTCAATCGCCGCGTCGGGTGGAGCTCGCATGCAGGAAGGCGCCTACTCGCTCATGCAAATGGCAAAAACATCGGCGCGTCTGGCGTTGCTTTCTGAAGCTAATTTACCCTATATTTCCATTTTGACACACCCCACGACTGGTGGCGTTATTGCCAGCTTTGCCAGTCTCGGAGATGTCATTTTGGCAGAACCTAACGCGCTGATCGGTTTTGCCGGCGCGAGAGTTATAAAACAAACCATAGGACAGGACTTGCCGGAAGACTTTCAGAGGTCCGAGTTTTTGCTGGAACACGGTTTTATCGATGCGGTGGTGAGACGTGATGAACTAAAATCTACCATAACAAAATTGCTTGATTTTTTCCTGGACAGCTCAACGGAAAAGGAACAGTACCCGGCGTGAGAATATTATTAACAAACGATGACGGCATTAATGCACGCGGTCTGGCCGCTCTGGCGCATGAAATTGAAAAAATAGCAGATGTTACGATTGTTGCACCGGATACAGAAATGAGTGCTGTGGGCCACGCCATCACAATTAACGATCCCTTGCAAATAAAAACGATCAAAAAGAACGATTCCCTGTTCGGCTATGCTGTCAGCGGCACCCCGGCTGATTGCGTTAAAATTGCCTATTGGGCACTTTTACGAGATCAGCCCAAACCTGACTTGCTCATCTCTGGCATTAACCAGGGCGCTAATACCGGTATCAATACCATTTACTCGGGCACTGTTTCCGCTGCTACTGAAGGAGCCATCCTCGGTATGCCGGCGTTTGCTATTTCTCTGGCTTCATACACCTATCAGGATTTCTCTGTTGCCGCCGCTTTTGCACGAACCCTGGCCACGCGTATGGCCGAGAACACACTTCCGGCAGGTGTTTATTTGAATATCAACGTCCCTCCTGTTCCGAAATCAGAAATTAGAGGCGTTGCCATTACCCGGCAGGGACGAGCGAACTGGATCGACGATTACTCTGTATTCGAATCGCCGCAGCGCCGGAAATATTATTGGCTGACCGGAACGCGCGAGGAAATCGAAAACGACGAAAATGTGGATGACCATGCTATTGATCACAACAAGATATCCATCACACCGGTGCATTTTGATTTGACTTGTTATCCCTTTCTCGATAAACTGAAAAACTGGAAGATAGACTTTTGATGAAACATGCGGAAAGCATAGTTGTACTCGATTTTGGTTCACAATACACGCAATTGATTGCCCGGCGCATCCGGGAATTGGGCGTCTATTCCGAAATCAAACCCTATTATACTCCGGCTGAAGAACTGCGAACCATGCAGCCGTCAGGTGTTATTCTCTCTGGCGGCCCGGCATCAGTGTATGCGGAGAATGCTCCTTTGCCCTCGCCTCAAGTTTTCGATCTTGGTTGTCCTGTGCTCGGTATTTGCTATGGCTTGCAAGTGATTGCCTATTTGCGTGACGGCCAGGTTGCTGCGGCACAGCGGCGCGAATATGGCCGGGCTGATATTCATGTTGACGATCATTCCGATCTCTTTTGGGGTCTGGATGACAGTTTGGCTGTGTGGATGAGTCATGGCGATCATCTGACAAAACTACCGCACGGTTTTCAGCGCATGGCGCACACGGAAAATTCTCCCATTGCGGCGCTCAAAGATCCGGAGAATTCGATCTATGGTATCCAGTTTCATCCCGAAGTTGTTCACACCCCAAAAGGAACCGAGATTCTGTCCAATTTTGTTTTCCGGATCTGTGGTTGTGCCGGAACGTGGAGTGCAGAAGCATTTGTTGAATCAACTGTCAGAATGATCCGAGAAAAAGTTGGCAAACAAAAAGTTTTATGCGCCCTCAGTGGAGGTGTTGATTCGACCGTAGCCGCATATCTGGTTGGTAGGGCTGTGGGTGAACAGTTGACGTGTGTGTTCGTGGATACCGGTCTTTTGCGCCATGCAGAAGGACGTCAAGTGTGCGGCTATTTTGAAAACGCTGATTTTTATTTCATTCACGTCGATGCCAGCGAACAGTTTTTAGTAAAGCTTCGCGATGTTGTTGACCCTGAAGAGAAACGCAAAATTATTGGCGAGGAATTCATCCGGGTGTTTGAAAAAGAAGCGCAGAAAATCGGCGACATTGACTATCTGGTACAGGGTACATTGTACCCGGATGTCATCGAAAGCGTGTCTGTACGTGGACCGTCGGCAACGATAAAGTCGCATCACAATGTGGGTGGATTGCCTGAAAAAATGGGCTTAAAATTGATCGAGCCGCTGCGTGAATTGTTCAAAGACGAGGTGCGCCGCGTAGGTGGGGAAATTGGCGTACCAAAAAATATTTTGCAGAGACATCCTTTTCCAGGACCAGGACTTGCTGTCCGGGTCATCGGTAGAATCACTTCGGAACGGCTTGCAATCCTGCGTCAGGCAGATCATATTTTTATCTCGGAATTAAAAGGTAACGGTCTTTACAACAAAATTTGGCAGGCATTTGCTGTGCTGCTGCCCATCCAGACCGTCGGCGTGATGGGAGACGTAAGAACGTATGAAAATGCCATCGCGCTTCGTGCTGTCACCAGCATGGACGGCATGACCGCTGATTGGGCGGACATACCTCGCACAGTGTTAGCAAAAATTTCAAATAAAATCATAAATCAAGTCAAAGGTGTGAACAGAGTTGTCTATGACATCAGTTCAAAACCACCAGGAACAATTGAATGGGAATAAAAACGGGGGCACGTTATGTGTGGCATAGTAGGTTACATTGGCAATCAACCGGCTGTACCAATTTTATTGAACGGACTCAAGCGGCTGGAATACCGGGGCTACGATTCTGCCGGCATCGCTGTCGCTCAAAATGGCGGTATTCTTGTTGAAAAACAAGTAGGTAAAATCATTAATCTTGAAAATGCGATTGCCAATCTTGAATTTGCCTCTACATCCGGAATTGCCCACACCCGCTGGGCAACTCACGGCGAACCGACACAGGTAAATGCCCATCCGCACTCGTCGGATAATGGCAAACTGGTTATCGTTCATAACGGCATTATTGAAAATTACCGCAAGCTGCGCACCGAACTGCAAGCCCGCGGCCACGTTTTCACCACCGAAACCGATACCGAAACCTTGGCTCATCTTTTTGCCGAACTTGTTCGAGATGGATGTGATCTGTTCGAAGCAGTGCAAAACGGTTTAACCAAAGTGATCGGAACTTATGGCATTGTTGTAATGCATGCCAATAATCCTGACATGCTGGTTTGTGCCCGCAAAGGCAGTCCGCTTGTGATCGGACACGGCAACGGCGAATACATTGTCGCATCCGATGCTGCGCCGCTGGTGGGGCATACAACAGATGTAACGTATCTTGATGACGGTGAAGTAGCTTCTGTGTCCCGGGACAATCTGATCGTCCGGACGATTGATGACAAACCTGTCACAAAGAGCGTTTCCATTTTGGACACCGATTTGTCGGATATCCAGAAAGACGGCTATCCTCATTTCATGCTCAAAGAAATTATGATGCAGCCGGAAACCTGGTGGGATACCATGCGGGGACGTTTGATCGTCGATGAAGGCACGGCAAAGCTGGGAGGCATCCAATACGATTTTGATTCTTTGCTCCACGCCCGCCGCGTGGTTATTACAGCCTGTGGAACTTCATGGCACGCCGCGCTCATCGGTGAATATATGTTTGAAGAATATCTCGGCATCCCGGTTGAAGTAGAATATGCTTCTGAATTCCGCTACCGGGATCCCATTCTCGGCCCGGATTCTGTGGTGATAGCTATCAGCCAGTCCGGTGAAACGGCAGATACGCTGGCGGCAATTCGTGAAGCCAAACGCAAGGGCAGCAAGGTTTTTGGCATTTGTAACGTGGTCGGCTCATCCATTGCACGGGAAACAGATGCTGGTGTTTACTTGCATGCCGGACCAGAGATTGGTGTGGCGTCGACCAAAGCGTTTACCTCGCAAGTCATTGTGCTCGCATTGATGACTCTGCTGTTAGCACGCAAGCGAGCGATCTCGCACACCCGGGGCATTGAAATCGCCCGAGCCTTGCAGGAACTCCCGGACAAGGTAGCCAGAGTTCTGGAACAGAAAGAACAGGTATTAAAAATCGCTGAAAAATTTCAGCACGCCCGCAACTTTTTGTATCTCGGACGAGGTTATAATTTTCCGGTGGCTCTGGAAGGCGCTCTGAAACTTAAGGAAATTTCTTATATACATGCCGAAGGATATCCGGCAGCCGAAATGAAACACGGCCCCATTGCACTGATCGATGAGGATATGCCGGTGGTGTTTATTGCCACAAAAGACTCAATTTATGACAAAATCATTAGCAATATTGAAGAAGTACGGGCGCGCAAAGGCAACGTTATTGCCATTGCTAACGAAGGTGATGATGAAATTGTAAAGTACACCAATCATGTTATTTATGTGCCGCACACAATCGAAATGTTAAATCCGTTAGTAACCATCATTCCGTTACAGCTTTTATCATATTATATAGCCGTGTTGCGCGGCTGCGATGTGGACCAGCCCCGTAATCTGGCAAAAAGTGTAACCGTGGAATAATTGCATCGGAGGACGAACGTGCATCATAAGAGTTGGAAATTGTACATCATTCTATTTCATTTTTCATCAATCGTTGCATTCGGTCAGGCTGACGAGTCGAACGTGGAGCAGCTTTTTGAAACCGGTGTGATTCATTATCGCAACCAAAATTACGATCAGGCTTTTAACACCTTTCAAAAATTGACAAACACACCTGAAAGGAATCCTCGCATGACGATCGCTCTGCTCATGGCGGCGAGGTCTGCTTATCAACTGAACAACTTTTTATTAGCAGAGAGTTATGCAGAGCGTCTGCTTCGAGAATATCCGCACAGCAAATATCTGAGTGATGCTTTCCTAATACATGCCAATGTTCAGCTTGAATACGGACACAAGGCAAAAGCATTGGTGGACCTGGCCTATGCGGTTGAACATTCGCGCAATGAAGACCTGCGCAATAAATGCGAATTAGCCGGCCTGGATATCGTAAAAAGTGACATCCCGGTTGAGTTTATTAAGAATTTGTATGCAAATTACGCATGGACAAAAGCCCGTCCCATCGTCATGTTGTGGGCTGCACTGGCATTGCATAAGCACGGACAAACAGAAGAGGCCAAAAATCTGATCGATACCATGCTCGAACAAAAACCGGGCAAGCGTTATGAAAATCTGGCGCAGAATCTTTTTTCCGGCTCAGCGAAATCAACAACAGTCCAGATAGGTGTGATTCAACCTCTTTCCGGTCATTTTTCAAAAGAAGCTAACGATTTTGTAAGAGGCCTGGCTTTTGCCATTCACAAAAAAGACGTCAAAGACCGAATTGATCTTATTATCAAGGACACTCGCGGAAATACGGATCGAGTGGTTCAGGCGACTCGAGATTTGTTGGATCGAAATGTATCGTTAATCATCGGTGGACTGGAAGGCAGTGTATGCGCCACTATTGCCGGACTGGCAGGGCACAGTGATATTCCCATAATAGTACCGGTGGCGACCGATGATAATCTTACGCATTTAGGGCCAAGGATTTTTCAGGCAAATAATACGCTAAACCGCCGGGGAGAGGCACTGGCAGAATACGCTTATCACGATCTCGGACTACGCTCGTTTGCCATGCTCGCACCGGCTGATGAGTACGGCCACTCTCTTACCGATGCTTTCACGCAAAAAATAGACCAGCTCGGCGGACAAATTATTTCTCAACAATGGTATTATCCCGGCACCCAGGATCTGAACCGGCAGTTCGATGCTGTGCGTAAAGCTGCTTTTCGCTATGCTTTTCGTGACTCGATTCTAATGACTAACCGACGAGTTACGCCCGGCCAAATTGATTCGCTGTTTAATTATCATAACATGAAGTCTATACGTTCATCTGATGATAAGGAAGGCCTCGTTGCCAACGATGATATTCCGGTCCGGTCTGTTGATGGTTTTTTCATGCCGATTTACACAGAAGACATTCCGTACATTGTTCCTCAATTCGCACTTTCCAACATCAAAGCGCTGCCTCTTGGCGGCAATTATTGGAACAATCTGGATGTGCTTAGAAATCACAAACGCTATATCGACGGCGCTGTTTTTATATCCGGCTTTCATTTCTCTGAAAGCGATCCGGATTATATAAAATTTGTCAATAACTTTCGAGTGACGACCTCTACAACGCCCGGACGAATGGCAGCCTATGGCTATAACATCATGAGTCTCATTATTGACGCCATTGACAAGGGCAAGACACAACACGATGAGCTGGTTAATTATTTGAATAATGTCGATGGCATGGCGGTATTGGGCGGCCGTATTACGTTTAAAGGCCATGAGCGAGTGAATCATTCGATAAACATTTTACAGTTCAAGGATGGAGATATTCATAAAATAGCCAATTAAAAGTGCGTTGGAGCTCTTATAAAAATCTGTACATAGCCAGCATTCAAATTCACAAAATTATGTAATTTGCGATATGAAAACACAAGCAACACCGACACTTAACAACAGAACCCGGAGACAGTTATGGATATTGGCAAGGCCGCCATTCTCGGTATTGTTCAAGGTCTCACAGAATTTTTACCCGTTAGCAGTTCAGGCCACCTTGTGTTGGGCAAACACTTTTTAGGTCTCACACAACAGGGCATAGAGTTTGAAGTCTTTGTTCACTTTGGCACCTTGTTGGCAGTGGTGACAATTTTCTGGCGCGATCTGATCGATATTGTCAAAGCCTTTTTTTCGCTTTTCACTCCTCAATTTTACAAAGTTGGAATCCGGCACCAATACCAAAGAAATACGAATTTCAAACTGCTGATTTTTCTTATCGTTGCAACAATTCCGGCTGCTGTAATTGGTCTGCTATTCGAAGACAATATCGTGTCAGCGTTTCAGAACCCAAAATTTACCTGCGCTATGTTGATTGTTACAGCGCTATTGTTGTTTTTAACATTATTTGTAAAAAGAGCGGATCAATCGTTAAAAGCAAAAAACACCGTTGTCATGGGTTTTGCACAAGCGATGGCTATATTACCGGGCATTTCTCGGTCCGGTTCGACTATCAGCGCTGGCCTGTTTTTAAAAGTGAACGGAGATACTGCAGCCCGTTTTTCATTTCTGCTGGCAGTGCCGGCGATTTTAGGCGCAACGGTTTTGAAAATCGCTGATTTGGCCCAGGCCGGCATTGATGGAAATTATTTTCTTGTCCTGGCAGTTGGAATGATCTCTGCCTATATCTCTGGCTATCTGGCGATTGAAACCTTGCTCGGAATTGTCCGCCGCGGCAAACTGTATGTGTTTGCGCCGTATTGTTTTATCCTCGGTCTGCTTGGCTTGATTTTTATTTAGCCTGATGACTGTCAAGAGAAAAAAGCCCTGAAAACGGAGGAGTTGTGAGTAAAACAAAGAGCAAAAACCGGAATACATTGCTCAACGATTTACATCAAGGGCATATTGCGCCCATTTATCTCTTTTACGGTGAAGAAGATTATTTACTCAAAGAATTCACCGAGCAGGTCAAAAAGGCGGCGCTCGAACAGGGCGCCGAAGATTTTAATTTTGATGTTTATTATGCCAGCGACGTCGAAGGAGCGGTTGTGGTTAATGCCGCTATGTCAGTGCCGATGATGACCGAACGCCGGGTTGTGCTGGTCAAAAATATCCAGCACTTTAAAAGCCGGAGTATCGACCTGCTTGCAGCCTACTCTGAAAGACCGTCGCCGTCAACATGCCTGATCCTGGTCAGTGAAAAGTTTAAATCGGACACTCCATCAGCTAAAAAGCTCAAAAAAAACAGTTATCACATCGAAGCAAAACGTCTGTATGATAACCAGATTCCGGGCTGGATTAAGACGTATTTAAAAAATCAAAAATTTTCCATCACAGACGGCGCACTGCAATTGTTGCAGGTCAATACCGGCAATTCGTTACGAACCATCTGCAGCGAACTTGATAAAATAAAACTCAACCTTGGCGACCGAACAGAAATCACTGTCCAGGATGTCGAAACTGTGGTTGGTATATCCAGAGAATACAATGTTTTTGAATTTTGCGACGCTGTCGTAGAACGCCAGATCAAAAAAAGCATTCGCATTCAGGCACGCATGTTGCAGTTGGGTGAATCGCCGATCGGCTTGTTGGTGATGCTAACACGGCACTTTACCATTCTGGCCAAACTGAACACCATGCTCAGACAGCGGCAGACAAAACCCGACATAAGCAAGAGATTAAAAATAAATCCTTATTTTGTTGATAATTATATTCGTCAGGCCCGGCTGTACAGCCAAACGCAAATAATGCGGGCTTTTGAATTGTTATTAGAAGCAGACCAGCAACTCAAAATGAGTTATCAAAAACCTGGTTTGATATTAGAGAATTTAATTTTTAAATTAAGTTTACTATCATAAATGAATAGTATTCGGAACCTTTAAAATATTGAATGGTTAATATAACAAAATGACAGACGTCACTACAAAGGCACGGAAAACTCAAAAACCCAGTGACGAAGAGCTGATTAAGCGCTTTCAGGAAGGTGAATTATATGCGTATAATGTCATTGTCAATCGTTATAAAGATCAGCTACTGAATTTTGCTTATCGTTTTTTAGGCAACACGGAAGAAGCCGAAGATGTGGTTCAGGAAACGTTCCTTCGTCTGTATCGAAAGCGTCATGCGTACCGGCAAATCGCGAAATTCTCGACCTGGATTTATACTATTGCCGGTAATTTGGCAAAAACAGAACTGCGAAAAAGAAAACGCAGAAAAATCGTCTCGATAACAGATATGGGATTCGAGGACAAGGAATACGAAATCGAAGACCAGAGTGCGGATGCCTCCCGGAGAGCCGATTCAGCTTTGACTGAAAAAATAATTCAGCAAGCAATTGACGAGCTTATGCCACGATTTAAGGAAGTAATTGTACTCAGAGATATTCAGGAACTTTCCTACGAAGAGATTGGTAAGATACTCAACATACCACTTGGTACGGTAAAATCGCGAGTCAATAGAGCTCGTTTAAAATTACAATCCAAGTTACAGGACATAAAACAAAGTAAAAAACAAATGAACGAATGAGGCCGCCTATGTCAGAATGTGACAAATGTAAACGCTGGTTATCAGCTTACATAGATAATGAGCTTGGGGAGGATGAAAAACAAAAAATCAAGTCTCATGTTGCCTCATGCCAAAGCTGTAACGGAACAATGAGCGACTTAATTTCTGTTCGTGAAACACTAACCAGGTTGCCAAAACATAAAACCTCTCGCACATTCAATACAGTGCTGCAGGCACAATTGCGCCGGGAAATACGTCATCAAGAAAATCCGGTTCACTTTTTTAAAGGAATTTTTCGAATACCTGCCTATGCCGCTGTTGCTATTTTGCTTATCGCAGCCGGCATTTTTCTGGACCGTTCTTTCTTTATGGAAGAAACACCCCGGACTGCAGGAATGGCTGACATTATCCTGGAAATCGAGAAAGCCCCGGCAAAAGAGATCTCCATGGCTGAAGAATCAGAAGAAAATCCGCGAGTACTGAAAAATTATGTTATTGTTAACGAACAGTTCTCATCACAGGAGAACCTGCCCAACCGTGTGCCAACAACTGATTCAAAGGTCCAAACAGCGAACAGGTCTGCGTATTCAATAACAAACACCACTGCCACCTCTGGGGCGCGATCCGGATTTAGACTACAGCAAGCGAGTTTAGAAACTGTTGAATTTTAACCGAGCACGAATTATGAGAACTTTGTACAAACCCTTTCCAACTCTATATCAGATAATCATTTTTAGTCTTGCTGTTCTTCCTTTGGGGGTAAACGCTCAACAACGATCTTCACTGGCTTCTCTGCAAAATGATATTCGAAAACTTGTCATCCGTTTCGAACCTTCCATTGTTTCTGTCTCTGCAACCCACACCATACGCGTTGTCAATGAGGAAAAAAAATCCGGTGCCTCTCAAAATGCTCAATCTTTTACAATCAACAATATCGCAACAGGCGTAGTTTTTGATTCGTTCCATGTGGTAACCCAGACAAACGCTGTTTCGGGCTCTCGTGACGTATCCATTAGTTTGCCCAATGGCAAAGACGAAAAAGCCAGTGTCATCGGCTCAAATCATACATACGGACTTTCTGTGCTGAAACTCCAGGACGCCCATTTTAAACCTATTGACCTCACTCCCGCAACTGATCTTGGTCCTGGATCACTAGTGGTCATTATCGGCAATTCTCTCGGCGTTTCTCCTGCCGTTTCTTTTGGCGTAGTAAACTGTCTCCGCTCCGATGGACTGGTTCAGATCGCAGTTAATCTGGCTGCCGGGAGCGCCGGCGGAGCCGTTTTTGACGCCAATGGAGAATGGGTGGGTATCCTGGCAACCGGGCTTCCCGGCAACATGCTCAACGTTGTCGAGGCCACATCGTTTCAGACAAACGAAACTTTTCTGGTGTATCCGGCCAGCGAGGTAAAGAGCACGATCGCTCAAATTATTGAACGCGGACCTGTGCCCCACGGCTATCTTGGCGTGCTTGGCAAAGACTGGCCCGGGAAATTGCAAGGCACCCACGTCACTGCTATTACCCCGCAAAGTCCTGCAGATAAAGCTGGCTTGCAGATTGGCGACATCATCCTGTCCATGGATAGCATAAGACTCGTTAATACGATGCAACTGGCGCAATTGATTAAAAAGCACAAGCCAAATGACACGGTCATGCTCAAAGTTCTGCGCGGCAAGGAAAAGAAAAACATCGATGTAACGCTGGGGGCATTGCCGGACAACCAGCATTCTAAACCCACGCTTTATCAATACCGCAACTGTCTGCCGTATTTTCAGAGCAGTGTTTCAGCATCACAAAAAGACATGAACATCAACCGCGATTTTCTGCTCAAGCGTATAAAATATCTGCAATCTGAGCTCGAGATGCTGAAAAATATGGTTGATAAATAATCGATTTCCAACCTTTTTATTGATTTTATTTTTTATTTTTATTAATTTTGGAATTATTTTTTAAAACCAACGGAGGATAAAAATGGCAAAAAAGCAAACATTTGCAGATAAAGTGGCCAGAGCGCACGGCGGTCAAGTAACCCATTGCCCAACGTGCGGCGACGCTTATTCTGTCATGCACGTCGTGGAGATGAAAAAAAATACCGCTAAAAACGGCTACCGATTTAACGAAGGCTATGTGCGGGTGTGTAAATGCAATGAACAGGACGTCAAAGCATAACCATGCCGAATTCCTGGACTGAGCTTTTTGTTGCGACTAAGAACATGGATAAAATCCGCGAAATTACAGATGTGCTCAGCGATCTGAATATTCATATCAATTCAATAAACGATTTTCCAAACCTTCCGGATGTTATAGAAAACCAGACCACGCTGGAAGGCAATGCACTAAAAAAAGCATCTGAATTTTCTAAGGCCTGCGGCTATCCTGCTCTGGCAGATGACACAGGCCTGGAAGTTGATGCCCTGAATGGGGCTCCTGGGATTTACTCATCACGCTACGCCGGTGACAACGCCACTTACGATCAAAATGTTGACAAGCTGCTCGAGGAATTGAAAAGCGTTCCCAAAGAAAAACGCACTGCCCGCTTCCGCACCATCATTGCGCTGGTGGGACCTGGTTTTACCAAAACCGTCGAAGGCGTGTGCGAAGGCATGATTCTCTCAGAACGCCAGGGCGACGGTGGTTTTGGCTACGATCCGGTTTTTTATGTTCCGGAAACCGGGCAAACCTTTGCCCAAATGCCGCTGTCAGAAAAAAATAAAATTAGTCACCGGGGCAGGGCGTTGCAGAGTATGAAGCGGGTTTTGGTGGGGTTGGTTGGGGAATAGACTCGTTCTGTCGAAAAAATCCGTGTAAATCCATCCACATCCGTCACATCCGAATCTTTATTTTTCCAAATTTTGCCAAATATTAAAACCTGTTTAGAGAAAACTTGACTTTAAAAGTATAAAATGGTATATTTAATTTTATTTTTCGGTTCATTTTAACGTAAAATTTATATTACAACATTCGGGGTGTAGCGCAGTCCGGTTAGCGCACCTGCTTTGGGAGCAGGGGGGCGAGAGTTCGAATCTCTCCACCCCGACTTGAGCTGAGCTCTTTTAGGAGTTCAGCTTTTTTTATTTCCAGCGTCCGGTTAGCGCATTCCGTCTCCGGAGAGACGGAAGGGCGAGAGTTCGAATCTCTCCACCCCGACTTGAGCTGAGCTCTTTTAGGAGTTC
>CAZSMC010000032.1:0-22727 GCA_964607755.1 uncultured Cytophagia bacterium | reverse complement strand
AGCTTTTTTATGTAGTGTCAGTTTAGCGCATTTAGCATCATGCGTAAAATCTCAAAAAATAAAAGCCAAATATCTAAATGAAATTTCTTTTTTTTATCCATTAAATTTTGTAAAATCATATAAATATAATTTCAATTCACAACCGGACACTTTAAAGCCCCGGATCAACACGGTTTTAGAAACGATATTTTATACAAATATGCCAGGTTCGTTTTTTCGAAAAAGTATTTGTTGAAAATTCGAGCAAAATCCAAAATCAGTGAAAATCCGTGTTCATCTGTGGCGGATTTAAAATTGTCCAGAAAAAAAATCCCAAAAATATAGAGTCCATCATGCGCTTATTTGAACGTATTATTTTGATAATTGTCCTTTGTCATTTTTCAATTACACTGGCAGCAGAAAGCGACAGCATTCACTTTTACATTTCGCCTGACGGAAACGACAACTGGTCCGGGCAGTTGGTATCTCCAAAACCCGATACCAGTGACGGTCCGTTTGCCACCATTCAACGTGCTCGCGATGCCATTCGCGAGCTCAAGCTAGCAGGAGAGTTCGATGCCCCGGTTACGGTGTTCCTTCGCAGCGGCTATTATTTCCTCACTGAACCGCTTTTTTTTGAGCCACAAGATTCCGGAGAAACGTCCCAAAAAATCACCTATCGAGCCTATCCTGGCGAACAGCCGGTCATTAGCGGCGGGCACAGACTTGAGAATTGGGAGCACGTGCGCAACAATCGCTGGAAGTGCCAGGTGCCCTGGGTGAGCCAGGACCGCATTTTTCAACAATTGTTCATCAATGATGAACGACGTTTCCGGGCACGTACGCCAAATGAAGGATATTATCGCGTTCGCGAAAATATCGGACTGCCGCCAAATGCCAGTTACAATACCCCACAGGACAAGTTCAAGTTTTTCCCGGGAGACATCATTGCCGGGTGGCGCAATTTAAACGATGTGGAAATCGTGGTTTTGCATTTCTGGGTAGATACACATTTGCCTATCGATTCTGTGGACATTGAAAACCAGATCGTTCGTTTTTCTAAAAAAAGTCGCCGGCGGTTTACTGATGATTTCAGTCAGAATGGCGCCCGCTATTACGTTGACAATGTTTACGCCGGCATGGATCAGGACGGCGAATGGTACCTTGAACAGGACACCGGCATGTTAACGTATTTGGCCAAAGAAGAAGAGAATCTGAATCAGGCCGAGGTGTTTGCGCCGGATGCGGATCAACTTTTTATCGTTCAGGGCCAGCCGGGCGGACCTTTTGTTCAAAACCTTCGATTTGAGGGACTCACATTCAAGCACACTGATTGGCAACTGCCGCCTGATGACGCCGGCGACCATCAGGCAGCCGACACAGTGCCGGCTGCGTTGCATTTTATCGGCAGCCGCAATATTAACGTGACAAACTGCCGGTTTGAAAACATGGGCACCTGCGCTGCGGAAGTCATTGACGGATGCCGACATATTCGCATTACTCACAACAAAATCAAAGACCTTGCTGGCGGCGGCATCAAAATTTCAGGCGGCCGGGCTGGCTCGGATTCTGTGCTGCACACCAATCATATCACAGTTGCAGATAACACCATCGGCGAGTTGGGGCGCCTGTTCCACAGCTCGGTTGGCATTTTACTCCGTCACGCATCGGATAATAACATCAGCCACAATGAAATCTATGATCTCTATTACACCGGCATTTCTGTTGGGTGGGAATGGGGTTACAAACCCAGTGCTGCGTACAACAATCACATCACCTACAATCACATTCATCACGTCGGCCAGGACCTGCTTTCCGACATGGGAGGCGTTTATCTGCTGGGCATTTCACCCGGAACTGTTGTGCGCAACAATCTGATTCACGACATCTCTTCCCACGGATACGGCGGCTGGGGCATTTATACGGACGAAGGCAGTACGGATATTCTCATCGAGGATAACGTGGTTTACAACACCAAAAGCGCGGGTTTTCATCAGCATTACGGCCGGGAAAATGTCATTCAAAACAACATTTTTGCCTTTGGCCAAACTGCCCAGGTGATGCGCACACGGGCTGAAGATCATCTCAGTTTTACCTTCAGACGAAATATTGTTTACTGGAAAGACGCCCCTCTGCTGGGGAAAAACTGGCAAGGTTCTGGGTACAAAATGGATTACAATTTATACTACCGGACCGATAACAAACCAGTCACCTTCAATGGAATGTCGTTTGCTGAATGGCAGAAGAGAGGTCAGGATATTCACTCCAAAATTGCCGATCCGCTTTTCAAAGATCCCCAGAGCTATAATTTTGAGCTCTTGCCAGAATCGCCGGCTTTTGATCTTGGTTTTGATCTCATTGATTTGACAACTGTAGGACCGCGTGAATGACCGGACAGGGTTCATGGCCTCCCGGTCCGGTCATTGGCAGATAGCAGTTTGCATCTGGCGATGTTTTGCAGCCGAGTCCGATTCCATCAAAGCGCTATTTGCCGGATTACAATTAAAAGCAGAAATACACTATGGACTATCGCAATAAAATCATCTTTCTCACCTTGGTGAAATTAGCTGCTCGTATTTGATAAACATACACGCCACTGGAAACTGCTTTGCCGGTATCATCTGTGCCATCCCAATTTATAGTGTGAGTCCCTGCTTGATAATCTTTATTCACTAAAGTTATTACCTCTTTGCCAAGCGTATTGAATATACTCAGTTCAACATGACTGGTTTTCGGCAGTTCAAAGCGAATCGTTGTGCTTGCGTTAAATGGATTTGGATAATTCTGATGCAGCGTAAATGCTTCAGGATGTTGAGAAACAGAAGATTGCTCAACTCTAGTGATAGCTATCCAAAGTGAATCACCGATTGTTATTTCTGAACCTGTGTTGCCGGAAAGGTCTTTTCCAGAAAATGCAAAAGTAGCAATGCCGGATGACATCTCTTTGGAAATTTCTATTTCACCCATCCAGGTATCTGCGCTGCCTTTGAGCGGGACAGAAATGGTAGCAGAGGCATCTGAAATGTTCAAATACAAGTCTGGCGGCTGAGCTAAAGCCTCGGAAGTGGAGAGAAATACGGAGACTTTTCCAGCATCCACGGGAGGTTTCGGGTCTGTAAGGATAGCTGCTCTTGGCGGTTCATGATCCGACCCCGGAACCGTGTTGACCTCGTCAGAGAAAACACTTTCTAATCCAGATTGATCCACGGCTTTCATCACATAGTAAAAAGGAGTACCATTTGTGACGGTAGTGTCAATAAAGTTGTCTGTTAGCGGCGCAACGCGCTCTTTATTTAATTTTATATATCCGCTTCCTGACACCCTGCTTCTATAGAGGTCATATCCGGCTAGATCCCGCTCATCACTGATATTCCAGGAGAGCATGATCTTGTTATCACCGGACAGAGCACGCAGTTGCCGGGATGGCGCAGGAGGATTGTTATTCTCGACATAAACGTTACGAACATTCCACGCAGATAAACCGGTATGATCTATGGCATATATTCTTAGCATATGCACTCCATCGGATAACGTGTCGGCTGGTATGTGAAAAGCAATATAAATTTCATTTTCACCGTTATGATCCAAATCATCGAGTAATAGAGGTGGAGAGCGATAGCCTCCCGGCATGTTGGTTTCAAATAACAATCTTCCGAGGGGAGGATCACCGTCATTTAAGCACAACTGCAGTGCCCAGTTATATTTTGATCCAAAACCCTGGCCCCTGTAATACAGGTAACAGCCTTCTGTTTTACCGTCATTATCGATATCTCCGAGAATGAAATTTTTGATTGGCTCGCCTGGAGAAGCCACTGTGCTCGCCCAGCGTCTGTAATGTTCATCCGAGGCCAGCCAGGGAAAGCGATTCACTTTACCATCATCTGCAGCGAGATAAAGCTCTTTATACTCGTCCTCATCCAGATTTTCAAAAGCAAAAGCATTTATAAAGTTCGTCCAGTAAAAATAAGCATCTTCTTCATCAACAGTATTCCAATGATTGTTAGCGTGATCGTATTTGAATCGATAAAGTCTCCAGCCGCTGGCGGCAAATAATTCTAACTGTTGATCATGATCTCCATCAGAGATATTAAGTCCCTTGGTCCAGGAGTACGTTTTACCAAGATAATTTTTGGTCCATTCCTGGGCCCGGCTTTTTTGGATGAACAACAAAATGATGATACTTGTGAGAAAAATAAGAGTTGATACCCAACCTCCCATTTATCTAAGACGTTTACCTCGATACCATCCTTTCATCGGAAACCTCTCTCTAAAAAAAGGCTAACTTTTTGCCTTTGTGGTCACATTAACCATAAAAAATTAAAGGGAATTCATCCAGTAGTTTTTTATTTTGCTTAATTATTAAAATCCTATCAAGCATGAAAATATTCCCTCTTGAAGTATTGAATTAATTGGTAAGGTGCTACACTGTTTAGGCTCTTGTAGAAATCCCGAAGATATTCCTTATTCAGCAAATGTGCCAGACTCGTAAATTGAAAGTCTGGGCCTTTCCGGCATGTGCAGATATGAGCCATAATTTATGCCATGTTTCTCCAGCATCAGGGTGCAGTATAGCAATCCTCCTTTCCCAAGGCTTCGCATGACTCGTTGCCTCATCATACGCTCGATTCTGTACTGACCTGATGATTAGTCTTTGGCTAGGCTGGCTTTTTTAGCTTGCTTATATTAGCTTTGCTTGGCGCACACAAATCGATCCCCATTGTTTTATAGACATAGCATGATATTATTCTCGTAGCACCTCTGCCACCCTCTGGAATCCGGCTTTTGCGCTATCAAGCACATTGATCCCAAATTCTTTTTTTGGATCCGGAAATGTAAAAGTGAATACAGACATTGAAAATTGAGCTAGAACAACAACATCGATTTCTTTCTGGCTTTTTACTTTTCTTATTTGCTCCGCTATGCAAAGATTGTGTTTGAGAATTTTACCTTTCCCTAACATATCAAAAGCATCTTTTATTAACACTCCCGTAATCTCTATCTCTTTTTTTGTGTGAAATGCTGTCTCTTCCAATAATCTAGATGTGTTTTCCATAGTAGGACCATGTGTTGCAATAACAAGAATCCTTTTACCAAGGCCTATCGCTTTTTCCATCATTGGCTGGTCAATCTGGATGACTGGTATATTGAACTTGCTCATTTTTTGGCTTACTTTTGTAAAAGCTCGGTTCATCGTCGAGCATGAAATAAGTATCGCATTGACTTTTGCCAGATCAAAAAGCTCTTTTGCGTATCTACAAAATAACTCTATATTCTCGTATGGAGGACATTTGTTTCCTTCATTGAACGCACTCATAAAACGAAGTTGAATAGCTTCATTGCCAATGTTTATGATTTTCACCCCTGGCAAGTATTTCTTACCAAAATACGTGGACCATAAACTAATCCAGGACGCGCCATTAATTACCCCTAATCTCTTTCCTGACAACTTGGGATCTGGACCTGACTCATCTACCAGACTCGGCACGCCTGTCACGTGCATATATTGACTGAATAACCGAACTGGATCGATCTTTTGTAAAACGGTCTCTTGCATTTATCGAGAGCTCAAACTGCGGGATAGTTAAACGTTTTCATTAGTACAATGATAATTCTTTCCAGATTATCAAGATGGACTCTAAACGCTTCTTCTGCCCCATCTGCATCTCTATTTAGAACTGCGTTCACAAACCGTTCATGTTCTTTGAATGATTGCTCTATTCGCCCCTCAATAGCTAAAATGCCTAATTTCAATCGATGCCATTGATTATTGAGATTTGTAATAATTTGTTTTGCTCGTTTATTATTCGCTATATCTAACAACAGTGCATGCAGTTCTTCATCTTTGGCAAGCCATTTTTGGAACCACTTGTCTTCTTCATGAGAATTATCTGGTTTTTCTCTCAATAGATCTTTTATGTCATTAAAAACATCAGAGAGACGAGCAAGATCTTGTTCGTTTGCCCGTTCAGTGGCCCATATCAGAGCTGAACCTTCAATTGACTTTTTTAGTTCAAATATTTCTTCGATTTCTTTAATGGTAAGGACAAATACGCGTTTTCTGCGATTATGACTCACAATGAGACCTTCCTGCTCAAGTCGCTTCAATGCTTCACGCACAGGTGTTCGTCCAATTCCCAATTGCTCTGATAATGATGTTTCTGTAACATTCTCTCCCGGCCGGATTTCCATTTTCAGAATTTTTTCGTGTATAATTTCGTAAGCTTCTTCCCAGGCTTTATTTTTCTTTTTAGTCTCTGTATACATTTACCTCAGCTCCATTCAGTTGAATTTATATATTCATAAATACAGATTATTAAACACAAAATTATAATTTATAATATACAACTTATAATGCGAAAGTCAAAAGTTTTTCTGATAATTATAATGAAAGTATCGCTATTTTTATTAGATCATCGGAAATTTCAATGCATTCGAGCTTCACATACTCCGATGGCCGGGCGGTAAAAATTAAACTGAACATTAGAATGTTCTGCTAATAAGGACATAGGGACAGAAGAATCAACTATCTTTTTCGAAACCATCAGTGTAGTCAATCTCATGCCAAAAGGATTATCGTGAATCCCAGCATGCCAAATAGATACTTTTTCAGCTTTCCATGTTTCTACTGGTCCAACGGTTATGGCTTTTGTTGGTATTCCAGCTACATAACCTCGTCCAGAAGTACGAGCATTTTGAATAATGGTCATTGGATGCAAATCAACAACACGAGTGCTAAGTGTTCGATATTCTTCTGGTAAGGGAGGGGCATCTTCGTATTTTCCTTCTCTTTTAACCGGGTCATTAAAAGCCCAGTGTTTCACCTCGCCTTGTCCACCTTGCATAATAACACAGCGAACATTATCAAAAGTTGTCGAATATTCTCTGATACTTTTAATTTTGGGAAAGTGTAAGTTTTCATTAGGCATTTTAAAATCGGATTTAATATTGTCAAAACACAAAGTTCTATCTGCTTTTGCGAAGGAAAGTGGGTGAGATTCGGAAACTTCCTTTCCATTCATCACCCATTCATCCATACCCCAAAAATGAGCATCTTTTAGAGAAATACCAAGAGAATTTACCAACTGGGTAACAAGAGGTAATTGTTCAGTCGGTCCTATTGGTCCGCATATACCTGTTGGCTGAGATGGAGTTGCTTGCTTCCAAGCTTCTATATACTCAAGGGCTTCTGCCAAGTAAAAAGACTCTAACGTTTCATAAAAAACCACTTTAAAGCCTTGTCGCGTTAGATTTAACAGATCTTTTTCTGTTAGTCGAGCGGCATCTTTTAATATTTCTTCATCAAGGGTTGTATAATCCCACCATCCTGGTGCAACAATACTGAGTTTGCGTGTCATAATTCCTCCTTTTAAATTAAAAAAAAGTGCTTTATTATTTCGTAAATCCTGAGTAATTAATCTCATAGTAATGAATAAATTAAAAGCTGCATGCTTAAAGCAATTGATGCCCAAAATTTTAAGTCATACCAAAACGGTTGTTTTTCAGAACCCGGAAATGCGGTGATTTCTCTTGGCAGCTTTAAGACCCATATAATAAGTACTGCAGGTATAGCAATAAAAATAGCATGTACCAATGATAACGGCAAGATAGATAAAATATCATACAAAATTTTACCGATCCAATGTAATGGGGTCATATTTTTCCTTTTAGCTTTTATGATACAGCAAATGATGGATTTCTGTGATTGGTTTGGGTTTAGTTAATAAGCTCACACTTATTATGAGAACTATAGCAACAATGAACGACCAAATCACATAGTAAAGAAATGGTTCACTTATTTGAAATAATGGCATCAGTCCAAGAGCACTATAAACGGCTTCCTGATTTAAAACGAATAATCCAATAGCCGTAAAAATGCCTCCAAGGAATCCAATAAATGCTCCTTTACCAGTCGTTCTTCGCCAAAGAATACCAGTCAATATGAGGGCCAAGGACGGTCCCTGAAAAAACGCCATTAGGGTCTGGAAAATCGCGTAAATACCGCTACTCTCAGTCTGACTGATGAACAAAGCAAAGCCGATGGCCCAAAGGACTAAACCAATCGTTGTTATTCGTCCGATGCCCAGCATTTCATTATCACTTATTTTAGGCTTGAAAAGTCGTTTATAGATATCATTGGTAACAATTGTTGATGCTGAATTGAGATACGAATCAATGCTGGACATCAAGGCTGCCAGAAATGCGGCCAGGAATAGGCCTCGCAATCCTATAGGTAGTAGATGAGCGATCAAATTTGGAAAAGCTTTATCCCCATCTGCAAGCTGTGGAAATTTGATCAAGGCAATTAATCCTGGAAAGGCGATTACAAAGGGAATGAAATTCTTTAGTACAGCACCCCAGATGAATGATGCTTTAGCCTCAAATTCTGATCGCGCTCCAAAGGATCGTTGCACGATGGCTTGATTGCCGATCCAATAGGCTGGGGCCAACACCATGCCAAGGCCAAACAAAATCGCGCTCCAGGGAAAAGGAGATTGGGTGTCTAATGGTAAAATTAAAGAAGTTTTTTCGATGACCCCTGTAGTACCTCCCTCCTGTGTCAAAGCAATCTCATTAACTTTTTGCCAAAAAGATGTGATCCCACCAATATCAATCAAGCCTATGATGAGGATCGCAAAACAACCCAAAATCATAACTGTGCATTGGATCATATCTGTATAAACTACTGCCTTGATACCACCAGCAATAGTATAGATTCCTACCAAGGCAGCAGTAAAAAATATACACAAGGTTTCATTCCACCCAAAGAGTACCGAGCTCATCTTTGCAGAAGCAAATAACATAATCCCTAAATTGCATGCCATAAACAAAATCCAACAGATGCTTAAAGCAATTCTAACTTGAACATTAAAACGACTTTCCATATATTCAGGTATCGTATAAATGCCTGAACGCCAAAAGAAAGGAATAAAAATAAATGCTGATATTATCATAGCTGGAATGCAACCGATCCATTCAAAATTGGCTACCGCTATACCATATGTATACGAAGCACCCCCAACCCCAATAATGTCTGTGGCGCCAATATCGGTGGCCACCAAAGACATTCCTATTGCCCACCAAGGTAGAGATCGTCCCCCCAAAAAAAAATCTTTCCCCGTCCGCATACCCTTGCCTATCACAATACCCAAAAAAATGGTACCGCCAATATAAATAATCATAATCATATAATCGACAACATTTAAAGCTCCCATCGAATCTCCTTGGTTAATTTTATAATTTTTATACGTTTAATCCTGCTTCAATCCTGTAAATAGATCGTTTTCTTTTTTAGTCACGACTTTTGAAAACAAAAGATGGAGGGCTGAAGGGACGGCATCTATGGTTTGCTGATGTCCTTTGTATCCTCCTTGGCTCTGACAATAGGTAAATGCATGAATTCCGATGTATTCATAAGTTTTACCAAGACGAGGGCTCTGCCTTGTAATTACTTTATCCATTTTTAAAGTTGCAGGCCAGGGATTATAGGAGTTTTCAAATAAACGCGGCCAAACCATTAAATATACTTTGGGCGTATTCCACTTGTGTAAGCCTATTTCTTCAAAATTAGTGTACTTTTCCTTATCCGCTGCAGTTTTGATCGCGTTTACCACCATATAACCGCCAACCGAATGAGAAACTTTATCAAATGCTGTTTCTTGTGTAATTATTACTTTGGGTCTTAAAGCTCTGATCGCTGCAACCATCCATCGCTCTGAAGGACTCCAACCTCCCCATTCTTGGTACATATACGGCATTGGGAAACCCTCACGTCCGGCATTGATGCATTGATACATAGTGCGATTTACCACACCCCCCAGATATGCGGAAGTAGCTCGGTACTCTTGTGTGCGTAATTCACCTAATCGATACGTACTTAAATCATTTATCGTGTAACGAATATAGCCAATTTTATATCCTTGATCAGCATAATACGTTGTCAAATAGGCGATGGGTAATTCATCATCTGAATGGGCATGTAACACCAGAATATCCAACTGATCGCCGTCACTACACTGTATCTGCCAGGATCGTCCACCATCATCGCTTCTCAAGATCGTACCTCTCTCGCCCACTATCCACCCGGTTCTTTCATCAACAAAATAAATGGCATGGAGCCAATTTCGATTGCCGGTATGACCAACCTGCCACGTACGGCCGGAATCTTTTGTTCGAAAAACAACGTCTCCTAAACAACTTATTGCCCACCCCGAGGTTTCGTTTACGAAATAAACATCTTGAAATTCTACTAATTCCTTTATAGGGGACTTGTAAGGAATTTGCTGTAAAGTCCAAGATGTACCCCCATCTCGTGACTGAAAGACATTACCACCTCGACCGACGGCCCAGCCCAATTTTCGATCAGCAAAGAAAATCGCATTCAATACTCCAGGCCAGTTATTAGTATCTTTATGAAGAGGAGTCTGTACTTTCTGCCAAAGATCGCCTCCATCTTTCGTCATCAATACTTCCTCATCTTCGCAAGCTATCCAGCCATAATGTCTGTCTACAAAGCAGACCTTATTTAGCCATTTTAATGAACCAGTAGATTGCACTTTCCAGGTTTCACCACCATCTTCTGTTTTCATCACCAATCCAAATGCACCGACAACCCATCCAACTTGATCATCGACAAAAGTTACATCATATAACCATCGTCCATCACCCATTAACTGCGGTAACCAAGTTTTGCCGCCATCTTGAGTGTGCAAAATAATTCCCATGGCACCGACGTCGCGATCAATAAAATTCTCGCCTCGTGGGGGGCGAATGTTTCCACCCACGGCCCAGCCATTGAATTTATCTGCAAAATAGATCCCCTCCAATTCATAATCAGTGCCACTGTCTTGAACCCGCCAAGTTTCTCCTCCATCACTGGTATACAAAATCATTCCTCCAGAACCAACAACCCAACCATTATTTTTATCAACAAAATGCACATCAGTTAATCGCCGATCCGTAAGTGATACTTGCTGAATTCGTTCGGCGAAAATCCAATCAGACCAAGTTTTGACTTGCGATTTTAATGAGTAAAAACTTTTATAAACTTTTTTTAGGTTTACTTTAGAAAGAATATCGAGCTGGTTCTTTAATAAAAAAAATTCATCCTGCAGTTTATTAACGGTTAGCGTACATTGACCACTATTTTGCAGTGTCTTTATTCTATTTTCTAACGCTTGAAGTTGCTGAGATATATGTGCTTTGACTTGAGAAACTTGATCCAATTCTAGGCCCCGCATTATTCCCATGCGCATGGGATTGCGTAAATGTCCATAGGTCGGTGACCAGCAGGAAATTTCATATCCCCCTTTATATAACACATCCATCTGACCTTTACGCTGTCCTTTGCACCAATCCTTCACATGCACCGTTCCGGTGTTACTCTTTGCCGGTCGTCGTCGAAAGGCGTTGAATCCCCAATCATCCGATTTATCGGGATCAATTGTAAAAGAAGAAAACGGTATGCACAATTCTGCTATCCAGCAATGCGACTCTTTTATAATCTTAGCCCTTAAATTTGATTCCCAAGTTTTGTAAAAAATCCCAAATTGATCAAAACAGGCATCGTAAACTACGCCGTCTACATTGACCATTATTAAATAATAGGGTCTGTGGTATTGACCGCGCTCATCAAAATTCGGCGCGATATACATGCCAATGGCATCATCTTCTACGCGATATTTTTCGGGTGAGCGATACGTCCCCCATTCATCCCAACCTGGCCAATCATGTTCTTTATTCTTTGCCGTCAGTTCATCCATGAGAGAATCACAGCACACATAGCGGACATAGAGACTATCGTCATCATAGGTGATGTTCACCTTTGTCCGTCCACTGGGGAGTTGTCCACTGTCATGCATGAGCAGATCTTCAATGACCACCGCCTTTGACCAGTCGATGATTCCTGTCTGATTCCTAACAACCTTTTGCAAAGAAAGATCTGGCCTGATAAACTCTAAACTATCTGGCCAATATTCTGACAAGGGGATGAACCGACTGTCATAAAATGGGATGCGCCATGATACCATGGATTTATATGTGCTTTTGACCAATACACCACTCTTGGCAAATGAATCCAGTTGTCCTCTATGATTAAATTGTGTGCGGGTGAAATTCACTACATATTCCCGTCCGGCTGGTACATAATATTCTAAACCTTCAAAAGCGACCGACATCTCAACTATCCATTTGTCTGCCATGTGTTTAATCTGTACCTCAATTTGCGGATTCCAGTTCGGGTAAAATATCCCTCCATGCCAAGGATTATAAAATGCGTCAAAAACTATCCCTAAAGGATTAATGGCAATAAAATAATAGTATCCCTCATAAAAATGTTTCTCCCCAAGGCGCTTGAGAGGGGTGAGATAAATACCCAAATGATCATCCAACATGACGGGGTCGTCATGGGTTCTACTTTCATTCCGCATGTTCGCAATATAGGGTTCATTACAAACCGCACTTATAAATATATGTTTTTCATCAAAGATAATCTTTATTTCTGTTTGATCCCGTGCTAAATCGTATGTATTTTTATCGATAAATTCTTGAAGCGGTTCTGTTTTAGCCCAAACTTCTTCATCAAGCTCTCCATCGATTATTAGGTCCTCTGTTGCCGAAGAGAGGGTAAGATGTTTGCTTTGATCGAAAGGTGCAAATTCAGGCTTTACGATTGATTGGCCATTAAAGCCAGGTTGGTTGACCATAAAACTGCCCAAAGGTTCATTTGGTTTTATTTGCCACTCATTCACTTGACTAACTAATGGAATTATTAACAAAAAAACATAACTAATAATTATTTTAAATTTCATCATATTTGCTCCATTTAACATACTTAATCTATACTCAGCTAAATAGCAGCTACTTAAAGATTTGTGTAACTCTTTCTTTCGGACTGATTTTGTATATTTGAAGCCTTTTTGCGTTTGAAATATTTAAAACATTTCCCAAGCAGTTTACTTTTCCAGAAACAGACTTTCCCGGTTCGATTGGCATAACTAAAAGATAAATTTCATTTGATTTTCCAGACACAACAGTAGTATAAGCACCTTTTAATCTAGAAATAGGTGAGGGTAAAATTAATTTTTCAATGCTTTTTTCGATTGCCTCTATATCCGAATCTAAATTAAATGAAACGGGAAAATTCAGTTGAAGCTTTTCCCCTGTTGTTGTGAATAAAGGTATTTGATTCCCAAAATATAGGGGAAAATTCGATTCTTTCATTTTGTTAAGGATGCTTATGCAATCCGGAGTGATAATTTTAGCGAATGGCCATAAAACTGCTTTATATTTTTGATTATGAATTTCAAGGACCTCATTTTCCAATTTACCAGAAGCGAATAGATCAACAGAGATGGCATCAGCTTGAATTCCAAGAGCCGGCATCATGCCGAGTAATTGATGAACTTTTTTCTCACAATAATAATTTTCCGGCCCCCACTGCGATAATAATGTCGGTATCGGATAAACAATCGCAACTTCAGCGATAGGGGGCTTGAAATCGGTAATCTCTAAAATTTGTTTTGACCGGGCATTCAATTGAGGCATTATGGACCAGGTTTCATGATTCGGAAATCCCGGTCCGAAAGGCCGTTCCGCACCAATAACACCGGTGTAACCATAACAGTGCTGAATCCACTCGTTTGAAAACAATGCCATTAGATCATTCCAATAAATGGGCACTTCAGGTCCGTATTTTTGTCCCCACTGATTATAATGAGCTTTACCAGTAAGAGAGAATTTTGCAAGGCTTTTTGCTAACATCATTTCCGCAATGTATTCATATCGTTTCTCCATTTTTGCTGTAAAATATCTTTCAAAATCTGCGGAATCCGTATAACCTCCATCAACACTTTTTAGGCCGCGCCAGTAATCACCGACGCCAGCATACATATCATCATGAATATCGTGCCATGTAAAATGATCGCCCATACGAAGCGGCCCAAATATCGATTCTGATAATTCCCAAAAGCGCTGTTCGCTACCGAATACATAATCCATAAGCAGTGAAAAATAATCATTACGCACTTTAATATGACTATCATCATCAAGACAAAGTGTTAACGCAAACAGATAATCCTTTAAATCATAACCATACTTTTGTTTAAAATTTTGATACACTCGATCACTAATAACAAAATGACCGAATTGAAAATAGTAACCCGGTTCATCCCACCAAAAGCCATCGAAATGAATATCCAGTAATTTATACTCGTGGAGCAATGTTGAGAAAAGTCTTTCATGTTCAGGTGAATCATAGGCATACATATTGGTCATGAAACGCGGAAAGGCAAAAATCCACCATTCACCTTCAGGTAGCTTAATGTTGCCAAATATTTCCACATAGTGAAAACTGCGATTAATAAAAAAATGAGAACTATCAGTAATATCTTTTATAGATTCTCTTATTACTTTGCCATCATGGCGCTGATAAGCATAAACTTTTTCGATATTAATGGGATTTAGATATAATCCGACTTCTGTGAGCATGTGAAGGTCCCTTCGAGTGGGATAATTGTAGCGCAAAGAATAACGTCCATTTTCAAGTTTAGTCTCATTTAATGCAAATCGATTCAGATCAATTTTATTTGGTGCATCCAAATCCTCTATAAACTTTTCATTAACCATAAGCATTTCAGCGCCATATCCTGTTTCACTAACAATATGAGTTGCCGCAAATCTGGGATCAAGACACCAGATAAATTCGAGATCTAAATCCTGAGCCAATTTACTTGCCTGAACGACCGAGGCAGTCATTTCTTTATTAAAAAGATGATAACGAGTCGCTCGTGGGGCAGCATAAACACCACCGAATCCTGCCTTTTTGATATCTTTAATTTGTTCCTTTAACAAATTGTGGTTTTCGATTTCTTCATCTTGCCAGGTCCAAAATATAGGAAAAATTATTTTATGTCCTGGATGATTAGAAATTTGAGAAAAAATTTGATTATAAAAAATCAACAACAATATACCCAATACCCATATTCTTTGCATTTTTTACCTCAATGTTAAACTATTTTCTCTTAATGTTATCGATAATTTTAGCGTGATAAAATCCATGATTATCACCATCGGATACAATGAAATCACCAGAGGCGTTTTTGGATATCACCCTAGTCTCCATTTTATCTACATTAATATAGGTGACTATATAGGCACCTGACCCAAGTGAAAGCGTATCTTTAGTTCCCCAAAAGATATATTCTTTATTATTATTCTCCAATCTTGCACTCGAACCCATGCCCCTGGGGGAAAGTTCAGAAAACTCTATATTATTATTGATATAATCTGCCATAAATCCCAGATTATCCGCATTTGTATGATCATGGGTATTGAAATTTCCCTGATAATATTGGCCATGAGCCTTTTCAAATTTCTGACCTGTAGAAGAATATCCACCACCCATCCAAGTACCAACAGCAGTTCCTATGATATCTTTAAAATCTATCGAAGGTTCATACCCGATTTCATCATTTATTACAGGAACACCACCGCTGTTTTCCCTACTCTTACATATTATCTCCGCTGCCAAAAATGGATCAATCCCCGTAGCCCAACAAATAGCATGGGTCATCCAACCGGTTCCCTGATTCCAAATATAATCATTTACTATATTGCTGATATGCACCGTAATCGGATTGGGATAGGAAGAATACTTTCTAAAAGTCCCAGCATAATCATCATAAGGACCGGGCCCTTTTTCTTTTGTTCCACAGGGAACCTCATCCATTTCATTGCCAAGGCATATCCAGACATTTGGATATGCGCCATAACGTGCCGCAATATATTTTAGATATTTCTCTTCACTTACGGCACATCTCATATTATCGGGTCCGCCCAGAATTAAATCAATGATTTGATCGTTATTAAATGCTGTTTTTACAGCCACATCAACACGATTTTGAAACCATTCAGGATTGGGACGGCTGGCATCCATTAAATAATGATCATAGTGATCTTCTCGACAAGATTGTTCACCGTTTTCTGTTAGAAATGGCTTTAATCCATTTAACCACTTTTGATCATTTTCCGATGCTTTTAAACTGTTTCCGGCAATAATAGATAGCCTTATCTTTTTGAAATAATCCTTTTGACCATTGAAGTCAGCCTCTATCTGTCTGCTGTCTCTTCTTTTTAAAAATTCATAATGTGTATTACCGACAAAATACTGAGCCGTTCCATCAGAACGTTCAAACCATATATCTTGAGGTACCCAGAAACCATGATGAGAAGAAGGGATACAGTTTATTTTATGGTTATCATGCTGCCCGGAAAAGTCAGAAGATATATCTGAAAGCTGCCAAATCCCTTCTTCAGTGGGGCAAAACCGCATCTTATACTTATTTCCACCATCCCAGAAACCATAAACCGTATAATGAATACTGCCATTCGACCAAGTACCCTTTAGTTCAATATCCATGGCATCATCGGGATTCTTATCATAACTTTTTGAAGAGGTAAACGTAAGTTCATAAACATGATATTTTTTAACTTCTTGTGGAGAATAAAATAAAGAGCATGAGAATACCAAAATAGATAAAATAAATAAAAAGATTGTTTTTCTGTGCATGATTATCTCCTGGCCATTTCAATCTAATTGCCTTTAATGATGATAGTTTGGTTGCATTTTTGATTTCTTTTCACTACTTTTTCTCCACCCACAAAAGTAACCTCCACATCAACTTCTTCGGCATCACCGAGACCAAAATGCACCATTGGATCTGGTTGTCCCAAGTACCCTTGATTGCCGCTTATTGCTCTCATACCCAAAAAATGCTTAGTCTCTTTTATTTTACCTGCTCGGTAAATTCGTACTACAGAGCCAAATCCACCAGCTGTTCCAGAAGGCGACGTAACGGATACTTTTAGCCAGTTATTTTCACCATCATAATCGTTCCGATACATTATACACAAACTACGTTTACAAGCAATCATTATATCCAGGTCACCATCGTTGTCAATATCAGCCATGGAAACGCCTCGCGGATCATCGCGGTGCGCGGTCATGCCACAATTTTCTTTTGCGGTAAAAGTGCCGGAACCATCATTGAGATATATTTTGTTATCACCTGACGCATAAAAATCAAGATCTCCATCGTTGTCCAAATCTCCGAAGCTGCCCATCGATCCCCCTCTATCTGCGGGAAGACGTTGTGTAAGATGGTACAAACCGGTTGGATCGCGCCGAAATAAGCTGATTTCATATTTTTTCCGAAAGACAATATCATCTACACAGGCAAGATCAAAATCGCCGTCATTATCAAAATCACCTGCCATCCAACCAGCACTCGCTCTGTGATTGTGTCCAAGTGGTTTTGGAGTGAACTGTCCGTGGCCATCATTCTCAAATAAAACATCTTTGCGTGCTAACAATAAATCAACATCGTTGTCAAGATCAAGGTCGATATCAGTAACTCCTTGTCCACCAAATGGACCCGCTAATCCTTGATCAACCTGGCGGAATTTGAATTGACCCTCATTGATATAGAATTCGTTTTTTTCAGTATTGCCTTTTTCCACGGATTGCCAACCATTGTTGCCAAAAATATCCAGATCTCCATCGCCATCTGCATCGAATGCGGTTACACCACGTGTTGCGATATATGTGGAAGTAATGCCGGTTTGCTCAGTTACATCATTGAAATACCCTTTACCTTCATTCCGGTGAAAAAATATGCGAATATCGGTTGTCGCATTAACCAAATCATAATCACCATCATTGTCTAAATCAGCAAACACAGAACCATGGGTACCGCGTCCAAAAAAGCCTCTTTTTTTCTTAAGCTCAGCTAATAGATTAGAATCGAATGTTTTAGTTTTCCGAGCATACCAATCTTTATCTGTCTTATCAATCAGGTGTATATTCCAGGCCCCTCTTTTTTTACCATCTTCAATAAATTTACCATTTCCCTGGTTAATAAATAGCAAATTAGGCAAAATTTCTCGACCTGTAATATTTGTGATCAATAAATCTGGCAATCCATCTTTTGTAATATCAGCAAACATAACCCCATGTCCTAAAAATTTTTGTAATCCCAAGACACCCGCACTTTCAGAAATATCAGTGAATGTCTGTGCGACCATTGATTGATAAGAAAGGAAAAAAATAACAAAAAATGTAGATAAAGTATAAATGGCTGTCTTCATTATTACACCTCCAAATGTTTAAATAAATTTATGTAATCCTCAACTTTTTCAGTAGCATTCGTGAACTCTGGTTCAGTAACAATACTTCACACCATCGCCATTAACATTTAATATCGTTAATTATCGGCGTTTACCTGGAAAAGCTAAGGCGCGTTTCGGCAGATGCGGAAGCCGATGAAATCGTGACAGTACTCAGGTGGAAACCACACGCGGTGATGTGAAGCACAAACGTAATGAACTTTTTCAAGGCTGAATACCCATCCACTCCATTTATCTTCTTCGTTGAACCACCCGCCTCCCCGGATGACTCTTCCCCGGCTGCTGCTTTCAGGTCCATGCGGGTCCGTCTGGTCTTGAGGCTGATAGGGACCATACCAGTCGTTGCACCATTCCCAGACGTTTGTGTTCATTCCGTACAAACCCCACCTGTTCGGGCGCCATATCTCAACCTCATTGGTTTGAAGCCCCTCAGGCTTAGCTGTTGAACAGTAGCGTTCATCGATATAGTCTCCCCATGGAAAGTTGGTTTCCGTGCCTGCCCTGCATGCGTACTCCCATTCCGCTTCCGTTGGCAGACGATATCCATTCTTCGAGAAGTCACATGTCCATGTTGACTCGTCGTAGACCGGTTCAAAACCCTCCCAATGGCTTAAAGCATTACAATAACGCACAGCATCAAACCAGGTCACACCTTCGACTGGCAGGTCGTCGCCTTCAGAAAATGACGGCCTAATACCCATAAGACTTTCGTACTCTACCTGGGTAATCTCATGGACTCCCAGATAAAACGGCCGGCTGATCGTGACCAAGTGTTTTGGTTCGGAATCATGTTGACTGTAGCCTCCGCCGTTATAGCCCATTATGAAAGAGTCAGCGGGAACAAGCACCATTTCCGGCTTAATGGGTTGAGAGAAAGGCTCCGTCACAGTCTTTTTCGGAGAACCATAGAGCGGAAAAGTGAGCTTCGGTGCTTCCTCTTTCCAGACTTTGCCTGCGTCGGGTACGCGTGCGGGCCTTATCTCGATTGAGTAGTCTCCTTCTGACGCTTCGAAAACAACCTCGTCCTTCTCCTTGTCAATTTTGTACTTTATGGGTTGAGGTCCATCCTTGAGCATGCGAATAACACGGATCACTTTTCGTCCTTTCAAGGGCACATGGAATGTTTGGATTTCCGACAAGTAGTTGCGGCACAAAATCTCCGTAGCATAAGGGCCATTATCAGCAATGGACCATCCCTGTTTCCTCAACATTCCCTGTTCCCGAAGCGAAACAAAAACAATATCCGGCTTTTTCTGTACCAGCAACTCGAGAAATTTGTCAAAATATCGGAAACACAAGTCCTTGTATTCAGGGTAGAGATCGGTGAAGGAGGCACGGTGGATAAAACAGCAGACACCGCCATAAACGGGTTTGTTCAGCATCTCCACAATTTCGTTGGTAACTTTTTCAACTAGGGCATGCATTTCTTCTTCGGTGTACCATTTTGCCCACCAGTTGCTGAACTCCAGGTGTATATCCTGATCCACTGAGCGGGCCACACGGGATGAGGAGCGGCCGAAAACGTTCTGGAAAGCTTTTACAGCTTCCCGCCCTTCAGTTTTCAGCTCTTCCTGTGTTTCACCATAATGTGCGAATGGGTTTCCTAATTGATACACCTGGTATTCAAACGGTTTTCTCAGGTCGCTGCTATTTGAAAGCATTCTGACATAACCATGGGCATCAATGTGGTGAAAACTTCCATGTCTCTCTGGGAAAAACACTTTTTTAGCAATGGCTTCGCGTTGAGTCTTAATGAGATCCCCTCGGTACCATCGGCTTGGGAAACCTTGGTCAATGCGGATTCGGCTGAATTCCTCGTATTGAGACGCCTTTATCTTCTCAAAATCAAAGCAGAGCGGTATAACCCACGGGGTGACGATGACAGGGTGACCGTCGGCGCCCTTGTGTTTAAAAAGGATCCTTATTAATCTTTGAATTGTATCTTCGTCCTCCAATGTATGTGTGAATTTTCGGAAACGATAAATCCTGGGAGCAAAGGTTAGATACGTTTTTAGGTCGGGTGACATCTCGCTCCCGCACCAGTCATCTGACCGAATCGAAACAATCGGATGTTTAGACCAGTTCACACCAACTCCTGCGTGATCGGTCAAGGTCTGTGCGATTATTAATTGATGAAAAAGAAAAAAAATAAAGATAGAAAAAGCATAAATAATTGTCTTCAATATTACACCTCATATTGTTAGAATTAATTTACTGTTGTTCACTTACCTTATTTTCCTGTGTACCTAGGAAATTTTTTATATAGTTCTTCTTTGGATCTGGTTTTGCCTGTCTTTGGATCACAAAATACATCCGTTAATGACGGAACAGTTAAAGTGTCTGTTATGATATCATAAGCTTTAGGATTTCGATAAGCACGCCGGCCCATTTTTGGATACCAACCACCAAGTCTTTTGGTTATTACTTTTCGAAATGGATAAACATCGAAAATATTGTATTCATGAAAACGTGATCCTTTGCGTATAATTTCACCCCATTGATCGACTCCCCATGTTCCCTGTTCCAAAATGGAAGTAATAATAGGAATAAAATGATCACGTGCTCTTGTAGGGATCACCCATCCCATGTCATCACCAACCGATTGATGAATTACAATATCCGCACCCAATAAAGAAAGGCATAACACAGTTTCAGGAAACCACATATCTGCACAAATGGACATACCAATCTTACAGGAATCTATCTCCCAAATCGTAAAAGAATCACCAGGAGTTAAACCCCAGATGTTTTGCTCTCTTAGATTTGTATGTACTTTTCGGTATTTGTCCATATAATTGCCATTCTTATCGAGTAAAAAAGCAGTGTTATAATATCGCTCATCTTCTCTCTCTACCAACCATCCGATGATTGGAATGGCTACTTCTTTTGCAAGATTTTGATACATAGTAAATAATCTTCCATGGCCTGGAATAGTCTCACCAGTTTCACGGATGTCTTCTGGGCTTGGGTAGGGCCATCCGGTAGTTGCGTATTCGGGAAAAACGATTACATTAGGAATCGTTTTAGCTCCTTCTTTAGCCAATTCCATTAGAGCAGTAATATTCTCAATCAACCCCGGATTTCCCTGAGCTCTGTGATCTTCTCCCTGTTGTAAACAGACAACGCGAAAACAAACATTTGCTTTTTCGCCACCCCATTTTTTTTCTTCTGCTTTCAAATTAAAAGAAATCAATAGGATTATATTGATAAGAACTATCCATTTTTTATTATACATCTTAACTCTCCTCTCTAACCCTTGATACTATCCTATAAGAACAAGAGGCATACCTTCAAGATGAGGATAATTGGCTATAGAAATTACAATAACAACGAATAGGGATTTAACGGGCATAACGTGAAAACCTCTATTATTCCACTTTATCCGGAAATGGTATTTTTTCAATAGGATAGTATAATTTCATTTCTTTATCTGAATCAGTCACAAAAAGTAAATAATCATTGCCATTGAACACAAGAATTGGTGCATCACCGTAATACCCAATAGGATTGTTCTCATACTTCGTCCAGTGGATAAGATCGTTTGAGTAAGCAAGGCAAACGCACCAGTTGTTCCAAGGGTTTTCGGCGGTTGCATGATAATACATATAATAAACATCGTCTATTTTGATAATACAATCGGCCGCAACTGCCACTTGATCATACTGTTCCGGTCCCGGAGAAAGAACAGGCTCCTTTTGCACTTTTGTCCAATTTAAGGGAAGTGAATCCGGTGAGATTGCTAACCAAATAGCGGCATCACTCCGCTCAAAAAACAAGGTCCAGGTATTATTTCTCCTTAGTAAAACAGGCGTTCCTGCGTGGCTGGTTTCTTTAGTGGGATCAGCCAAAGGCGTTCCATCTGGCTCATATATCAAAATGCTCCCGTGATCCTGCCATTGTATTCCATCCTCTGAGGTCAACAGGTGCGCCCAGTCATGCACGCCTTCGGCCATCATAAAATAGGTATCATGCCATTTGAATACGGACATATCCTCAACCCAGGAATCCGGGATAATCGGATTACCGGCATATCTCTCCCAATGAATACCGTCAGCAGAAGTGGCATAGCCTAACCGTTTAAAACCTCCTCTCTCTGAATAACCGGTAAACCACAGATGATATAATCCATCTTCGAATATAATCCAACCACGTTCTCTTATGAAATTATCCCAATTCCCATCAGATGTACCTTTAAATACCGGATTATTAGTAAAACTTTTAAATTTCACCAAGCCGCGCGGAATCGACTTTTGACTGAGGCAAGCAATGAAATAAATAAAAAATATTCCACAAAAAATCCAGATTAACAAATGTCTCATATATCTAATTCCAATTTTTATTCATAGTTAATGTAAATATGGAGCAATTTCACAAGCTTAATAAACCCATATGCCGACATAATTATTAAAGTCTCCTTTTATTTTTTCGAAGTAATACCTAACCCGGATAAACCGGAACCAAAAAAGGTTTTAAATCTTTTGCCAAATGTGGTCATAAGTTAACTTGTAAGATACTAAATATATTTTAGGGCCATTCTACATCTGGCGAATATGGCTTAGGCAAACCAC
>CAZSMC010000031.1:33188-48383 GCA_964607755.1 uncultured Cytophagia bacterium | reverse complement strand
TCTGAAGCTCAGTCGAAATAAACTTGGTAGAGATATTCCTCATACAATTGGAAATCTGCTTAATCTAAAAGAGCTATTTCTCGATAATAATCAACTTGCCGGCGAGATTCCGGCGGAAATTGCCAGATTGACGCAGTTGACTGGATTAATTCTTATTCAAAATAAACTGACCGGCAAAATACTTGACTATATTCCAAATTTTAAAGAGTTGACGGCATGTGCACTTGAATACAACACGTTTTCAGGTACAATCCCGGCCAGCATCGGGACATTAACACAATTGGTCAGATTTTCAATCGAATACAATCAATTTGAAGGTGAAATCCCACCTGAAATTGGTAACTGCTCGAATCTCAAATTATTATTTATAGGCGCGAACAAGTTCACAGGCGGGATTCCTCCTGAAATAGGTAAATTAAAAAATCTGGAATATCTTTCTTTTTGGAGAAACCAACTTTCAGGAGAAGTTCCTGCAGAAATAGGTAACCTCGTTAATCTGGTGGGCTTGAATTTTATTAATAATCAGTTTATTGGAGCAATCCCATCTGAAATATTGAATTTAACAAATCTACAAGAATTTTACCTTTCCTACAATTCGTTATCTGGTTTGCCTGATCTTTCAAGTCTTTCTACATTAGCTAAATTGTATATTGAAAACAACAAATTCACCTTTGAGGACATTGAACCCAACATGAGTATTGACAATTTTGTTTACGCCCCACAGGACAGCGTAGGAGCGAAACAAGATACGACTCTGGCATTGGGTGACGATTATACAATGACGGTTGATGTTGGCGGAAGCTCGAACAAATATCAATGGACAAAAGATGGCATCGATATCCTCGCTGCGATTGATAATTCTTACACAATTATTGCCGCTGATTCTACGCATCGAGGAGAATACTGCTGTAAAATCACCAATCCTATCGCACCCGAACTGACTCTTTTCAGCCGGCCTGTCAACATCACAATAGAGGGCGCGGCGGACATTGCGCAAGCGAATACTCCAATTCCACAACATTATGCTTTATATCCCAATTATCCGAATCCTTTTAATCCGGTCACAACGATTGCTTTTGATATACCGGTAGTAGATGTTGTTCGTATCGAGGTGTATAACCTGCACGGCCAGCACATCAAAACATTGATGGACAAAAAAGTGAGTCCAGGCAGTTATGCTGTACAGTTCGACGGCACAGATCATCATGGTAAAAAATTATCATCAGGAATATATTTATACATTCTGAGCACTGATGACTTTGAGTGTGTTCGAAAATTGTCATTTTTAAAATAGGAGGTATTTGCCGATGCCCTAAATTATTGTTTTTGGTTTGAATAGTAATCAAAACATCCGGCCTGCTTGTTCAAGCTTTTTATTTATAGCGATGGCTTGGATCATAGACCCCTGTTAATACAAAAAGGAGCTATCATGAAAGAGCAAACTAAATCTGGTCCAGTTTTAGCAATGTTTTTCTGTCTCCTTTTCCTCTTTGTTTTTCTGCCCTCTAACGGACAACCAGAAAATGCTAGTAAATCTTTAGATCGAATTTTTTCGCCGGATTTTCGGACTGGCTCACTCAATGACCACTATTCCCGCTTGACACATGCCCAGACTGAATACGATGCCCGGGTGCAGCACATACTCAATGATAAAGTACAGCTAAAAGCGATAAAACAAAAAATTAAAAACGAGGTAACGCCGGAGCGGTTAGCTGAAAAATTTGTACAGGAATTTAGAAAAAGCAGTCACGAAAAAAGTTTGGCTGAAACAAAAAATTACCTGAACGAATGTTTGAAAAAAAATAAATACCAGGACGTTGGTGCCATTGCAGGAAGTCTTTTCGTTCCCACCGAATACTTGCGGAAGAACGTTACTGTCCTTGCATTTGATAATTTTGGATACATTGTCGGTATCGGGGAAACAAATATTTATAGATTAACCTATAAAATAGAAAATCTGCCGCCCGGGGAATATTATATTCTTACCGTATCAGACCAGTATGCTTATGTTGACGAGATTTATAATAATATAGCAGCGCCACTCTTTTCCCGACAGGCATGGCGGGAGGCTGATAAAGTAACTGTCACGGCTGATGCGATTACAGAGAACATTAATTTTGAATTGCAACCTTCTGCCGAGTTTTTGCTTATTCTATATCGCGACAGCACGACCGTATCCACGGACGATGAAGCGATAATAACTCTTATGGATTACAATCGTTCGGAAAAAGTGATGGAAGGTTTTTATGAATATAATTATAACGACGGTCAGTTCGAATTTTTCGTGCCATTTTTAGGTGATTTTAAACTTGGCGTTACACCTGCAAACAAGCCGACAACGTGGTATAAAAGCAGCAATACCTGGGCAGGCGCTGATAAACTTTCTATACCAGAGTTTCCTCAAAAAGTAGACACTCTGGATATTATTTTAAATCGAGAGGGCGATACGTCTCAGTATGGCAAAATATCCGGCATGATAACCGGCAACGGTGTCATTAAAATGATATTTGCTTTCAAAGCTGAGGATCTGTCTCTGGCAAATATCGCGTTAATTTTTTACTCCTCTTATCAGATTGAGGATTTAGAGCCAGGTGAATATTATGTTTATGCCGAAGATTATCTCGGCCATCTGAAAAATGCGAATGATCTGCTGGGTACTTTTTATAATCAGGCTGCACATTTATCTGACGCAGAAAAAGTCGTTGTTGAAGAAGGTCAAAATACCTATGGGATTAATATCGCACTGCGCGAAGGAGCGGCGATCACGGGCAAGATCACAGATAATGATGGCAATCCGCTGATTGATATGCTCATCGTTGCCCTGAATATGAGCTTTCCACAGGCGTCTGCGTTCAATTTGTTTACACAAATGCATTTTGGGGTGGGAGCCAGTGATTCATCAGGAATTTATAAAATTACTGGACTTGCGCAAGGTGAATACATCTTGCGGACATTGTCTGATTATGCTTTTACACTATTTTGGGGTTTCCCAACTCTGGACGAAGGACCGTATAAAGGCAAAGTAGTTGATGAATTTTATCCGGGAATTCATAATCTTTTCGAATTTGCCAAAGCCGAAAAAATTGCGGTACAAGGGACAGAGACGGTGGAGAATATCGATTTGCAGTTGGAAAAAGCCAAATATTTTAGAGGTCAATTAACTCTTGCCCCTGCGAGTGAACTCGTCGATAAAGCACTTATGGTTGCTTTGGTTGATTCTTCAGGTTTCCCTTTTTACGCGATTCCTCAAATTGATCGTTATGGTGCTTACGAATTAGGTCCGTTTCCTAATGGAACATATAAGATATTGGCGGCTGCCGATCACAATAATAAAGAGTTTTATCTTGCCGAATTTTACAAAGATGCAACAACATTTGATGGAGCAGACGCAATACAGCTTGCTGACAATGATGTGGAAAATATTGATTTTGAATTTGACAAGGCTGCGGTTATTCAAGGTCACGTCGATATGGCGCCGGGCACTGCGTTCGAATCTGCTGGAGAGGATACGTTGTATAATTTTCCGGTAGTGCTGTACAACGCCACGGACGGCTCTTTTGAACGCAATGCCTATGTTCAATTCGATGGTGGTTTCAGGATTGCCCGGCTTTTGCCAGGAGAATATAAATTGGCAGCGTTACCTATGGCCTCGCCATTTGCAGGAACGTATTATGGCGGCGGCGATTATTTTGACGACCCTGCAAGTCAAGTTATTCAAATTACAGCCGGAGAAGTATTGGAACTGGACATCGAGCTCGAGCCTGCCAGCGGTGCTATAACTGGTGTAGTGACGAGCAAAACTACCGGTGAGCCGGTTATAAACTGTCTTGTCATCGCTTATGACCCATCCGGCCATGCTATCGCTGTTAGTGTTACAGATGCATCAGCTAACGATATTGTCATACAACCAGCTACAGGAAAATATCAATTAACTGGTCTGAGAAATGCAGATTATTATCTCTGCACTTATGCATTTACAGACGAATCTGAAATCGCTATCAAAGTTCCGCAATATTTAATGGCAAAAGATAATGACCTTTTTGATATGGTTTTTGGCTTGTTGGAAGCGTTATTTGCCACAGATTTGAATCTTTATCGCGATTCCTGGTATGATGAGGTGCCACTTCGTACTGAATTCGATATTCCTGAACTGGTAAGGTCTTTTATCATTTATGGCATGGCCAATGAATATGACCACGCACGTTATCCCTTTTATATGCCGATTCCGTTTCAACGAGCCATTCCGCAGGCCGCCACTGCTGTTACTGTATCGGGAAATAGCACGGTTCAGCATATTGACTTTCGGTTGGATGTTGATAATATGAAAGATATTTTCCTGGATGTCGAAAAAGACAGAGATGCCGGCATTGCCAATGAATTTACTCTACTCTCCAATTATCCAAACCCATTTAACACCTCAACAAAACTCTGCGTCAAGGTATCGCAGCAGAGCCGCATTAACCTGTCAATCTATAATATTCGGGGAGAAAAGGTAATACATTTGGCAGAAAATGCTTTTCTTCAGCCAGGTGTTCACGAATTGGAATGGAATGGAGTCAATTCAACAGGAAATTCAGCGCCGACAGGATTATATTTTGCCGTGCTTGAAACCGGAACTACTCGACGAATCGTGAAACTTACGTTGCTTCGTTAGCCCGAGTTGGTAATGGGAAATGTTAGGGGGGAGTTACTACAATGTAGAGTCAATGTTTATGAAATTGATTCTAAAAATAGTTATTTTTCTGTTGTCCACTACGGCAATCTATGCCGAACCAGACTGGATCTGGCAAAATCCTTTTCCCCAGGGAAACACTCTGAATGATGTGTTTGTGATCGATCAGAATACCGCAGTTGCCGTTGGAAACATGGGCATTATTTTAAAAACCACTGATGCCGGAAAAACCTGGACACAGCAAAATAGCAACACATCGAACTTTTTGTACGATGTCTTTTTTCTAGAGAAGGATAAGGGCTGGGCCGTAGGGTATTCTTCTCTGCTGAAAACAATTGATGGCGGAGCTAACTGGACGTCAGTTCGGGACACCATTACCGATAACTTTTTTTCCATCACGTTTATAGACGCATACAATGGCTGGGCTGTGGGGCAAAATGGCACCATTCTTCACACAACTGACGGCGGTGAAAACTGGTCTTATCAAAAGAAAGATGGAGATACGCATTTTTTTTCGGTATTTTTTGTGGATCAGAATACAGGTTGGATCATCGGATCAGAAAGTTCGATACTCCATACAACCAATGGTGGTACAGACTGGTCACCACAATACAGCGGCACACCTCACCCATTGACAGATGTATTTTTCCACGACGAAAACACAGGCTGGATTGTCGGAGCATTCGGATCGCTTTTGTCAACGACAGATGGCGGAGCCAACTGGCAGTATAGTGGCCTGGGATCAGAAATGTTTCAGTCTGTTTTTTTCATTGATGACACAACAGGCTGGATTGTCGGCAATTGGGAAGGTGAAATTCTTAAAACCACAAATAGCGCATGGTCATGGACAGCTCAATCCGGTCATGGATATAATGGCTTTAAAGCCGTTCATTTCTGTGATATGTATCATGGCTGGATTGTTGGGGACAATGGCTTAGTTTTGGGCACTACAGATGGCGGACAGTATTGGAGTCCTCAATTTAAAAATATCACCTCTGATAAATTATTGTCAGTCGTTTTCTCAGATGATCAAACCGGATGGGCTGTCGGTGATCACGGAACCATTATCAAAACAACCAACGGCGGTATGGACTGGCATTTCCAGGAGAGTAGAACAATGAACGGACTGAGATCGGCCTCTTTTATTGATAAAAATACAGGCTGGGTGGCAGGATATTATCAAATTTTACACACGGTCAATGGAGGGGATTCCTGGGAATCACAGACGAATGGTACCTCTCATGATCTCTTTTCAATTGATTTCTTCGACAGCAAAATCGGTTGGGCTGTTGGAAGATGGGGGGATATTCTCCACACAACTGATGGAGGACGGAGTTGGGATGTCCGACCCGGCCTCACAGAAAAGAAGCTCAATGCCGTCTTTGCCGTGAATGGTCATACGGCCTGGGCTGTTGGAGATGATGGCACTGTACTCAAAATCTCAAATGAGGACATTAAAATTATTTCCATCGAAAATGTGACCTATAATTTGTATGCCGTTTTTTTCCTGGATGAAAAGACCGGCTGGATTGTCGGAGAATATTTACTTTTAAAAACTGCAGATGGAGGAGAGACCTGGATCAATCAAGCTGAAAGTGTGAGGGAGCATTTACACACTGTTCATTTTATTGATAAAAATCGAGGATGGGCCGCAGGCGATCATGGTCTTATCATAAAAACAAACGATGGCGGCGAAACATGGGTTGAAGAGAAGAAAAAAACGTATAGAGGTTTACACTCGCTTTATTTTGCCGATTCAGGTAATGGATGGGTTGTCGGCGACCATGGTGTCATCTTGAAGAGAACCCAGGATGCAGCCAATACCGTAAAGGAGTACCCGAATATCGGCAATGTCGATCAACAAATCACTCTGCATGATAATTTTCCCAATCCTTTTAATGACCGGACATCCATTGCATTTCAAATACCGGAATCCGGTTTTGTCACCCTGCGAATCTATAATCTCAACGGACAAGAAATCGAAACGCTGGTGAACGAGAACAAATCTGCTGGATTTTACACTGTCCAATGGCATGCTGACAAGCTCTCAAGTGGTGTTTATTTTTACGAATTGGAATTAACCGGTTTTTCTTTTAAATGGCGAAAAACGAAAAAATGTCTCATAGTTAAATAGGAAATGAACAATGAGCAGATTTTTTTATTACTTGATATTCATTGTTTTTCTGTCATTTTACCATTGCGGAAAGGAAAAACCAACACGTCCGGATTCCTCTGAAAAAACAGGATCGATAAGCGGTCATGTTATTAATGCACAGGATAGCTCCGCCGTAAAGTCGGCATTGATAAATATCACTCCGGGTGATCTGTCAGTCAACACAGACCAGAACGGATTTTACACTGTGACAGATCTGGCCGAGGGACACTATCTTGTTATCGTGTCCAAAGAAAATTTTATGAGTGACAGTTCCGATGTATTTTTACAGGCAGATCAAAACAAAACGGTCAATTTTGCCTTGGCACGTGCATTTAATCCGTTGATATGGGAATTTATCACAGATAAACCGGTTTACTATTCCACACCAGCCATCGATGATGACGGGACGATTTATGTCGGTACCGGTGTCTATTTGGGCACGAACTCGGGTAGTTTATATGCTGTAAATCCGGATGGCACTCAAAAATGGAAATATGATCTCGACAACAATGCCACGTCTCCGGTGATCGGCCAGGACGGAACAATTTATATCATGGATACAAAAAATATCCTCTACGCATTCAATCGGGCCGGAAATTTATTATGGCGATACGAGGACTGGATAAAAAATGATTTTGCTGAAGTGGGCCAAAGACCGGTCGCGATTGGCTACGATAATACACTTTATGTATATGTGGGATTCGATCTATATGCCATAAATCCGGATGGCACGCGAAAATGGCTCTTTGATCCTCAGAGATCAGGCACACCTTGTGGCGCTTCGCCTGCTGTTGGTAAAGATAGTACCATTTATGTCATATTGGGTGATAATATATTATACGCCATTCATCCGGATGGAACGTTGAAATGGGAATTTTATCTCGAAACCTTTAATGAACATTCTTATACATCGATTACTTTGGATGCGGATAATGTCATTTATTTTGGTACTGAAAACAATAGTGGTGGTTATCTCTATGCCGTGTATCCAACCGGTATTTTGAAATGGCGTGTTCTGGCAGGAACTGAACGGCCTGTCAGAGCATCGCCTGTAATTGGTCTGGATGGAACTGTTTATGTCGCAACCAAAGCGTACAGTCATAACCGGCCAGCTGAAATCGTTGCCGTTACGGCAGAAGGATCAATTCTGTGGAAATATGTTGTCGAGTCTGTTCATTTCACACCTGATGATGTATATACCACGGCAACGGTTGGTGATAACGGATTGATTTATACCGCTGCCGAAACAGGTTTTGTTTATGCTTTGAATCCTGATGGAACGCTCAACTGGAAGTATGATTCTCAAGGTGGAATCAATTGGTCTTCGCCCACGCTAACTAAAGATGGAATACTTTATATCGGTGCGATGAAAAACGAGGGCGGCGCTCTCATTGCATTGCAGACTCAAAGCCAGGGAGTTGCCAGTTCACCCTGGCCGACATTCAGGCAAAATAATAAAAACACCGGTCGGAGTGATGAATTTTTAAGGTGAATACCATGAAAACCATTATTTGTTTATTATGCATAGCAATTCCTCTCCTTCATGCCCAGGTCGACTGGCGGTTCGGCTTTGAGTGGAACGAAGGTACATTATTGGGCTGGGACGATCCGAACCTGGAGATTCTTTTATCGACATTACAAAAACTTGATACACATGGCGGCATTAATGTAAATTCACACTCCAGTTGGGCCAGGATGCAACCCGATTCTTCAGCCGCAATCAACTGGATGCACAACGATGCCATTGTTAAACTTTTTCAACGTTTTGGTTTTTCATTGACCTGGTACATAACATGTGATGCCCCGTGGGCGTTCCCCAATAAACCGGAATGCCGGCCGGATACGCTGCAAACGCCGTTCGGAATGGTTTTATTTTATCGTAATTGTGCTCCCGAATCCGAGTTTGAATCGTACTGGATAAATTATGTCAAAGCTATCGTCGAACGTTATGATGGCGACGGTATCGACGATATGCCCGGTCTGGAAAAGCCGATACAATTTTATATTTTGCCGGGCGAAATAAAATTCGGCATCAGCGGCACCGGAGACGAAGAAAAAGGACCATTCTGGTACGACACCATAGACGGCTTGTTACGACTGCATCGGATAACTTATAATGCAGTGTATGATGCAGACCCGAGCGGACGATCCCGAGTGGTCTCCAGCGGCGCTGTTTTCTGGGATTTGTTTGCCGATTTTGCTGATTATCCGAATTTTGATCCCATGAATCCTCAGAGCGACGTTCAGCGGCGACTCCGGGGTGAAAATTATCGCGGCAGCACTTACACGGCCGGGTGGGATAGCGTTAAAAAAATGCTGGACAGCTTTGGAGATGATACGGATGGTATCGAGTGCGATTATATCGGCTGGCATCCGCATTTCAATTGGCGGGTCATTGACCAGGAATTCGCCCTGATTCGGCATTATGCCGGCGACATGCCAATTTATGTCGATGATATGTGGACGAATATTTTTAGTTCCGGTTATTATTTTGGTGCGTCCATTCCGGGCGGCGCTCAATTCCACGCGCAGCCCTGGCCGCCTGCTGATACCAAATGGATATCAGCTATTTACGGTGATTTTCCCAATGAACTTTTTAAAACCAACGATCCTTTTCACGAACTCTATCTGGGCTTGCTCAACCAGGATCCGGTTATTACAGCCTGGTATTATGCCAATGGGGCCCGGAATCTGGTCAAGTCATTTGTTTCTGCTTTTGGAGAAGGAGCTGAACGTGCCTCGTTTTCCGGGACAAATGATATACCCGAGATGCGCAATTGGCGATGGGGTAATATCGGCTGGATCAATCTCACCGACACCCGGAAAGTGAATTATCTGCCAAAACCACAGTATTACACATACAAGCTCTTAATCGAAAAACTGAATGATTTCACTATAGTAAAAGAGGTTTCAATCAGCAGTGATCCGCGAACTCGCGTGTACAAATTCGAACGCCTCTCTGGTCCGGTTTATGTTCTGTGGAGCGAGACCGGTGAGCCTCCCCCGAATCTTGATTACAGCATTGCCACCGGTGAAACCGTGTCCTTTAAAGTTGAAAGTGATTCACTGGTATTAACTCACATCGTCACAGATACAACGAACATTGCACCTGAGATTGAATCGATAACAACCACGGATCGACAGATGACTATCCAATTGGGATATGAACCGGTTTTTCTGGAACCGATTTTAACGGTTGGGGTGGAAATGCCCGATCATTCACCAATTCTTTCAAGAATTACATTAAAGCAGAATTATCCCAATCCGTTCAATCCCAATACGATCATAGAATACAAGTTGTCACGAGCCTGTCATGTGCGTTTGTTTATTTACGATCTGTTGGGGCGAAAAATCAAAACCTTAGTCGATACGAACCAACCTGCCGGGCACTACCAGGTTCTATGGGATGGCAGCAATAACCTCAACAACCCTGTGGCGGCCGGTGAATATTTTTGCCGCATGACAGCGGGCGATGTTGTAAAGGTGATAAAGATCATCATGATCAAATAAAATAATGAAAGAATTTGTACAGGTCTGGATTTGACAAAGCTGAATCGAGGTAATCCCCAGTTATTTCAGCTATCATATAGCGGTATCCATCAAATCATGTAACCGATCACAGGCTATTAAAGAATTGTAATATTTTTGACAAGATACCAGTTTAGTTAAGATGTACAGAATTTCAATTGCAAAAATTTTATCATGTTATTCTATCAAAAAAATTACTACCCTGTTATGGGTTACAAAATCTTAAAACTCGTAGCACACCTTGAGGTGTACTACGCGGTATGACTGTAACGCTCAACTTCACAGGTACATCTCAGGCGACCCCAGTCAAGAGACAGGGAACGATTTGTTAAGCCAAACAGGGATTCGACTTTTCTGAGAATGGTTACATGATTTTGAACCTTATGCTTTTTCATTTAAACCTTAGTAGCCAAAGGAACCCCATAGCTCACCACCTTATTAGCTTATTTGATAATTTTAGTAACCGTGTCCTGTTATATTAAATAAGCTAATAAGGTTTTTTATTTTTTGTCCTTTACAAGCAATTTCTTTGCGTATTCTTTGCGTCTGAGTTTTTTCGTGACTTTTAATACCCTTTGCTAACCCCATTATCGATTACCAAATCATACACTTTGGCATAATTAAAGAATACCGATTTTAGTTAAAAATCTTTACCGCAACAACACAATCCGCTTGACATCCACAAAATCGCCGGCCGTCATTTTCAGATAATAAATGCCGCTGCTCAGGCGTCGTCCCTGGGAATCACGGCCGTTCCAGCGAGTGATATGCTGTCCTGTTTCCAGTCGTTGCGACAGGAGCACATTGACAGCGTTCCCCTGAAGATCATAAATCTCAAGCCGGACAACGCTGGATTTTGGCAGATCAAAACGGATTATTGTTTCAGGGTTGAATGGATTGGGATAGTTCTGATACAACATATATTGATGCGGCAGTATTTCTTTGTCCGATAGAACAGCAGACTCGATGACCGAGACCAGCACAGTCATTGTCTGACTGTAACCGCCATCGCTGGCAGTGACATCAAACGTGAATGAAGAGCAGTTTTGGGGAACAGTGCCGGAAACCTTGTTGCCGTCAGCTTTTAGCCAGGCAGGACAGTTTTCAAAGGTAAAATGGACAGCATTACCGTCGGGATCTGTTGCCGTTGCCGTATAAGTAAATTCTTCACCTGCTTTGGTTGTTACATCGCCGGGTGAAGTGATAACAGGCGGCGTGCTGGTGATGGTCAAAACAAAATTGACAGAATCACGCTGTGAAGATGGATAGCCATCCCAGCAGACAACTTTGAGTTCAAAATCGCCGGCTTGTTCCGGGGTTCCGTAAATAATATTTCGGGAAAGCATCATTCCTTTTGGCCAGGGATCTGCTGAAATATCCCAAAAATGCTGATGCGCCCCGCCGGTTGACTGGAGCGTGGTTTCGTATCGTTGCCCCAGAAAAGCTACCGGAAGAGAGGTTGTGGTTATTTTCAGCGGCTGATATTGTTTTTTATATCTGCCGTACATAACACGAAACGGCGGCTCATCTCCTTCTGTCCAGACGACATCAAAAGAGTCTGCACGAAACATCTTGTAGGCCACACTGGGATAGCGAGCTGTTTTATCCGAAAGCACAATAGGCGGATCGGTAGTGATTTCGGTTTTGCGTGTCTGGCCGTACAGGAGGGAACCGTTATCTTGCCAAACCAGGGCTGCAGATGTGCTCGGTATGTATATATCATCGATAGACGGCCACGAGAGTCCCTGAGTTGGGTGAAACGAGCTTTCCTGAAAAAACAGATTTCCTGTAAAATCATGCATAAATAGCCCAACCACAAAGCCACTGCGCTCCAAATCATGAGCAGCCATCAGGAATTGATCATGCACGCAACTTACAGACGGATGCTGAAGCCCTGGGATGTCGATATGGGATGGCTGGCTGGTCATGCCATCTAAAAGTGTCAGGTGACCGATGTGGTAAGCACTGTCGCCCATAAAATCCAGTTGACTCCAGAACACATGATGAAAAGATGGCTCGGCTTCATCATAAAACAAATTTCCCACAAGTGTCGGATAATAGCATCCTTGCTCCTCTGGGCAAAGCAAAACAGGATGTGGTGTTGACTCGTCAGGCTGCAGCTCTGCAGAAAAAGCCTGGTGGCCGATCTGCGTTTTTCCTGTCGCGAGCGTTTTTTGCTGCCAGACTACATCCACGAGATCGCCGCTGTATTCCACACTCGGATAAAGACATAAAGCGTGCGGATCGGGCCGTATCTCACGAATTGTGGACAAATCGCCGTTCGCCAGCGCAATCCCGGTACTGTCTGGCAACGTCCAAACGATAAAGACTGTATCTTTTGCCACGGTAATGGCCGGGTGTGAACCCTCGGCGATGTGCACCGGTTCCTGCCAGACACCTTTGGGTGGCCGCCGGCATAGCATAATCTGCGGTGTGTCCACAATATCCTGAAAAACCACAATCAATTCATCGTCCGCGGTGCGAGCGATGCGCCTGCTGTTGTTATAGGCAGTAGCATCCTGGCAGGATGACGAACCAATCATCACCGGTTCAGCAGCCAAAGTTGAACAAAAAAACACAACAATGATAAGCAAAACCAAACGTCGATAACAAAGCAGCATGTTAATTTCCATTTCTCATTACACCTTATTTGATAAATGTTATTTTCCGGGTGACAAGCGTTTCACCCACTTTAAATTCAATAAAATAAAGAGCAGATGGTGCAATCTGATTTTCGTCTGTCCGACCATCCCATGTGATCTCGTAACGACCGGATGGCACGTTTCGATTAAGCAGCGTGCGAACACATTTTCCCTGAATATTGTAGATTGAAATCTGAACCTTTTCTATTTTATCAGAATGGATAACAAACGGTAAAACGATCTGTGAATTAAACGGATTTGGATAGGCATTTTGCACCTGAAGCGTGTTTGGAGAAGCCGCGGGCTCTTCCCGGATGGTGGTCGGCGCTCCAGTTAACAAGGTGTGCAGGGCCGCCACGTTAACGCGATTCTGATGAACCGTGCCATAATAGGAAAACGAGCCGTGCTCCATAAAATGCAGACCCAGATATGGAAGCTGCAAAACCGTGTTGATCTGCGGATGGCCGATATCAACAAAACCCATGTTCACCTCTTCGCCGCAAATGTGGCACGTTTCCAATCCCCACTGCGGATGATGAACCACAAACGGACCGGACTCGGAATGTTCAGGCAAGCCCTGGATGATCATAGCCCATTTTTTCGCCAGACCAACACCGTCCTTGATACCATCATTGTCCTGGTCATTGTCATCAGGATCGAAATGCAAACGGTTTTCTTCCGAGTCAGAGAGACCATCGTGATCTCGGTCAGGAATCACGTTTATGTGATGAAGATCGGACGCAGGGGAGAGAATGGCGCGCAATCGATGCGGTTCAATGATGCCTTTATTAGTTGTGCCGTGATATTTGAAACAGCCGCAGTGTAGATAATGCACAGCAATGAACGGAACCGAAAGGGAGTCGGTACGTTGCGGATGGATGAGTTCCACAAATCCCATGTTGAAATACTGGCCGCAGTGCGGACACATTTCGATGCCCCGGGCTTTATGTTCAATGGCATAGGGAGCGGTTTGTTGCGGTTCCCGTGAGAGTGAATCGATGCGTGCGGCAAAAGCGCGCGCCAACTGGACGCCATCCTCACGTCCATCATTATCAGAATCAGGATTATTTTTATCTGTGCCAAAGAACGGTTCTTCGTCGTCAGCGAGACCGTCGTTATCCTGGTCGTTATCGATGGGTAATCGATGCGTCGAGCCGTCGCCAGTGAGAACGGTGAACAGAAGCGCCGCATTGATTCGCCCATCACCGTGGATGTCGCCGTCATAAGAAAAACTGCCGTGCCGTAGAAAATGATGTAAAGAAATATAGGGCACTTTTATAAACAGATTTTCCAGCGGATTGATGATTACAGCATAACCCATGTTGACTGTTTCCTTGCACACAGAGCAGGTTTCAATACCTTTTAACATGTGATCCTGAACAAAGGGACCGTTATCACGGGGTTTATCCGGCAGGGACTGGTAGAGCTGTTCCAATTCGCGCGCCAACTGAACGCCATCAACCACGCCATTGCCGTCAGTATCCGGTTTGCCAGGATTCAGACCGATTATTTTTTCATACGTGTCTTCAAGATAATCATTGTCCGCATCATCAGGGCAATCGAGCCAGTGCGGATCCGCATCGAGCGGTGAACCGTTTTGAGAAAATACCGGCTGAAAAATTCCCAGAGCCAGCAGTGAAAGCGATGCCGATACCGCAATCGTTTTTTTAACCGGTTCGTGCCAATCTTTTATTGAACGTTGTTTTTTGCCGGCAAAGATATTCTGGCATTGCTGATAGATTCGCCGGTACTCCGGTACCAGCGTCGGTGTAACCTGGCATCCCGGGCACGCCCAGTGGAAAAGTAATTCCTGATCCCAACGCGATAGATTGTTCTGCGCATAACCGTGCTGAATGAAATGCTCGACGCAACACGGCGGGAATCCAAATAAAAAACCTTCGAAACGCTGAGTGACCGGGGATTTATCAACTGGCGTGCCCTCAAACTTGTTCACATAAAGATCGATGTATTTGTCCATGCTGCTGAACACCGATTCTGTGACAGTCGAGCCGTTCCGCACCCGTCTTGACACATGCGCCACGCTCAGTCCGGATGCCTCCAAAACCGCAACCTCATCCGGTAACAGTGATTTTTCCCACCGGCTTAACGGCTTTAGCCCATTTTTGGTAAGCATCGTCAAAAAAGCCAGTTCAAATTCCAGTTGTTTTAATTGTGATGGTTCCATGGCGAGATCCTGC
>CAZSMC010000031.1:29992-33088 GCA_964607755.1 uncultured Cytophagia bacterium | reverse complement strand
TTTTACGAAATACCAGAGACGAATTTTTGCCGTATTTCAAAAACAGTCTGCTCTCGCGGATGCTAAATGAATAGACCGAATACAAGGCACTTATATATCTTCCGTCCATTGAATTCTTACCGCAACCTATTTCAGTCGTAATGATGCGTTCGAAGCTCATAGATTGATCGGGGCCAATCGTAACATGACCAAACATATCATTGCAATCCGCCCGCCCTGAAAATGTGCTGTCCGTCTCGAACGTGATCGTAAAAGTCTGGTCTTCCGGCGGATGGATAACAAGATTGCCAGCTCGAAATGATTGCAGTGTCCATTCTATCTTTAGAATCTCTTCGAGATCAGTATCTGGTCGCGGCGAGATGATGCGCCGGTCGCATGTGGTGGAAATCATCACGAATGACAGAAAAAGAAAAAGGAGAATATGACGTTTCTCACGAGGCATTTTTTTAATCCTGTCTTACCGAACCACTTTTCACTTTTCACAAATCACTATTCACTTGATGAAATTTGTAGCACACCTGAAAAGTTGATCGTAAAACTTGACGTCAGTCCTAACAAGGGGTCGCTCCTGAAAACAATAAAATTGCGTAATTTGCAATTAATCCAAGTTTTACGATATTGTTCAAATCCTTAAGCGACCCCTTGTTGGGGACTAGCTTCGGCTTTTTCGACAGCCTCGAAAGGTGTACTACAAACATCGTGACCCTACCTCAGCAGCGTCAATTTTTTCATCAACACATCCGGCGATAACCCATTTTGTTGCTGCAAACGATAGAAATACACACCCGAAGCCACCGGATTGTTCTCTGCATCTGTGCCATCCCAAACAACGGTGTGGGGGCCAGCGCTGACTCTATCATCTAAAAGTGTTTTGACCATCCGGCCGCTGAGGTCATAGACTGTCAAGTTCACGCGTGTGGGCCGGGAGACATTGAACGTAATCGTCGTGAGCGGATTGAACGGATTCGGGTAATTCTGGCTCAACTGAAAAGCAGGAGACGGTGCTGTTCTGTCCACGCTCGCGCCAGATGTGATCACAAAGTGTGTGCGATAATGGAGCGAACTCTTTTCAACGCCTTTTGTGATATCTAAAAAATAAGTTCCTTTTTTGAAATGTGCAAGTACAATGGTGCATGTCCACACAAGGCCCTGGTTCTGTTTTTCAACCGGAATGAGTTGTTCGCTGCCATCCGGATGAATGAGCACAACATTTGGAACATCCGACATTTGCCAATCTGTGGATGTAATTTCTGCAACGAGCGTGTCCTCACACGTCAGCTTGTGTTTATTTAACACAACATTCAATGTGTTTTCCTGAGGTTTTTGCCATATATAAAATTCCGTGGTAAGTGGATCGTCAGCATCGCTGTAAAAAGACGAAATCCATGACGGCGGACCAGGTTCTGTCCCCTTTGCCAGCATGTCGCGCCATTGTTCATCGGTTAACCGGTTCGTCAACGGTTGGATGAATTCGTAATACGAAAATCCGGCACCTTTGGTGAGAACCGGTCGGCCTTCGATCGAACACAACACGTAAAGCGCATAAGGATACCCGACTGCTTCTTCCAGTACCGTTCCGGAAAGCGCATCCGTATGCACATCAGCGATGACCGGCATGGGTTCGAGATCAGAGTCTCCCCACGGCATGGGCCCTTCGCTCGGGTACGGCTGAAAGGTAACAATATCGTAAAGTGTTTTACCGATATTGAAAATCGTCAGATATTCGTCGCTGGTGACCGGTACGCCGGTAAGCTCTTTTTCAGCGATTGTTTTCAGCGTGCCCGCGAGTCCGGCAAAACGCTGCAGCGAGCGCTGAAACTCGTCAAACAACAAGTGCCGGCTTTCAAGTCCTTTGATCATAAACTCCGCCAGAGAAGCGATGCGCCCGAAAAAATGCGGATTCGGCTCGACGTATCCCTGCATCAGATTGGCAGCCGGGGGAACGCCAGTTTCAGTACCACTTTGTTTGGCATAAAGAATCGTATCGTGCCGTAGCTCAGCCCAGCTTGCCAGCGCAGCGTGCAGGTCTTTGTCCCGCCAGGCATCGGTTTGCATGAAAAATGGATAGCCTTCACCCTTTGGCATGAGCAAGGGCATAAAGCAGTATAGCCAGTTCCAGTACGCGTTTTGCGCCCATGTTTCGCCTGGATAATGTTGAAAGATGGTTTTCAATGTGTCCAGTTTGGAAACATAGTAAGAATTGTTTTTGTCCGCTGGACCGAGATATTGGTACGGCCAACTCTGGCGCGCCTTTTTCTCCGGGTCCAGAACGATCATCACATCCAGGCCGGTGGGCATGGCGCGTCCGGGTATTTTTGTCATGACCAGCTCATCCAGAATCCACGAGTCCGGGATGAACCGCTGCCCCATAAACCGGAAGCCTTTTTTCGGCTGCCCCGGATAGGTGATGCGCGCTGGTTGCAATTCTGTCGTTGCCTGCAAAAATTCAAAAAGTTTTTCCGTGTCTGCAAAAGTATCCGGTGAAAGGCTGGGAAAGCTTTTGCCGTACACATCATAACAGATCGGCAAATAGGTTTGAAAATTGATGTCATCGCTTTTGCCGACAAAAAAGACTGTCGGCTGATAAATGTCATTCCACACATCCATGGCCGGGCGACCATCAACTTTTAATGCCGCCATGACTTGATTTAACAAAATGGCACTCAACGTCATGGTTTGGCTGTAGGATTTTTGATCGACGCACGAGAACGTCATCCGGCCCAGCCACATCATGGACCGGAAATATCGTTTTAGTGAATCACTGCGTGTATAGTGTCCGCGCGGTTTGTACTGCGAGTAATCTTCTTCGTATTGAAAAATCGGCGATAGATCAAAACCACCGGCTGCCATGATGAGTTCCATTTCCTCCTGATACTGTCCGTCTGGCAAGGGATCGCTTTTTTTCTCCGGATTTAGCAGTCGGGAGGCCACCAAAAGATAATCCAAATTCCGAAATAACGCTTTTTTAACTGTGGAATCGTTTGCCGCTTTGTATTTGGCCTCTGTTTCCGACCACATTGCTTTTAACAGTTGATCCAGTTGCATGATAAACCGCTTTTCCTCGCATGTTCGCAAAATGTAATCAAAGCACAGGTG
>CAZSMC010000031.1:24975-29892 GCA_964607755.1 uncultured Cytophagia bacterium | reverse complement strand
GCATGATAAACCGCTTTTCCTCGCATGTTCGCAAAATGTAATCAAAGCACAGGTGAAAGCTGTGCAAGAGGGCGTCGCTGGTGACGAATATGGGGATACTTTTTTCGCGGGCTTCGGTGTAAACGTCGAACATCTCGTTGTAACCGGTAGTGCCATCGGAATGCGTTGCCGGTGTGGCGACAAAATGATTCGTCTTGAGCTTTTGCTCTGCCCCGGCGTCAAAAACAAAATCAGAATAATTGACCACATGTTCCAGATTCTCACCCGGATCAATGCGCGGCGCGTCGGGAGTGATCGTAACCAAATGCGGTTCGTAAACGCCGAAATCCGTTTCCACGGGATCGCTTATGGTGGCTATCATAGATTGACTCCACAATGGTGTGATGACACAGCAGATAAAAATGATAATATATCTCATAATGTGCTCCTGTATGTTCAATTCATCTCAAATATTTTAACAATGTTATTTCAAATAAAATGCCACAGGTCCAGATTGTCGTTGATGATTGTTTTTATTGGAATTTTAGACCACGAAAATGAATCTATTTTATACAATACGAAAATAATGCAGACAAGCGTGTATTTTTTACCGGGCTAAAAGTCGTATTTTTGAATATGCCACAGATGAACTCAGCGGGGCCACAAGCCGCACCCAAAATTTTTGGACACGGATTTTCACGGATATAAAGGATTGGCACGGATTTTTGTGATAATGCTCAATACAGTGTAGATCAGTGCAAATCCGTGGCTTTAATTGACTGGGCATAAGCGAGGTCAAAATTAAGATAACAATTCAATGATGAATAGATATTGTGTTTATTTACAATATTCAATACATTTCTGTCAATACAAAAATTCGCATTAAACCATGGAGAGTTCCCATGTCGCTTAAAACTGTTTTGCTATTGCTGTGTACGTTATTTCTTTTTACAACTGTCGATACACCGGCGCAAACTTTTGAGGTTTCTTCACCGGATAAAAAAATTACGGTCATTTTTTCCCTAAAGCAGGGGACGCCTTATTATCAGATTAAAAGAGACGACAAGAGCGTCATCAATGTCTCGAAACTCGGATTCACACTCAATGAGGCGCATGCACTGAATAGCAATTTTAAAATTTCTTCACATTCCATCTCATCTTTTGATGAAACCTGGACGCAACCCTGGGGCGAAGAAAAAGACATAGTGAATCATTATAATGAACTCAAAGTAAAACTTTCGGAAACAACAGAAGAGCCGCGTTCCCTGGTCATTGTGTTCCGTGCTTTTAATGACGGTGTCGGCTTTCGGTACGAATTCCCGCAACAACTGCATCTCGATTATTTTGAGATCATGGATGAAGAAACCGAGTTTGCACTCAATGGCGATCACCAGACCTGGTGGATCGGTGCCTATAAGCCCAACAGATTCGAGTACTTGTATCAAAAAAATCCGCTCAGTCAATTGGATTCGGTACATACACCGTTGACAATGGAGACAAAAGATGGTTTGTACTTGAGCATCCATGAAGCAGCGCTGACCGATTATGGTATGATGGCGCTGGTCCGTTCCGAAAATACTACACTTGCCTGCGATCTTTATCCCTGGTCCGATGGCACAAAAGTGAAAGCGTATGCACCTCATCAATCCCCGTGGCGGACAATCCAGATTGCCGACAATCCCGGAGACCTGATTACCTCCTATCTTGTGCTAAACCTAAACGAACCGAACAAACTTGAAGACACCTCTTGGATTAAACCAGGAAAATACGTCGGTATCTGGTGGGGTATGCATCTTGAAAAATATACCTGGAGTTCCGGGCCAAGCCACGGGGCCACCACTGAAAACACAAAAAAATACATCGACTTTGCTGCTGCGCACGGATTCGACGGCGTGCTTGTGGAAGGCTGGAACCGTGGCTGGGACGGCGACTGGTATCAGAACAGCGATCTGTTTAATTTCACCACGCCGTATCCGGATTATGATATTGAAGAACTGGTCACATATGCGGATGAAAAAGGCGTCGGACTCATTGGCCATCACGAAACGAGCGCTGGTGTGCTGAATTATGAAGAACAATTGGAGGATGCGTTCAAGTATTTAAATGGGCTCGGTGTTCATCGCTTAAAAACGGGTTATGTGGGCAATGGCCGGACAATAAAAAGAATCGATGAAAACAGCGACGAACAGTTCGAGTGGCATTACGGACAATTCATGGTGCGTCATTATCGCGAGGTGGTGAAAACAGCGGCCAAATATGAGGTCATGTTGGATGTGCACGAGCCGATAAAGGATACTGGTATCCGGCGTACCTATCCGAATATGATGACGCGAGAGGGTGCCCGCGGCCAGGAATACAACGCCTGGTCTGCAGATGGCGGTAATCCCCCGGATCATACCACAATCATTCCGTTTACGCGCTGTCTGGCCGGCCCATTTGACCACACACCCGGTATTTTCGATCTGACCTTTAATGAGTACAAACCGAACAACCGTGTCAATACAACGCTGGCTAAACAATTAGCTCTTTATGTGATTATTTTCAGTCCCATGCACATGGCAGCGGATTTACCGGAAAATTATGTCGGTCATCCTGCGTTTCAATTTATTAAAGATGTTCCTGTTGATTGGCACACCACAAAAGTTCTTCATGCCCAAATTGGTGATTACGTAACAATCGTCCGAAAGGATCGAAACAGCGAGGATTGGTATCTGGGCTCGATAACGGATGAGAACGCCAGGACGCTGCAAGCGTCGCTGGATTTTCTTTCTCCGGGAAAGAAATATGTCGCCGAAATTTATGCAGACGCCAGCGATGCCGACTGGCAGAGTAATCCACAGGCATATGAAATAAAAAGACAACTTGTTGATGCTGAAACTGTAATGGAGCTAAAGCTTGCCACAGGAGGCGGGCAGGCTATCCGGTTCAGACCAGCATCGGAGAAAGATGTAGAAAACTTCGAATAAGATGAGTATCCTCACAAACGCAAAGACGGCCATTGCTCTGACAACAAGGCCGTCTTTTGCGTTGTGAACTCGCTTTTAAGAATGGTATTTCCTGCTGCGATAGGACTTTTTGTCCCCCCGTGTAAAATGTTTTGAGAACAAAGAGCTATTTGATTTTCAGCTTCTCTCGAAGCGTTTTGCGGGAAATGCCAAGGATTCGTGAGGCTTTTGACTTGTTTCCTCCGACCTGGTCCAGAACTTTTTGAATGTGTTCCCGTTCAATCTCTGCCAATGATTTGAACGGTTTGTTTTCATTGTCCTGCTGAGTTTCCTTTTCTACTGACATAAGCATAGACACCTCTTTTCTTAATACACCTTATTGGTCACCCTCAATCTATTTTTTTATTGCAACTGGCGTACCAAAATGTTAACTTTTAAATACGCATTTGTCTTATTTTTAAGTATAATGTTTCGAATAACTTAGGGAATTCATCGTTTTTTAATTATTATGTGCGAAAAAAATAATCAAAGTAAAACAGAGGAAAAATTCCCCGGTCTGGTGAATTTTTTCCCGGTGACTCGTCAGCGATAACACGAAAAGGGGTTTGATTCTTATTTCTATGGAAAAAATGAGATTAACAATACTTTTAAGCTGCTGTTTATTCGTTCAACACGTACCGGGAGTTTCCTATTTGGACAGCTACCAGCACATTGTTCCGGCACGCATTCATGAGGCCGGATCTGTTTTTTTGTCAGCGCATTACAGCACATTTAAAACGCATCATGTTTTTACCAGTCACAATGCCCGGTCCGGTATTGTGTTATGGGATACTTTTTCGAGGATTGGCCTGTACTATGCGGCAACATCACATATTGAAGTCGGGTTTGTGCCAACCCTATTTCAGCATAACCATCATTCTAATCATCTGGATTTTCCGTCGCAGGTGCATGCCCTGGCCAGGCTCGGATCATATACCATTGCAGATTCTGCTTTTATGTTTGGCATGCAAGTATCGTCACGTTTGCCGTTTCACAAAAGGAATAATATTCCGTTGCAACCGTACAGCACAAAACGTATCGGATTTGGCCTGTCTGGAATGTTGTCCTTTTTACCCTCAGGTTCGTTCGAGTCATGGCAGATTCACGCCAATCTCGGACTTTATGATCACAATGACACGGACCTTGTTTTGACGGACCATCCACAGGATTCTCTGGTAAATGACAAGAGCACCAAAGAACTTTTCTACGGAGTATCTGTCCAAAAGCAATGGCAGGGTTTTGCTGTTTATGCCGAGCTTTACGGGTCATTTTTCCTGCAACAACCGCCACTCTCAGCATATACCCGGGAAAATAGTTTTTATCTAAATCCCGGACTTGTTTACCGATTTAATAACTGGATTAATCTCAATGTGAGCCTGGATGTTTTGTTATTAGGACAGCAGGACAAAACCAGGTATGACGATAATGGAGGCTATGCTGAACAAAAATGGCGCACCCTGCCAAATTTGCCTACCTGGCGTCTCAACGCTGGTTTGAGTTTTGCTTTGTATTCCCCGTCTCAACGCCAGGAACATTCCGGCAACAATAGAGAAGAGAATTCAAGAGAAATCATTAAAGACCGGGCAGACCCGTTTTCGGTTTCGCGGCAGGAGTTTATCGAAAAACTCCGTAACAACCAGGAAAAGAGTCAAGAAGAGTTTCTTAGACTGTATGAAAAGGTTCTTGAGGAAGACCGTGAACGCAGAAAAGAGATCATGCAAAAACTGCATGAACAACTTGAGAAACAACGTCAGGGAAGTGAAGATGAAGAAGAGAAATAAAAGCCCGGAAATTCCGTGTTTTTATTTTAATTGATAGTTTTTTAGATCTTGCGATTAATCCATTCCTAAAACCGCCAAGCACGCAGAGGATCAGCAGAGAAAAACCAGAACGTTTTAATTAATGGGTTGATTAAAACAGCCTTTAATAAGATACGAGATCGCTGATACAGGGT
>CAZSMC010000031.1:0-24875 GCA_964607755.1 uncultured Cytophagia bacterium | reverse complement strand
TTAATGGGTTGATTAAAACAGCCTTTAATAAGATACGAGATCGCTGATACAGGGTTCGGTAAAAATGAATTTTACTCTACCCCTCCATTTTTTTGAACAAATACTCGTACAGTCTATCCATGTTAATGCGTTCTTGCTCCATCGAGTCGCGGTCACGGACGGTAACTGTATCATCTTCCAGCGTGTCAAAATCCACGGTAATGCAATACGGCGTACCGATTTCATCCTGTCGGCGGTAGCGCCGGCCAACCGCGCCCCGTTGGTCGTAAAAAACCGGATAGTATTTTTTCAAATCCTCATATATTTTCATCGCGATCTCGGGCAAGCCACCTTTTTTAACTAGCGGAAACACCCCGGCTTTGACCGGCGCAACCCGGGGATGCAAGTGCAGCACAGTCCGCTTGTCCTTTTCTAGTTGCTGTTCTTCATAAGCATCAACGAGAACGGTTAACACAGTGCGGTCAGCGCCTGCGGAGGTCTCGACAATGTAGGGAATATATTTTTCATTCACCTCGTCATCGAAATAGCTCATGTCCCTGCCGGAATATTCCTGGTGGCGCCGGAGATCAAAATCCGTTCTGTTGTGAATGCCTTCTAACTCTTTCCAGCCAAACGGAAACTCGTACTCGATATCGAACGCGGCAGCCGCATAGTGGGCGAGTTCGTCTTCGCCGTGCTGGTGAAAACGCAGCTTGTCCTGAGTGATGCCCAGCGCTTTATAGTAATCGATACGATCCTGTTTCCAGTGCTCGAACCAGTCCATATCTGTGCCGGGGCGAACAAAAAACTGCATTTCCATCTGTTCGAATTCACGAGTGCGGAAAATAAAATTTTCTGTGGTAATTTCATTGCGAAAGGCCTTGCCGATTTGCGCGATGCCAAACGGCACTTTTTGACGCGACGAATTGACCACATTGTTAAAATTCACGTAAATGCCCTGAGCCGTTTCGGGGCGAAGGTAAACCACGCTGCCGGAATCTTCCACCGGGCCCATGTGCGTTTTGAACATTAAATTGAACTGCCGCGGTTCAGTGAGCTCGCCGCCGCAGTCCGGACATCTGTTTGGATCTTCAAGTGCGTCCTGGCGAAAACGGTGTTTGCACCCTTTGCAGTCTACCAGCGGATCCGTAAATCCTTCCACGTGTCCGGAGGCTTCCCACACCCGGGGGGACATCAGGATGGCCGCATCCAGGCCAACGATATTATCCTGGGATTGCACCATCCATTTCCACCAAAAGTTTTTAATATTTTTTTTCAGCTCAGCGCCCAGCGGACCGTAATCGTAACAGCTTGCCAGACCGCCGTAAATTTCACTGGATTGAAATATAAACCCCCGGCGTTTGCTCATGGATACCAATTTGCCCAATGCGGATTCCTGCTTTGCCATGTTCATGTCCTTTTTTATAATGTGTAGATAAAGATGCTTTTTACAAAATTTTCGACATAAATTTTAATATACAAAATTGATGGGAATAAATAAAGATTTTCGTTGGTGTCCTCGTAAAAGATCACAGATGGTAGGAATCATTGCAACATCATTAAATTGGGCTAAAGCCCAATTTTTTGAGAGGTCATCTTTACCAACCCCGAGCTAAAGCTCGGGGCTATAATATTGCCCCGACTTAAGTCGGGGTTGTTGAGATTCCTTTACCTTTAATAGGCACTTTAGTGCCCAAATATTAAAACTTCCACCCAAGACTGAGCTTTTACGTATCCTCAACCCATCTTTTCCTTAAAAATCTCCGGCACACGAGTCAGCTTGCCATTCTCATCGACGAATGCAAACACCATGTTTACCGTCGCGCATAATTTGTCTGTTGTGGTGTTGTGGATTTGGTAATCGATGACAAAACTGCTTCGCCGCCACCAGTGAATGGCTCCCCTGATTTCAAGAATATCATCTGCCCTGGCCGGGGATTTGTAGCGAATTTCCGCTTTGCCCACAATCGGCAGCGCGCCCCATTTTTCAAAATCATTGAAACTCAAGCCCCGTTGCTGCATATACTCGCAGCGCGCGGCTTCCAGATAGTTCAAATAAACTGCGTTATTGACATGACCGAATGAATCCAGATCGTAACTGCGAACTTTGATCGTCATGCTGTACGAATAGTCCATGTTCACCTCATGAATAATGATTTTTATTGAGCTCATAAAATGTACCATTTTCCCTGAAAAAATCCAATCCACGCGGATAAAAAATTGCAACCAATATGTAGAGCTAACATCAAATAGACAAAACGAAAGGAATAATATCTTTCCTGTAGATGTCAGCCGGGATATGCAAACAGCCCAAAAGTTTGGCATCATGGGAACACCGTCTCTGGTGCTGGTTCAGGGCGGCAAAATCCAGGAATTTTTAGTCGGAGCGCAAACGGAAGATAAAATGAAAAGTTTGCTACAATAATCTCATAACCACCTGAGTGTTGACCGGATGTTCAAAAAGATCATTTTGCCTGAATTATTCACCACAAAGATACTATCTTGATTAAAATCTATTATTTCAAAATTTCGATGCGTCGCAGGGTTCATAATTTAACGCAAAGTTCGCCAAGCACGCAGAGGATTCGCAAAGAAAATTCAGGCCTGGTTAATTGTCGATATCATTATTGATCTTGATATTGACCTCAGTATTCTGAATAACTGCACATTTAAATCTCGTTGTTAATATAAAATATTGTTCTTCGTGATCTTCGTGTGCTCTGTGGTTAAATTCATGAATTAATCAGGTTAGCTCATGAATGATTCTGGTTAACATTTCCCACCTTGTTCATAAAATTCAGTAAACATCATTTGTTAAACTCGTTTTTTCAAAAAGCCAGCAATGCGTTTTTTCTTGTTTATTTTCACCATAACATTTCTTATTTTTATGTCTTGTAAAAAGCCATTTTTATAAAGGCGAATGAAATTATGCATGTGGTAAACACAATCGCCGAGACCCGGCGCATACTTGCTCAACAGCGTCAACAGAACAACAGCATTGGTTTTGTCCCGACAATGGGAGCATTGCACGAAGGACATCTTTCACTCATTCGGCGTTCTGTTAAAGAGAATGATTTTACCGCAATATCCATTTTTGTGAACCCGTTGCAGTTCGGGCCGGAAGAAGACCTGGATGCTTATCCGCGCACCGAAATTGCTGACCAACAGGCAGCCGAAAAAAATGGAGTTGACTTGATTTTCCATCCATCGGCCAAAGAGATTCTGGGTGACGAAATACTCACTTTTGTTGACATTGAGAAATTGCAAGATAATTTATGCGGTATGAGCCGGCCCGGCCATTTTCGTGGCGTATGTACTATCGTGGCCAAGCTGTTCAATATTCTGCAACCGGACAGGGCTTATTTCGGACAAAAGGATCTTCAGCAGTACATCATTATTGAAAAAATGGCGCAAGATCTCAATTTTGATATCGACATTGTGCGCTGTCCTATTGTACGGGAATATGATGGTCTGGCGATGAGTTCACGAAATAGTTATATGGACAATAAAGAGCGCCAGGACGCGGTTATCCTGAACCGCTGCATCAAAGAAGCGGTCAGAATGATGGAGAACGGTGAGCGGTCAACTGAAATTGTGCTCTCCAGGTTAAAGGACATGATCCGTCTTGTCGAGACTACTAAAATTGATTATGTGAAAATCGTTGACCGCGATATGCGCGATGTCGATACTATTTCAAAAGGCGATATTCTGGCACTGGCTGTGTATATCGGTTCAACCCGGTTGATTGATAACCATATTTTCGGCGATCCGGTGACGTTTTAAAGTATAGCTTTTTTTGATGATTACATGTCCGGAACAATAAAGTTGTCAAGTTTCGGTTGAAATGATTGAGTTGTTCATTTTTAAATCTGTACATTAAAGATACGTAAATAAATTGACCAGGGTCACAATATGTCAAGATTGACTATTCAGGACATTGTCGGTAAAAAAAATCACCAAAAGATCAGCATGGTCACGTGTTATGATTACAGTTTCGCCAAAGCGATCGATGGCCTGGTCGATATGATTCTGGTTGGCGACTCGCTGGGCAATGTTGTGTTGGGCTATGAGAAAACCACTCAAGTGACCATGGAAGATATGCTCCGGCATGTTGGCGCAGTAGCTCGCGGTGCTCCGAACACCTTTATTGTTGCTGATCTTCCTGCCGGGGCTTACGAAACAGCCGAAGAAGCAATTACGAATGCAAAGCGTTTAACAAAAGCCGGGGCATCGGCTGTCAAACCAGAAGGCAAACCTTACATCATTCAAGCTCTGGTCAAAGAGAATATACCGGTAATGGGACATTTGGGATTATTGCCCCAAACCGCCGAAACGTTTTCAGTTATTGGGCGAAAAGAGAACGAAGCAGAACGCCTGTTGCGCGATGCCCGGCATGTCGAGCAGGCCGGAGCGTTTGCTGTTGTTTTTGAATGCATTCCGGCCGAACTGGCGAAAAAGATCACCCGGCAGTTGCATATACCGGTAATTGGCATTGGCTCGGGTATAGATTGCGACGGCCAGGTTCTGGTTCTATACGATCTTTTAGGACTATATCCGGATTTCAAGGCAAAGTTTGTGCGACAATATGCTGATTTACAGAGCTATATTAAAAAAGCAATTGAACAATTTACCTCTGATGTGAAAAAAGGTCATTTTCCATCGGACAAGGAGAGTTTTAAATGATGATTACAATGATGAAATCAAAAATTCATTTTGCCACTGTCACTCAATCGGATGTTTTTTATGAAGGCAGCATAACTATAGACAAGGAGCTCATGGAGCGCGCCAGCATTTTTCCCGGCGAACGCGTACAGGTCGTCAATTTGAGCAATGGCGAGCGATTGGAAACGTATACGCTTGTTGGCGAACCAGGCTCCGGTGTTATTGGCATGAACGGTCCGGCCGCTCTAAAGTGCAAAACCGAAGATAAAATTCATATCATTTCTTACGCTTTAATGAACCCTGAGGAAGCAAAAAAACATCATCCGTATGTGCTGGTGCTGGATGAAAACAATAAAGTGCGCCGCGAAATGACCGAGTGAACTATGCCTACACTTTTACAAGAATTTGTACGGAACCCACGGTGCGTCCGGCTGCAGGGCAATGTTCAACATTATGCCTGGGGCGGCTACACATTTATCCCCGAATTTGTAGGTCTGAAAAATCCTGACAAAAAGCCACATGCCGAGCTCTGGCTGGGCGCTCATCCCAAAGCTCCGGCATCGGTATTGTTAAATAATCATAACCTGCCGTTGACGGATTTGATTGAAAACGCCTCGACCACTGTGCTTGGTAAAAAGGTTATTTCCCAATTTGGCAAAAATTTACCGTTCTTGTTCAAGGTTTTGGATGTTCGCGATATGTTGTCTATTCAAGTTCATCCATCTAAGAGTCAGGCAGAAACCGGTTTTACCAGAGAGAATGAAAAGGGCATTGCCCTGAATGCTCCCAACCGCAGTTTCAAGGATGCGAATCACAAGCCCGAAATTCATGTTGCGCTATCGGATTTTTGGATGCTGCACGGATTTCGTCCGGAAACCGATATTGCCCGGCAATTGAAAAATGTGCCGGAATTTTCCGGACTTTTACCGGTATTTGAAAAAGACGGATTAAAAGGCTTGTATAGCACCATTATGCGGATGCCCCAGAATCAAGTTGATGCCATACTAAATCCGTTGCTCAAGCGTCTTGAGCGGGCTAAAAGGCTGGACCAGGATCATCCGGATCATTGGGCGAGGCTGGCAGCGAAAAATTTTCCTCTCCCGCAGGGGCATCGTGATCGCGGATTGTTTTCCATGTATCTGTTCAATTTACTGCATCTTAAACCGGGCCAGGGGACGTTCCAGCCTGCCGGTGTGCCGCACGCCTATCTGCACGGTGTTACCGTTGAACTGATGGCCAATTCGGATAACGTCATTCGAGGTGGATTAACAAAAAAATATATCGATGTGGAAGCGCTGTTGAATATTGTTGACTATGAAGGAAAAGAACCACAGATTTTATCCGGTCGACCGGTTTCTGCACGCGAGCACGTTTATTCAGCGCCGGTGCCGGATTTTCAGCTTGGCCGAATTTCACTGTTTAGCGGCGATGCAATTCAACTCGATGAACCAGCACCGTCCATAGGTATTGTCCTGGACGGCATTATGTTTTGCCACAGCAATAGATTGAAACTGAAACTTGAGCGCGGTGATGCCTTTTTCATTCCGGCAGCAACCCAATGCCGATTGATTGCGGATTTTACAACTACACTCTACCGGGCAACTGTGCCGGTAGAAACGAGTGATGGTCATGACGGATTGTGAATGCGTTTTCAAAAAGCCATGCTGGCTTGAATGACAGGTGTTGTTAATTATCTTATATTTCTCGAGCTGTATCGTGTTCAAAAAAAGTTAATAAAATACTTGTAGTGAAAAATTTTAATTCATATATTGAACTACATTCAACGAAAAGTTTACTAACAAAAACAAAGGAGTGGCTATGCGTACATCAGGTATTCTCTTAGTGGCGCTGTTGCTTGTATCTCATGTTGCTTTTGCCGGGGGAATCTTGACTAATTCGAATCAGAGCGCGCAATTTATTCGTATGTTATCGCGCGGCGCAAGTACAGAGATTGATGCTGTTTATTACAATCCTGCCGGCCTTGTGCACATACCGGATGGATTGACAGTGGCTCTCTACAATCAAACAATTTCTCAGACCAAAAAGATCGAAAATACGTTTCCACTTCTGAATCAGGCAAATTACGAGGGTGATGTGTGGGTGCCGGTATTTCCAAACTTTTATGCCGCTTACAAAAAGGACAAGCTGGCTGTCAGTTTAGGATTCGGACCCAACGCCGGCGGAGGGTCTGCCGATTTTACCGAAGGTTTGCCTTCTTTTGAACTCCCTTTTGCAAAAATGCCGCCTGCCATTAGCCAGTTAGGCGTGAGCGCAAATGCTTATTCTGCCGATATCTCGTTTAAAGGAAGTTCCATTTATTACGGCGTTCAATTAGGTGTTTCCTATGCGGTCACAGACCAATTTTCAGTCAGCGTTGGCGGCCGTTACATCATGGCTCAAAACAGTTATGAGGGTTCAATTAAAAATATCAAAGTGAATCCGGGCGGGCAAATGATGCTGGCTTCTGATTTTTTCCTCGGACTAACACAGCAATTACCCGAGAATTATCACCCCATGTTGCAGCAATACGCCGCTCAAACCAAAGACAAAGTCGTCGATGCTGAAGAAACCGGAAGCGCTATGACTCCGATTGTTGGATTTAATTTGACACCGAGTGAAAAAATAAACATTGGCTTTCGTTACGAAGGACCGACCGAACTGGAACTCGAGACTGAAACCACTCAAGACGATGTAGGCATGTTCCCGGATGGTCAGGTAAGACGAAACGATATTCCCAGAATTTACATGCTGGGAATCGATTACAAATTATTGTCAAATTTGACTCTCTCTGGTAGCGGTACGTTTTATTTTGACAAAGAAGCGCAGTGGGAATCCAATACGCTGCCCAGAGACCGGCAGACTTATGTGAAAAATGATACCTGGGAATTGGCTTTTGGCGCAGAGTATGACCTGACTTCAGCCCTGGCAGTGAGCGCCGGTTACAACCGCACTGAAATAAACGTCAAAGATGAATTCCAGAGCGGCATGTCTCACAACCTGTCTTCCGATACCATCGGTCTGGGCGGACGTTACTGGCTGGGCTCCCGTTTAGCCATCGATCTCGGTTTCGTGTACTCTCTCTATGAACCCTATACAGAGGAATCGGTTGATGGGGACACTGGTGTATCTTATGAGCAAACCTATGACCGCGACAACTGGGATGTAGCGGTTGGTTTTTCCTTTACATTATAGAGATTATGACACAAGAGCCGTTGTTTTGCATAGCGGCTCTTGTTTTCCCTCCTGATACGTTTGACTAAATTCCTCTGGATAATTTTTGCAGAAGAGAATCAGAAAAAAGTTAAATCCATTTGATAAAATGGAATTGTTACTAGTCTGTGCTGGCAAGTGATAATTAAAGTTTTAAAGGGGTATAATCGTTCGGATCGATTCTGGTTATAAATTCAAAAATAAAGTCTTTATCTGCACTCATTATTTGATTAATACTATTATTCTTCAAGATAGCAGCATGGATGGTGTCACGGTAATCAATCACAGGGTAAACCGCTAAAGCGGTTGTTATGGGCGTTTGGTAGTGTTTCACCACAATAAATTGTGGTGCTATTTCAACTATTTTTGAACAAACACCATGATTCATCATGGTGAATACAGTAGGCACAACAATTATTTGAAGCCGTTTCAACGGCTTCTTGAAACACCCTGTGATCGCTTACGAAATATTCTTTAAAAATCAGAATAATCTAAAAGGTTGAAACAGAGTATATTTCAATATTGACGGTACGGCATGGGAAACAAATGTTACCTTCCAAAGATATTGGTGAATAAAACATTTTTAAATTTCACAGTTTTGATAAATCACTCCTGCATCAAAACCATCCCGCCGGTCGGCGGGACCGTGATGCGATCGGCTGTCCTGTACTGCACTGTTGTACCTGCTTTTTCCGGGTTTACCATAACCGACCACTGTCCTCTGGGCAGTGAAAAAGTTGCTGATCTGTGGCGATTGCCGTTAAGTGCCACAAAGAAATGGTGCGAATCACCAGAGCCCTTTTTGCCGAGATGAAAAGCAAAGGCAAATTCGTTATCCGGAGCATCGTAAAATTTGATGTCCCGTTGGGAACTGCGGCGGAACGCCGGATGTTGTTTTCGCAACGCGATCAGTCCCTTGTAATAATTCACCAGCTCGCTGTTCATATCCGCGTGGGTGTAATTCAGCCAATTGGTATCATTGTCTTTGTTGTAACTGTTATGATCAATATGCCCGACCCCATTCTCAGGCGCATTGGTCGGGGCAATGACTTTGCTTCGCGCCCATTCCTGGCCTTCGTGAATCATTACCGGGCCCTGGCTGACAAACAAAAACAATGCCCCCAGTTTATTGACGCGCATTTGTTCTCTGGTCAGTCTGGCGTTTTCTTCTATATCCTCCACTTTTTCCGGAGCACCCAGCCCGATGCGCACAAAATCGCCAAAGGTGTGGTCGTCATGTGATTCCAGATAATTAACAGCGTGTGACTTTTTCTGAAAAAGACCACCATCTCGTTCGAGTGTGCCGACGATGTACTTTTTCATGGTTTCCCTGTTGTTATTGTCAAACCAATGCCCGAAAATAAATCCGTGGTTATCATACGGATTCTGCCCCTTGACTCTGTTGCGAATCTGGTCATTCCACGCTGCCCAATCGTGTTTAGAGAACTCTGCCGGTTCGTATTCGCCACCGCCCCAGGGCTCGGCTATGAGAATGACATCCGGATTGATCTCACGTGCCGCTCTGGTAATAGCATCGACTGTTTCCCAATCCAGCATGGCTGCCAGGTCAAAACGAAAGCCATCCACGTGATATTCCGTCATCCAGTATTTAACGCTCTCGACAATCAGCTTTCGCGCCATTGGCCATTCGGTTTTAAAATCATTGCCGCAGCCGCTGGCAGAGCAATAGGTTTGATCTCTGTTCAGGCGAAAATAATATTTCTTGTCGACGTGCTTAAAACAGTTCTGATCGTATTGAGATACGTGATTATAAACCACATCTAAAATCACGGCAATGCCTTGTTGATGGCACGCTTTGACCACGTCTTTAAACTCGAAAATCTGACGACCGTCGGCGCCGCACATGCCACCCGGATTTAATCGCTGTTCGCTGGCGTAATACGATTCCGGCGCAAAAAAATACGATGTCATATAACCCCAATGATTTCTCTCATAAGGATTCCAGGTATTGACAACGCCGTCAACCTCTTTTTGGTATGGAATTTCAATATTGCCAAAGTCGTGAATGGGCAGGAATTCCACAGCATTGATGCCCATGGATTTGAGATGTTCGAGTCCGCCGCGAATGCCGTTTTGAATAAAAGCTTTATAACTGCCGGCAAGGTCACCTGCAGCACCGGCACTTTGATGCGCGGTCATATCACGCATGTGGCACTCGTAAATGATCAGGTCTTCGTGTTTGATGTGAGTCCATGTGTCATTTCCCCAGTCGTAGCGCGACGGTTCGATGATCAACGTTTTACCGCGGGCAAGATAATTGTTTTCGGTCGCCACAGCCCGGGAGTAGGGATCAGCAAGCCAGGCATTGGCATTAAAATCCTCGGTCGGAGAATCCGGCCCGTGAACTCGATACGCATAATAGCGGCCAAAATAATGCCCCTGCAAATGTAATTCCCATACACCATCCCCTTTGAACTTCATGTCATATTCTTCACCGCTTTCGTCTGTAGCCCGTTCAAAGAGTCCGAGGATGACACTTTTTGCCCGGGGTGCAAAAAGCCGAAAAGTGGTGGACTCGGCATTCCACGAACATCCAGGTTCCTCATCAGTATAAAAACGATTAAAAACATCGCCAGGCTGTATTTCGAGCTTTTGATCTTGAAATAAAAGGTGATATGTGTTTGATAAATCAAGCCGCTCAGTATGCAGTTGAAAGGTACTGCCATGCTTTTTGATAGAAAGGATTTTTACATCCGGCTGGATTCTGGGAGTAAATTCTTTTTTGTGAATTTTATCTGTGGTTTCAACCTGAATTCTGTCGATTTCCTGAATCGTCGCTGAAATAACTGGTCTCACTGTCTGTCCTGTTAGTTTTGTTGAAAAGAGGATGATTGCGAATACAATGAAAAAGCTGCGCGGTTTCATCATTTATCTCCGTAAAATTTAAATTTAATAAAATCGGTGGTAAAAAGCAATCGGAGGAGGCGTGCAGGGGTAAAAGATACTATCTTGATTAAAAACTCTACTTTCAAAATTTCGATGTGTTGCAGGGTTCATAATTTAACGCAAAGTTCGCCAAGCACGCAGAGGATTCGCAAAGAAAAATGAGGCCTATTTAATCGTCAATATCATTATCGATCTTGATATTGACCTTTGTATTCCGAATAACTGCACACCTAAATATTGTTGTTAATATGAAATTTGAATAATTTTTGCCCATCACAAAATAACCAAAATCGTTTTGACGTTATCATGAAAACAAGTTCAAAAATATTTTCCTCTGCGCATCTTTGCGACCTCGGCGGTCTCCGCGTTGAAATAAATTGAATAAAAGAATGAAATACACCTCAAATTGATATGGCTTTAATAAAACATCTTTCCAGTCGCGATTTTCCGCTCTGGCAATAGCAACGCTTTTGATGACTGTGCCAGAGCGGTTTATCGCATGAAATAAAGATCGCAGTCAGTATCAAGAAAAAAGGATGATCATAACAGGTCGATGATTTCCTCTCTGTTATTCCATCTGCCGGATACGAACATCAATCTCCGTATCCGATAATAGTTCGACAAGTTTTTGCGTATCGGTATCGCCAAAATGATAGGGATACAAAATTGTTGGCTGGATCATTTTGGCGGCGTTTGCAGCCATTTCCGGTGACATGGTATAGGGTAGGTTCATCGGCAGAAACGCCCAGTCAATGTTTTGCAGATTTTCCATTTCGGGAATGTCCTCGGTATCCCCGGCAATGTACAATCGCCGGTTACCGAGCGTCAATACATAGCCGTTGCCTTGTCCCTTTGGATGATAGGGCTCATTTTCTCTCCGCATGTGTTTGATGTTATATGCCGGAACCGCCTCGACCGGAATGTTCTGAAAAGTACCACTTTGCCCGTTCTCCAAAACATGACCATCCACTTTGCCGGTACAAGATTTAGAGATAACGACCTCTGTTTTATCCGTTGACAGCAACTGAATCGTTTCTTTATCCAAATGATCACCGTGGTCGTGAGTGACCAGGACAAGATCTGCTTTTGGCAGCTCGTTGTAATCTGCCAGCCGGCTCCACGGATCGACGTGAATGACCTTGCCGTCAAATTCGAGCAAGAGTGTGCCATGACCGATAAAGGTGATGGTTACCTCACCCTGCGATGTGGTTAACGTGTCTTTCTCAAATGATTCGGCTGAAGCTCCTACAGCAAATAAAACGAAAAAAGCCAGACAAAATATGGTGTTCATAATGTCCTCCTAGATTTTGGTTGATTAAATCGAAAACCAGTAATTTAATTTAACGAGAAAAATATTGTCAGGACTGGATGCAAAAAGTTCGTTAGCGTTATTGGACAGGGACATATTTGTCACTGTTTCCCACGCTGACCGTCCGTGCGTCCACACAAGGAACAACGTAGAACCGGGCTGAAATTCCCATCTCATGACCAGATTGGAGCGGAACTCGCGGAAATTGAAATTCGGATTTTCGTAAACATAATCGGTGATGCCATCTTTATTCTCGTCAACGCTATATTCGTTGGTTTCTTCATTGTATTTTAATTGACCTGCTATAAGCTCATCATACAAGCGGTCATAATTTTCAGCGCGCGGATGATTGATGTACTTAAAATGAGAATACGTGCCCACAGAAAAATAGGGATTGCCATAATACTGAATCGTCAGTTCCGGTGTAAGAGCCAGGTCCATGCGCATGGTCAACCCAAGTGTTTTACGGTCGAGGTGCGCCAAAAGATAACGATCCCTGCCGTTGACATTTTCTGTTAGCACATATTGAAATGGATCGCGGTTTTTTCCGTAATTAAGCTCTGTCTCGATTTGCAAATTGCTGGTCACTTTGTAACCGAATTCAGGCATCAAATCGTGCCGGAGAGTTATGCCGTCGTCGTGAATATGCTTGTGCACCCCGATACTGGCATAAAACTTACGGGCACGGTCAGTTGACAGATTGATCAAATTACACCAGTGCCCTTGCACCAGTACGGCCGGACCGCCGCGTAAAAGATAGGTATCTAAATGATCACCATCCCGCAATAAGCGATAACTTGCGCGCCATTTGTTGGAGAATTGAGATTCCAGGCGTAAAAATGCACCTGCTCCTCGAAAATCGCCGCCATACGTCCAGGCATTATCTTCACCAAAAGTAATGGCATAATTTCGAAACCAGCCTTTTGGCACATCTTCCACATAACTGAGGGAAAAGCCGCTGGTCACGTCATCTGCACTGCGCATATAGCCAATGTCATTCAATTCCAGTCCGGGAGATTCAATCATAGAAGTGAAATCGTAACGCCAATGGCCGCGGCCGCCCTTGCCAATTTCAACTCGGACTCCATAACCTGAAAGGTGAGTGCGGCTCGAATCCAATGTCACATATTCCGCATCAGGGCGCTGAAAATACCGGGCTGACGATGTTTGCAATTCCAGCAACGCCTGACGAGAACCGGCGATGTGACTGTAGACAGTCTGGGCATCGATATAATATTTTTTGTTCTTCCAGTAATGCCGGAAATCCAGTCCACCGGTATAAGCCTCGCGATTGAGATAGTTGAGATGTTTGTCCTGAATCCGCCGATTGGTGGCGGTCATTATCCCGCCGAGAATCGTATTGCTGCCGTTGTATTCTTTTTGCACACGACCGACAATAAAGTTCGTCAGAGGTTCAGCTTTCTTTTTGAATTTTCCTTCCGGAGTTGCGATTTGTGCGTATTCATTGGCTGTTACGCTTTCCAAAATGCCAAGAGAAAGCCCGTCTTTGGATTTCCCGGTCAGTTTAACAGCACCCAAAATGGACGTGTTTTCCGGCGTTTTTGCATATTCGTTGTCACCGAGCTCCGGTGTATAACTGGGTTTGTGACCGATTCGCCGTGAATAAAATAACATGCTGCGGCCAAAAGAGAAATCCAGAATATTTTTGCCTTCCAGGAAAAAGGGGCGTTTTTCTTCGTAGAATGTTTCAAATGCGGAAAGATTGAGCACAGAAGGATCGGCTTCGACCTGGCCGAAATCCGGATTGATTGTAAAATCAAGGGTAAAGTCACTGCTGACACCGATTTTGCCGTTCAATCCAAAAGCACTGGCGGTTTCGCTGCCTGTAGCGAACGGATTACTCTGTTCTTTTTCAAATATATGAACATTGCCGCGCACATAAGGCAGTATTTCAATTCGCAGTGATTTTGGCAAATTGCGTATGCCGTGGAGCTCGCCGATATCATACAACCGTCCGGGTGTGTCACGCGGTATAAGCGCCCATTGATCTTCTTCCCAATTGCGATTGATCCAGCGCCAGGCATGTAACCCCCACACCTGTTCTTTTTGATTGCCGTACCGCAACTGACTAAGCGGTATGCGCATCTCTGCCGTCCAGCCGGAATCCGTCTGCGCGACTTTGCCCTCCCAGACCGGATCCCAATTTCTGTCAATATCATCGTTCATCAAAATGAGATCGATTTTGCTGCCTGCTGCAGTCAAGTTGAATTCAAAAGCGGTTCGGCAGTCGTGATAGCTGTCCAATGCAACGCCGACAATATCACCGGCAAACGCATCGCGCCGCGCCATTTGACGATCCACCAGCTCGGGATCGTCATAAGCAATAATGCCGACATAGATATTTTCATTATCGTACAGGATTTTGAGCGCCGTCTCAGCGGTCGGAGGATCACCTTCGGTTGGAATTTGCTGCGTAAAGTTCCCGGACCATACGCCCTGTTGCCAGCACACGTCATCCAAACGCCCATCAATATTGGGGACCTCACCGGAGAGACGGTGAGCCTGATAAATGCGTTTGCCAGCGTCTGTTAAATTGATGGAGGTATCAATGTCTGCGCGGGTGACCGGCCAGGCGTGTAACAAAGAAAAAGATAACGTCAGCAAGAAATAGAATGCGGTCTGATAGATTTTCTGGAATCTCATGATCTGTAAATCCCTCATCGATTAAGATATTTTCCAAAAAGTTACGAAAAATCTGTGAGGGATTGGTGTAAATAAATGTAACATTTTACAGAGTCATTTTGCACTCAGTCTGTTTCCCATTCCCGCTGCCGGGCAAAGTAATCTTTTGTACGAGCTATGACGTGGGGCGTCAATGCAATGAGCGCGATCAGATTCGGCACAGCCATCAATCCCAAAGCAAAATCGCCAAAACCCCACACGATTTCAAGGGAGACGATAGCGCCGGTAAAATGAAAAAGCACAAAGATCATTTTATACGGCCGGATCGCCCGGTGTCCGAAAACATATTCTGTGCTACGGTCACCGTAATAAGACCAGCTTATCGCCGTTGAAATGGCGAATAAAAACACAGCCACAGTAATAATTTTATCACCCCACGGAAAAACAGGGGAGAGACCGGTTCGGAAAGCGTGAGCTGTCAGCGGCGAGCCGTTCAGACGGGCGCCATCAACAATGGCTTCGTGAGATTGGGTAATCACGATTGTCAGTCCGGTGAGCGTGCAGATGATCAGTGTGTCCACCAGCGGGCCGATCATGGCTACTGCGCCTTCCCGCGCCGGTTCTTTGGTTTTTGCGGCGGCGTGAGCAATCGGCGCGCTGCCCTGTCCGGCTTCATTGGAAAACAAGCCGCGTTTTACACCCCAAACCATGGTGTTTAAAAACAACAAAAATCCGCCGCCAGCAAAACCAACCAGCTCGGCACGCGGATGAAAAGCCTGGGTCAATATTTTACCAAAAGTGGGGAGGATGAGATTATAATTGAGAATCAAAATAAAAAGCGCAGAAAGCACATAAATCAATGCCATGAACGGCGCCAGTCTGGCCGCTACTTTGCCAATGCGACGGATACCGCCCAGAATGACAAGACCGACGAGAGTCGCCAGAATGACACCGGTCATAATCCGGACCGGTTCCACCGGGATACCGAGAAAATTGACAGTGGTTATCAGCCAGTTGTGTTCAGAAAGAGCCAGTTGAAATTCACTTAAAATTTGATCAGAACAAGTAAACGCCTGAATCGAATTTCCAATTCCCATCGAGGATACCATGGCCAGACAAGCGAATGCCACGGCCATGGGTTTCCATTTTTTGCCGAGCCCTTGCTCGATGTAATACATGGGACCCCCGCTGGCAGAGCCATCCGGATTGATGGTGCGAAAATTCAGCGCCAATGTTGCTTCGGAATATTTCAGCGCCATGCCAAAAACGGCTGTCACCCACATCCAGAACAGCGCCCCTGGCCCGCCGTAGTGGATGGCCGTGGCTACGCCGGCAATATTGCCAATGCCGATGGTAGCAGAAAGGGCAGCCGACAAGGCCTGAAAATGATTAATATCTCCTTCGTCTTTAATATTGTCATACTTTCCCCGGATAACTCTGAAAGAGTGGCGAATACGAAATAACTGGATAAATCTGAGACGGAACGTCACGTAAATACCGGTACCCAAAAGAATGATAACCATCAGGGGCATTAATTCCGGCCAACCCCATACTGTACCTGAAATCGATTGAATAACTTCTTTTACCTTGTCCATAAACCGTCCCGTTTTTTAATTTTGAATAAATTTGAACAAGACGCTGCAACGGAGCAAAACAAAATAGCAGAGTTGTGGTCACTATGCACTTTAGTAATACGCTTTATCACCAATCTATCTCATTTGCAAGATTATCAAAGTCTTCCAGAGTTTGTAGCCAATCAGGCATTTCTTCTTTAATAGTTTGTTTAAGCTGAAATAATTCATCTTTTTTGATTAATCCTTTTTCAAGCATAAATGTGTAAAACTTTTTTAAACTAGCTGCATATTCTTTAATGCTGGTTTTAGTTGCCCATAAAGCTTTTCTTATAAACCAATCTCCTAAAAATGAATCAGCCATATCAAAGCCTTTTTTAGCCTCAATAGCATCATAATAAAGTAAAAATTCGTTGATATAAAAATCAATGTTATCAAGATGTTTTTCTATTGTTTTTTTTGACAGCCCGGAAGATTTAAGCCAATCGCTAAACTCGTTTAGCAATTGTTCATTATATTTTCTTATTTTTTCACAATCTTTTTTATATTGATCATATTCCATTTTTCTCTCCAAGTTAATAAATTATTTGACATAACCTTTCATTCTTGAGCTGGCTTTACTGACAGACACTTTTTCAATTAGCCTCTAACATTTCACCCCTACGGGGTGTGACTTGATTGAGAGAGTTGATTCCTATAAATATTTTGCCGCTACGCGGCTAATTTAAATTCATTTACGCATATTGAATCCCGATAGGGATTCAATATTTATAGAAAAAAGAAAAACAGCTTTTCACCCCGTTAGGGGTGATATATTTCGGGTCAAATCTCAAGAGTGTTTGATATAGAATTCTGGTAAAAAATATATCAGATTTCCACCCCAAAGAGCCGACGCACGAGAAATCCGACAAAGAAACTAAAAGTGGCCACGCTCAGACTCAAGATTGCCATTTCCCAAAACCGGTGTTTAAAAGATTCGTCTTTTGCAACCGAGATGTAATAATTGAAAAAAGCAATGATCAAAACCGCAATGGCAAGCGTGAATGCAAGGCAAATATAGTAATTCGAAAAAATCAGATATGGCAAAATGAGCAGTACCACGGTGGTCAAATATGCTGTTCCGGTGTAAAGAGAAGCGCGCAAAGGGATTTTGCCAGTTTCTTCTGATTTTGTAGAGAGATATTCAGAAGCCCCCATAGATAACGCCGCAGCAATTCCCGTTATCGAACCGGTCAGGGCAATGAGAACGGTATTTTGCAGAGCAAGCGTCAGACCGGCAAGTGCGCCGGTGAGTTCTACCAAAGCATCATTGAGACCCAGAACCATGGAACCGGCGTAATACAGGCGTTCTTCATCCAGCAGACCGATCAATTCATCTTCGTGATCGTTTTCATCTTCGATAATGGCATCGACACCGTCCACTTTGTCGCGCAACCTGGCGTAATTTTTTTGTGCGTTCTCTTCACTGCGTTCCATCAATTTTATGCTAAACGTGATGCCGAGGAGTTTGGCAACAATCACGTAAAAAAGAACTTTGAGTCTATTCGGTTTCATCTTTTGGCGGGTGTATTCCTGCCACTGTTCCGCATGTTTGACCTCGTCCTCGGCAATGTCAAACAAAATGTCCCGGTTTTGCCCGGATTTTTGCGTGTTGGCAAGTCTCCGGTAAATATGATATTCTGTGATTTCATTTTGTTGATACACCAGCAATTGCTTTTTTAATGATGCAGAGATGTTCATTTTGTCGTCCTTTTGAAATGATTCTTTTGTAAAAAAACAGGTCAATTGTTGCTGCTGCAACTAGTGCATAAATTCAATCTCATTTTGACTGAAGGAAACCGTAACTCAAAAAAGTGCGACTAAAGCAACGACACCGATTAATTTTGTTTTCATGTCTATCCTTCAATAGTGTCAATTTCAAATCAACTTGATAAAACGAATTATTTTTACGTATCCCGCTGCCGGGCTAATGCCGCCAATTTGTAGAGTATGGATTTGGGAACCAGTCGGGGTATGGTCATTAAAAACTTGTTGTTAAATCCGGGCACGCAGACGACTTTGTCTTTTTTCAAACAAGCCAGGGAAACTTTTACCACCTCGTCCGATTTCATTGCTTTCATCACACCTCTGGTCCGGTAAAATTTCCCCGGGTCCTTGCCAAGTTTGCTGTGAAAATCCGTGCGCGTCATACCCGGACAAAGCGCCTGAACCTTGATACCGGTGCTTTTTAATTCAATGTGAAGCGCTTCGCTTAACACGGTTAAAAAGCTTTTGCTTGCTGAATACACCGCGCTTCTGGGCAGCGGAAAAAATCCCGCTGTAGAGGATACATTGATGATAATACCGCTTTCTCTTTCTTTCATGCCAGGAATGACGGCATGCATCAGTTTCATCGGCACAGTCGAGTGAACCCGGAGCATGTCTTCAAATGTGCTGATCTCGCCGTCGGTAAAAGTGTAGCGCATGCCAAAACCGGCATTGTTAACTAATATCTCGATGTTCTCTTCCTGTTGGAGTCGTTTGATGAATTCGCCGGTTTTTTCGCTATCTGTGAGATCAATGATGATGACGTGCACATTACAAGGGTATGATTTTCTGATGTTGTCCGCAACCTGATTGATTTTATCCTGCCTGCGCCCGGTGATGATCAGATCGTAACCTTGTTCAGCAAAAGCCCGGGCAAACGCTTCGCCAATGCCGCTGGTCGCACCTGTAATGACAGCTTTTTTCTGCGGATGTCGAGACATGCGAATATCTCTCGTTTATCGTAAATAACGTCGATTTCGTATTTGTCAGATTGGTTTTCTAAAACGCTTCCCATGCCCGGATCATGGCGCTGTAATTTTCCGGCGGCACATCGGTTTGCACAGCGTTTGAGGCGCCAAGAACGAATCCGCCTGTTGTGCTCAAGTCGCGTAAAAGGCCGGCCGTTTGATCGTAAACCAGATCCGGCGTTCCGCTGAGCAGCAATCCGCAATCGATATTGCCGCACAAACAGATCTTGTCGCCGACTTTATCCTTGACTTCGCGGATGTTCATGCCTGCAGTGGGGTCGATAGCTTGAAGGGCATGAATGCCGCTGACAGCGATTTCATGCAAATGAGGCATGATATTGCCATCTGTGTGCAAAATGGCATAGGCTCCCAAGTCCCGAATTCTTTCCGCCCATTTTTGCAGATACGGCAGGATAAACCGCTGCATCTGCTCCGGATTAAAGTAAGGCCCGTGATTGTCGGCAATATCCGATGGCGTGAACACGGCCTGAACACCCAAATCGATCAGTTTTTTTGCTTCGTCGATACCTTGCTGAAAAGTCTGTTCAGCTCGTTCGTCAATTTCTTCAGGATGCTCGAACATTTTAACGCTGAAATCCATATACTCGGTCGCATCGGGCATGGCCATCACGCCGGCGCTTCCGGTGATAAGCATCACGTCATCCAGGGAATGTTGAAGATATTCGATTTGCTGAAACCGGGCCGGTTCCGGCAGCCACCAAAATGCAGGATGTCCTGGCGATTGTTCCCAGTAACCGCCGGGAACAGTAACACCAAAATAAGACAGTTCTTCTGCTACGTGGGCAATAATATCCGCATTTTGATGCAAGGCAAACTCTTGCTCTTTCGCTGTGAGTTGTGTGAATTCATTTCCCACGATGATATGCTCACGCGAAAAGGAGTCCCAGGCATGAAACTCGAGTTCCCAGATCGGCACGACATCAGGCGTTTTGTAAAGCTCGAATGTATCTGCAAGCACACGCGATTTCACTGTGTTCATATAAAAACATTCCGATACTGTTCTGTGACCATGCGAAATGTTATGTAAAATATAGCATTTATTCGCACTTTTGCAAGTAAAGTCGAGCCGGCTGTAACATCCTATTTCCGTCGCTCAGTCCTCTCGTTCCGCTCCCCTCTCGTGACAAGGCTCTGCCTTGTCACGCGCCAGATCTGCTTGTTTATACTGATGAACCGACGAGGCGGCGCTCTGCGCCGCAGGTGAACTCACCTCTAATTGCTCCTATCGATTCCATAGTCTTTACAGTATGAGAATAAGAACCAAAGCTCAATGCGTTGTGATAAATTGTGACGCGGAGTGTCACTTTCTGCGACCATGAGCCAACATCAGCCGGTGTTGCGTTCCCAGCCAGAGGCTGGGAACGAGAGGGTAAACGGCTGGGAACGAGAGGTTAAACCTTATTTTTATTTTTTAAAGCTTAGTAGCCATGATAGCCAAAACGAATTCAACCTTATTAGCTTATTCCTCTCATGACAAGTCTCTGACTTGTCACGCCCTATGCTCATCACCTCGTCCCGCCGGAATGCCGGCAGGACGCTCCAGCGTCTGGTTGCGTTATCCGCTGCTGCAATGAGCAGAAAACCAGATGGCAACTTGAAGGCACTGCCTCAAATCCAGTATATCTGGTCGTTTCAGCACGGGACGCAGGAGCGTCCTCGAGGGCGGTCCCCCAGTGGACTGGTGGTACGAGCTAGTGCAGGGGCTAAAGCCCGGGAAGTCGAGAGGCTGATCTCGATCCACGCGCTAAAGCGCGTGGCAATGAAATTGCATGGCAAAAATCCTCTAGTGACAAGGCTCTGGCTTGTCACGCGCCAGATCTGCTCGTTTACACTGATGATCGACCGCGGTGGCGCTCTGCGCCGCAGGTGAACTCGCCCCCCGCCTTTGAGGAAAGAATACATCCTTGAATGAAAAACCAGCGTACTTTTGTTATAAATCAAGAAGATTATTCTACATAGAATGAAGAATATTCTACAATCGAAAAACATTTAAAAGCCCAAGTTAATAAAAAACAACAAATAAAAATTGTGGAATGAAATTTGACCCATTATAACATGAAAAATAAATTAACAGCAGGAGACAGATATGAGTTATTATCATTTAAAAACTATTCATGCATCTTTTGAGGATACTGTTCAGCAGGTAAAAGAATCACTAAGCAGAGAAGGCTTTGGTGTATTAACTGAAATTGATGTCTCGGAAACGCTCAAGAAAAAACTGGATGTGGATTTTCGAAACTACAAGATACTCGGTGCCTGCAACCCGCCTTTTGCGTATCAAGCCTTGCAGGCAGAAGATAAAATCGGAACCATGCTGCCGTGCAATGTCATTGTGCAGGAAAAAGAAAAAGGTACCGAAGTGGCGGCTATAGATCCGCTTGCCTCTATGCAGGCTGTTGAAAATCAGGAACTGCAACAGGTGGCACAAACAATACAAGAAAAACTTAAAAATGTAATAAACGCACTTTGAACAAGGAGGAAACATGTGGCACAATATGATGGGATGGAACGGTCCGGGGCTGAGCATGATTTTCTGGCTCATAATTTTCGTCGTACTCATTTTAATCGTGGTAAAACTGTTTCAGGGACAACAGAGCTCTACCGGGTCCACTGAAAATGCGCTGGATATTTTGAACAAACGCTACGCCCGCGGAGAAATCACCAAAGAAGAGTACGAACAGATGAAAAAAGATCTCACCAGTTAACAGGTGTGTGGTTATGGATAAACACAAAAAAATGAACAACAGTGAACAGAAACATGTGCACGATACACATCATCAACACGGTGAATCCATGGCCGGGCATGCCCGCACTACTCATGGACACGAGCATTCAGCGCATCATGACCATGATGGCGGAAAACATCAGGACCACGGCAGCCATCACGCTCACATGGTGGTAGATTTCAAAACACGGTTTTGGTTATCTCTCGCTCTCACAGTCCCGGTTCTCATTCTTTCCCCGATGATCCAGAGCTTTTTGGGGATCGATCTCCGGTTCAAAGGTGATTTGTTCATCAGCTTTTTGATCTCCACAGCCGTGTTCGTTTATGGTGGCTGGCCGTTTGTTAAAGGCATGGTCAACGAGCTGCGCCAGAAACATCCGGGCATGATGACGTTGATCGGCCTGGCTATTTCAGTAGCGTATTTCTACAGCACAGCCGTGGTTTTTGGCGTGAGCGGCAAAGTGTTTTACTGGGAGCTGTCCACGTTGATTGTGATCATGCTCCTGGGCCACTGGATTGAGATGCGTTCGGTAATGGGGGCTTCCCGCGCACTCGAAGAGCTCGCGCAGCTCATGCCGGCTGAAGCGCACAAGATTATGAGCGACGGCAATGTTCAGGACGTCCCGACTGATGAACTAAAAAAAGGCGATAGAGTGCTGGTCAAGCCTGGCGAAAAAATATCCGCAGACGGCAAGATTGTCGATGGGGTATCGTCTGTCAACGAAGCCATGGTCACCGGCGAGTCCACACCTGTTAACAAGAGGAAAGACGACCAGGTCATTGGCGGCTCAGTCAACGGTGAGGGTTCTCTGACAATACAGGTTGAAAAAACCGGCGCAGCGTCGTTTTTGTCCCAGGTTATCAATATGGTTCGGCAGGCGCAGCAGAGCAAATCCCAAACCCAGGACCTGGCAAACCGTGCCGCGTTCTGGCTGACACTGATCGCCATTACTGCCGGAATAATTACCCTGGTTGCCTGGCTGGCAGTGGTTAACCGGGATTTCGCCTTTTCGCTCGAACGCACGGTGACGGTGATGGTGATTACCTGTCCGCACGCTCTGGGACTGGCGATTCCTCTGGTTGTAGCCGTGTCCACAGCGATCTCGGCACGCAACGGCCTCTTGATTCGCAATCGCGCTTCCTTTGAAAAAGCGCGTCAACTGGATGCCATTCTTTTTGACAAAACCGGTACGTTAACCCTTGGACAGTTTGGCGTCACTGATACGGTCATATTTGATGAGTCAATGGACGAGGAGCAGTTATTAAAAATGGCGGCTGCTGTGGAATCTCATTCGGAACATCCGATCGCCAGAGCTATTGTTAATTCTGTAGCTGATAAAAAGCAGGTGCATGATTTCAAGGCCATCCCGGGCAAAGGCGCCCAGGGAACCGTGGATGGCAAGCACATCAAAGTAGTCAGTCCGGTTTATGCTCACGAGCAAAATATCGATATAGAGAGTGAGCAGATCGATGAATTCAACAAACAGGGCAAGACAGTGGTGTTTGTGCTGCAGGACGATGAACTAAAAGGCGCCATTGCTCTTGCGGATATCATCCGCGATGAATCAAAACAAGCGATTACCCGCCTGAAGAAAATGAACATCCATCCGATGATGCTGACTGGTGATAACAAACAAGTTGCAAAATGGGTTGCGGGCGAACTGGACCTGGATGAATATTTTGCCGAGGTGTTGCCGCAAGACAAATCTGCCAAAGTCAAAGAAGTGCAGTCGCGCGGCATGACCGTAGCCATGACCGGCGACGGGGTCAACGACGCGCCGGCCCTGGCACAGGCGGATGTGGGCATCGCAGTCGGCGCCGGTACGGACGTGGCGGTGGAAACAGCGGATATTGTGCTTGTGCGCAGCAATCCGCTGGACGTGGTTGCCATTGTGCAGCTCGCCCGAGCCACGTATCGAAAAATGGTGCAAAATCTGATCTGGGCAACAGGCTATAACGCTATTGCCATTCCGTTGGCAGCCGGGGTGCTGTATACATACGGCATTTTATTGAGCCCGGCCCTGGGCGCAGTATTGATGTCGCTGAGCACGGTTATCGTTGCCATCAATGCGAGATTCCTGTCGGTTGCCTCTGAACACTAAAAAAAAGGGATGATCCGGCGCGCAGGTCATCCCTTTTAAAACAGATTGATCATAGCTATCATTATCCCAGTTCTTTTTTCACACCCTCGAATTTTTTGATCGAACCGTATCGTTGTTTAATTTCTTCAAGTGTTTTTTTCGATTCTTCCGGATCAACGCCCCTCACCGCATCTGCCAGTATATTGATATTAAAGCCGTTCTTCACCGCATCCATAGCGGAATAGCGCACGCACAAATCCGTTGCCAATCCGGCGATATAGAACGTATCAATGTCTTTCTCTCGCAGAATATCCGGGAACGATTTACCGGACTCGTCATGTGCCTCGAACGCCGAATAACCGTGCGATTGCGGGTCTGTGCCTTTGGACAAAACAATCGCATTGCCCGGAATTTTTATGGACGGATGAAATTCAGCGCCTTTGGTATTCTGCACGCAGTGGTCCGGCCAGGGACCGCCTTTTTTTTCAAAGTGTGTTGTTTCTGGCGGATGCCAGTCGCGGGTTGCAAAGACAGGCAGAGTGTGTTCCTTGAACAAATCGATATACTTGTTAACCACATCAACAATTTCATTGCCGGTCTCAATACCGAGCGCGCCTCCCGGGAAAAAGTCATTTTGCAAATCAACTAATAATAATGCCTTGTTATCTGTCATTTTTTATACCTCCTGACTGCTTGATTTCAACAGTGAACAGAATTAGTGAGTCTTTTGATTTGATTTTATAAATTTAACATTGTGTCACTCTTTCATATTTCGTTATTCTCCGGCAGCGCCGCAACGTATTGAGGCGATAAATTTTTGCATCTTTTGAAACACCCCAATCAGAATTCCAACAATGGGCCACTGAACGAACGCTATCTATTTGATAAATTTATATAAAATAATGACGGTTAAAAATAATTCGCAACCAAAAAGTGATCCATGTTACGTTATCTGGAGCTTCTTCACCTCTACCTGAGCTCATACAATTTTTT
>CAZSMC010000030.1:31682-51511 GCA_964607755.1 uncultured Cytophagia bacterium | reverse complement strand
GAACCTGCAGCCAACGGATTATGAGTCCGCTGCTCTACCGTTGAGCTATGGGCCCGGGAAAGATGAAATAGTTTCCCTCAAGAAAATCTTTTTAATTTAATAAAAGTCAAATTTAATATCAAGATTTATATTATTCTTTTGGTAAATTCATCGTCCTGCACGGCAACACATGGCTTCAAATATGCCTTTGATTTGGAGTGCGGTACAGAGGTATGGAAATTTATCAACACAATGACAATTGGGCGCTCATGACGTTACCCGGAAAAAATCTTTGCTTTCGAACGTTCCGCTACTAACAGTTTGACTAAAAAGCACTTGCATCGTATGAGCGGATTCATTATGTTGGACTGGTTATTCATTCTGTAGCCAGTTTTTATACATCTAATGGTTAGCTTTGTAGAAAAAATTATCCACCGAACTCGACGGCGCGTTTTCCCATAAAATTCAGTTTACCGACACACTGCCCGGCTGGCGCAATGTGGTTGGATTTTTCACCCGGACTATTCTCAAGGAAAACCGGCTGTTGAGCGGATTTAATATTCTCTATCCCAAAGTGGGACAGTTTATTCGACACAAATTATTCGGCAAAAGCGTGAACCTTGAAGACGCCGACATTTTGCGCAATCTTTCGGAGCTGGAGGCAAAACAAACCCTGTATGGCGCATTCAAAAAGGCCATTGATGATCTAACCATCAAAGACAAGGGTTCTGTGCAGTTCAAAAAAAAGATATAAAGACTTTTAATACCATAATTAAATTCTTTAAAACCGAAAAGGATTAGGATATGAGGATATACCTCGATGTCTGTTGTCTAAACCGCCCTTTTGACGATCAGACGCAGGATAGAATTCATCTGAAAGCAGAAGCGATCTTGACTATCCTGAAATTTGTTGAGCATGGACAGTGGTTCTTGCTAAATAGCGACGGTATTTTTTATGAAATAAATAAAATACCTGATCCGGAAAGAAAAAGTAAAATCCAGTTGATCATTTCAAAAGCCTGCGAATATATTAGAACTAATGATCGTATATTGGCAAGAGCAGAACAAATACAAAAATTAAGCATTAAAAGTTATGATGCATTGCATATCGCCAGTGCCGAAAGCGGAAAAGCTGATATTTTTCTTACGACTGATGATCTGTTATTAAATAAAATGCGTAAACATGTTGATAAAATAAAGTTAACAGTCAGGAATCCCCTGGACTGGATTAAGGAGGTCATCTAGATGGAAGCAAAAATCAAAAATCAAACACTCGAAGAAATTCGGATCACCGGAATAAATGCTCTAACGCAGCATCTTGGCATTGTGGGGATGATCCGCTTCCTTCGATACGGAGAAAAGGGCAGCGGCAATTATTCCAAAGACAGGCATAGCTGGCTGGGAAATCCAAAGATTGAGACCATTGTAGAGGAAATCAAAAAAATGAAAGAGTGAGATGTATCTAATTTGTCCGAATCCGAGAAAAACGACGTCATCGAAAAAATTAAACGGGGCAACCCCTACCGCGCCTTTGAGGTGCGGAATCTGGGTAAATACGAGCGGTAGTTCTTTTTCGGCGTTCCTGCCAATATCGCGCAAGAACAACAGGAACAACTGCTGGAAGCTAAACAGGGAAAATATGTTAATCTCATTTTAGAGGGTTATTCTGGCCAGCGGGTTCGGGGACATAAATATCTTTATGGCAAAAAAGCCGGGCGGTTTGTGCATGTGGGGCCGCTTTCGGTGCCTGTCATCAAAACGCTGGTGGAAAATGTGTTCAAAGAGTGCCGTCAGAATTTGATTACCCAGGTGGATATCCTGGGCTTTGAATTTGAGATGGGGCTTGTGCCTTACATCAAAGACGAATTGCGTTTGCAAGATTTAGCCGCATTAGTGAAAAGATATATGAGAAAAATCCGTTTGAATATTTATAAATTATCATTAATATGATTTTAATATCAATTATATTTGCTTTTCATAAAACCAGGATATTTGCGATATGAAAGATCATCAGTTGCTTGAAAGAATAGTTATCAATCCAGAAATTATGGTTGGAAAACCTGTGATTAAAGGAACGCGCTTGTCTGTCGAATATATTCTAAATTTGTTAGCCCATGGTGACACCGCTACCGATATAATACAAGAATATGAAGGACTTACAACAGAAGATATTCAAGCGTGTTTATTGTTTGCTGCGAAATCATTAGAAAACACATCATTTATGCCACTCGAAACGGAAATAGCGTAGATGCGTTTCTTAGTCGATGAGTGTACGGGCCCAAGAGTGGCTAGCTGGCTACAAGAACAAGGACATGAGGTGTTTTCTGTATATAACCAAGCCAGGGGAATTTCCGATGATAAGGTGATAGAGAAAGCATTTTCGGAGAATTGGATACTAATCACAAACGACAAAGATTTTGGTGAAAGAGTATTTAGAGAGAATCAACCGCACAGAGGGGTAATATTTCTGCGACTCGAAGATGAAAGATCAATTATAAAAATAAATACACTCCGCAGTTTAATAGCAAATTACAAAGATCAATTATCTAATAATTTCACAGTAGTAACTGAAACCAAAGTTCGGTTTGCTCGGACATCCTAATTCGACCAAGTAAAATCTATTTTTTCACAAATCTTAATTTTAGAATAAACAATCAATGGCGAATTTGCTTTAACTATGATAATCATGATGCATTTAATGTTGAGATCGTTGATTACCATTAAGGAGGTTAACCATGAATAATAATAAAATCCCCCCTATTCATCCGGGAGAAATATTATTGGAAGAATTTTTAAAACCAATGAAACTCAGTCAAAATAAAGTGGCGACTGATATTCATGTTCCGCCACGAAGAATCAATGAAATCGTATTAGGACAAAGAAGAATTACTCCAGATACAGCACTTCGATTGGCAAAGTATTTTCACATGTCTCCACAATTTTGGCTTGGACTACAAATGGATTATGATTTAGATATCGCCAAAGATCTGTACTCCAATAAAATTGATCAAGAAGTACATCAATATCAAAAAGCAGTATAATTTTTTAACAGGTTTCAAGCTAAATCAAAGTATTCAAGTCACAATCAGCTATTTAGCTTTCAAAGCGTTCATTAATTTTATACCTTCAACCATCGGCTTGTAACTCAATAATTCCTCCGGTTTCATCTTGCTCCAGGTGGTAAACAAATGTCCCAGCACCCTGTCGCTGTCCAGATTTTGACTGTATGTCAAAAACGCATTTGATGCATTGACGTTTTTCCAACTCGACGGCAACACCCGGAAACCGTGCGCTAAAAACAGGGGAACAGATTCGTAGCTTTCCCTCTCATTATAATGCCAGTCGCAGATGATAATATCTTTTGGTATCATGTCAATCGCCGGCGCTGTGCCGTTTGCCGAGGCTTCCCACTCGCCATAGTCGATCTCTGCTGCATCGATGAACCTGTCGCCCCATATAAGCATCTCAAGACCACGTTTTTCGACGATATGGTCGTACATATCATTAACCACTTTGGCAAACACCTCTGCCGGGTTTTTATCCCGTGTCGACACCGCATTGTCGTCCGTGATGAGAAACACCTCATCCATGCCCACATGCATGGCATCGGCCTGAAAGGCATCGATGATCTCGTCCATTAACGCAAAGACAATCTCATTGACCCTGGGATTGTACGGATCCCACTCGCGGCAATAAATGCCCTCGTTATCGGGAAACGCCCCGAGCGTTAAATCCAGTTCAGGGTACACGGTAAGCAAAGGATAAGTGTGCTCTGCCCACGACTGATGGCCGAAACACTGAAATTGCGTAATGAGCCGGATGCCGTTCTTGCGGCACGTTTTGGCGAATTGCCTGGCGCCTTTTTGAGTAATCTGTTCATCGCCATGGCGCAGCTCTGGATGGGATTCGAATTCAAAGTGATAGTCTACTTCCAGAATAACGACATTGATGCCGCGATCAGCCAGCGCCGGTATAACATCACCGAGACTTTCCAAATCCGCGTCTGTGTTATAATTCAACAGGTGGATCGCTTTCCGCGGTCCTTCTATGTTGACAGATTTTTCAGCTATGGTCGAACATTGAAACGAACCGGAGACAAGAAAAATGATTAATAACCAATAGAGATTTTTCATAATCGAACCTCTTTCTTATTTGCTCGCAATATTTGTAGCACACCCGGAAGGTGTACTACAAAACTTTATTTAATCAGCAGACATTTCTTCGTTTGTTGAAATGTACCGGCTTTGAGCTGATAAAAATAAACGCCGCTTGGCAGATGTGCGCCGTCAAAGGTCACGCTGTGTTGTCCGGCCGGCAGCGACTCGTTCAGCAAGGTTTCAACTCGCTGCCCTGCCAAATTGTAAATTGTAACTAAAACCAATTCCCGTTTTGGACACTGAAACTCGATTTTGGTTGTCGGATTAAACGGATTGGGATAGTTCGCGTGCAGCACAAACTGCTCTGGCCGCGACGTTGTTTTGTGCTCCACAAAAGTAATGTGCGGATCGGCAGGCTCGATGCTCGATCCGGCCTGCCAGTTGGCGTTTGTGCCGCCGTACTCGTACGCACCGGCATCCGGCTTGCCGTCGGTAACATCGTCTGTAATGCCAGGGATCAGAACGCCGCCGGTCTCGCCGGTATCCCCGCTGCCTTCCGGAGCGATCACAGCACAGTCATCGATGTAGAAATCCGTCAGATTGTCATCGTTTGTGGTCATCAATTCGTATACCGCTTCCTGAACCTCGCCTTGCCAGGACATATTCTTGCCCATGGTCAGTTTTGTCCATTCATCGGCCGTAACTCTTTTTTGAATACCGGGATAATCATCACCAGTGTCATCAACGATTTTCATGCGAAGATAAGCGGTTACCGGATCCGCGCCTTCAGGCAATCTCACCCAGGCAACCAGCTTGTAATAGCCCTCGCCGTGGCGTTTTAAAATATCCGTAATACTCTGGCGGAGGCCCTCCCAGTATCTATCGCGATTATACGATTGGCAGGCATAATTCCCGGAATGCACGGGCTCGGTCACGGATCTGATGTCGCCACCACCGCCGTTCCAGCCGCCGGTACCGTTTTCAAAATCGCCGTTCATGAGGCGAACCGGAATCACATAATCGTCCCGTGCCGGAGAATCTTTTTGCAGACGGAAATCGCCGTTTTCCTCATCCACAAATTTGGGATCAGCAATGGCCAGATTTTGCTGTACATCCGTGCCAAACCAACTGCTTGAATTGGAGAGATTGTTGTAGACGATTTGATTGACAAGCTGATTGTTACCGCCACCACCGCCCATGGCGCTGGCACAATCCCAAATCGTGTTGTTGTAAATCTGATGATCGTGCGCATCCAGATTGGTCTGGATGCCGATATCATCCGTTTTCCAGACTACGTTGTGATGGACGAGAAAATCACTGGAATTGTTATCCAGATAGATACCAGCCGTATGCGCACTGGTCCGAACATGGTGCACGAAATTATGATGAATGATCGTGCCCTCGCCGTCGGTGTTCCAGCAGTACGTGGCGCCCAAATCCGTGCAAATGAGTCCGCAATCGTAAATCTCATTATAGCCGATTTCCAGGGCTTTGGATTTGCGATGAACCAGTCCGCTGCGCGCGGCATTGTACAGCGAGTTGTGCACAATCACATGATCGCGTCCGCTGGTATGAACGGCAGCCGCATCAGCACAGGCCCAGCACACATCGTGAACCAGGCAATTTTCCAGTCGGTTTGCCCGGCCATAAATAGTGACGCCATCGCCCCAGGAGTAGGCGATCTCGCAATTGTTAACCGTGTTGTTTTCCCCACCGAGCCTGACGCCGGCTCCACTGGAATTCTGTGGCGTCTCGGTCGTGGACCACGCATCCGCATCATAATAAGCCACCGGATAGAATACGCGGGAATTGGTGAAAAGGCAGTCTTTCGCCCGCTCCATGGTGACATTGGCGGCAAAAAAAGTGATGCCGTCAACCTGAATGTGTTTTCTGTTGGTGAGGTTAAATCCCAATGTGCGGATTCGGACATCGACATTCAACGTGGATGGATCAACATTTCCCGGCGCTTTGAAATAGAGCATTTTTTCCTGCTCGTCGTAGAACCATTCTCTTTCCGCATCCAGCGCATCCAGAGTACCGGTGATAAAATAGCGGCTGCCTTTTTCGGGAATGTAGGCATCACCGATACCCAGCTCGGCTTTAAAGCTGATGGTGTTGCCGTTGTGCGCTTCCACCGGCGTGACAAACGCGACCCACTGTCGGCCGGCGAGCAGCCACAAATCCGCGCCGGTCCAGTCGATTGACCCGTCGAGCTGGTCGTCATAAAGTTCGGATAACGCCGGCTTTTCAACAGCATCGGCTTTATCAGCCTCGCCGAGTGTTGGCGACAACAAATTATTCGATTCGTTGTTCGGAAAGCGGGCAATGTCCATGCGCTCCCAGTCAGCAAAAACCTGCTTCACGTTGCCCAGACCGGAGACATCGGCAACATAAATGCCGTTGTTCTGATCTACCCACGCCGATTCAGGGATTCGCTGCGTACCGGTCACAGTCACCTCTTCGTTCTCATAAGCCTCGAACCGGATCGGACTGCCCATGGTTCCGGACGCAGCCGGCTTGACCGTTTCGCGATAGATGCCTTTGCGGATATAGCACACATCACCGGCTTGCATGACATCGGCTGCCTTTTGAATCGTAGCAAACGGCGAATCAAGCGTACCGGGATTCGCATCAGAGCCTGCTGGCGCGACATAGTAATCGGTTGCATAAAGTGTTGTGAAACTCGAAAGAATGAGCAAAGCGCAGAAAAATCGTGACAGCATGTGACCTCCAGATTGAAATGCAGTAGAAGAAATGAATAGAATAGTTGTCGGTTATTTGACATATTGATTATAAAAATTTGCATTGAAAAAGAAAAGCGAAAAAATCAGTAAAAGCTCAGTCTTGGGTGTAAGTTTTAATCTTTCGGCACTAAAGTGCCTGTTAAAGGTAAGGGAATCTCAACAACCCCGACTTAAAAGTCGGGGCAATATTATAGCCCCGAGCTTTAGCTCAGGGTAAAGATGTTCTCTCAAAATATTTGGGCTTTAGCCCAATTCTATAATGTTACAATGATTTCTCCCATCAGGTATCTTTTACATAGACAATTAAATAACGCTTGTTTTACTCTGAGCGCTTGGCGACCTCTGCGTTAAATTATGAACTCTACAACGCATCGAAATTTTGAAATTATAGATTTTAATTAACATAGTATCTCATTGGTTTAAAATGACATCCTATTGCTGCTCATTCATGACACACTTTTCGAAAACACTCCGCTTTTGAAATGAATCAGCATACATTTCTGTTAAACAATGAGATAAGTCACATTATGCAATTGCAATTCGAAACGCAAAATATGTGAATATCTGAGTATAAAAATTGGAGGATATCATGAGAATACTGGTGAGTGTTATTGCAACGATTCTGATCTTGATTCTTGCGGGACTAATTGTAATGTACACCGGAACAGTCAATGTCAGTGTGCTGGAACCGCCATCGAAATTAACACGGTGGTTTCTATCCACCAACATGGAACGATCTGTTAAAACCAGAGCACATAAGGTAGAGGTGCCGGATTTAGAGAATGAGGACATGATACAAAGTGGTGCGGAACATTACTTTGCCATGTGTGAGATATGCCATAGTGCACCCGGCAAAAAAGAAACCGAAATGGCAAAGTGTCTTGAACCAAAGCCGCCGCATCTTTACGAGGAAGAAGAAGCACAGGAATGGAACGCCAGCGAAAAGTTCTGGATTACCAAACACGGCATCATGTTCACAGGCATGCCGGCCTGGGGCATCACTCATTCTGATGAGGACATATGGAACATGGTCGCTTTTATACAAAAACTGCCGGAAATGGACGCTAATGAATATAGCCGTGGCTCGGTAGGAGACCAATCAACAAAAGCCGCTGTAACCGAATCAAGTGTTCCGGAGCAGCTTTCACAACAAGTTGTGGAGATTTTTAAAAATAACTGCAAAAGCTGTCACTCCGGGTCCGATCCAGCCAGAGAACTCAAAATCACCAAAGACACTTATCTTTCGGCTACGCTAAACCAACCCAGCATTGGAAAACCCCAAATCATGCTTGTCGAGCCAGGCAAGTCGCAAAGCAGTTACCTGGCCATGAAAATTCGCGGAGACGAAAAAATCGAAGGTGCGCGCATGCCATTCAGACAGGATCCATTAGCTGAGAGTAAAACAGAAATCATTATCGAGTGGATCAATCAACTTGGCCCGGACTCTTAAGCCCCTGAGCCGAAGTAAATGCGTGCAAGAGAACATAAAAGGCAATATTGCAAAACCGGCTAATCCTGTTTCAGAAAAATCTGCCAGATTAGCCGGCTTTTCTTTAAAGATTTTCGTAACCTTTTACACGCCGGAAACCACCACATCCGTGAACACCAGACTCGGCATTTGCCACCCGCTGTACAACCATGGATCATTCGCCGCTTCGACTAACTTGTTCCAGAATTCGAGATGATTATCTGCAATATTCATTTCAGCAACAGCCTGGGTTGGCTGCCCATTCTCGAACAATGTACCTGTGATACCAATGGAAAAATCACCAGTATTGGAATTGGAATTTCCGCCAATAAATCCATTAACAAGAATACCGCGGCCAAGGTCTTTCATGATGTTCTGAACCGAACGTTGTCCCGGCGGCAAAATCAGGTTGGACGTGCCGCCAGTCGTGGGTTCAACGCCGAGTTTGCGGCTGCGGTACCAGTCGATATAATAATCCCTGAGCACACCGTTTTCAATCATTGTACGTTTCCTGGTAGCAAAACCGTCGCCGTCGTACAAACGGCTACCGAGCGCACCCACAATGTGAGGATCGTCGTGCAGCGTAAACACATCGCTGCCCAGCTTTTCGCCCTTTTTATTCAGTAAAAAGGAACGTTTCTGCTGCAACGCCCAGCCGTTCATGGCCGAAATAAATCCGCCCAGCACACGACCGACATTCCGGTTTTCGATGATAATGGGTAGTTTTTCCGTTTCAAGTTTTTTCCCGCCCAGAAGCTCCATGGTTCTTTCTGCTGCTCTTTTACCAATTTCTTCACAAGACGGCAATTTTTTCAGCGCCCGGCTCACAACATAATGATAGCCATTGGGTCGGCGATCACCTTCGTCCTGTGCCGTCATTTCCGCAAACGCATAGCACACCGTGGATGCAGTTTCGCCCTGAAAGCCATTGCTGGTGAGAACGGTCTCTTCGCGGAAATCATCGTACACCTGCGATGTTACGGAAATCACTTTTTCACCGCCTGCTTTTAAACAAGAGTCTTCAAGCTCCTGTGCCATCGTATGACGCAGCTCTGGCGTAATTCTTTTATAGCCGGTATCCAAAAGCTGCAAATCAATATCCATGCGTCCCTGATAATATGTGGGATCTGGCAAACTGCGGTACGGGTCTTCTTCCAGCAGTTTGGCATTTTCCGTCAAATTCACAACAAACGTCTTTAAAGCCTCCTTTCGCAAGTCCGCTGTATTTTGAGCGGAATAACGGCCATTCACATACACATCAACACCAATGCCTTGAGTGGTTGCTTCCTTGACGCTTTCCGGTTTGTGCTCACGATATTGCACTTCAACAAACCGGCGTTTGGTAAAGGACACTTTGCAATCAGCAGCACCCGCTCGTTTGGCCGTTTTCAAAACAAATTCACATAAATTCATCATTTCTTTGCTCATCATTATGCTCCTTGTTTTTGTGTACCGCCGATTGTCATCGATTTAACCAGGCAGGTCGGTAGTCCAAACGACACCGGCACGCCCTGACCATCTTTGCCGCACTGACCGGCGCCACCCTGGTGCAATTCCAAATCATTGGCCACCATGGTGACATTGCGCAGCATTTTGGGGCCATTCCCCATAATGTTGATATCCTTGACCGGTTTGGTGATTTTGCCCTGCTCGATCATTTTGCCTTGTGAGACATAAAATGCAAAATCGCCTTCACCGATTTTCACCTGGCCGTTGGCGATGTCTTCAACATAGATGCCTTTATCCACAGCTTTAATTACATCTTGCGGATCGGCTTCGCCGGCAAGCATATAGGTGTTTCGCATTCGCGGGATGGGATAATGCTGATAACTTTGGCGCCGACCATTGCCTGTCGGTTCAACCTTGTAATGTTTAGCCGAAATCCGGTCGTGCAGGTAGCCTTTCAAAATGCCGTTTTCCACCAGCATTGTTTTCTGACCCGGCACAGCCTCGTCGTCAAAATTAAGTGATCCCATTTGATTGGGAGTAATGCCTTCATCAACAATAGTGACAAAAGGTTCGGCCACTTTTTTACCGATCATTGTCGCATAGGTAGAAATGCCTTTGCGATTAAAATCCGCTTCCATGCCATGGCCGATCGCTTCGTGGAGAAGAATGCCGGTCACACCGGGCCCCAACACAACGGGCATTTCACCGGCCGGTGGCTGCTGAGCGTCAAAAAGGATAACGGCTCGATGTACGGCCTCCTCGGCCAGTTTGTCCGCAAGCTCGGTCGTGAAATAGGAAAAGTCACGTCGACCGCCAAAGTTGTACCACGACCGCTCCTGCTTGCCGTCCTTTTCAGCAACAACAGACGCAGAGAGGTAATCGCGCGGAAGAATATCTTCTGCTTTAACACCATCACTCGTAACAATCATAATGCGCTTTTGCTGATCGTGCAGCGTTATATTGGCCTTGATGACGAACTCTGAAAGTGAAAAGCATTTTTCATTGACACGTTTGATAAGGGGCAGTTTGGAAAAAAGAGAAACATCGGTTAGCAATCTTGAAAGCGGATAGTAATTTTGTGTTTCAAGTTTGACAAACTCTTTTGCTGATGATGTTGGTGTGCCATCAGCAATCGTTGCCGCTGTTGATGCCGCTGCCAGGATGGATTCTTCGGTGAGTTCCTGGGTAAACCCATAGCCGGTTTGATCGCCTTTGACCGTACGAATACCGACGCCCAAATCGATGCTTCCGTAGGCACGGTCCACTTTGCCGTCTTCAAGACTCACCCAGTTGGAGATGCTGTGCTCAAAATAGAGATCGGCAAAATCGCCGCCCTTTGACAGCGCCTTGTCGAGCGCCTTTTTGCACAGACTTTCACTCACACCAAACTCGCTTTCAAAAAAACCGGGGCTTGCAGCTCGTGAAGCTTCTACAAAGGTACCCGGAATTATCCGGGTAAAAGCAGCAGCTCCTCCCAACGCAGCAGATGTGTTTAAAAAATCTCGCCTGCTCATTAATGACATTTTTACCTCCCAAAATTATGATCGTGATATTAGGGGATTGCCAAACTACGTTTAAAAATGAATAAATATTCCTTTGCTGGTTTTGTGAAAAGAATGAATTCGGTTTGATTGGATTAAATTATATACGTTTCTGGATAGAAAAATGTAACATTATTTTTCCGAATAAATTTCATCATTTAAAATCAAAAGCTAAGAAATGATTTTTAACTTGATAATTATTGTATATTGTATTCACAATTCGTGAAAAACTTGTTCGTGTCATTTCTGCACGAAACATGAATAAAAAAGAGAGCTTTATTATGAGCAAATCAAAAAATATAACGAACTTTGATAATGAAGATAAAGAGAGAGAATTTTGGGCGAAAGAAGATTCTACCAAATATATTAACTGGCAAAAGTCAAAGCCAATATACTTTTCAAAATTAAAGCCTTCTACAAAAACCATTTCGTTGCGTTTACCAGAGTATCTCCTGGATGAATTACGTATGATCGCAAATAAAAGGGATATTCCGTACCAATCTCTTATCAAGATTTATCTGAGGGAACGAATAGATAAAGAACTTGGTAAAATAACATAATTGCTAAAACGTGAGAGTTCGAAAAAGTAACAAGTTGTAAAATATTTTTTTATGTGCAATTTACCTTTTTCGAGCAAAGGTTGAATCATTCGAACAGCCCCTTTTCCGCACCGAGTTCCCTCGCTAACGGGGTGACGATTGTATTGTCGTCAATTTTGATTTTCACACCTGCGGATAACGCCTGGCGGACATCCCGTTCGGTGATCAACTTTCGCTGTGCCCGACCGGATTTCTTTTTTGCACTGACATGCGAGAGCGGCCGGGTTTCATACGCCAGTCGCTTGATGTTGATCAAGTGCATGGGCGTGATATTGTCCGAGGTGATATTGCCGCCGGTGGTGCCGCATCCCAGGGTTAACGACGGCGCTAAATTTGTGGTGTATCCCACAGCGCCGTGTGTGCTCGGCGTATTGACCAGAATGCGAAACGCCGGTTTTTTCAGCGCAAATTCCATGATGATATCGTGATTGTTCGAATGAATCGCCAGGGTATGACCGATGCCGCCGAATTTCAAAAGCTCGATGCAGCGGTCGCAGCCGGCCTCCCAGCCATTCACTTCGTAATAGGCGATGACCGGTGAGAGCTTTTCGATAGAAAGCGGAAAATCCTTGCCGACTCCTCCAAGCTCAGCAACCAACAGCGACGTATCTTCCGGCACATGAAATCCGGCATGCTGCGCAACGACGTACACCGGCTGTCCGACCAATTTTGGGTTGATTGTCAAATTTGACGTTACCAAAACTTGAGAAACAAGTTGGGTTTCCTGCCTGGTCGTAAAATAGGCGTTATGCTCTTTCAACGCCTGTCGCACTGCCGGACTCACCGATTGGTCAACGATAAGCGACTGTTCCGAGGCGCAGACTGTACCGTTGTCAAATGTTTTGGAGGCGATAATATCTGCAACTGCTTTGTCGATATCAGCGGAGCGCTCAATAAATGCCGGCACGTTACCAGGTCCCACGCCATAGGACGGCTTGCCGGAACTGTAAGCGCTTTTTACCATGGCGGCTCCACCGGTAGCAAGAATCAATGCTACATCCGGGTGGTGCATCAATTCCTGAGTGGCTTTCAATGTGGGAAGCGAAATAATGCCAATGGCTTCCTTGGGCGCGCCCATAGAGCTAATGACCTTTTGCATCAGTTCAACGGTTTCGGTGATGCATCCGACGGCATTCGGATGCGGCGAGAAAATGATAGGATTCCTCGATTTCATCGCAATAATGGATTTGAACAGCGTGGTTGATGTTGGGTTTGTGACCGGAATGATGCCGGCGATAACCCCAACCGGTTCGGCAATTTCAATGACTTTTTCATCTTTTGACTCGTGGATAATGCCAACGGTTTTCATCGACCGGATATAATCCTGAACGTTTTTAGTGGCCACCTCGTTTTTTACTGTTTTATCAGCAACCACTCCAAAACCGGTTTCCTTAACCGCCGCTTCAGCCAGATGTCGGGATGCTTTATACCCAACCTGGGCCATGGCCTCGACGATGCGATCGATATCCTGTTGCGAGAACGTTTTTAACTTTTCCAGCGCTTCTGTCGCTTGCTGACAGAGCGTTCTGACTTGCTGAATCGATTGTAAATCCGGATCAACCATCAGCTATTCCTTTGCTATGACGATGATATATTATGCTCATTGATTTGAGTGGAATTCTTAAAAAGGATTATAGCAAAGAAATTGAATTTTTTCAAGTTATTTTCGATACTTGTGAAAAATATCTTTCGATGATCAATGGATATTTTTTTATTGGAATGGATAGTAGGAGCGGTCGTGACCGCTACTACCACTGATATGTGATCTTAAATTTGTCGCACACCACGAGAGCTTGTCGAAAAACTTAATGTCAGTCCTAACATGGGGTCGCTCCTGGAAAAAAAGAAATTGCTTAATTTACAATTAATCATATATTTAGAATATTGTTCAAATCCTTAAGCGACCCCTTGTTGGGGGCTAGTTTTGGCTTTTTCGACAGCCTCTTAAGGTGTACGACAAATTCAGTCAACGCACCAGCACCATCTTGATCGTTCGGCTCACATCCCCGGACTGTAATCGGCACAGGTACACACCGGCCGGGACCCCTTTGCCGCGTTCATCAACCGCGTCCCAGGTGATGCTGTATCGCCCTGCATTGTGATGTGTTTCCGTCAAAGTACGAATGTGCCGGCCTAAAAGATCGTAGATGCGCAGCTTGACAAGTTGATTTGAAGGAACGTCATATTCGATTGTTGTCGAAGGATTAAACGGGTTCGGGTAATTTTGCAAAAGGCGAAACTCGTTTGGAAGCGTCGATTGTGCTTTGCTTACACCGGAAGGAAAGTCCAGCGCATTTTCAACCGAGCCAATATCCGGATTGGACAGTGACGACATGGGGCGTTCGTTGCCGTATAAATCGTAGCACGGACAAACGAATAACTGGCCATCAATATCCATCTCCAGTATACCGGAACCAATGCATGGACTATCCTCTGTTAATTCCCATGTAGATTCATCGAGAAGCGGATCTGTATCGAGGATATTGTCACCGCTTGCCCAGCCGTTTTCAACAACACAGTTTTGAATGGTCAATTTTCCACTGCCTCTGTCTCTGAATATCTGCTGCGAATTAAAACTCGAATTGTTCTTCCAGAAAATGTTGTTAAACGCATACACTTTCCAGCCATTCATGTACAGTCCGCCTCCCTGCCAACCGGTGTTGTGACAAATTGTCTTGTTGATTAAAACAAGGCCATCCACATCAAGTGATGAATCTCGAGCTGCACGATACAAACAGTTATCCCGGAGCCATGATGAATTATTTTCAGGAAAGAAATTCTGTTTTATACTATTGTTTAGAATGACCCACACACCAATACCAGCACCACGTGATGCTTTGTTTCGGATGATAAGATTATTCTGCAACACACCAGTGGATTCGATGAGCCAAACACTGCCGGAGCCCCCGTCTTTGGTGCATTCATTTTTTGAAATAGTATTGTTTTCGACCAATAGTTTGGATTGATATGATTCTAAACCAGCAGCAAACTCGATGGCCGGGTTCTTTGTGATCGTGTTGTTTCGAATAGTGCCTTCTGACCTGAAAAAATAAACGCCGGGACCGGCTTTACAGGAATTTTCCTCGAACAGGTTATCATCAACAAGCACTTGGGTTGAGTTTTGAACAAAAAGCGCCGCGCCCCAATAACTGTCCACCAGACTGTGATGTCTGTTTTGGACGAAACGGTTTTTAGCAATAAGCGTGTTCGTGTTCGATTCATAGACCATCAAAGCGGATGAACGCGCACGACTGGAAGCGCCCTCATTTTTGTTGCCGACAAAATGATTGTTTTTGATGGTGTTTTTATTGTACACGGTAATGACAGCTCCGTGTGACCATCCGCCTTTGAGATTGGTTGTGCACACATTGTTTTTCACGATATTGTGGCAAAACGACATCTCGTACCGCCCAGGCGCGTAACCGCCGCCAGCCAGCGCCGCACCGGAACAAACTTTTTGACCGTTACAGGTGTTGTCGAGAAAAATGTTATAATGTGCGCGGGTGTTCATATCCGTCCACACTGCCCCGCCGGCTGCCTCGTCAACGGATGATTCAGCATGATTTCGCAGAAACAGATTGTCTTCGATGATGAGCAGCTTGTCCAGGTTGTTATCTGGTGTGGCATAGATTCCCCCACCTCCGGATTCCTGTTTTCCGATAGCTGAATTGTCCCGGATAATGTTGTGAACAATACGCGCTGCGCTTTTCTGGCAGAAAATACCACCGCCGTTGATTTTCTTGCCAAACACCGTACCGCCGGTTTTTGAACCTTTTCCGCCGGTAATTGTAAATCCCGTGAGTACCGACGTGGTGTCTTCCCCTGATTTGAAATAGACTACAGAAGCATTGTCAGAATTGCTTGCCTTGCTGCCATCAATAACCGTATTCTTGATATGCATTGTGTCCTGATCTACGGCATAATGACTGGCTACGGTAATGGCTTTGCCTTTAAAGTCAATGTTCTCAAAGTAGGTTCCGTCCGCAACCAGTACGGTATCCCTTGTTGAAGCTGAATCAATTCCGGTCTGAATGGTAGGTTGATCTGCAGGTACATGGATTGTACCCGCTGTAACGAGTCCTGTTAAAAGACACGTTACTGCGAAAATAAAGCTGTACATCTTCATGGCATACCCCTCTTTTTAGTGAAAATTGAACTGGATTCACGCACAGTTTATTAAATTTACCCAATCAGAGTCTACCACAGATGTAACAAAGATTAACACAGATGTAACATTTTTGGTGATATTCAGCGAAAAGTCAGAAGAGGATAGAATACTTTGGAGTGGAAATGCCAAACTATTCATGCTAAAGGATTGATAATATCCGTCAATTTTGAAAAAGGTACTGCCCGTACATTTTCTTTCAGCGGAAATGTATGTTCTCCCATATGAATTACATCAAGGCGATTTAAGTTCAATACGTCCAAAGCGCTGCGCATGGATGGTGTTAATTTTGGTGCTGTTGTTCGTTTGATTTCGAACCCATATCGTTTTTGTCCGCGTGGAATAAACAAATCTAGCTCAGCGCCCGCATGAGTTGCCCAAAAATAACACTCGTTGTATTCCACGTCCAGATGGCGTACAAGTTGCTCGATGACAAATCCTTCCCACGATGCTCCAACTTTGGGGTGTCCTTCCAGATCTTTTAATGTTCGAATATTCAGCAGAGTATGCATTAACCCACTGTCAGTGATATAGATTTTTGGTGCTTTAACCTGGCGTTTGGAAATATTTTCGAACCAGGGTTCAAGTTGCCTAATGACAAGCGCAGAAGTCAAGGCATCCAGGTAATCTCGTACAGTCGTGTGTGCTAATCCGAAGGACCGACCGATCTCAGATGCATTCCAAATTTGTCCGTGATAATGCGCGAGCATCGACCAAAAACGCCGCAATGTAGTCGAATTAATTGTGAAACCCAGTTGCGGCATATCTCTCTCTAAAAATGTTCTGACAAATCCTCGACGCCATTCTTCGCTGCTTAAATGTGTTCGTGCTAAAAATGATAGTGGGAACCCACCTCGCAGCCAGAGTTTTTCAGCATTTTCAAGCCCTACCTCACTTGTTGAAAAACCACCTAATTCTTGATAGGTAATCCGTCCAGCCAATGTTTCAGAACTTTGTTTGAGTAAATCCGGTGATGCGCTGCCGAGTACCAGAAAGCGAGTCGGTGTATTCGGGCGATCCGCAAGTACACGTAAAATTTTAAATAAATCCTGGAAACGCTGTATTTCATCTAAAACAACAATGCCTTTCAGATTTTTCAAGCTCAACATTGGGTCTGCTAATCGAGTTATATCCTCAGGATTTTCAAGATCAAAAAAGGACACTGGCTCTTTAGTGTGCTGTGCAAATTGCCGTGCCAGCGTTGTTTTGCCAACTTGTCTCGCACCCACGATTCCAACTATTTTAAAAATTTCAAAAAGGTGGGTGATGTTTTTTATTTCAGCTTCTCTAATAATCATATAAATTACCTTGAAAATTGAGTCATATTGGCTCATTTTTCAAGGTGTGCTAATTTTTTAAAACCAATAATATCAAATTGATAGGTGTTTTAATTTAAAATATGACATTCACAGTTAAAAATCAAGCTAAAAAATGCACCAAAATGGTTACTCCCTTGAGCCGTATTCGGACGATGAGACACCAAACTGCTTTTTAAAACAGGCAGCAAAATGCGAGGGATTCTGAAAACCAACTTTGTAGGCGATTTCGGTACTACGCGCTGATTTTTGCGAAAGAAGCTGGGCAGCACGTTTTAACCGGATTGTGCGCACAAATGCAGTTGTGGTCAATCCTGTCAATGCTTTTAATTTACGGTGCAATTGCATCCGGCTGAATCCGATGTGGTCCGCTAAAAATCCGGCTCTTAGCTCCGGGTTTTCTATATTTTCTTCAACAAAAGCAATTGTCTTTTTGAGCCATTGGTGGTCAATAGAGGTGACGGTTATTTCTTCCGGCTCGACATTTATTTTTTGGCTAAATTTCTCCTGCAATTTGCGGCGTTGCTCGATGAGATTTTTCGCCCGGACCTTGACTTCAATGGCATTGAACGGTTTTATGATATAATCATCCGCGCCAGTTTCCAATCCGGATAACTTGTCCGTTTCGGCAGCACGGGCGGTCAGTAAAATGACCGGAATGTGGCTGGTTCGCGGATCGGTTTTTAGATTTTTACACAACTCAAAACCGTCCATGCCGGGCATCATCACATCGCTGATGACAAGATCGGGCATCTTTTTTTGCGCGATCTCGATGCCTTCCCGGCCATTTCGGGCTTCCTTGATGTGGTAGTTGTCCGTTAAAAAATCACGGATATAAACACGCATGTCCCGGTTATCCTCGACGACGAGAATGATGGGGCGATCTTTGCCTGAAAATCGAGATTCGATGCTCTCGTCAGCAATGATTATGTTCGAATGACTTGCCTGGGCAACAATCTTTTCCCGCAGCAGCGCGCCACCCCCGCCTTTTATCAAATTCAATTGCGGATCAATTTCGTCAGCACCGTCAATAGTAAGATCAATATCTGGGTGGTCTTCGAGAGTGGTGAGAGGAATCTTTAGATTATTCGCCTGGCGAATCGTATCCGCAGATGTGGGAATACCAATGATATTTTTCAACCGGCCGTCGGCAAGTCGGGAACCTATTTCAAAAAGCGCAAAATGAACCGTGCTTCCCGTACCCAGACCAACCACCATACCGGATTCGATGCCATCGACAGCTCTTTGCGCTACAATTTGCTTTTGATGTTCGTGAATATCCAGCTCTTCCATCCAAATGAATCGTTCGATTGTGCGGATATAGATTAAAATAAATTATTTTCGTGAATGTTTCTTCTGAAACAGTGAATACTTTTGGAAAAGTCCACTCACTGTTTCAGATATTTTGTTTGCGGATGTTGCTGCTTCCATCGCTTCCATGTCGTTAACGCTGACGGCATTTCACTGAGAATAATATCCGCGTAATGCCCGCTGATGCAAACCAGCGGCGTGGAACCTTCTCTGAAATCTACATATGGGAACCACATGCTTTCGGTTTCATAATCGTAAATAACAAAAGTCGAGCCGTACGTCCATCCACTCGGGGCGAATGTTAATGTATCCCTTTTCACGATTCGGCTGTACACGACAGCCAGGTCTTCGAGCGGTCAGTACGCCACCGCGACATGGGAATCTCCGATGAACTCGTTGACCACCTCGCGTCGCGATAAAACAGACACCGGATAAGCCCGTGCCTCGCCGTTTATTTCAACGCCCATCACCCGCTCACTCGACGTATCGTTCGGATAACCATTGTCACCAGGTGAAAGCATCTCCGGGTTATTAATCGGCTGGATTGCATTCGGACCAAGCCCGTAATTAAAATTGCTTTTTTGAAAATCATATTGATTTACCGCATGTGTAATGTCCCATTCTTTGCCTGTTTTATCGACGATGACAATCCGTTCCTCATCTCCGTTACCGTTGCCATCTTCTCCGGGCTGGACAGATGAATCATCTTTCTCACATGCATTAAAAAAATTGAGGATTAGAAATCCAGCTAAAAACACACTCATCTTCAGCATAGTTAACTCTACTTTTAAATGAACAGCTTTTTGGTTTTTCAACAAATACGAAAAGTTTGACAAAATATCATATTAAACTATGTAATGCCAAAGTGTATACCGGATATTCCTGTGCATTTAGCTAAAATTTTAAGATGTAAAAAAAGGGTAAACTTTTTCTGATTAAATTTATGTATCTGTGGCAGAATGCGAACTATTTTATTGCGAAAGTTGATAACCTCCGTCAACGTGCACAATTTCACCGGTAACAAATTCATTTTTCAGGAAAAAATCCACAGCCTGCACAACGGCTTTGGGACTGCCAAGCTTTTTGATAAGCGTTTTCTCGACCACTCTTTTCACGTAAACCTCGTCTGAATTGGCCGGCGGCAAAACATGACCCGGAGC
>CAZSMC010000030.1:0-31582 GCA_964607755.1 uncultured Cytophagia bacterium | reverse complement strand
CTCTTTTCACGTAAACCTCGTCTGAATTGGCCGGCGGCAAAACATGACCCGGAGCGATGCCATTGACCCGTATGTCCGGAGCCAGTTCTTTTGCGGCCAGCCGGGTCAATTCCGCCAAAGCTTTTTTCGCTAAAATATAAACCGAATAGTTTTTTGGATACGATTTGATCATGGTATCCAAAAGATTAACCACCTGCCCGGTTTGGCACACCCGGGCAAAGTGCTGGATCAAAAAATACGGTGCAATAAAGTTGACCGTAAAATGAGTATCGAAAAAATCAGGGGTCGTTTCTGCAAACGGTTTTCGGGCGAACGTGGATGCGCTGTTGATCAGCACATCCACGCTGTCAAATGCCTCTGAAATGTTTTCTATTAACACAGCATACTGCGACTTTTGGGTGAGATCAGCCTGAAAGAGTTTGCACGTAACGCCATGCTGCTCAATTTCCTGCTGCGTTTCCTTTGCCGCCTCGGCAGAACGATTATAGTGCAGAGCAATATTGTAGCCCTCTCCGGCAAGATGCAGGGCAATGGCCTTGCCAACCCGTTTGGCCCCTCCGGTTATGATGGCTGTTTTTTGTGACATAATGTTTTTAGCGGCGATAAAAATTAACTTTTTCTAATCTGTTTTCCTGACAACCACCTGCCAGGGACCTTTGGTCTTGTCTGACATGTTGAGGGTGGCTTTGAGATTGGCAGGACATTGTGAAAGCGTTAGCGATTCAAAAACAATCTCGGTTTGACCTTGCTCGAAATTCTGTTGCCATATTTTCTCGCCAATTTCCAGCTCCGCCTGACCGGCAGATTCTACATCTTTGTTCCGCAAAATTACCTCATACGTTCCTGCAGAAGCAACATTCAGCATCCAGAATCCGTTGGAATCCGCACCCCAGGGACGGCCTTTGACGTGCCGCCAATCCTGGCGGGTAAGGACAACCGGATTTTCGTGCAGCGTGCCGATGAAAATCCGCGGCGGCGCGTAATTGTCTGGCCGCGTTGAACTCACATCTTCAAACCACTCATCATAAGCGGTTTTTAGTTTTTTGACGATGTCCGGATGTTCATCAGCGACGTTGTTCATTTCCAGTGGATCGTTTTTCATGTCGTACAATTCAAAATCCGGTTCGCCGGCAAAATCCTCGCTGCCGAATCCGCTGTGATGCAGCAGTTTCCAGCGCTGATTGCGGATCATAAAATGATGATAACGCACCGGCTTGTCACCGCGGTGTGCCTGGATGACGATAGTCCGGTCCGGCCATTCCACGTCTTGAGCTGTCAGAAGCGGCCAGAGGCTGCGGCCGTCGAGTTCCACACCTGAGGGCTTGTCCACGCCACAGGCTTCCAAAATGGTTGGCATCACATCGATGTGTGCTGAAATACGATCCGAGGAATGACCAGCTTCCAACTTGTCCGGCCAATACACCCAGAGCGGCGACCGGATACCGCCCTCGTACACACTGCTCTTGTTGCCGCGCATCCCGGCAACATACCGGCGGCGGTTCGGGCCGTTATCGTTCAAATAAATGACAATGGTGTTTTCCAGCAGACCGGTTTCTTTGAGATGATCGAGAAGCTTGCCGACGTTTTGATCGATGTTGGTAATCATGGCAAAAATCCGTGCCCGCACATCCTGATCCGCCCCGGCCTCAAGCGGATGACCTTTTTCCTGGGGAAATTCATCGTTACCCAGATCCATGGCTTTGTATTTTTGGTACAACTCTTCAGGCACATCATGAAACGGTCCGTGCGGCGCGTTTGTGGCGATGTAAGAGAAGAACGGTTTTCCATCAGCATTCACTTTGTCCATCCAGTTGATGGCGTGATCAAAATAAATGTCTGTGCAATAGCCCTGCTTTTGCACTTTTTCGCCGTTGTGAAACAGAACGGGATTGGTGTATTGGCCCTCGCCTTCCGGCGGATCCGATGGCTGGCCGATACCGCCGCCGCGATGCACCAGCGATTCTTCGAATCCCTGATCCATGGCGCGCATGGGATAATTATCGCCCAAATGCCACTTGCCAAAAATACCGGTGGTATATCCGGCATCCTGCAGCACTTCGGCGACTGTCACTTCCTCTGGTTCCATCATGGCCCGGCCGATATAGGTATCAATGGCTCTCGTCCGGTAATTGTAGCGACCGGTCATCAGGCACGCCCGGGTTGGCGCGCACACCGGTGACACGTAAAACGTTGTCATGCTGGCACTTTGTTGTGCCATGGCATCGATGTTGGGCGTTTCAATTATCGGATTTCCCATGACACCGAAATCGCCATAGCCCTGATCGTCTGTCATAATGAGCACAACATTAGGGCGAGGTGCAGTAGGTTTTTGCTGACAGGCTGTCATCCAGAATGGGAGCGTAGCTGCTCCGGTTGTAATCAAGCGAAGAAATTCACGACGAGTCGTCATGATAAAAGCTCCTTAAATTTTACTATGAAATCTATTAAATGCCGGGATTATGTGCGCGTATTAATATAATAATAATTGTGAAAAAAGACATACAATTACATGTTTTTTTGATATGCCTGGTAAAGGCGGGAATATTTGCCCCCTATAAAAAATAGCATCTGGCAGAAAAATTATGGCAGAATATTGCTTTTTTCCAGAGCCAGTTTTAAGATGAAAAGAATACCAATCTCAATTCTCAATTATTATAAAAAGACACTTTTTCTTCCGCCAGGTTGAACGCCTTGATTTTCCGCCACAGCGTTGTTGCAGAAACACCCAGTTTTTCTGCAATCAATTTATGATTGTTGCCGTATTTGGCTAAATGCTTGGAAATAAGGTATTTCTCCATTTCTTCAAATGTGCACTCTTCAATATTAATATCATCTGTGAGCACTTTTTTCGGAAATGACGGAGAGAGATCGTCGGGTTTTATGATGTTCTTATTACTTAATGCGATAGTTCGTTCAATCAGATTCTCCAGTTCGCGAACATTTCCCGGCCAGCGATATTTAATGAGCAGTTCCATAGCTGCGTCGGAGAGCTGGGGAACTTTTTTGTTCATTTTTTTGGCGTACTTTTCAACAAAGTGCCGGGCTAACAATGGCACATCTTCGCTGTGTTCGCGCAGATTCGGCACGCGTATAGGCAATACATTTAATCTGTAAAACAAATCCTCGCGAAAATTCTTTTCTTCCACTTCTTTGCCCAAATCCTTGTTGGTGGCAGCAATGACGCGCACATTTACTTGAATCGACTTGTCAGATCCAACCGGCCGGATTTCGCCATCCTGAAGGACACGCAATAACTTGACTTGCATCTGCGAGGAGATTTCACCGATCTCGTCCAGAAAGACAGTCCCGCCAGTCGCTTCGGCAAAGAGGCCTTTGCGCTCGCGAATCGCGCCGGTAAATGAACCTTTCACATGACCAAACAACTCGGTTTCTAACAAATTATCTGGCAACGCACCGCAATTAATGGAAACAATTGGTTTATCGCTGCGATGACTGGACGAATGGATTGCCCGTGCAATGAGCTCCTTGCCTGTACCGCTCTCGCCCATAATAAGCACGGTGGAATCCGTATCCGAAATCCGGTTTACCAGGGACAAAATGCCTTTCATGACTTCAGACTGACAAATAATGTCAGGGAATTGGTCTTCAATACCTTCAACCACATCCGGTTTTTCGTAATAATATTTGTTGCGGTTCAAGGCACGCTGAATAGTTTCCAGCAGTTCTTCCACATTGTACGGCTTTTTGAAATAATCATACGCCCCGATTTTCATAGCATCGACGCTGTTTTCGATCGTTCCGAACGCAGTCAGTAAAATCACCTCGGTGTTGGGGCAATATTTTTTAGTGGTGCGCAATATTTCCAGACCGTCCACGGGTTCCATCTTTAAATCGGTGACAATCAGGTCGTATGCTTTTTCACGCATCTTTTTCAGCGCTTGCTCGCCGTTTTTGGCTTCTTCCACCTGATAACCTTCCTTGCGCAATAATATCGTCAAAACCTGACGTGGATTGTCCATATCTTCAACAACTAATATTTCGGCCATAATTGATAACTCCTTTTAAGCAGGCAGAGAAATAGTCAGCGTCGTGCCGTGCCGGTTTTCACTGCTCGCCTTGATCATTCCATTATGGTTCTGAATGATGCGTTCGCTGATCGCGAGCCCCATTCCAATACCCTTTTCTTTTGTAGTATAAAAGGGTTGAAAAATTTTTGTTAATTTTGATTGTTCAATGCCTGGTCCATTATCTGAAATCTTTATAATTACATTTTTCCCGTTCAGCACATCTTTAACCAGAGTAGTTTCTGCTGTAATTTCGCCGCCTTTGGGCATAAACCCGACGGCATTTTCAAGTATATTTGAGAATACATATTTGAGTTGATTAGCATCCGCTTCCATCTCCGGCAGCGTTTCGCAAAAGGATTTTTCCAGGGTATACTTTTCGCCATAATTTTCATGAACTTTATCCAATTCGGACTCGAGCAACTCGTTAATATTGACTTGCTCTAACTGGGATTTTTGAATGCGTGCGAATTGTAAAAAATCTGTAATGATTTTATTAATTCGCATGGTTTCTTCATTGATGATGTTCAACAGACGTTTTTCATCGCCATCCAGTTCAGTATATTGAGTGATAATGTCGATCGATGCATGGATAGCTCCAAGCGGATTACGGATTTCATGAGCAAGCGAAGCAGACATTTCTCCTACTTCGATCAGATGTTGAGCGCGATCGAGTTGCTGCTGCAGCTCCCGAAGCTGCGTCACATCGATAATGTTCACCAACAGCATATCGGTATTTGTGAGTATGCTGAAATTTATATTGACCCGCCGCCGCTCGTTCTGATGGTTGATAAAAACGCACTCGTAATTCACTGCTTCAGATTGTGTGATGAGCGAACGGGACTGTCGAAAATAGTCGGCTAATTTTTGAGCGTCTTCCGTCTCGAAAAAATCGGTAAATTTTTTAGCCCCGACGATTTGGTCCGACGAAAGACCGCATAACATCTCGAAACGCTGATTGACCATAGTCAAACTGTTTTCGCTGTCAACAAGCGCCAGCGCCGTGCCAGAATGTTCAAAAAGAGTTCGGTACTTGAGCTCGGATTGCCGTAAATCCATAGTCCGTTTTTCAACCATTTTTTCGAGATTATCGGCATAACTTTTTAGCTTTTGCCGTGTATCAGCTAACTGAGTGGTCATGGAATTAAAAGACTGAGCCAGGATGCCAATTTCATCACCAGTACGCGCTTTGACATGATAATCCCATTGCCCTTCAGCAATGGCTTGTGTCCCTTTAACCAATTGCTTTAAGGGCAAACTGGTTCTTTCTACGTAAATAATGCCCAGAGTCACAAAAACGAGCAGCAAGGCGCCAACAATAAGACTGGCATTTTTTATCCATGAAAACATGTGTCTATCCATAGAAAACGATGATATACCCATAAAGAGAACCGGATCTTTTAAAAATCCATTTTGAGCATCTGCATCAGACCCGGGTGTGGCTTTATTGTCACTACCATTTATTTGAATTGTTCTGACAATCCGGTAATAAGCGAATCCTTTTTCTGATCTAATTCTTTGTATTTCATTAGTTTGCACGTCTTTTTTATCGACATAAGTTTCCTGGTAAATCTCTCCGGGGTCATATTTTGCAATTGGCATGCCAAATTCATTTAAAACAACAGCGTAAAGTATTCGAGAATCGTTGCGGGCGGTTAGCAGGTACTTTTCAATTTTTTCAACATCTTTTTGTGAAACAATATCCTTGATATAAAAGGCAAAATTATCCGCATAAGAATCTGCCCATTGCGCCAGGTTCTGTTTCATTTCTTTTTTGCTTATAATGTAAAAAAATCCGACCAGGCTGACAGACAGGGAAATAACGATAACAAGTGTAAATAGGATAAGCTTGGTTTTCAAAGTCAACGACTTTTTATCCACCATGTTAATGGTCGCTGTACTGTATTGTTCATTTTTGTCCTGTGATTTTGTCATTAAATAACCTGTTTGTGCTGGTAAAAAGTTTATTAGAAATAATTGGTCCAATTCAAGCAAAATAGTGTTACTCTGTATACATCCAATAATGCGCCGGCAAATGATCTCCGTGAATGGCAAAACGGGTTTTCTGGTCGTCAATAGCTCTGGCTGGTATTTCAAACACATGTTCGGTCATGTTGCCGAATGTGTTGTCATTTCTCTCGAGTTGTAATATCTTTTCAAATCCTGTCGCCGATTTTAGCACAAGTTGTCTCACGGATTTTGTATCTGTTCCGACATTGTAATGTTGTCCGAAAGCCTGGTATTTTACTGTATCTGAATTGACAGTCCTCATTACCAGCCAGTGTTTTTGTCCTGGCCTGGTTCGCAAGGTAAAATAATCCGAGCCGATAACCGGCCTGGCGGCATCGACATAATTCAATGTGTCTTTTTGGAACGTAAAAGCAAAAGGTAAAATACGGGTGACATTATGGATGCTCTTGATTCTGTATGCGCATCTGTTCTCATCTTTTAAATAGCCCACATCCAATGTATCCAGGCAAGAACGAGAAACAATCGTATCCGGCAGCGAAACCGGATAATTCATGTCTGTTAGCGGTTCCCATTTCATTGGAAAAAGATAAAGCCGGCTGTTAAAAATTGTCGGGACATCCAGTTTGTATGCATCGGAAACAAGCGCTTTCGGAAAAACATGACTGGAATCATCTGATAGAAAATAATCGAATTGGATATTTTCATTATATTGCAGTTCTTTCAGTCGTGAAACTGTGCTGTACATTCTGCGAAAATAAGGTGCGGTCACGCCGCCGAAATTAATCACTCGAATATCGGACGAAAAATATTTGACACCGCTTCCGCCTAATAATCCGAGAGAAGCGTTTTTCGGCAAGACGTTCATGCATTTCACATACTCTTTGATTTTGGTCGTCGTCACAGCAGTGGCTTTTTTATAGGCCTGTAAATAATACGGATAGGCAATACCTTGAAAAAGAATAAAAGCTGCAAAAAGCACGGTTTTCGCCTGTTTTCGCAACGGTAGTGCTTTAATACCCCGGGCAAGATAAAAATACAAAATTGGCAAAACCCATAAAAAATAACGATCCATGTGAATCATTTGCCAGCCGCTCATGGCAACGATTGCTACCTGTGCAGCAATACCTAACAGCCACCAGTTTTCAATCTGCTCTCTCTTACTCAGAATCTGTTTACCCCAGGGCCGCTGGCACAAACCCCATACAACCAATAGGCCGGATAAAACAGTGATATAAAAATATTGCCGAAAATTACTAGTGATATTAAAAAATCCCTGGCGGATAATGGTAATCACATCGCTGCCCCATAACATCAAGGCGGTTAACAGATCATGGGAGTAAAAGTAACCTTTGCCTGAGGTGGAATCGAAAACGAACATTCTGGTGAGCGAATAATTGACAAGCAAAACCAATAACACGCCAAGCAATCCGGCAACACATACCAGCCATCTTTTTCCATACTCGTCGTTTTGATATTTGAACAGTTTCTCAACAATCAACAAAAATGCATAGAGCACAGCGATAACCATGCCTTCTGGCCGGGTAAGCGCTAATAAAAACAATGCCAATGCCTGCCACCGTCTCTTACGATACACCGCTGAACACCAGGTGGCAAAAAGCAAAAAGAAAAACAGTCCCATATCGCTTAAACCTAAAAAACCATAGTAGAGGTGTCCGTTAAACACAACGAGCAGAGTAACCGGCCATTTCAATGCGGGTTCGAGCCGCTTGATGAGATACCAAAACAAAGTGACAGAACCCAGGAGTAACAAGATATTCAGGACAAACATGCCGTCAATTAGACTAAATTGCTGCAGTCCGGATTTATAAAGAAAAGCTAAAATCCAGATATAAAGGTGACTGGTCGAGCCAGTTGTGGGTGGGTCTCCTTCATTGAATTGGTAGGGATGTCCCTCGGCAATAGACCGGGCATATTGGGTGTATAAAAGCGTGTCCTTGTTTAAAATAGCGTGATGGCTATCGAGATTGTAGGGTTGAACCGTAAAGATATAAAAAAGCGTACTGAGGATGACAAGCGCAGCAAGAATAAATAGGGAGAGTGTATTTTCCGACAGCTTACGGCCGGGCATATAGTTCACTCCTGAATTATGGTTTTGACACGAGATGATTTATTTACTCAGTTCGTGCAATCTCCATACCAACCCTGAAACGAGTGACATATTTCGTCCGGCTACATGTTCAGCGTGATCCCCTATTTTTCGTTGAATTCAACATTTGTCAATTTAACCACAACAGGATTTGGCCACTGGCGGTTGTTGTAAAGTCGTTGAGCCCGAACAACAGAAATTAACAGCAGATCATCCTGTTGGGTATACCGAGACACGGGCGTTTTTTCGGGATGGTATTCAACCACTTTGTCGTTTTGCCCCAGCACGGAGATCTCTGTCTCCGGAGTAGCGGAAATGCTCTGCAAAACAAACTCTCGCCGTTCTCCTAACGGCCAATCCCCTTGATTTGTCAGAAAAACAAAAGCAGTGTTTGAAGATGTGTCCCTTGTAAACCACAAATTGCCTTCCCGTATGACCGGACAGGGACGGATATCATAAATCGCATCACGATTGACGAACATCCACAGTCCCAGTTCACGAAATCGGCGTGTCTGCTCAAACGGGATCATCCCGTTGGGTTGCGGACCTGCATTGATAAGTAAATTTCCTCCTTTGGCACGAATTTCGATCAGCATGTTGATTAATGTGGTACCGGATTTGTAATCTTCATTCGTCGGTTTAAAGTGCCACTGCGTGCCCAAAGTAAAACATGCCTCCCAGGGTCCGGGCATGGGGCGTCCCGGAATTTCCTGTTCCGGTGTTTGCATCTCTCCGCGTGTGACAATACATTCTGGCTGGAGTTGATGAGCGTACTGGACCAGCGGCTCGCTTTCGATGCCGTCGAAAAACAGGACATCAATATCTCCGTAATTCGTCAAGAGTTCGTTGACTTGTTGCTTGTCATATTCAAGCAATTCGGTGTTGTGCGTGGGCTGAGCATAATCAGCTCGCCGGCGAATGAGATGTCCCTGTTGATGCAGGAAATAAAAATCTTCCGGTGAAAAATAAAACCCCACTTTTAGACCATATTCCCGACAGGCATCGACGTAACGTTCAACAATATCCTGTCCGTAAGATGTGTTCATAATGCTGAAATCTGTGGTCTCAGTGTCCCACATGCAAAAACCGCTGTGGTGTTTGGCGGTAAAAACCATATACTTGACACCTGTCCGTTTAGCAATTCGCATCCATTGGTCAGGATCGTAATTATCCGGTGAGAAAGATTGCGGCAACTCTGAAAGATAACGCTGAATATAGTCCTCAGATGCACCTACCAGCGAATGACTGATCACGCTGCCGAGTTGTGAATCCAGGCTCCAATGCACAAACATGCCGAGACCCCAATCCATAAAAGCCTCCTCCCTGTCCGGCAGGTTGGTTAACTTTTGTGTCGGCTCTTGAGCGTGAGCAAGCGGTAAACAAATGAAAAATCCAATCAGTAAAAACTTTTTAACGGTCATGGCTCCCTCTGAAAAGATAGTGATTAATTTGATTTGAAAACATGCTTTTAAAAACGGCTGAAAATGAAAGCCTCTTCAATATGCAAAAGTCTGGGATTTTTAGCAAGGGATTTTAGGGTTTGATTCTGAGACTCGTAACACACTTGGAAAATGTACTACGAGGTTTTCCCCCACAGGGATGCTTGTTTTTGTCACCAAACTTGATTAACTTTTCATCCGAGTTTCACATGGTTTTAATCTCTTACTAATTCACAACTGTTCATTGCACTTTATCACGGCATAATGATCATCAAAAATCCGATACCCACGCATGTTCTTAAAAAGGATAACTTTTTATTCGGGAACAATGTTCTATGTCTATGCATTTGATAACCCCTTGTGAATGATAACATGCTGACAAAGTATAATAATTCATCATTGTTTCAACAATAATATTTGAGATAGAGGTTGATAAAAATGCCAATTAATGAAAAAACCATCAATGCCACCTATGAAAAAATGAAAGACAGACTGCGCGATCTGGTTCCGGAGGCGGAAATGCGCATCAAAGCGGAATTGGTCTATGAGATTAATGACCTTAAAAAACAACGCAATGCCGTTATTTTAGGGCATAATTATATGGAACCCGCGCTTTACCACACTGTACCGGATTTTGTTGGCGATTCTCTCGGCCTTGCGCGACAGGCGGCTAAAACCGAAAAAGACGTGATTGTTTTTTGTGGGGTGAAATTTATGGGTGAAACCGCCAAAATCCTAAGTCCCGATAAAACAGTTCTGGTGCCATCTCCCAAAGCGGGGTGTTCATTGGCAGAAAGCATCACTCCGGAGGATATTAAAAGACTCCGCAAGCAATATCCGGGTGTGCCTGTGGTTACTTATGTTAATACATACGCCGATGTCAAGGCGGAAAGCGATATCTGCTGCACGTCCGGTAATGCGGCTGCTGTGGTTGAACAACTTGACACAGATACCATTATCTTTCTGCCGGATGAGTACATGGCTGGCAATATCGCCAAAGAAGCCGGACTGAATGTGATTTTTCCTACCCGAAATCCCAAAGACCTTGAGAAAAAAGTAGAAAATTTGCATTATACGCTTATCGGCTGGAACGGCCGCTGTGAAGTCCATGAACAGTTCACTGTTGAGGATATTAACAACATCCGGCAGCAGCACCCGGATGCGGTCATCCTGGCTCACCCGGAATGCAGTCCCGAGGTCGTTAATGCATCTGATTATTCGGGGAGCACCTCGCAAATGATCAAATACGTTCAGCAAAATAATGCGCCGCATTATGTGCTTTTAACTGAATGCGCAATGGGAGATAATATTGCAGCCGAGAATCCGGATAAAAACATGCTGCGGTTGTGCAGCATTCGCTGTCCGCACATGAATGAGATTACTTTGGAACAAACGCGTGACGCACTGCTGAAAAATCAGTACGAGATTACAATTCCCGAAGACACCCGTCAGCGGGCATTGCAAGCAGTGGAACGAATGATTTCTATTGGATAAAAAATTAACAGTGTTGTCAGGCTTGTCATGCCTGGCAACACGAACTTTTAACGACGAGCTTTTTTCACCAAAATCCCCACACCTACAACTCCAAAGCAAAAAACTAAAATCCCGGAAAATAGCATCCACGGAAAAGTTGACGTAGGGTGGCCAGCGCGACCGTAAAGCGTAAAAGCTGCCCAGAAAAATGGATGCTGATAGTACATGCCTCCTGTTTCGGAGAGTGGATTGCAAATGTCGCGTTTTGCGCGCACCAGAGCACCAGGTTTGGAGATGTTTTCTTTTAAATAGTAGCGATAAAATGCCGGCATGAACTCCGCGGTAAACTGATCGTCCACTTTCCATGCGGACATGAGAACAGATTGCGCACCGGCGCACAAAAACTGCCGCGGCAATCCCATCACGCCTTCACCGGCCATCAGCCGGCCCAGACCGGTTTCGCACGCACTCAATGTGACCAGATCGCACTGAATATCGAGAGTCTCAACTTCGTACCCCATCAAAATACCGTCATCGGTGTCTTCCGTTTCTGCTGCCAGCACCAGACCCGAGAACGCTTCAAAAACTGTATCGGCAAAGGCATGCGAGGCAATGTGTAAAATATCATAATCTGAAGCGCACTTTTTCAGCATCGACTCTGATGCCTCGGTACGCTTGTAAATATCGGCTTGACCAATGAGCTCTTTTATTTTTTGGGATTCGAGTTCAGCAAACGGAAGGGCGTTGAAAATCCAGCCGGTTACACTCCTCAGTGCCCGCATTGACTCGCGTGTGTAACGTTCCGAAGACACCGGATTAGCCAGCACCAGCATATTCTTTCTGGATATTTTTTGCTGATCCAGCAGCACGTAGGTTGTCGGACTGTAATAAAAGGTTCTATGATGCAATAAAAAATGTTCACTGTAATCCGGCTCATCAACAGGTGTATAATTCTTACGCGGCGGGGCTTTTGTCAGCAGCATCTCAAATGGCACATTGTAAAGATGAGCATCTCGCAGAATTAAAAGTCTGGAAGGTAAAGCCACTGCTGCTGCGACCGGATGAAAAAGAACACGATATAGTTCATGTGCTATACCAGCGTGAAAAGTGATATCTTTAACCGTCTTGTCTTGTTGATGAAAAGGCAACAACAGCGTTTCAATATTTCGCGTGATGGTTTTAAAATCTGCCGGTAAGGGCACAACCTCGATCCTGTCACCCGTCAACACCAGCGCAAAACAGGCAGAATCATTAAGGTGATAAAAGATGGCAGCGCTTTCTGAGTTTTGCAATTCCTCCTGTACACGCATGAGCGCCAATGAATCCATTTTCAGAGTATTCATCGGAACGTCCAGCACATCGATGGTATTTGCTTTTTCCGCGATCAGAGAGTATTTAAACGCAGTGAGATCGGAAAACTCTTTTTCCAGCGTATGGACATCGACGTGTTCGACATTTACTTTTTGCCGGATTCTCATTTGCTGTTCACTAAAAGTACGGCACACTGCCTGAAATTCGTTGTCATGTTTCAGCGTATCCTGAAGAGCGTGATAAATTTCCTGATTGGCCAGATAATCTTTTAACGCGCGCGCCCGGCGCATCTCTTCATAATAAAATATGTTTTCGAGATAACGAGGATTGGGATCCTGTTGGTAAAGCTTGTAGTAACATTCCGAAATAGACAATATCGCATCGTGGCTATTCAACCCGAAACCGGCCCGGGAATCGTTAGAGAGCAGACCTTTGCGGGTTTTTTCAAATAGCTGAATGGCCTGGTCATAATAGGTTACGGCTTTATAAAAATTGCCGCGCCGTTCCATGAGCTGGGCGTAAAACATGCTGGCTTCCGCCAAAAGCCACTCATCATTCTGAGACCGGGCCCAGTTCAAAACTTTTTGCATTCTTGTATCAGCCAGTTCGTATTTCTCTTCAACCATGTCAAGGTGGGCAAGATATAAAAACCGGAAATAATAATAAGAATCCAATTGCGACTCTTTCATAAAGTCTACAACTTTTCGGTAATATTCCCGCGCTTTATCATATTCCTTTTCCAGTTCATAACTAATACCAAGCAAATAATATGTGCCTTCAAAATATACCTGGTGCTTTTGAATGTAATCATTATCCTTTATTTTTTGCCACAATGCTATAGCTTTGTCGTGTTTTCGCTGCTTGATATACAGTTTGATTAGATTGCACTGCGATTTCAAAATAAATTCGGTGATATTGTACTGTTGCGCTGATGCAAGAGCTTGGGAATAATATTTGTGACTTACATGATAGGCGCCAATATGTCTGTAAACATGGCCAAGATCTATAAGTATCTTTATTCTTTGTCGCAACATACCACCGGACTGCTCAAGCATAAGGATCACTTTTTCATATATCTGAATAGCTTCTGCATATTGAAAATTTAAATAATATGCCTTTGCGAGATTTCTATTGTAACGTACAGCGTTATCATCTCTGTGCAAGCGCTCAAAACCCTGTGCCGCTTCTGAGAGCAAAGGTATCGCTGCCTGCATTTGGCCTTCTTCCCTGTACAGATAAGCCAAACTCGCGTTTGCATATGTAATGTGATAAAAATCATTAATCGATTTGGCAATCTTTAAGGCCTGTTTCAAATATTGTTCTGCCAGTTCGGTTTGTCCTAATTGATTGAGAGTTGTCCCCAATGCTTTATAGAATCTTGCTCTGTATTTTAGGTGATTCCTTTTTTCCGCCAACTTTAATGCTTTTTCAAAAACGGACTCGGCATGCTCAAAATTGTGCAGTCGATATAGACAGACACCGTATTGATACAGCAGTTCTTCGGATGTGTCCTTTTCTACCAGTCGGGAAAATTGCTCTTTTGCTGTTTGCAGTTTTTCCATATTTAAATTTAAAAGCGCAAAAGCGAATTCTTTTTTTGTATCTTCCCATTCGACCGTTTCAAGAAATGATTTGACCTTGTCTATTTGCCGGATCGCACACTGCAAGTTTGTGTATTCGGTGATGAGTTCAAACGGAGGATGAGGTGTTTGCAAGGCCCGTTCATAGTCCTGCAGCGCCTTTTGGTACTCTTTTTTGGAATTTTGCAACAATCCCAATGCCCAGTGACAATTTGAGACACCTTGCTGATTTTGTAAAAGCCGGTTAAAAAAATCAAAACCCGGTTGTTGTTGATTGTGGTAAATATACAATTCGGTGAGTTTCAGATAGGCCCAGTAAAAGTCCGGCTCTGATTCAATGATATCCTGTAAAACATGAATCTGCTCTTCTACCGGTTCATTGGCAATCCGGGTAAGTTCTTTGTAGTAGCTGTCCACTGACCGCTCTGAACTTTGAGCCGGAAATGACAAACATGTCAAAAGAACAGCAATTTTCAAGCATCTTTTAAAATGCCCCCTTTTGTATACAAAGAATTGTAAATGCCTGTAGATTAAATTAATTCTTTTCATCGCACCATTTGTGAAAATAAAATCTATTAACAAAAGGGAAACTTGTTTCGATTAAATGCTCTACTATTCATTTGTTCTTCAGCAAAGATGATATTATGTTATAATCCAATTAAATAATTTTACATGAAAAAAACAACCAAAGAATGAAATGAAATGAAATAATCGGAGGGAAACTCTCGCTCCCTGTTTTGAACCGGGAACGAGTAAACTATAAAATGATATCTTGCATGTTAACTTTTGACTATTTTTAGCAAGAAAATTTAGAGCTTTTTTGGCGCCGGTTTATCCGGTTTAAGGATTATCATCGTCATTTTTACCTGGCCCTTCATGTGCATCCGCCGTTTTCATATTAGATTGCTTTTTCGAAAGATCCGAAAAGAGTTTTACAGCAATTAAGATGAGCAAAATGAAATTTGCCAATGTAAACATCAACACAAGCACGTTGAAAATCATCTGCAAAACAGGTTCCATAGTTCCTCCCTTATTTGATTTGTTCGAGTATGAGCTGAGAATTCTGGTAAAAACGACTTTTCTTGTCAATTCGTGAGAGGATGGCTTGTGCGGCTTTCGTGTTGTTCATCCGGTATTGCGACAAACCCAGGAAAAACCGGATTTCGTCAAGGCCTTTAAGGTTGTGGTTTTCAGTAATCGTTCGAGCATACTCCAGCCGGTGAATGGCTAATTTGTCATGCCGATTGTCATCCGTGTTTCTGGCGAGATAAAGATGAGACAGTGCGGAATAAAACATAATATCGCGACTGATTTCGGCATTTTCGGAAGTGATTTCTTCAGCCGCATCCAGTGCAGCCTGGAAGCGGTTTATTGCAGATTGATAGTCACCAATAACATAATCACTCATTGCGATTTTAAACAACTCGTTTTGCTCTTTAAAGTAAGAATCCAGCATTTGTGAGGTATCGGACCGCCAGCCGGGCGCGGTGCGTGAAATATAAGGCTCTTTTTCGGCGAGAATTTTTAGTGTTATCTCTTCGGACTGTCTGCCTGGCCATAGCAGAAAAAAGGCCATCAAACCGGCCAGTGCTCCCCCTATAATCACTGGCAAGGCTTTGTTAGATGGCCTTGGCAGATGACAAAACACATTTTTAATCCAGGATAGACACAAAGATGCTCTTTTCTTTTGCCGCTGCATGTTCGCGCACTTGACCCATGAAAGCATCTCTGCATCTGAAAAAGCTTGTTCTTCTGCGAATCCGCTCTCCTGCAATTCTTCAGCTCGTTGCATCAAGTGAAAAAAATCCGTGACATGTTGAAAAAAGGCCGGTGAAAAGAGCAAATGATCGATAAAGTTTTGCGCATCGTCCTTTGAAAATGAGCCGGTTAACAATCGCTGTAACAGCTCGTATCTGTCTTTATAGCCAAGATGTTTAAAAGATTCTGGCTGTTCGGTATGAATATTTGCCTGGCGCCGGCAATCATCTATCAAAGAAGCGAGCCATTCCGGCTTTACGGTGGACTGCCTGTCCCCTCGGATGTATTTTATTATTTCCTTTTGGTCCATTTTGTCACTCATTACGACCCCCTTTTTCCCAGTTCATGCTTTAATTCTTCCACCTGGTGAAAATAGCGTTTAATAACCTGGGAATAGTCAAGAAAACACCAGTAACAGTTATTTAAATGCTTTAAAAGTCTATCAGTTTGTTTCTGATCTGGCATACTGTTTTTGTAAAGAAAAAGATAGCTGATGTAAAAATCAACATTATCCTTTAGAAAACAATTCTCCTGGGTGCATGCCAGGTTTGGTAATTTATCAATTTTGTAGTTGGAATCCTTTAACTCGCTGTATTTTTCTTCAAGTGCGGCAAGATACTTTTTTTCATCGGTCGTCATTAGTGAATGGACTTTATTACTATCGAGCTTTATGCGAAGCAGCGCGAGCAGTCGAGAAATGTGTGGCGGATCGTTTGACACTGTAGAGCCTTTGAGTTAAGTTCAAAGTCCCGTGAACAAAAGAAACATTTTTCTCATTCAGATAAACTGAATGGATTCAATTATGAAGAGTCGTTCAAGGGCAGAATTCTCTCATCCTATTTTTAAATTATTCCTCAAAAGACTTCTGGTGCGGTTGATAACGTTATCCAAAACCCGATGCCCCGTGTCTTTAAAAACTGGTTGATTTAATATAGCTTTTGAATCCAAGCCTCCCCAGATATAGAGCATAAAAATGAGAATATCGCGTTCAGTGTGCTGTTTTCTGTCGCTGGCATGGTCCCTGATGAACTGAACGACAGAATCGTAAAGTTCCCAGTCTTCATACGGCTGGTCTGTTTTTATCATTTCCGGTAATTCTTCCGGAGGCGTTTCCAGCATTTGATCAATAAAAAGCTTGGCCAGTCTATGATTAGTCGTTCGTGCACTGATGAGAGCGAGATAGGCTTTGAATTTATGTTGACTATGGATATTTTTAAACTTTTTTAACACCCGGTAATCGTTGCGGCACAGCTTGGAATAAATCTCAATAATGATGTCATCGACAGTTTCCTGGAATTGGAATCCGAGACGCGGTGCATCCCAACGGTAACATTTGTTATAGACCACGCTGCGGATGAATGTCTTGTACCTTTGGAAAAAGACCTTCCACGCCTTTTCCCATTGCGGAGTGTCAGGGGAGGTACAACCGTCGAGCATCTCTTTTAAAGACATGTTTTTATTATCCATAGACGGGCATTGATTGAATTCCTTTCCAAAGGCTTAGGTAGATTATATAAAAATTTGATGAAAACTGCAACCGAAAATCTGGAAAAAAGAAATAGTTTTAAAAAATTGTCATTATGTACCGATTCATCGTTCGGACCTCCCGGATTTTTTCATCGCGCATGAAAAATCAGCCCGTCTATCCGGTGCACTGAATCAAGAGTCTAACACCTGGCGAACTTTGGACAGAAGATCGAATTGGTTAAAAGGCTTTTTAATAAAATTAATGCCTTCGGAGGTCACATTTTCTTTGGAAATAAAGTCACCGCTATAACCTGACATAAAAATGACCTTGATATCCGGATACTTTTGTCTGATTTTTTCCACAATCTCGGGACCGCTCTTGCTTGGCATAATCACGTCGGAGATGATCATATCCAGTTTCCTGGAATTATTGATGAATGGCTGCAAATCTTCATCTGCATCTGAAGCGGAATATACGATATAACCGTTTTCTCTTAACATTGACTCGACCAGTGTGCGTACTTGCTCTTCATCTTCGACAACGAGAATAGTCTCTCCACCGGAAGATCCGGCATCAGTGGCAACATGTTTCTCTTTTTCGACTATCTGACTGTCTGTTTCCGGGAAATAAAGCGTAAATTCAGTGCCCTGGTCAGGTTTGCTTTTCACATCAATGTAACCGTTGCTTTGCTGGATAAACCCGTAAACCATCGAAAGGCCGAGTCCGGTGCCTTTGCCCTTGTCTTTGGTAGTGTAAAACGGTTCGAAAATATGTTCAAGCGTTTCTTCATCAATTCCAGTGCCCGTATCTTCAACAACTATCGTACAATACCAGCCGGGGGGAATCACAAAATGCTCGCCAATACGTTCCTCGCCCAGTTCAACCTTGTCAATTTTTAAGGACAAAATTCCGCCATCCGGCATGGCGTCTTTGGCATTGATTGCCAGGTTCATGATCATGTGTTCAAATTGATTGCGGTCAACATTTATAAAAGCAGGTTGATCACTGTAATGAATATCTACTTTGATTCTTTCTCCCAAGAGCGGAAGGAGCATATGTTCCATCTCAGACAGGGTATCATTTAAATTGATAACCCTGGGCGATAAATCCTGTTTTCTGCTAAAAATAAGCAACTGTCTGGTGAGGCCTTCTGCCCTTTCGCCGGCCTGGTCAATTCGTTTTAGTGCATCATGTATTTTTTCATCTTTTTTCGTTTTCATCAATAACAAAGAACAGTAACCGCGAATGATTGTCAGGATATTATTAAAATCATGCGCCACGCCGCCAGTGACCCTGCCAATCGCTTCCATCTTTTGCGACTGACGAAGCTGTTCTTCCAAAAGACGAATCTCGGTTAAATCCTGCAAAGCCACTCGCAGAACTTTCTTTTTCAGCACGGTATCATAAACTACATTGTAATGCAAAGAAACCTGCACGTGATGTCCATCCTTGCACTGCAGGGACTGTTCCATGTGCCCGGCTTTATTGTGATCGATAATATCAGTCACCACACGTACGGCGCGATTCTTATCATCGGCTACCAGGAGGTTGAGAAAAGACTGACCGATTGTTTCCTGAGGCTGGTAACCCAAAAGTGGTTCGATCGTTTCATTGGCCTGAATCACGGTACCGCTCCGGTCAATTTCCACATATCCGACAGGCGCTTCATCAAACAGCCGCTGATACCGCTCTCTTGATTCGACAAGTTCCATGGTCTTGTTCTGCAGTTCCTGGGTTCGTTCGTTTACCTTTTGCTCAAGTTGCTGTCTGCGGCGTTCATGCGCGTCCATACGCCATTTAAAAACACCGAAAACACTGCCCAGCACAGCACAAACAGCAAAGATTCGAAACCACCATGTTGCCCATATTGGCGGATGGACAATGATATTTATTGACTCACCGCTGCCCCAAACCCCGAATGAATTTGCGCCTCGGACAGTAAAAGAATATTTTCCGTGCGCCAAATTCGTGTAATTCACGAACCGGCGGTTACCGCTGTAACGCCAATCTTTGTCAAATCCTTCGAGCTTGAAAGCATACCGATTTCTTTCCGGTTTATAAAAGTCCAGTACAGCAAATTCAAGCTCGATAAAATCATTGTTGTAATTTAGTTCAATAGTGTCGAGATGTACGAGCTGTTTGGCAGAATAAAGCGATGTGTTCAGTTTTTTAAAATCAGTAATGACAACCTGTGGTGGCAGGGTCTGCTTTTTAAGGTCCTGTGGATTAAAACGGATAAAGCCATCCAGTCCGCCAAACACCAGTTCTCCGGAAGGTAATTTGGCATTTTCATTCAAATTAAAAGCCATAATCCACAGTCCGTCCCGCTCGTCAAAGGCACGGAATCTTTCGCTTTTCGGATCGAATAGAGTCAATCCGTTATCCGTCGCAAGCCACAAATCACCGTCTTTATCTTCCACTATACCGGTGATATAGGAACTGGATAAACCATTTTCTATGTTATAAGACTCAAACGTACCTGACGGATCGGTCATTTTGTTCAAACCATTTTCTGTGCCCACCCAAAGCACACCTCTTGTATCCCGATACACTGTTGTTACTCGGCTGCTGCTCAATGTCTCTGGCTGACCGTCATGATGTCGAAAGTTCTCAAATTTACCAGTCTCATATATAAACCTGCTCAATCCAAAATCAGTTGCAAACCACAGATAGCCGGCAGGATCGCAATAGATATGTTGTACCCAATTGCCGCCCAGTTTATTCTCACTGGAATAGTCTGAAATGTAACGTGTAAATGTATCCGAGCCCGGATTGTAACGATTGACTCCATACCCCTGAGTAGAGACCCAGATACGTCCCTCGTGATCTGTATTAATAAACAAAATATCATTGCTTGACAGTGTGGTGGAATCTTTTTCATGATAGTGGTAATATGTAAACTGGCGAGTACGGGGATCGTAACAATTGATGCCAATGTTGCCCTGATGAAAAGTGCCTACCCACAGTCTGTTGTTTTGATCTTTGCGTATAGAACTGACAAAATTACCGTGCAATTCATTTCTAACAACAGGTGGGCCGTTGTAACATTGAAACGTCTCGTGCTCAAGATCATAATAGTACAAGCCGCTAAAAGTGCCCAACCATAAATGAGTACTGTCATCGACACACAGGGCTTCAATATTGGAATCAATATCCTGGTTGTCTTGCTCCAACTGATAAAACCGAAACGCCTGTTTCATAGGAACATATTTACTGATCCCTTCTCTTTGGGTACCGATCCATAACACCCCGGCCCGGCTCTGGTAAATGGCAGTAATATGATTCCCGCATAAACTTTTGGGATCATTTTTATCTTTAAAGTAACTATGAAAAGCCTTGTCTTCCGGATCATACACATTAAGCCCCCACTGTGTTGCGATCCATAAATGGCCCTCGTCCGTGAGATAAAGCTTATTAATTGTATTGTGAGAAAGTTTTTCCGGGTCTGCTGGATCCGCTCGAAAATGAGTAAAAACATGCGTATCCGGATCAAACCGGTCCAGGCCGCTGGTTGTGCCCACCCAAATGTGGTTATTTTTGTCTTCTGCTAGTGTACGCACATGGTTGGACACAATTGAAGAAGGATCATCCTGATCATGTGTAAAAGCTGTAGACGTTTCAGTTTCAGGATTAAAACGCACCAGCCCGCCATCTGTTGCCAGCCACAACATAGCGTTACTATCTTCAATGATATCAAAAATCCGGTTATTGTCTTCATTATCCGGGCTGAGCGGATCGCGAGTGTATCTTGTAAATGAATCGGTTTCCTTGTTATACCGGTTTAATCCCCAACCGGAGCCTATCCAGACCGTGCCATCGCCAGTGCAAAGTATTGAAGTAATATAGTGACTCGAAATTGTCGTGGTATCGTTTGGATCAGTGTCATAATGAACAGATGACGTACCGAGTTTGTTCATACGAGTTAAACCGTTTGCCGTGCCGATCCATAATTGCCCATCCTCATCCTCACGTAAAGATAAAATATGATTATCGATAATGTCTGGTTTATCTTGTTCCGAAGAAGCAACAAATTGTTGAAAGGTATAGCCGTTGTATAAATTGAGACCGTCTTGAGTCCCGATCCACAGAAAACCATCATTATCTTGAATAAAACAAGTAACACGATTGCTGGACAAGCCTTCATCCATATCAAGTGTTTCAAAGATACCTTTGCGGTTTTGGGGAAATAGAAGAAAATTCGAACACAACAAAAAAAAGACGGCAAGATTTAGTAATGATTTAATTTGAGACATGGAGAAGATCCTGCTTCTAAATATTCCAGGAAAAAGCTATAAATATTTTTTTACAAGTAAAAAATGTGGTGCTTAAATTTGAAAAAACATTGATTAAAAAGTATTTTTTTTGTACTATCATTTGTACCCATTCAAATTATTAATCGAATATATACTTTCCACTTTCACATCTAAAAAATACTGCATTTACTAAAGTTACAAACTTTATGCCAGGAGGAGGCTATGGTGAAAACATTATTTTTGATCCTGAGTTTGACTTTATTACTCATCATGTGTGGCCAGGAGGTTGCGGTCCCGCCAGAAACGCACCCGGATACGAGTTCCTGGCCGGATTTGTTTGCTCCGGATTTGTCTAATGCAATCGATGCTGATACAGTGTGGACTTTTCAGGACAGTCTTCTTGTCCCTAACGAAGATAAGAATTTATGGACCGCAGAACAGTACGATAATTTTATCCTGGACCTGGAATTCAAAACCGCTGACAGCACAAATAGTGGTGTGATCGTTTATTGTTCCGATATTGAAAACTGGATTCCCAATTCTGTAGAAATTCAGATTGCGGACGATTATTCGGAGCAATGGTCGTCCATGCCAAAGACCTGGCAATGCGGTGCCGTGTTTGGTCATGCAGCCGCGGATACCAGCGCGGTCAAACCACCCGGACAATGGAACCGTTATACCATTACTTGCGTGGATTCGATGATTTGGGTGATGCTGAATAATGAGCTGGTGAATGAGGTGAACTTGAACCGCTATACATCGGCAACTGAAAATCCTGACGGCAGCGAAATTCCGTCATGGCTGAGTACACCGCTGGCCGAGTTGCCCACGCACGGTCACATCGGTTTGCAGGGAAAACATGCGGACGCTCCGGTGTATTTTAAAAACATTAAAATCAAGGTATTAGAAAAATGATAAAGCTTTACTTTTTCACCATTATGGTCATGCTTTGCTTTTCTGGACCGGGCGCTGAACAAATTCACACTCCAGCCCGCATCACTCCGGGCGGACAACTTGAAAAGCGGATCGAATTGACCGAGAAACGGCTGCAACATCATCCTTATGATCTTGATCTTATCGTCCAGGATGTTGCCCGCATTCCCGGGCTCAAGCGCCGGTTTGAAGAATACGAAGGCGATGTTTCCGGCCGAATTCTGGGTGCCTGGAGTTACATATCCAGGCTGACCGGTCAGCATCCGGCCAAACTGGACAGCATTGCCGAGCGCATTTTGCCGCATCAAAACGCTGACGGCAGTTTCGGCATGAGTCAAATTGACGACGGCTGGGATATGTGGGGACGGCAGATTTTCGGGCACGGCCGGCTGCTGGTTGGACTGATCCAGTATTACCGCCTGTGTGGCGATCAACAGGTTTTGAACGCTGCACAAAGGTTGGGAGATTATTTCAAAAACACCGTGCCAAAATGGACAACGCTCTATGCTGACCATCCGTGGACCGAAAAAGGGTACGCCGACTGGGAGAATCCGCAAAGCAACCGCCGGCATTTTATCAAAACCCATCAAACCAGCATTCTCGAAGGCCTGGTCATGCTGTACGAAGAAACCGGCGATGATTCTATTCTGGAGACGGGGAAAAAGGTTGCCGGACTCATGCCGGAATGGGGCCATTATCATTCTCATTCCTATCTCAACACGCTCACTGGAATGGCTATGCTATATGCTCATACCAAAGACGCAGATTTGTTCCAGCAGCTTTCCGAGCGTTACTGGCAGTATGTGATGCGTTACGGCAAACGCATTGATGGCAGCGTGTGCGAATGGTATCCGGTGGACCACCGCACTGAAGGCTGCTCGCTTACAGACTGGCTGCGGCTGAATCTTGCCTTATGGTCGATTACGCAAGATGCTGTTTACCTGACTGAAGCCGAAAATACCTGGCGCAATGGGCTCTATTTCCACCAAACAGCCAATGGCGCCTTTGGCCATGCTGTCATTACTCCGGCTGGTTACGAATCCGCGTACAGCGAATCGTGGTGGTGCTGCCTGATGCACGGATTGTACGCTTACGCGGAACTGCTGAATTACACGGCAGCAAGCCGGAACCAAACAGTCCGGATAAATTTTCTCACACCTGCATCTTGCGATTTAATGGTGAATGAAAACCCTGTGCAATTAAGCGTAGAAACAGATTACCCGGCTGGCGGCAATGTGATCATCAAAATCAATCCGGACTCATCACAAAAGTTTCTGTTAAAATGCCGCATCCCCGATTGGGCGGAAAATCCAGGAGTCAAGCTCAATGGCGCATCAAAAAAAATTGAGCGTTCAGATGGATATTTGTCGATAGAGCGAACATGGAAAGCTGGCGATGAATTAGCCATCGAATTTGCTGTGCCACTGCGGGTCCTGGATGAGCAGGGAAATAATTTATTGAAAAAACGGCATTTCGACAGATACGCTTATCCGGCATTTATTTTTCACGGCCCCCTGCTATTGGCTGCCGATACGAAACATAATGCTGATTTTCCGCAGGAAATCATTTTCGACCAGAATCGCATTGCAAAGCTTTCAGCAAAAGACGACAATTCATTTGCCATATCCGGAACACACTACCAGTTCCCATCGCGCATCGGCAACATCGCCGGGCATACTGTGCTTGTGCCTATGGGCGAGCAAACCGGTTACAAAGATTGGACAGATCAGTGGCGACTATTTAAACGCAACGGTGAAGAACCCATTCAGCGTGTACCGGTTCAAACACGACACAAAGTGATTTTCAAACAAGAGTGATTTTTTTCGCTTGAATCAAACTTTTTCAAAAGGAGGCACATCATGTCTCAACCCCTCAACCGCCGGCATTTTCTCACCGGGCTATTGGGAGCAGCATCCCTGCCGCTGCTTAAAAATGTTAAAGCCGCTCCCTCTGGCCAACGACCGGTTTTAGTCTGCAGTCGAGGTGAGTATTGGGGCCGTAAAGTATTGCAGCCGGCCTGGGACGAGTTAAACCGCACCGGACACATTTTGAACGCTGTTGAAAAAGGCGCCAATGTTGCCGAATTGGACCCGGAAGACGCCAGTGTGGGTTACGGTGGCTTGCCAAACGAAGACGGCGTTGTCCAGTTGGATGCGTGCATCATGGACGGTGCCACGCACAACTGCGGCTCCGTCGCATGCATGGAGGACATCAAAACACCCTGCTCGGTGGCGCGGCTGGTTATGGAACGAACCGATCACATTCATCTGGTTGGTGAGGGCGCCAGACGATTTGCCATACTTCACGGATTCAAACCGGAAAACCTGCTGACGGAATACGCCAGAAAGCGGTGGCTGGAATGGAAAGAAAATCTGAGTGACGAGGACGACTGGTTTCCCCCCAAGGATGGGAATTATGATCTCCCGGACCGGCCCACCGGAACCATAAATGTTCTTGGTGTGGATGCATCTGGCAACATTGCTGGCGTCACCACCACCAGCGGCCTGGCATGGAAAATTTCCGGACGTGTGGGCGACTCGCCGATCATCGGGGCAGGATTATACGTGGACAACGAGATCGGTGCGGCTGGCGCCACCGGTCGCGGCGAAGAGGTTATCCGCACCTGCGGCAGCTTTTTCATCGTCGAGCGCATGCGTGCCGGTGACTCGCCACAACAAGCCTGTGAAGCCGCCTGTCAGCGCATCATCGAGATAAATGGCGGACTGGACAAGGTCAATTTCAATGATAAATTCATTGCCGTGAACAAAAATGGCAAAGTCGGTTGTGCGTCTATCCTGAAAAGAGAGGAAAAAGAACCGTCGGTGAGCTACTGGACAAACACCGGATTTCACGCCATAACCGGAGCACATTTCAAAACATTGTAAATACTAAAAGAGGTGTCTATGCGTCACTTTGCAATTATTATCATTCTTATATTTGTAACAACCGGATTGACACAAACACCACCGTTTCACCGAGGTGTCAATTTTACAAACTGGTTTCAAACATCGACACCGCAACAGATTCAATTCACAAAGTTCACCAAACAGGATTTCATCAATGTGCAGAGTCTGGGCTGCGATGTCATCCGGCTGCCGATTAATCTCCATCACATGACCAGCGGGGCACCGGACTATACGCTTGATCCTCTCTTTCTCCATTTTCTGGATCAGGTGGTAGACTGGGCTGAAGACCTAAAAATGCATCTCATTTTTGACAATCACACCTTTAGTGTGGACGAATCAACAGATCCGGACATCGATAAAGTGCTCGTGCCGGTGTGGACGCAAATGGCGGAACATTTCAAAAACAGATTCACCTATATTTACTACGAAGTGCTGAATGAACCGCACGGTATTTCGGACAGGCGATGGAATGAGATTCAGCAAAAGGTCGTTGATGCCATCCGGTCGGTCGATCAAAAGCATACTATTATCATTGGTCCGGCAGGCTGGAACAGTTACAACAACCTGGACAATATGCCGGAATATGAGGATGATAATCTCATTTACACTTTTCATTTTTACGATCCGTTCATGTTCACCCACCAGGGCGCCAGTTGGACAAATCCGTCCATGGCCCCACTGTCCGGAGTGCCGTTTCCCTACGATGCCAGCCGCATGCCCGAAGTGCCTGCGGAGCTCCAAGGCACCTGGATCGCAAGTTCGATGAACAGTTACCCGAATGACGGCACTATGGAACACGTTAAAGAACTCATTGACATTGCCGTAAAATTCAAGGCTGAACGCCAGGTTCCGCTGTTTTGCGGAGAATTTGGCGTGTACATACCGAACAGTGACAAAGAAGACCGCGTCTTTTGGTATGACCTTGTTCAGGATTATTTCGAAGAAAATAAAATTGCCTGGACAACCTGGGATTACAAGGGCGGCTTTGGATTATTCGAACAGGGCGGCAATGATTTGTTCGAGTACGATCTCAACATTCCTCTGCTCGAGGCGCTGGACTTGAATGCACCGGAGCAAAAAGAGTTTGAAATAATACCTGATACCACTGGTTTCAGGATCTATGACGACGCCATTGGCAGCCGCATTCTGGAAGCCAGTTGGGCAGCGGATGGTGCAATCAACTACTACTCTGAAGAAAATCCGGTGAAAGGTACATACTGCATACACTGGAGCGGCTCTTCGCAATACGGCAACATTACTTTTAGATTCGAACCTGTTCGTGATTTGTCCTGGCTGGTAGAGGAAGGCTATGCCATCGATTTCTGGGTGCGGTGCAGCTCTCCGGGCTCGTCGCTGGATATGCGTTTTGTCGATACCAAAACCGATGATCCGGACGATCATCCCTGGCGCATGCGCATCACGCTCGATGAATCCAGAGCAACATGGGATGGCACCTGGCAGCACCTGCAAATTCCGTTAGACGAATTTACCGAACACGGTTCATGGGATGATGGCTGGTACAGTCCGCAAGGCGAATTCGACTGGACGCGAATCAACGAGTTTCAGATTGTGGCTGAACATCACAATTTGAACGGCATTGATATTTATTTCGATCACATCCGTCTGGTAGACCCTCGCGTGGTGCGAGTCGCTGATGCTCTACCCGTCCCGGGTGTATTTTCACTCTATCCCAACATTCCGAATCCGTTCAATCCGGCAACTGTTATCCGCTATTCACTTGCCTCGCCGGCAAACATTACCCTGCGGATTTACAACCTTTGCGGCCAGGAGGTGTGGTCTTTATCCGGCGTAAAAAGCGCGGGCGAGCATCACCTCACCTGGCATGGTTACGACAAATACGGCCAGCCGGCACCCAGCGGGGTTTACTTTTATCAGCTCAGAACAGCCAGCGAATCCAAAACCCGGCAGATGCTATTATTGAGATAGTATCTGACGCGATGTGTTTTACCTCATAAAAACATTCAAAAAGGAACATGTTATGCGTTTGAAAATATTTTTTTGCTCTATTGCCGCAATCACTTTTCTTTTTTGTGTTTGCGGGAAAACGACAAAAAACCAGCATTATCCAACCAATCCGGAACCACTTTTGCAAACAAAACTGGTTTCCTTGCCCCTTGGTGCTGTCAAGCCGCAAGGATGGCTAAAAGATCAATTGAACATCATGGCAAACGGTCTCACCGGTCATTTGGACGAGTTCTGGCCGGATATAAAAAATTCCGCCTGGAAAGGCGGCGGCAGCGAGTCCTGGGAGCGCGGCCCGTATTATCTTGACGGACTGGTGCCGCTGGCATATATTTTAGATGACGAACGGCTAAAGGAAAAGGCTGAACCGTTCATAGAGTGGATTCTCAACAGTCAGCAGCCAAACGGCTGGTTTGGGCCGGGCAAGCCCTGGGAACGCTGGCCGCTGGCTGTTTCCGGCAAGGTTCTGATCAACTATTACGAAGCCACTAATGATGACCGGGTAATCGAACTTTTAACCAATTATTTCCAGTACCTTCATGACGCCCAGCCTGACTGGCCGGACGACTCGTGGCGCGGCATGAGGGCTATGGAAAACGCTGTCACCGGCTACTGGCTGTACCGGCGCACGCAAAACCCCATGGTTCTGGCAGTTATTGACTCCATCCACAACAACTGCTACGACTGGACCGCTTATTACGAAACTTTTCCCTGGGATTCTGCAGCCGTGGCCAATGGCGAGATCCCGCACAACTGGAAAGCCGACGGCCTCACCGCGCATGTGGTCAATAATGCCATGGCATTCAAATATCCGGGGCTCTGGTACCAGCAATCCGGGGATGAACGCTTCAAACGTACTGTTTATGCCGCACTCGAAAAATACGACAAACATCATGGTCAGGTTGGCGGCCGGTTTTCCGGGGATGAACATCTCTCCGGCAAATCGCCAATCCAGGGCACAGAAATGTGCGCTGTGGTCGAATCCATGTTCTCGCTGGAAAAATTGATCGAAATATTCGGCGACCCGGCACTGGCAGACCGGCTGGAATTGCTGGCTTATAACAGTCTGCCCGGCACCATGACGCCAGATGGTTGGGCGCATCAATACGACCAGCAAGCCAATCAGGTATTGGTCTCAGCTGCCGAGCGCGACTGGAGCACCAACGGCGAGGCCTCCAACATTTACGGCCTGATGCCGAATTATCCGTGCTGTCTGGCTAACATGCATCAGGCCTGGCCAAAGTACACCAAGCACCTGTGGTTCGCCACCCACGATAACGGCGTGGCTGCAATGTGTTACGCGCCATCCACTGTCGAAGCGATTGTAGGCAAGGGAACGCGAGTGAAAATTATCGAAGAGACAGATTATCCGTTCGACGGCACAATCCGGCTTGCTGTAAAGTTAGAAAATCCAGTTAGCTTTCCGCTGTATCTCCGCATTCCTTCCTGGGCAACTCATGCGCAGATCAAAGTAGGCCAGGAGAAAATGAGCGGGGAACCGGGTACGCTTTTACCGATCAAGCGAACCTGGCAAAACGGTGACGAGGTAAACGTGACATTGACTATGCCCGTTTTCACAGAGCGCCGGTACAACAACAGCATCGCTGTGCGAAAAGGACCGCTCTATTTTGCACTGCGCATCGGCAAAGAGTTCAGCCAAATTCAATTGGAATCCAAAAGCTACCGGACGATCAATTACATGGGATCAGCCGACTGGCAGATTGAACCAGCAACCGCGTGGAATTATGGATTGAAAATCGATCCGCAACTGCCGGAAAACACCATGAACATCGAACGATTTTCGCTTCACGAATATCCTTTTGGCGATCGCGGGGACATGGTGTATATCGAGCAATGGGATAGCCACCTGTCCTGGCAGCATGAAGCGCCGGTTGTCATCAGCGTTCCGGCGTATAAAATACCTGGATGGATAATGCGTCACAACTCGGCTGGTGAAACGCCACATAGTCCGGTAACCGTAGACACGCCCGAAGACACTGTGACGTTAGTGCCGTACGGCTGCGCACGTTTGCGCATTGCGGAATTTCCGGTGGTGAAATAGAAAATCTAGCCCAAACCAACAGGTGACATTATGAAGAAAACATCATTTCTGCTATTTTTTGTTCTCCCTTTTTTGCTGATAAATTGCAGCAATGAACACAAGCTCGAATTTGCTGAATTTCCGAAATTTGATGCGCACGTTCACATTGATTCTTTTGATGAGGGTTTTGCCGAGATAGCAAAAGAGCACAATTTTAAATTACTGACGCTGGTGACCCGGTCAGCTTCCCGGGAACACATTGACCGGGAATTTACCTGGGCGCATCATCAGCATCTGAAAAATCCGGATATAGTTTATTTTTCCACCACAATTGGCATGGAAAACCGGAAAGACCCGGACTGGCAAAACGTCTCGATAAATATCCCAACTTTGCCGTAGACATGGCGGCGCGCATCTGCCATTTCCAGGTGCAGGACCGCGATAAAGTGCGTCAATTTATCATCGATTATCAGGATCGACTGCTTTACGGCACAGACCTGGGTGTCAGTGAAAACTCGCAAAATCTACAACGAATGGCCGATGTCTGGCAGCACCACTGGCAATACTTCACCCCAGCCGATACCATGACATCGTCCAAAGTCAGGCAGCCATTCCAGGCGCTGGATTTGCCAGTCGTGGTTTTGCAAAAAATTTATCATGATAATGCTATGCAATGGTTCGGAATAGAACAAAACTAAACCAAGTCAATCAATGAAATAAATATATGAGGGATTTCTCATGAGTTCTCACATTTCAAGACGTCATTTTATCAAAACATCTTCTATTGGGGCGGCGGCTTTTGGGTCAGGGCTATGGGAAAAATGCGGTCAGCCGGCGAAACAGCCAAATATACTACTGCTCTTTTCCGATCAACAACATTGGCAGGCGATGGGCTCGGTGAATTCTTTTTTCGATACGCCACATCTGGATGAACTGGCACGTTCAAGTGTTGTTTTTAAACACGGGTTTTGCACCACGCCGCAATGTTCACCCAGCCGATCGTCTATTTTTACCGGAAAATATCCGCACAAAACCGGTGTGATGGGAAACATTGGTGCAGCAGGTGGTGAGGATTTGCACGAACCGACCTTTGCCAAACAACTCAATAAAGCAGGTTACAACACGGCCTATGTTGGTAAATGGCATTTAGGTGACGATCCTGTGGCGCGCCAGGGCTGGCAGCATTTTTTGAAAAAAGACAAGGCTGTTGGTGAAAAAAGCGATCCCCTCACAACCAAAGATGGACTGAGTCTGCTGAGAAACACCGAATTTGTCTCCTCCCCGTTCTTTCTGGCACTTTCTTATATCGATCCGCACGATATTTACGGTTATAACCAACACGCACTTGAGCCGGGCCAGACCATTCCATTGCCTGAAAGCTGGAAAAAAGAGAGGTTTGTAAACAAACCGCCAGTGCAAAAACAATTTATGCTGGAGGATCAGGGCAAACGAATTTGGGGTGATGTCAAAGAAGAATGGGAGAAATACCGGGATTGGTACCGCATTCGGGTAAAAAAATATGATGATCACGTGGGCAAGATCATAGACGAACTCAAAGCCCAGGGACATTGGGAAAACACTATCATTATCGCTACATCGGATCACGGTGATATGGACACGCACAATCATTTGATTTTCAAAGGCCCCTTCATGTACGAACACATGGTGCGCGTGCCATTTATGATTCGGATTCCGGAAAAATTAGGCCGGCAAACAGGTCAGGTTGATGATTTCGACGCTGTCAATGTGGATATCATGCCGACAATTTTCGATTTTTGCGGTTTAACCAAACCAGACAGAGACGGAGTTTCTTTAAAACCGTTTGTTACCGGAAAAGGCGTGCGCCCAGTCCGGGATTTTGTCATCAGCGAATATTACAGCAAACAAAAATGGGTTAATCCGATTCGGATGCTGCGAACGCACGATTTCAAGTACACGAGATACATTCGTCACGGCGAAGAACTCTATGATTTAAAGAACGATCCGTTCGAACTCAAAAATCTTGCCGAGCATCCCGATTTTCAAAAAGTGAAATCCGAGTATGCGAATCAACTTGATAAATGGATGAAGGAAAATAATGACCCGTTTGCCACACTCAAAGCCACAAACCGCTCCGGCAATTTTTTAGGATGATGCGAAAGTTCCTGTGTAAAAGTCAAGCAATGGTTCACCTGGCAATTCATTAGAAATCTATTCAACAATTTCCGAGTGAACTATGTTGGGCTGAGCAGGAACTATCACTCATAGCTGATGTTTACACTATTGTAAAATCTCACTGATGGGAGAAAATCTTTGCAGCATTACAAAAGTGGGAAAGCCCGTTATGTTGAGAGG
>CAZSMC010000029.1:49395-55080 GCA_964607755.1 uncultured Cytophagia bacterium | reverse complement strand
AGCCTCTCGGATATCTCTCCAATATTCAATTATCAATGATCAATAAACAATGATCGAGATGAATTATTAATGGACTGAGTTTTTTTAATTTTTCACAGTTTTATCTTATGCAATACAACATCCCAATAAAAATAGGGTTTTTTTTGATATTATTCCAATGTTCATTTAAAATATGAGTATAATGTAATAATTCAATTTGAAATACTAATATTTTTTAGTTCGACTTTGGACATAAGTACCGCGGCATCCTGGCAAAAAGGAGCCCTGAGTAGCATTACATCCAAAATCACATTGGTGTCAAATAATATTTTCACAAATGCTTTTTCTCTAAATAATCTTTAAAATTAGATTCATCCAGCTTTTCATTTGCCAAAGAGCCATAAAGTGATTTAACATGTGGTGACAAATTCTTCTGATGCATAGTCTCATCAGATGTAATAAAAGCAAGATGGTCAGCGACTAATTTCGATAAAGATTTTCCCTTTTTATTGGCTACAATTTTTGCCTTTTTTTTTAAATCTTCTTCTAAATGTAGCGTTAATTTTGTTTGCATATTTGCCTCAGATAAAACTTTTGATCATTGACAATTGATCATTGAAAAGCGGAGAGGCAGGGATTCGAACCCTGGGTACCCGTAAGGGTACAACGGTTTTCGAGACCGCCCGATTCAACCACTCTCGCACCTCTCCGGTTGAAATGACACTCAGACTACTCTTAAAAAAACATCAAAGGTGGTAACATAAATTTCATAATTCAAACCATATTATGAGCGTTGACGAAGTTGCCGAAAGAACTGTTGTAAAATATCACGGCATTCATGCTCTAAAACACCTGGCACGAGTGTTGTCTGCACATCAAGACGGTCGGTATCTGCGATTTGCAGCACACTGCCGCACGCACCGTACCGCGGATCGCGTGTACCAAAAATAACTTTATCAATTCTTGATAATAAAATAGCGCCTGCACACATTGAACATGGTTCTAAGGTCACGTACAATTCTGCGTCATCCAGGCGCCATGAATTGAGCTGCTGTTCAGCAGCCTGTATTGCCAGCATCTCGGCATGTGCGGTGGCATCTTGGAGAGTTTCGACACTGTTATGCCCTCTCCCGATGATTTGATTCGCATAAACCACAACAGCACCAACTGGTACTTCATTTTTTTGGAACGCCTTTTGGGCCTCCAAAAGAGCGAATTTCATCCACTTTTGGTGCTCTTCCATTATGCAAATCATCTAGTACGCCCGGGAGGAGTCGAACCCCCAGCCTTCTGGTCCGTAGCCAGACGCTCTGTCCAATTGAGCTACGGGCGCACGTGTTATTTTTGTTTTATCAGCAGCGCGTACGGGATTCGAACCCGTGCTACCGGCGTGAGAGGCCGGCGTCCTAGACCCCTAGACGAACGCGCCAGAACAGCCAAAAAATATACAAATATTATCATTTTTTGTCAATGTTTATTTGGTTGCCTACAATTCTAACCAGATTTATCGGCCACAGGTTCCGAGATAGCCGCGCTGCCACATCCATTGCTGGCACAGGTCCATCCAGTCCGAACGAATGGCATTCAACGGGTCCAGACCAAAACCGCGTTTTTCCCTTTTCAAAAATATGCATTTCTGCCGGCACACCAGCATCGCGCAAAGCCAGGTAAAAAGCAACGCTGTTCTCCGCAGGGACAACCTTGTCCTCGTCGCTTAGAATTAAAAAAGTGGGTGGTGTGTTGGCATTGACTTGCAACTCGGATGACATTTTCTTTGTCAATTGGCTGTCTGGATTTTCCCCCAGCAGGTTTCGTTTTGAACCTTTGTGAGTGTAATCCCCGGTCATTGAAATGACCGGTTAGATCGGGTTTTTCCACATCCGCAGTTTTTGCCAGCGGAGCGCCCTCTGGCCATAACGGTTCAACAATTGGTTCGGAAGCAACACTCGCAACTACCATGAATAAAACAATAATACTGCACAGCAAATTCATCATTCTTGTTGTTCGGCATTTCATTTTCTTTTCCTTTCAAGATGTTAATATCCAGGTGAAAAAAGCAGTTGACTTGTTTAATTAGTTGATTTTGGATTTTTGAACATAATAAAATTATTAAAAATAACAATTTTTCTTTAAGAATCTTTTCTTATTTTTATGCATCAAATAAATTAAATACTAATAAATGAAAGAAAGGAACCATGAAAAAGTTAGTCATTTTAGGCGCCGGTACAGGCGGAACCATTATGGCCAACAAACTGAGCCAGCAATTGCCCAGGGAAGAATGGCAAATTACCGTTGTTGACAAGAACGACACCCATATTTACCAGCCGGGTTTATTATTCATCCCGTTCAACATTTACAGTTGTAATGATGTCATTAAACCGCGAAGCGATTATCTGCCCAAAGACGTGGACGTGATCCTGTCCGAGATTGACGTTATTGAACCTGATAAGAACCGGGTCAAACTCGATAATAATAAAGTCCTTAATTACGATTACCTCATCATCGCGACTGGTTCTCAGCTCAAGCCTGAAGAAACCGAAGGACTGGCTGACGGCGGTGCCTGGTATGAAAACATTTTTGATTTTTATTCTTTTAAAGGGGCCTGCCAATTGCAAAAATATCTGAAACACTGGGAAGGCGGACATCTGGTTTTGAACATTGCCGAAATGCCGATCAAGTGTCCGGTGGCTCCTCTGGAATTTCTCTTTCTCGCTGACTGGTGGTTCACCGAACAGGGCATCCGGGATAAAGTTGATTTGACGTTTGTCACACCGTTGCCCGGCGCATTTACCAAACCCAAAGCATCAAAATATTTGGGTGATTTTTTGGACAAAAAGAACATCAACCTCGTTGCAGAATTTGGCATTGAACGGGTAGATACGTCATCCAACAAAATCATTTCCTTTGACGAACAAGAAATCGACTATGATCTTCTTGTGAGCGTACCAACAAATATGGGGGATGATTCCATTGAACGCTCGGGGATCGGTGACGAACTTTATTTTATTCCGACACACAATCATACGCTGCAGTCGAAAGAACATAAGAATATTTTCGTCATCGGTGATGCGACTGACCTGCCTGCCTCGAAAGCTGGCTCTGTCGCCCATTTCGAAGCCGATGTACTCACAGAAAATTTTATGCGCCATATTGAGGGATTGCCTCTACGTGAAATTTTTGACAGTGTGCTTGAATGGTTGGACGAATTTGAAAAACGCGGTTATTTCTCGCTGCTGCAATCCTTTTTCATCGCGCTGGACAAATTCGTGACGCAACTCTCTAAAGAGGATATAAAGAAAATAGCGGACAATTTGCCCCGGCTTTTGAATCTGCTGAACGAGCTCAACAACACATCGCTTGTTGATGACCTTGAAAAAGGTGTTGAGATGTATAAAAATATGGATGTTCAGGTGCCTGACAAGGTTTCCCTGTTCACATTACTAAAAGAAGCCAATGATCCGCAGGTCAGAAAAGGAATGGCAATGGGGCTATTTCTTGTTAAACAAATTTCAATGCAGTTACAACATGCAAATAATGAAAATCAAACTCAATCACTAAACACAGCTCAAGGTGGAAAATAATTATGAGTGAACGAGAGCTTGGCGGTAAAAAAGTCAATGTTGATGAAGAAGGTTTTTTAACCGATCCGGATGAATGGACAAAAGAGGTTGCCAAAGCCATTGCCAAAGAAGAAGGCGTTGAGCTCACAGACCGGCACTGGGATGTGATCAACTTTATGCGTAAAGATTACAAAGAAAAAGGTGAACCACCCTCGATTCGACGCATGAAAAATGTTGGCGGTATACCGACCAAAGAATTATATCAATTATTTCCAAAAGGTCCAGCGAAAAGAGCAGCGCGAATTTCCGGGCTGGAAAAACCCAAGGGATGTGTATAAACGAACATGGAGGAGATTATGGCTGAACAGTCGAATAGTGAAATAAAAAAAGTTTCAATTATCATATCAAAAGGATCATTGGACGGCGTGTACCCGGGCTTGATTATGGCCAACGGCGCGCGCATGGAAGGCATTGATGCGATGGTCTTTTTTACCTTTTTCGGACTGGAAGCAATCATGAAAAAACGTGCTGACAAGATCAAAGTGGCAACTGTTGGCAATCCGGCCATGCACATGCCTTCTCTGGTCGGTATGCTTCCAGGCATGTCGGCATTAGCGACAAATATGATGAAAAAATCCATGGATAAACTGGATATCCCGCCGGTGACCGAGTTCGTCGAAATGATCGATGATGCCGGTGCGGATTTGTATGCCTGCAAAGCGACAGTAGATATGTTCGGATTGTCAAAGGATGACTTTTTGCCGCAGGTAAAAGATATTATCAATGTCGGTAAATTCTATGAATTATCTGCCGGTGCTCAGATCATTTTTACCTGATACCTGCAACCCAAAAAGCCCTTCTGCCGAGGAAGGGCTGGTGATCTATGTGTGTGCGAGTGGAATTTAGTTTTGATCAACAAACACGGTCTTTTTCGTCGGTTTGGGTGTTTTTATGACCATGAACCGTAATGGCATGTCACTCTCATTGTACCAACAATGGACAATATCTTTGGGGCTTTCAACCAATGTATCTTTTGAGACTTTTTGTTTTTCTTCACCTATCTCAACAATGCCAGTTCCGTCGAGAACAAAAAAAGCGACGTCAACAGGTGTAATGTGTCGCCGAAGTGATTCGCCCGGTTGCAACGTTATGACTGTAATGACAGCATTATCCGATTTATAGAGATTCCGCGCATCCACATCGTGAGGATTTTTCATGATATCGGTTTGTTGTGATTTTCGCGTTATCATCTCGCTTTACCTCTCATTTCTTTAGAAATATTTCATAGGTATTTGCAGCCTTTTTTGACCAAACAGCATAACCCTGTTCTTCGATTTTTTCAATCAGTGGAACCGGTAAAAAATCAGCAATAACCCGTAAGATTTGCTCCTCTTTCATTCCTTTTAACTCGGCTGAAACCAGTTGATACGGATACTCACCTTTTTCAAGCAATTCCCGCGCGTCAAACGTTTTAACAATCTTTTTTTCATCAAACCAATCCGGAGGCGGTGTTTCTTCTTCTGAAGCGCCTTCGCTCACCTGCAGCGGGGGCTGGCCAACGACCTTGCGAAGTGTGTTAATCAACTTGTCGACCGAAACTTCTCCGATTTTGGCAGCCTGTTGTAATGTGGTAACTTTAGCCACAGTCCGCCGCAAAATCGGGTTTTTTAATTTTGAAAAAGCCGGAACCGCTTCGATTAAGGTTTCTTCAAGCTCGGGATAATCTTTGAGTAAATCCGCGACTTTGGTGCGCGGTATAATATCTGTTTTTGCCATATTATTCTTCCTTTCTGTAGGAAAGCAAACGCTGTTCACCTTGCAGTTTTCGCAATTCAGTAAGGTCTTGCGAAACTTCAATCGTTCCCAAATACTCTCCTTTTTCATTGCGTAATGCAAAATATTCAATGTGAATGAAACGGCCGTTCAACTGGATCCAAAAAGGGGCACGATCTTCTTTACCACTTTTAAAATCATTTACAATTTGCTCAACCACATCCACGCTTGACGGCGGATGACACATGCGTACGTCTCGATTTAAAATAGCGCGGGACCTGTCAAAAATACGGTGCGGACCTTGTGAAAAATATTTGACTTTATCGTTTTTATCAACAAAAGTAATATCCACCGGCATGGTATTCAACATGGC
>CAZSMC010000029.1:44035-49295 GCA_964607755.1 uncultured Cytophagia bacterium | reverse complement strand
TCGATCGCTTCCAGAGCTGGCTTAAAAACCATCTCGATGACTGTGCGCCACTCTTCTCTGTCCGCTTTTGCATCACTGGAAAGAGCCTCGTGCGCAGCCTTGAGCTGTTCGCGAATCTCATCATGCTTGCCCCACATGACAGCCGGTGGTCCGGTGATCTCTTTCTTTTCCAGATACGGAAAAAGCAGGTTCTCTTTACGGCGATAATGTTTATCCACGTCCGATAGATGATTAAAATAATTTTTGGCTTTTGTGATAAACTCGGTAATCTCGATATCATCGAATTTTTTTACCAACTCTTCCATACCAGCGATTTCAAGCTGGAGCGCTCGATTCTCCTGTTCGAATGTATGCACAGGATGACCCGCCGGCACAGAATCGGTTCGCGATTCCTCGACCACACCTTTTAACGCCTTGGAATGAACATCGCACAGCTTGATCACCTCTTCCTGAGGCAGACCTTCGGCGATCAGCTCCTGCTCCACCTCTACCACTTCGCCATAAGGAACGTTGCCGAGCAGCTCGATGAGTTGCTTTCTCACTGCCTCGGCTTCCTTGCCTTCGTGGAGCTGTAAAATCATATGTTTTAATAGCTCTCGTCTCTTTTTCGAATTATCAATTAATTCACTCATTGGTTCCTCCGTTCATGTATGTAGATAAAATATTTAACGAGGATGCCCATATTTCGGGTCCTCTATATGCTGAATATGATAGCGATACTCGTCCACAGTTACTGATTTTTGCCATATCCCTGTCAGTCGCGCAACACCATCACCGACCAGGAACAATCCGGTGATTAACACAGCCACTGCGATGGGTCGAAGTGCTGTTCGTTTATTCGGTGCTGAAAAAGTGAGCGTATCTGGCACCGGGCACGCGCTGACACATTGCAGGCAGGCGTGACATTCATCAGAACAAACCACTCCGCGTTTATGCACCGGAATGTTCGCCGGACAGACTTTGGTGCATTTCTCACACTCTGTGCAGGTATCGGCGTTACGCCGGATTTTGAAAACGCTCAGCAGACTGGTTATTCCCAGCAGCGCCCCGTACGGGCACACATATCGGCACCAAAAATAACGTACCAGCACGGACAGCAAAATCAATGCGGCAATGACTTTGATGGTCAGCGCTGACGCTTTGGTGAAAAAGTACAACATTTTAATATCGGCAATGCGATTATAGGGTGCGTATAAAAATTCGCGGAGCGCGGCGCCGTCCATTTGTATAAAGATCGCATACAGAAAAAATCCGAGCAAGAGGTATTTCACACTGCGCAGCGGCCAGTCCAGCCATCGCCACACTTGCCGGGGTTTTTCAAATATCCAGGTGTGGATGCGGGCGAGCGCTTCGGATAACAAGCCAAACGGACACACCCAACTGCAAAATCCGCGTTTCAAGAACAAAGCTGTAGCAACAATAAACAGAAAAATCAATAACCCGGCCGGGTGAATGAGATTAAAATCACCGGAAACGAGCCAATATTTCAAACCCATCAATGAGCTGATGGGCAGAAACGCTTCCACGCCCGGCGGCCGCGCTACGGTGACAGCCCCGCCGTTTTCCACTTGTTTCACAAATACATAAAACTGAATGCCAATACCGATGGTGACCAGAGTGAATCCAATCTGGGTGATATGGCGACTATATTTATCAAATCGGTTGCGAATTCGGTTATTCATCAGGTTCCTTTATTGTCGATCGGCGACTGTCCGCGAGATGCATGACCGTCAAATACGGATGGCGGAAAAGCATACGCGGTCCGGCGTAACGCATCACCCGCTGGACCGTTGCGCGCATATCCGGTTTATAGCAATGTGTCGGACACTTGGCGCAGGTCGGTTTGCTGTCACCATAGGGGCAGCGGCGCAAACGGCGTTCCACATACGTCTCAAGCTGTTGACAGTCCTCACATAATTCATTCGCCAGGGAATCATGATGTGCCCGGCAGTACATACTGATCATGACCTGAATCGTCTTCCACTCGCGTCGCAAACGTCGTTGTCGTAAACTGTTATCCGGTCTCATATTCAGAAAAAATCAAGGTTGACTCTTTAGCAACTCATCGCGTAAATATCTTTGCATGGGTTCTTGCCGTACATCGTCTTTCGTTGGGCGCAGGTACTCGAACGGCGACGGACTGTCCATCGCTAAAATAGAGTGGCACATGGTGCAGTCGTGCTTGATGCTCTCACCGGATCCAGTTTTCATGTTCCGGTTATGACAGCGAAAGCATCCCAAATCCCGATCGTGGCCTATATGACTGGGATATGTGCCCCATTTTATGCGCATGTGATGATGCCGGTTGACAGCGTAAATATCCTGAAGCGTTTTGACCGTCTGTTCAACCGCAAAATTTTGGCTTCGAAACACATCCGCATATTGACGGGCATAGAATCCGGTAATCCGGTTTTCGATGCCTGCCAGGGCGGCGGGCTTGTCCGCGTACGAACCGGTAATAGCGCCAAGCGCTTCCCGTTTGATATATGGCAGGCTGCGGTCGATATTGCCAGCGCGTATCCCTTCATCCACGGCGCGTTCCGGATCCTTGTATATATGCGTTGCCCGGTTATGGCAATCGATGCAGTCCATAACGCGTTCGTCTTCAGCGGATTCCGAACTCAATGCCCGCTCGTTATGATACACTTTGAACGAGCCGTCCGGCTGTTTGACGCGCACCTCTAGCATTTTCCGGCGTTTATCATCCACAGAGGTGTAGCGCACCTCGTTTTCTGCGCCGACATGCCAGTGGGCGCCCGGATCATGACCGGCATGGCCCGGATCGATTTTCACACTCAGCGTTGTGTACTGCGGTGTGTTCAGGCTGTCTTTTTGATAATTGACATAGGTGATTTGCCGCCTTCCGTAAAATTTATCCGGCCAGTGGCAGTGCTCGCATGTTTCACGCGCCGGTCGCAGCGTATGCACAGGCGTTGGCACCGGCTGGTTGTACGTATTCGTCGTCGCTAACACCATTTGCCGCACACCGTTTAATTTGGAGGCGATCAATGCATCCAGTCCTTCACCGACGTGACATTCCACGCACGGCACCCGCGCGTGCGGCGACCGTTGATAGGTCACCCACTCCGGGTTCATCACCTTGTGACAGGCGGTACCGCAAAATTCCGCCTGATCCATAAATTGCAGCATACGCAAAGTTAGTACGCCTAATATGACAATGTTCAGAACGGTCAGAATGGCGATGGTGCGAAAAATGGTCGCGCCAATCGGTTTGGGCGCCAATTCATCCTCCTGGAATTGGGCGGACAGCAATTCCTTTGTACTGCGGCCGGCTTGTTTCTGATATTTGCGCCAGCCGAGTGGAATCAAAATGAGGCCAATGATGAATAGCACCGGAAATGCCAGATAGGTAATTAATCCGAAATAGGCATTGCGAATGAATCCGGCAGTATGTGCAACTTCAAACACGAAAAAGGAAATCACCGTGGCTGTGACTAAAATGACACCCAGCTTGCCGGTCCAATTGACTGAAACGCCGCGGATAAAACTTTTGTACTTTTGCCACATGAATGATCCTATTCGTTTTCGAACATGGATTGATAGATTTCCTGCATTTTGCCGGACCGGATATTCTTTTTCAACTGCTCAGTGGATCCGCTCAGCCATTGATGCATGGGATCGTTAGCCAATAAATTATCTATATAGGCATTGATTTCTTCATTCCCATATTCGCGTGCCTGAGGTAAAAATTCGAAATAAAAATGTTTGGCCACATCGTAAAAGCCGTGCCACCAGGTGTAATCCGGTCCCATCATCGAAGCACCGTGACGCGCGCGCCTGCCCTCATGATGCCACAGTTCCCAAAATGTCCATTCAATACCGTTGGAAAAGCTGGCTGGATTCTCCATCAGACCTTTTTCGCGCACCATAGTAATAATGTCTGATGACGGTCTGGCGAATTTTTCATTGTACATTCGAACAGACGCGTCAAACTGATAATAATGACCGTCCACAAAAACACTGCCGTGGCAGGTTCGGCAGACATCTTTCATGTTTTCGCGCCGCTGCTGCCAGTTCTCTTGCTTTTCAGAGATGACCGGTCGCAGCGTCCAGGAAATACGCTCGCCGGGATCATGGGTGTAATTCTGAGTTGACGTGGCGGACATGTGGCAGGTGGCGCAGGTTGGCGCCACAAAATAGTCTTTGCCCACCACCCATTGATCCGCATCCAGATTCATGTCGTCAATGTTCGTATAATAAGTATTGCCGTGTTTGGATTCTTCATAAATTTCTTTTTGAGGGTGATCCGGCCCGAGATGACATTTAGAGCAAGCCTCTGGCTGCCGGGCCTGGGCTTTGGAAAACGAGTGCCGGGTATGACAGGCATTGCACGACCCCAGCGAACCGTCCGGATTGATGCGGCCGATGCCGGAATTGGGCCAGGTTTTCAGGGACAGCTTGTTGTCCGACAGCGGGTCAATTTTGATTTTAGCGCCGTGGCAGCTCTCGCATCCCTGAATGGCAGCGGGATGCCCGGCCGCAACATGCGCCAAATAAGCGTCGTTGGAATCCAGAATCTGCCCGGCTTGAGCGTGATACGATGCCGCCACTTCTTGCATCTCTTGCTGATGACATTCACCGCAATCTTTGGGCGTTACCAGTGTGGCGATATAGGCGTCATAGTGTAAAAATGCATCTTTATCGGATTTCTCCGCGCCGTGGCAGTCGATGCAACGCACTTTATGCAGCGCATGCGAAGACTGAAACCACTGGTTGTAAAGACCGGTAGTTTCTTTTTTGTGGCAGGTCATGCAGCGTCCCGCCACATTACCATCCTGAACGGGGTAAACATTCATGCTGCTAATAACAATGATAAAACCAACGATGAGACAGAATTGTGTCTTCATGTCAGCCTCCCTCATATTTTGCTGTTAGATTTAAACACAAATATATTTGCAGAATCTTGATTTTCCCGATAGCTATTTTTAGCAAAATCTGCAAAATGCTCGATGAGTCTCAAGTCATGTCGTTTATGAAAATCTATATATTCTTGCAAAGTCAGTGGATACAGCCATACGGAATCTTCAAAGATGAGTTCTTTGTCATCGTACAACCAGGTTTTAAATAATAATTTTTCCTTGTTAATATCAGGATATTGGCGGTGAAATGCAACCCGGTTATTAAAGGCGTGCAGAATCGGAAACGTATAGTTTTTCTGGTTGAGCAGGTAATCCCAATTCAGTACCTGAAAAATCCAGGTTCCGTTGGTTGTCAGTTTTGTGGACAGTTTATCAAGGAA
>CAZSMC010000029.1:0-43935 GCA_964607755.1 uncultured Cytophagia bacterium | reverse complement strand
TCCTTTTCCTGTTCTTCTCCAACCCATATTGCCACCGGATCCAGCGCATTCGTTTCCAACGCCTTACTCGCCGCTGCTGCGACTGGCCCATTTTCTCTATCGCAGTGAGCCCAAATTGAACTGTTCAATGAACCCAGTAGAATGATAATTGATAGTAAAATCAAAAAGGTTACGCGTTTTTCAGGTGTTAACATTTTAATACCTCCTCTGATAATGTGATAGTTCATGAAATATATTCATCCAAATTCGCCCACAAAGGCCGAACAGTTTACAATAAATTCTTTAAAGTTTAAAAAAACTGATTATGCCATCCGGCCACTCTTTTACGACTCTACCATTCCTTCTTTCATTCAACGGAATGATCCAAAAATGGATCATGTTAGCTTTGCTATTTTGCTTTTTTTATTCTGAAGAATAAAACGGTCCAATATTTCCATCAATACGGCATGGGCTAATGACATATAGTCCGGTGTGTCCATAATTATCTCGTCCGGATGCTGGACAAAACGTTTCAAGCTAATGTCCTTGGGTAAATGTTGGATCATTTCCTGTACGTTTTCGTTTTTAGCCTCCATGTGAAATTGTAAAGCCAGAACATGGTCGTCATAAACAAAAGCCTGATTAGAACATCCCATACTTTGGAACACATGGACAGCACCGGAGGGTAAATCAAATGCTTCGCCGTGCCAATGCAGAACAGGAAATCTCTGTGGCAGGTCCTTGAATAAAGGATTGCATTGTCCTTCCTTTGTCAACTCTATCGGGAACCATCCTATTTCTTCCACAGTGTTTTTGAATACTCGGCCACCCAGCGCATCGGCAATTAACTGTGCGCCAAGACAAATACCAATAACCATTTTTTTCTGCTCAATAGAAAAGCGAACCAACGATTTTTCGGCTTTCAACCAGGGATATTTTTTCTCGTCATGAATGCTCATCGGTCCGCCCATAATCACAAGAGCGTCAAAATCATTCGGATGAGGACATTCCTCGTTTTCAAAAAATAAAGTATGTGAAACAGAATAATGATTCTTTTTGAACCAGTCTAATAAAACGCCCGGCTTTTCGAACGGAACATGCTGAAGAAAATGAACGTGCATAAAGTCCTCACAACTTTTAGTGAACATGTTGTTAGTGTCATTGATTTCACGGGGACAGGCAAGAGCCCGGCCCGGTGTTGCTACAAGAGAACAGCTTTTAGAGCTCTCTCCGGTGTAGCGTTCTATTGCAAATCAAAACTATTCATTAAATAATGAGGCGCATTTTTAGATAAAAATTTGCATGATTGTATGCCCAATTTGTATCTCTAAAACTGGCAGCAGAAATAATAGCCTTTTGCTCATCCCATAATCACATGGGTATAGATGGCGGATTATTATAGCCATTTTTCCTGCAAAACATCACCTTTAAAACTGATGATAACGGCTTTGATGGGCACTTTTCGCGATGCTTTTTCAGCCGCTATCTGCGCCAGGCTCAACAACACGGAACAGCACGGCACTTGCATCATCAGCACCGTTAACGTATTTATCTTTGCCTCATCAATTAGTGCTGTCAATTTCTCCACGTAAATTTGCGTGCCTTCATCCAGTTTCGGACAGGCAATAGCCAGAGTCTTGCCTCTGAGATACTTGTTATGAAAATTACCAGCAGAAAACGCTGAGCAATCGGCTGCCAGCAGTACATCTGTCTGCTGATAATGCGGTGCATTTGGCGACATGAGATGCAACTGAATCGGCCAGTGCGTCAATGCGGAGGATTGTTCAGTTGCGACCGTATTTACCACGTCGTCCTCCTGGCTCAACGTCAACGTTCTGGAGCCGGGACAGCCCATTGGCGGGCGAACCGTTTCCTGTGTGTGTGTGACCATATCTATCTTTTTTTCATCCAATATTTCTATCGCCTTGCTATAATAATCCATCTCGTTATGATCTATTAAATGCTGTAAATGGGCTCGGATTGTGTTCTTGCCTTTCGGGATAATATTCTCCATCACTTTTCGCTCATCATAAGGTTCTGCTTCGCGTTCCTCTATAGTAATCGCACCTTCTGGACAATGACCGAGACAGGCGCCAAGGCCGTCGCAAAACAGATCGCTGACCAGACGTGCCTTGCCATCAATAATTTGTATCGCGCCCTCGGGGCAACCGGGAATGCACAACCCACAACCGTTACACTTTTTTTCATCTATTTTTATTACATTACGTTTCATACTCTTTACCTCATTTTTAAATACAGTAAAATATAAGGGAAACAAATCATATTTTCCTTGATTTAGATCAAGAGAATAACGATTTTTTTAAAAATATTTTTATCGGATTTTTTAGCAAAAGCGATTACAGAGTATGGACAAAGAAGCGATTTTAAACCAATTTGGCTATTTCAAAGATATTTCGGCCAACAGCAGGAAACAATTGGCGGATATTTGCCTGTCCAAAAGTGTGTTGAAAAAAGAAATACTCTTTACCGAAGGCGAAAAAGGCCATTCAGTCTTTTGCTGCATTACTGGCAGGATTCAGCTTTATAAAACCACACCGGATGGCAAAAAAGTGGTCATTAAAGTCATTCATCCCGGAGAGATCTTTGCTGAAGTGATTTTATTCGAAAAAGACCGCTACCCGGTCACTGCTTCTGCGCTGAGTCGCAGCCTGGTTTTCTTAATCCCCAAACATCAGTTTCATTGTTTGCTGGAGCGGCAGGATTTCCGCAGCGATTTTATCCGCTTACTGATGCGTAAACAACGATACCTTGCTGAACACATCAAATACCTCTCTACACATGACGTTGAAGACCGGCTGTTTCGTTTTCTCCGTGAGAATTATGGCAAGGAAACAACAGTCAAGCCGGCCATGTCGAAAAAAGATGTAGCAGCGGCAATCGGAACCACGCCGGAGACGTTGTCCCGTATTTTGTTGCGACTGAAAGAAAAAGACAGATTAACCTGGGAGGAACGAACCATAAAAATAAATCCGGATGTGTGGAAACAAGCTAACGGGCAATGAATTTTTTTAATAAAAACAGGGGTACGATTGGAATATCAAATAAACACCGGGTTTAACGAGAAATTGTCTGGCTGGTTGGAAAAGTTTTTTTGATGTGAACATCAACCAGTTCTCCTTGCTCGGTAGGCAACTCATACCTGACCGGCCCAACACCTTCTGCATACCACCAAATATGATCACCTAAAAAATAAGGTGTTGCTGTCATTTCAAGATATTTAAACGACATTTTAACCTTGATGCAGTTCGGGAATACTCCGGCCGGAGTCGTCACCGGCTCAACTGCACTGATTTCATAATCCACCTGAACAGAGCACTCTCGTGTAAGTGAATCCGTATGCACTTCTGTGGTATTGATACGTTTTGTTGCACCGATTTTTCGGGAAAATGGTGTGATTGGCAAGGGTGGCTCGAAGGAAATATTCGGAACTAACAATACAGAAGGCTTGAAATTTTTCCAGTACATGTGTTCATCTTTTATTTCATAATCTTCTTGCCATAAAAGAGTGGATAAAGAATCCGTATAAATTAGCGTGACCAATTTGTTACTTTTTTGTTGATCCACATTTCTGACTTTTATTTGGCTAACACTGCCGCTGAACGACCAACTGTTGCCCTGACTAATCGGAAAATAATAAAGGGGATTGAATTCCGTTTCCTCGGAAGTGCATGATAATGAGGCGATTATGAAAATCAATACTGGCAAAAAATAAATGCGAAAATACAAGTTCTTTGGCCTCTTGGATAAAATCTTTTACTGCCGGTTTAAAAATATTTTACTCTTTTCATACCGGAATGGTTTCGAAAAGAAATAACATCCTAATGTAACTTTGCTGTTTCATCAAGAAGTTAATAATATCACATGTCAAAATACATTTGAAAAGATTTTTGTAGAATATATCCCCCCGTTGCATGCCATTCCTCAGCCGTGTCCTCTCTCTCCTTCCGGCACAAACCGCCCGCCACGGACGGTGCCGCCAAGGACGATGCCGGCACTGACCAGAACGAGGTTTTTGATGATATATTGTCCTTCCAGTGTCAAGGCATAGGGAAAAACGGTCCAGGTTGCTTCCGGCAGGATGACGAGCGGCAAGGCTGTTCCCGGCATTTGCAGAAACAACAGAATCAAGGTAATGCGCATAAATTTACCTGCAATCAATCCCAATCCGATGAGCGTTTCCCAGGTCGCCAATACCGGGATAAATATTTTCGGATCGATAAAATATATCGTTTCCCGGACAACCTCCTCGGCCGGACTTAGTCCGGGGGAAAATTTTAATATTCCAAACCAAAAAAATACGATTCCCAGCGAAATTCGCAATATAACTATGCCATATTTCGCCATCCATGTCGTCACGACAATATCAATTTGTTCCAGTTTTGGTCCTAACCGTTGTTTCAAAGACTTCATAGCTCCTCCGTTTTTTGCATAAAGGAGTAAAACAACGCATTAGTTATTTTATTCCTGCTTTGATAATCTTTTTCGAGTGGGAAAAACGCCCCGAAAATTCGGGGCGTTGCCTGACAGGTTACTCAATTTTATTCACATTTACGGCTTGTGGACCTTTTGCCGTTTCTTCAATATCAAATTCCACAGCTTCGCCTTCGTTTAATGTACGGAAGCCACTGCCCTGAATGCCGGTATAGTGAACAAATACATCCGAATCAGATTCACGCGTGATAAATCCGTATCCTTTTGATGAGTTGAACCATTTTACAGTACCTTTCTCCATAAGAGATCCTTTCTTAAATGTTGAAAAGTGATAACATCCATTCAAATCCGTCGCGCTTCCTTTTGAAACCTGTTTCCAGGTTTTAAACAGAATGTCCGGATTTAAATAAAAGTAGAGATGAATTATAAATAATTATTTTCCAAAAGTATTTATGCAATTTTTTAAACCGGATTATAAACATCAATATATGAAACATCGACATCAAATACGTCGATCAGGTGATCGCCCAGTGCACGAATGCCCAATCGTTCGGATACGTGATGACCAACGGAAAGAAAATGGATGTTATTTTCTTTCGCAAGGTGCATAATGGACAAAGAAACTTCACCGGTGACAAACGCATCCAGACCGTGTTCGATAGCCAGACTAATCGACTTTTCTGCTCCGCCTGAACAGATAGCAATGTGTTTGACATTCGGCGGACCATAGTTATAAACAAGAGGTTCTCTGCCATAAAGTTTTTGAACTTTGTCGATAAACTGATTGGATGTGCACGGTGGAATTTTTCCCTGGATACCTATGCCGTCAAATTCTTCAAATTCTACAATACCCAGTGCTCTTGCAGCCAGGGCGTTATTACCAATTTCCGGGTGAGCATCAAGAGGAAGGTGATAGGCAAGCAGAGTGATATCATGGTCGAGAAGAATTTTCAATCGTTTTTTAAAGCTTCCTTTAACCACGTGGCTTTCGCGGTCCCAGATGAGACCGTGATGAACAAGGATCATGTCCGCGTGTACCGCGACTGCCTTTTCAAAAAACTCAAGGTTACTCGAAACCCCGGTAATAATCTTTTGAACATCTTTTTTGCCTTCGACCTGCAGCCCCTTTGGACCGAAATCCTGGAAATCATCGATTTTGAGGTACGAGTTCAAATAATTGGTAATTAAATCACGATGTGGCATTTCAAACTTTCGGCACTATTGTCCGTTTAGCACAATAGCTTTGCCTTTTCGAGCAGATTGATAAATTGCTAAAATTAATTCCAGAGGCTTTCTCGCTTCATAGCCATTCACAATCGGCTGCGAGCCTTTATGAATAGCTGTCACGATATCTTGAAACTGGCGCACAAACGGTGTTATATCAATATCCATCGGCTTTGAGGCGCCGCCGGCATGGACATCTGAAGCGTGATATGGTTCCTCATCCTTGATGTGCATAAAAACCAGCTCGTCGCCTTCAATCGATAGCGTGCCTTCGGTGCCGTGGATATCCAGTTTCGCCGGCAATCCCGGGTAGGAAGAGGTGGATGCTTCGATCACTCCCAGGGCGCCGTTATTAAACTGGAGCAGTGCAACACCAATGTCTTCAACTTCAATCGAATGTGCGATCGTTTTTGTCTTAGCATATACGCTTGTTACCGGGCCCATCGCAGACAGCAACAGGTCGATAAAATGAATGCCCTGGTTCATAAACGGGCCACCGCCGTCCAGTTGCCAGGTGCCGCGCCAGGCGCCGCTCTCATAATATTCTTGCGGACGATACCATTTGATGTACGCATCGCCCTGGACGAGTTTTCCCAATTTGCCCTGGCGCAGAACCTCGTACATTTGCTGCATTCCGGTCATGAACCGGTACTGGCTAACAACGCCAAGAGTGACGTTTTGCTCTTCACATGTTCGAATGAGTTGATCGGCTTTATCAAGAGTAACATCAATGGGTTTTTCAACCACGACGTGTTTCCCGGCCCGGGCAGCTTCCTGGCCAAACTGACTGTGCAATCCCGATGGCAGCACAATGTCCACCATATCGATTTGCGGATCGTTCAGAAACTCTTTGTAATCAGTGGTCCAGTTCAGGTTATGTTTATGGGCAAATTCTTTTGCTTTTTTTTCGTTACGGCGGTAAATACCGACGACCTCGACTTTGCCGAGTTGCTGCCAGGCTTTGACGTGATGAGAAGCAACGCTGCCGGCTCCAAGTATGGCGCATTTTAATTTCTTTGACATATTCATTTAAAATGTATTGTGATGTAATATTGAATTTAGAGGTCTTTTGGGAACGTGCAGTTGGCCGCTTTCATCTTTGTAATATTTTATTGAATCTGTATAATCAGTGGCGACCGGATTTTCATCGGGATAGCCCAGTGCCAGAACAGAATCAATTTCATAATTATCCGGAATGGCTAACAAAGACCGGACCGGCTGACGATTCACAGAACCAATCCAGCACGAACCAATATCATGCTCAAGTGCGACAAGGATCATATTTTCCATGGCTGCGCCAACATCGTGACCTGACCATTTGGAAGCTAATTCCTTGTTGATTAAAACTACGATAAAAGCAACCGGCTCCTGTCCGGCTGGCGGCGGCCCTTCATCTGCCGGAAGGTAACCCGCCCAGCGGGTATTATGAAAAACTTTTTTAACAATCTCGGGTTTATCTACGATGACAAAGGATAGAGGCTGCATGTTCATAGCGGATGGTGCTAAACGACCTGCATCGACAATCTTTTGCAGCTTTTCAAAAGAGATGGGTTGTTGCTTGAAGCGTCTTATCGAACGTCTTTTTTTTAATAGTTCGTAATTCGTCATACATGGTACCTGAAAACCGTATCAATATATGTTTTCTATATTAAAATTTCAAGGAAAAAGAATGAACTTTTTAGAAAAATTTTCAAGCATGCCTTATCGTAACATTCTTTCTGTAAATGCGTAAAAGTAAATGAATTTGGATTCTATTACCGGACACTTTGCGGATTAACACGGTTTATAAGACATTAATATGGAATTATCGTTCAAATGCGGCAGTGTTCCCTTTTACTACGAAACGCCGGTATAAAATTGAAATTAAAACAAGTGAAAATCCATGTTAATCGGCGCTAATCAGTAGCTGATTCAAAAACATCTGGCAGTGAAATTTAAAGATTTGAGGTGAAATTATGACAAATTCGGAAAAAAACAACACCCGGCGCGATGCACTCAGCGGAATCGTCCTTGGTTGTATATTCATTGCTGCTGGCGCCATTTTTTATTTATACGAACTGGGATTTTTCTTCGAATGGTTCTGGTGGCTCCTTTTTGCCATCGGAGCGCTTTTGCTAGTCGAAGTTATCATTCGTGTGATAGTGCCACAGTATCGCGAAACGATTTCCGGGAAATTAATTGCCGGACTCATATTGATCGGTCTGTCAGCAGGGCACATTCTTGATTTTGAAAACTGGTGGCCGTTTCTGCTCATTGCGGTGGGTTTAGGTATTATTATAAGTTCTGCAAAACAGACCGCATAGTTCATATCAATAGGGCGGCTCGATATTTTTCAGCCGCCTTTTTCATACACATTTCAATTCTGCTGCTCACATTCTTTTCTTTTTTTAATTTTACCTAATTCCAGGCGACTAAATACATCTGATGTACGGGAGAGGTAGAGCATCACCGGATGAACTCTGCCGCGTTTCATAGTACGCAGTCGTCCCCAGCCAGACAGTTTGTGTGAAAACGATTTAATTTCAACCTATGTATACATAATATTGACATCATAGTCTATTTGAAATCAATATATTTTGTGATTAAGTAATGATAATTTTGTTTTCACACATTCTGAGAGGTTGGGGACGAAAGGAAAAGTTGGGGACGACATGGAGTTACACACCCAAGGCAATAAAAAGGTTTTTTCTTTTTCTACAATTCCTTATTTTAATTGTTATATTTTCACGCTCAGGATAAACACACAAGGAACCTCATGGATCGCTACGTTATTAAAGGGGGGCATAAACTAAATGGCAATATCACACCGCAGGGCAATAAAAATGAAGCCCTGCCTGCACTCGCAGCCTGTTTGTTGACAGATGACCCTGTGCGCCTTTACAACGTCCCGGATATCGGTGATATCCAAAGCATGATTGATATTCTGCGATCACTCGGCGCTAAAATTAAAAAAATTAGTATCAACGGCCTTGAAATTCAATGCGATGCCATTCAAGATGCACAGCTTGATGCAAATAAATGCCGTTCACTGCGGGCTGCAATTTTGCTGGCAGGGCCTTTAATCGCCCGGTTCGACCACGTTCTGCTTCCCCCTCCGGGCGGCGATGTCATTGGACGGCGCCGGCTGGATGATCACTTTTTGGCGCTGCAAAGTTTGGGCGCAAAAGTGGGAGAAGAAAATCGGAACTACATTATTGACAAATCGAAGCTTTACGGCGCGGATATCTTTTTCGAAGAAAAATCTGTCACAGCTACAGAAAACGCGCTTATGACGGCTGTGATCTCAAAAGGCACAACCATTCTACGCAACGCCGCATCAGAACCGCATGTCACCGGGCTGGCCAAAATGCTCTCGAAAATGGGCGCAAAGATAGAGGGCATCGGCACTAATATTTTGCACATCGAGGGCGTTGACAAGTTATCCGGTACGGAGCACACCATAGGGCCGGATTTGCTGGAAATCGGCGGCTATATGGTCATGGCTGCGGTTACAGATTCAGCTATTACAATCGATAACGTCAATCCTGAAGAAATTCGAATCATCGATTCAAAATATCGAAAACTGAATATTCATTACGAACTGGAGGGAACGACGTTAACCATTCCTGCCGGACAGAATTTGGAGATCAAACCGGATTTTGCCGGCGACATTCCGAAAATCGATGACGGCACCTGGCCAGCTTTTCCCACAGATTTAATGAGCATCATGATTGTCGGCGCAACCCAGGCCAAAGGCACGGTGCTGTTTTTCGAAAAAATGTACGACGGCCGCATGTTTTTTGTCGATCACCTCATTGGCATGGGCGCCCGCATTGTGCTATGCGATCCGCACCGCGTGGTTGTGGTTGGCCCTTCAACCCTGTACGGCACCACTGTGCATAGCCCGGATATCCGTGCTGGCATGGCACTGGTAATCGCCTCGCTGTGCGCCGCCGGCAAAAGCGTGATTTATAATATCCAGCAGATTGATCGCGGTTATGAAAATCTTGAGGGTAAACTAAAAACTCTCGGCGCTTCCGTCGAACGTCAAGTCGATTAATCAACAAATTCGTACGATACATACGAAAGCATAATAGTGCAACAAAACATTCACATTAATTTTCCGACCAATCTGGACGTGCAAACAAATGTACCTCTTTCACAATATACAAATATTGCCATCGGAGGTCCGGCAGACTATCTCGTCAGAATTAGAGATCAGGCTATCTTTATCCAGCTCGTCAGGTTTTGCCGGGAACATAGAATTCAGTTTGTCGTGCTCGGCGACGGCACAAACATCTTTTTCCCGGATAACGGCTTTCGTGGATTAGTGATTATCATTGAATTTGATCAAATTTGCACACTGGGCAAAAATGCCGTTTTAGCTAAAGCCGGGGCACCGTTATCCCGGCTCATTCAAACTTGTATTGAAAACGGTCTTGCCGGACTGGAATTCGCATCCGGCATCCCGGGAACTGTCGGTGGCGCTGTTTACGGCAATGCAGGCGCTTATGGAAATGACGTCGGCCATATTTTGACCCGGGCGAAAATTGTAATGCCGGACGGTGAAATCCGATTTGCAGATAGGAATTACTTCTCCTTCCGGTACCGGCATTCTATATTAAAAGAAGAACCGGCTTTTGTTCTGCAAGCAGAATTTCAGTTGGATCGCGGCGAACCGGAATTGATTCAAAAAGTTTGCGATGATATTATCGCCACACGCACAGCCAAGCTGCCACCGCCGGACATCAAAACAGCCGGCTCGTGGTTTAAAAACATCAAGGATGATCAGGGCAATGCCACACCCGCAGCCAAATTATTGGACGCGGTAGCCAGCAAACAGGTGCAGGTCGGCGATGCGGCAGTACATCATAAACACGCCAACATCTTTTACAATAAAGGGCATGCAACGGCATCGGATATGCTAAAATTAGAAGACATTTTACGAAAACGGGTTTTTGAAAAATTCAACATTATTCTCGAACGAGAAGTGATGTATATCAAATGAAAAAATATGCGATACATTAGCGACCTTCATATTCATTCCTATTACTCCAGAGCCACCAGCCAACAGCTCAATCTGGAACATCTGAACAAATGGGGACAGATCAAGGGCCTCAGGGTGATCGGGACCGGCGATATCACCCATCCAAAGTGGTTTGATGAGATACAGCAAAAATTGAAACCGACGGGCAATGGACTGTTCAAACTCAAAGATGAATTCATCCACACGACTCAGTCGGGTGTTCCCAAACAGTGCACAGCAGATGTTTATTTCATGCTCTCAGGCGAAATCAGCAGCATTTATAAAAAAGACGGATGTGTTCGTAAAAATCATAATGTTGTCTTTTTTTCCACATTTGACGCGGTAGAACGTTTTCAAAAAACGCTGGACATGATTGGCAACATCCACTCGGATGGCCGCCCCATTCTGGGCCTCGATGCCAGAGATTTACTAGAAATTGTGTTAGAAACTGACCCTCATGGTCAATTCATTCCGGCGCATGTGTGGACGCCCTGGTTTTCTCTGTTCGGCTCAAAATCGGGATTTGACCGTATTGAGGACTGTTTTGAAGACTTGACGCCACACATTTTTGCACTGGAAACCGGCCTGTCCAGTGATCCGCCGATGAACTGGCGATTATCTTCTTTGGACCGGTTTGCCCTGGTTTCTAATTCAGATGCGCACTCTCCGGCAAAATTAGCGCGCGAAGCCAACGTGTTCGACACAGACCTCAGTTATGCTGCCATGTTCGATGCGATCAAGACCGGGAATGGCTTTTGGGGAACCATCGAATTTTTCCCCGAAGAAGGCAAGTATCACATGGACGGGCACCGCAAATGTCAATGCCGGACAAAACCTGCCGAGACCATTGCGAACAACAATCTTTGTCCTGTATGCGGCAAACCGGCAACGCTGGGTGTCAATTATCGCGTGGAAGAACTGGCTGACCGGCCGGAAGGGTTTCGTCCTGAAAATGCCAAGCCATTTCTAAGCCTCATCCCTTTGCCGGAAGTGCTCAGTGAAGTGTTGGGCGTGGGTCCTACAACAAAGCGAGTGAATGCAAAATATTTTGCCATGCTGAACGAACTCGGTTCCGAGCTTGAAATTCTCATAAACATTCCAATCCAGGACATTGCCAAATCATCCGGCGAGCTGGTTGCTGAGGCGATCAGGCGAATGCGGCAGGGAGAGGTTCATCCGGAGCCGGGATTTGACGGCGAGTTCGGGGTTATCCGAATTTTCGAGCCGGATGAGCGGGAAAAGATCCTGAATCAGGGAACGCTTTTTACGATTGAACGAGAGATTGATCAAAAAACCAAAGAAATGCCAAAATCTGCAGCCAAACCTCAGCCCAAAAAAGTGGTGCATGTTCGTGAAAAACAGGCATCTTATGCGATAAATGAAACCCAGGACAAAGCGATCCGTCATCGTGGTTCGCCGCTCATCATTCATGCCGGGCCCGGTACCGGGAAAACTTATACTCTGACCCGGCATATCGCATCTCTGGTGTCGACCGGCGATGCTGAACCAGCGACTATCCTGGCAATTACCTTTACCAACAAGGCAGCCGAAGAAATGCGTCAACGCCTGACAAAGCTGCTCGGCGAGGCAGCTAACCAAATGACCATCCAAACATTTCATGCCTGCGGTGCTTCGCTTTTACGGGAACAAGATTCATTTGCCGGGCGCACTCGGGATTTCATCATTATCAATCCGGCTGAAGAGTCTGCTTTTCAAAAAGCCTGGCAAGAACGGGCCGGCAGCAAACCAACAAAAGCAGTTTTGGAATTCATCTCCCGATTAAAGAGTCAAAATCTGACTCTTGAAACCATGCCCCAGGATGTTGTTAATGAGGCTCCGAAAAATTTCCCAACCCTTTTTCAAGCGTATGAAGCTGAGCTGCAAGCTCAGAATGCTGTGGATTTTGATGATCTCATTTGCCTGACTGTGCGATTGCTGCGTCAAAATCCGGAAATACGCCGGCAGGTGCTTGCCCGTTATTCGACAATTATGGTGGATGAATTTCAGGATATCAACAGCGCGCAATATGAACTGTTCCGGCTCTTTGCCATTGCCGCGAAAAATGTCTGCGTGATTGGCGATCCGGACCAGGCAATTTATGGTTTTCGTGGCGCGAGCTCTTCTTTCTTTACATCTTTTAGCAAAGATTTCCCGAACGCCAAAGCATTGCAGCTTGAACGCAATTACCGATCGGCGCAAAACATCCTATCGGCTTCGCTGCAGCTTCTGGGAAGGCAGGAGAGCGAGGAGCAGCCTTATTTGTGGAGCCACATTGCGCCGGAGGTCAAAGTCCGGATTGAAACTTCTCCAACCGAGCGAGCAGAAGCTGAGTTTATTGTCCACCATATCGAGCAGCTAGTCGGCGGAACGACATTTTTTTCGCTGGACAGTCAGCGAGTGGATGACCGCGGCTTGCCGCAGGATTTCAGTTTCGGTGATTTTGCCATCCTGATGCGCACAAGACGGCTGGCACCGCCCATCATCGAAGCGCTAACCCGTTCCGGCATTCCGTTTCAGCACTTTCAAGATACCCACCTGGGTCAGCATCCTTTTGTCAGCCTGGTTCGACAGACCTTCCGGTTCATTCTTAATCCTAGTGAACATTTTTCATTTGCAGATTTGAATGTCTTTAACAGCGAACAAGAGACAAAACTTTTTCAACAGGAAATTCACTACAAAGCAGATGAACTTGATACCGCAGATATCGTTGACTATTTGTATCAGTCTTTTAAAAATGCATTAAAAGATTCGGAAACACTTTCTTTGGATTACAAAAAAATCAAAGAGTTAGCGCTCACATTTCGCAAAAACACGCAGCATTTTTTAGATGCTCTGATGCTGCAAAAAGAAGTCGATGAACTGGATGACCGCGCTGACCGGGTTCGCCTGATGACTTTGCACGCCTCCAAAGGTCTCGAATTTCCTGTCGTCTTTATTGCCGGTTGCGAGGACGGTATTATTCCTCATATGATCAAGGGACAACGAACGGATATTAACGAAGAGCGCCGCTTGCTTTACGTTGGCATGACCCGGGCAAAACGCTATTTGTATCTCACTCACGCCAAAAAACGCACGCTATTCGGTCAGACGTCTGTGCAAGCCCCGTCGCAGTTTTTATCACGGATTTCTGAAACATTGTTAGAGCGGGAAAAAAGACAACCGCGTCGCAGACAAAAACGCGATGACCAGCTCAAGCTATTCTAATCCGCTCAGAATGTAAAGCCCCCGGACACCCGGTGCGTGTGCGCCAGCTCGTTGCTCACAAAGGCATAATCTACCCGAAAAAATTTAAAATCCAAACCAGCTCCGGCTGAAAAATGGCTATTGGCATACCCGCCGCGAAGTGAAATTGTACGAAATAAACGAATTTCTCCGCCATAACGCCATTCGTCATAAAATCCTGTTTCCCGGTCGCAGGTCAGGGTCAAACGTGATTTCCACATAGAAATGTAATATGACAGGGCACCGCCAAGGATAAAACTCGGTTTGACAATATCTTTATGATTAGACGTTGTATTCCACATAATAGCCGTTCTTGACAGATCTCGTGCCATAACACCAAAGCCAAGCCAGGACTGTTTTTGCGGATTGGTAAGCACATCGTCATAAATGCGTGCCCGGATGCCAACATCAAGTCCCTGGCCAATGCCTTTTTTATCGTCCAGGTGATGCAGGATATATTTACCGGTCATGCCGAACGAGAATTCCATAGGGACAAAAACCTTGTTAAATCCGGGCCCCACACTCCACTCGAAATAATCTTTTCGTCCAAAAGAGACAAAAATGGCATCTTCATTGTCAGAGAAAAATCCGAGCGGTTCGCCAGTAGACCGGTAATGCGCCGAGGTTAAGCGGTCCAGACGTGTGCCTTTCAGAGCGCCGTATCGGGGTATTTTATCCACGCCGAGCCGGACCCAGCCGACTCCCAATGCTGTGTTCGCGTCAAGGCCAACATTTAAACTGGCAGCATTGTATTGAGCCAGACCATCAAAGATTGGCACATGATCGAAATGGAGAGATGCATATTTCACCTCGGCAAGTCCGGATGGATTCCAGTAAAATGACGTCGCATCGTCAGCAAGTGCGGTAAACGCACCGCCCATTGCGGCAGGCCGAGCTCCGACCGGGATGCACAAAAAATCAGCGCCATATTTGCCGGCAAAACTGTTGCAAAAAGCACCTAGTAGTATCAGCGACAAAAAAACCACTATTTTAGAGAAATTACATTTCAATTCAAGCTACTCCAGCTTTGCCAGTTTTTCAATACGTTCGATACGTTTTTCTCCTTGCACGGCTGTAAATTTCAAGTAATAAACGCCATTAGCCAGATTATTACCGAAAGCATCCATGCCATCCCACTCGACTTCATGATAGCCGGCAACATCGCGCAATTCAAAGGAACGAATCAACCGTCCGGAAACGGTGTAAATATCCAAATTAACTATGGTTGCCATATCCGTCAACCGAAAGGCAAAAATCGTTTCCCGGTAAAACGGATTGGGATGATTGGCGATAAAATCGAGACCGAAATCACCACTCACGTTGAACATAACTTTTTCGGAAGCTTCATTTCCGGCAATATCTCTGGCAGTTACGGATAATCGATGTTCACCTTTGGAAACATGTGGTGAAAAAGTAATAGTGGCAATGCGATTGGTTTTCCGGTCAATGGAACATTGATAATCGTTTTCCGTTAGTTTCTGGTCATCCAGACAAAGATTCAGCATAGCCGGATCAGCCTCAACGCCGCTGGAATCTTCAATGAGAATCGTGAATGTGGGATGGAGGCTGACCACATCGCCGTCGACAAAATTTTGTCCGTTCACTCCGATCTTTATATCTGGCGCGCTGCGGTCGTGCGACGCCATCACGCCAAAAAATCGCGTATTAGTAGGGATTTTGGCGGTTATGCTTCTGTCATTCAGAGTCGAGGGATGTCCACGCCACGAGGATGTGCCCGGATTCCATGTGAATATCTTTATCGACAAATTGTTTGCAGACACTGATTTGCCAAAATGAACCGTCATTGTCATTGAAGACGCTTTCAGTGCTGTTGAATCACCGGCATGGAATTGATAAATGAACGGTCCATTATTCAAAGTTAACATCTGCAAGGATGCTTTTTCAGCGGCTTCAAGCAGGCGCTGTTCGGCAGAGCGGTTAACATGGATAGAAGTCGTTCGCTGCATGGCATCGGCGGATAATGTGACCGAGACCTGTCCTTGCAAAAACTCCAGCGGCCCATCACTGCCTTTTTGCAGCGTAGCTGTGTTCAAACTGACCGAAGTGATGTTATTGTTCTCGCTTTCTTCAGCAATCTCACCGCGACAATCTGCCATCAACATCATATCAAGCCGGCCTGGAGCAACCTGTGGAAGGGGAATAAAAACAGTGGTGTCTTCTCCGGCACCTACATTTGACACCCGGAAATCTTTGACAAAAATTGTCGCATTTCTGGGATCATGACCCTTGACCACCTGGATGCTAAAAGTACCCGAAGGTGAACCGCCGATGTTGCGCAGAGGCACGGAAAGACAGGCTCCGTTGTTAGGTACAATGGTCACGTTATCGGCGATGAGCACATCCGGTTTGCGCGCCACCCGGTATTGCTTCACTGCGCTTTCGGTCATGCTGCTGTTTCCGGCTCCGACCGCTACCTGATAATAAACAGTCAATGTTCTATTTTGCACAATCGGACGGCTTGTTCGCCAACGGGCGCCTTTTTGTGCCAACGTGATGGTCTGCCAATTGTCTTTGTTCAGCGACCATCGCAGCAAAACCTTTTCGATCCCGTTCACCGCTTCAGCCACTTGTTCATCCACTCGAACAATCACATGCACAGAATCATCGATTGTAGGCTGGGCAGGATCCAAATCAATCGAGGCAATCAGAGGACGCGACACACCAAACCGGGCGGCGGCAATTGCATCTTTTTTGCCATTTGTGAAATAGGCCCTGACAATTCCTTCGCCGCCTTGCTGTCCCCATGCTTTGCGATTTTCAGAATTTAATATGAAAAGATCAGTGGAAAAAGAGCCGTTCCGCACCTCAATCGATTTTTCTTGTATGAGGGAACCATCAGCCGTCGACACTGAGAATGTCAACGTACCTGATGCCGCGTTTTTCACCTCACCGCTCACTGACAGTTTTTCGTTTGGTTTTAGAACCGGTGTAGATAGTTGCATATCGATCTGATGCGGTGCACGAGCCAAACGGGACGCCGGATCACCGAGCAGAACGAAATTGACAACCGGCTCCCAAAATCCGGATGAAGTTGCCAGCAAATTATATTTGACAAGCGTCGTCACTTCTCCCAATGTATTGGCGCGTTCCTGGCAGATGAGGTCGAAAAGAAGGTTGTTCAGGGTGAAATCGATGTATTGATACGATTTCCCCACAGAACCAAACAACGCAAGAATGCCTTTATCATTTGATCGCAACAATGTTTCGCCAAAAGAGGATTCGCTGGGATGATCAAAATGGCTGAGAAAACAGGAAAGCGCCACAGCAAACGGATAACGGTTCTTATTATGCAGCCGAACCATATCATCGACGTGGAGCAGTCTTTTGTCGCCGATCTGCTCGCTGGCGCCGTGCACGATAAAATTGATCACCGATTGACCGCTGTTAATCCAGTCGATCAAATCCGAAGTTGTATGATAATGCGGCGACTGGGTTTGCGTGGATACCCAATTTGTTTTATATCGATCAGGAATCACATTGTCAACGGCGTGCTGAGCACACAGCTCGAAGAACGGTTCATCGCCGGTTGCCAGGCAAATCTGCCGTCGCCATTCGTCAACCGGACTTTGGGTTTCATGAGCAATAATTTTTGACACCATATTACCGGCTTGTTCAGGCGTGTTGACCGGGAGTCGCCCGACAAACATATCCGGCAAAATATCATCACCGCTCACAGCAACAAAATAATTATCACTCGATGTCATGCCCCAGGTTGCTGTAAACTGCATCATACTTGGGACAAAAGATTTTTTGAGATCGTCGTTGTAAAGCCACTTGTTCATCTCATAGGATGTATCCCCCATCAATAGAACGTACAAAGGTTCGGGCTTGGGCCAATTTTCAAAAGCGTGTTTCAAAAAACGTTTTATGGCTCTGGGATCATACAATCCGTAACTGAATTCATCGTAAATATCTTTGATGCTGACTATGGCTGTACGCATGCTCTGCGTTGCACGGTGGTCAGCCAATCGATTGGCCTGGTCTGCAAAATCCGGATGTGTGATAATAATGTAATCTGCGCCGCGCTGGTGGCTGCGTAAATTCTCAGGCGAGCATTTCTCGATACCATCTACAGACAGCAGGCTGGAGCGCTCCACAGCATAGAGGGAAAGCGGAATACCGCCGGGCAAAGAAAATCGTACACTGAAAGTCTTTTCGTCTTGTGAGACATCGGCATGAGTTAGCCTGCGACCGTCTTCTGAAAGCAAAAGAATGTCACCTGTTTCGAATCCGGTCACTTTGGCATTTGCCTGTTTTGCAGGCAATTCCATTTTCAGCACACCATTTTCTGCAATCGAATGGCGGTGATACTGAATATCCAGCCAGTTAAAAAAAACGTGATCCACCGAAACCTCAGGCAAATCTAAAGGCAGCTCAAAACGCACCGTATTGTTTTCAACCATATTCGGAATAACGCCGGTCTTGCTAAATGAAAACGGCGATTTGTACCTGCCGTAAGCGTCGCCGATTTTTTTGCCATTCCAGGAAACAACCACATGATGGTCGATCTCTGCTTCCCGGGAATCGGTAAAGCCGTAAAAATCAGCTTGAATTTGTACAGGCTGGTCCACAACAGGATGCGGCAGATGGACCGGAATGTCGTACTTTTCGCCATCCACCAGTTGCATCCAGTACCAGTGATCCTGAGTTGTATCTTCATACCCAACAAGACGGCGATATGTCACATCGCGTTCGATATGCACGGTTGCCGGAGTGGTGGTGATGGTCTTTGAATTCTGGTCGCCGGGTATGGCAGGGACTTGCACATAACGGAGACCTGTTTTGCCCCCCCACGTCAACACATAAACGTTGGTATCTGAATAATAAGAATAATATGAATGTTCACCCCAATTGTGCTCGCCGACAAAAATAATGCGGTCATTCTTATCGAGCACACCATCTCCCTGGCCTTCCACAATAATAGGCACCGGTTGGCCGCGATTTGAAAGGGCAAGGGATTTCGGATCGATTGCGGAAAGATCAGCACCAGCCTGAGCCAGTTCTTCACCACTGACTGCGTACACACCGTCTTTATGAACTTTGATGTTATAACGCGGTTTGGATTCCTTTGTAGATTTAGCAAGAAAAGATGTATTATTCGACACCCGCCAGGACCGGCTGGTCTCGTAATTGTTTAAAAACTGGCGATAAATATCTTCAAACTCTGGGTCCAGACGTGAGTTAGGAATTCCACTGTTTGAAGAATGGGATTGATCGAAGTCAATGCGAACAATCACAGTTCGCACGATTTGAGTTAATTGCGAGGAGGCCGAATAACGCACCGGATTGATATGAACCGGCAGCACACGCTGGTTGCGTATAAAACCGGGTTCAGAGTGAGACACGATTTTCCCAGGGAACCATTCTGGCAAAGAGTGATGACTATTGTCTGTGCCTGTCAGCATTCCAACGTCCCGGGTAGATGATTGTTTTTGAACAATGCTCACACGAGGATCACCTGACGGAGGAATCCCGAGCATCACACCGATTCTGGGAGTATGCGGGCTTCCTGGTTTTTCGATCATTTCGCAGCCGGGGATGTTCACCTCTGCAACCCATTTTCCATTTTCTTCCGCATGAACGACTGAAACGGAATCGACATATACCCGGAAAAGAATATGATCATCCGATGACTCGAGTATGTTTACAGTATAACCCGGTGCCGAGGGGAGGGATAGCACCCATATGAATATCAGAAAAAATAATATGTTAAAACGGTATATCATCTGGTTACAACATTTAATTTTGGGAAATTTAATTGTTTAACAAACTCGATTATTTTTTGTAAAGCCACGGCTGCCATCATCATTAAAAAGTAATCCAGCGGCAACCGGAACCGGACTTTGCTGATAAAAACAGCATGCACGGCGGTGAATGCCAATGCATAAAAAATCCATAAAAGCATGATGCTTTGCGCTTTTTTCGATGCCGTTAAAAATCCGGCGATGGCGAGCAGAAAAATCGGACCGTAACTCAGAAAACTAATCCACCGATGCCAGCTATTTTGATCGACATAACCTTCTGTAGTTGGCGACGGTCCAAACCGCCAGAAACTCAATCCTTTTTGCAGCGAAAGCCAGAGCACATGTTGAGGATTGCTTCTCATAAAAGTCAAGGCGCGTTGTTTGTAAATTTTGTCTGCCTCAAATTCCGGAAGCGATTCAACCAACTCATGAAAATCTTCCGACATGTCAATGTTACTTCCCGTATTGATTGTGCTCTGCGGATTATTTCCCAACCACAAATTCCGGCCGGCATTGGAGGACAATTGAAAAGCGCCCATTTGCACCTGATTTCGGATCATCCACGGGACAATAATCATAGCAACGGTTAGAGCAAACAAAGCTGTCCTGGTTAAAATTGAGTTGAGATTCGAACCATGCCGCAGACCGGTCCACAACAAAACAGCAAAAACCAGCACCAGAGCCGAAGGACGAGTAAGCACGGCCAGTCCCATTAAAATTCCGGCAAGGACGGTATTAAGATAATGCGTCTGAAACTCACCTTTAAGATAAAAAAAGGTACCAGCCAACAACAACAGGCTGAACCATGTTTCCGACATTAACGTTGCTGGCAGAAAAATAAAATAAGGATAGATAGCCGCAAAAAAAGCCGCCCACAGCGCAGTCTTGCGATTAACAAAATGTTCCGCAATCAAAAACGTCAGCCAGACACAAACGATGCTCAAAACAACCTGAATCATGCGAATAGCCGGGACAGAGCCAAGTCCGAGCAGATGACATCCAGCCAACAGGAGCGGGTATCCAACCGGACGAAATGCGGTTGGCTTGCCGTGCTCATTCACATAGCCATCTCCGCTGGCAAATTTTTGGGATAATGTCAAATAATCATATTCATCTTCCCAATGGATTTCCGGGGAGGCATAAAAAACGTAACCCAGTCGCAGAGACAGGGCTAACAACAAAATCGCCCAGAGATATTTATGTGAATCAGTCATGGACATATTTGTATATCCCATGACCTAATGTTCCGACATATAGCGTAACTGAATTTCCAGCGCTCAAGCGCATATCATACGCTCTTTTACCGGCATAGCCTTCATTCATCGGTGACCAGGAGATGCCGCCGTCTTTGCTGGTATAAATGCCATCTCTTTGTGTCAGAGCCCAGAGCCGTTGCGGATTATCCGGATGAATAGCAACGGCCTGGACATCCAATTCTGTCAGCAAATCGGCTGTCTTGTGCCATTTTTTTCCGCTGTCTGTTGTTTTGTACAAATCCACCCAACCGGTGCTCATAAATATTTCTTGCGCATTCCCGGGATGAAAAGCAAAACAGTTCGCCGCCGCTATACTCTCGCCGCTGGAATAAAGACCGTTATTTATTTTCGTCCATGATGTACCGCCGTCCGTGCTTTTGAACGTGCCTCGAATGTCAATTCCCATGAAAAGAACGGAAGCATCGTCCGGATGCACAGTAACAGCCGTCACCCGGCCGGACAGATAAACGTGAGACCAGGTAGCACCCTGATCTTTACTTTTGTACAAACCACTTTCGGTGCCCACCCAGACAATATCGGGAGTCAAAACTGATATAGTGATACAGGTGATATGGAGTTGTGCGTCCCCGGGCCAGATATCCTGCCATGTCTCACCGCCATCTATTGAACGGCTCAGTCCGCGTCCCCATGTGCCGGCATAAATATGAGAAGCCTTTTTTGGATGAACAGCTACAGCGCTCACATCATTCAACGGCAAACCCTGACCGCACACTGACCATTTATTACCCTTGTTTTCAGTTTTGTAAACACCCGAAAAAGTTCCAACATAAATAGTAGACGGATCAGAGGGTGCACATGCTATGCTTTGAACGGTGGTATTTTCCGGCAGACCGTTATTTATCGCCTGCCAGGCAGGAGTGGTTGACGGTTGGGATGGTGTTTCGGAACAACCAGCAATGATAAAGACTAAAATAATCAAAATATACAAAGCAACAAACGGTAACTTCATTCCTCTCCTCTACTTCATGTTCAGCCAATGTTTACCTCCAGGTTCCATTCGGCATGTTCTGCAGCCGGTTCGAATTCAGGTTCTGAACCAGACGCGGTTTCAAACAAAAGTGAATCGATTGCAAGACCCTGAATACGGGTGAGAATATAATCTGTCAAGGTGTGTTCGGTTTCTTCCGGCGACATGAGTCCCGGCAGCACATTTTGATAAGCCAACAATAACGCCTTGTGCGTATGCGCCCAGGATAATTGACTCCGGATCCGGTTGTAACCATACCGTCCCATGTATTCTCTTTTATACAGATGTTGCAAAAGGTCCAGTACTGCATCGCCAAATGCGGTTGTATCATTTGGTTCTATATATGTGGCAGCATGCCGGGCAGACACCCGGGTTTCCAGCAAGTCAAAAGAGACGATGGGCTTACCAAACGCCATGTATTCCAGCACTTTGTTCATGGTAGAATGATTTGACCACTCTGTATTCGGGTCCGGTGCCACACAGACATCAGCCGATGAAAGATACCGGCACAACGTCTCGTCGGAAACTCGGCCAGTAAAATGCACGTTTTCCTGCAGTCCCAGAGCCTGAGACATTCTTTGAAATTGCGGCATAGCCGGGCCTCCTCCCATGATGACAAACTGGACGTCACGCTTTTTCCGGTTGTAATAGATATGTTCAACAGCACGCAACAAGTAATCAACGCCATCCTGGGGACACATTTCACCGAGGTAACAGACCAAATGCTTTTTACCTTCAAGCAAGCTGTTATCTTTTGGCATGACGCGCAACCGCTGCATATCCGGTCCTGTTCTGAGAACAAACACATTTTTGGCTTGTTTACCGCCACGCTGCACTGCAATTTCTTTATAAGAATCGTTTGTTGCCATGACAACATCCGCGGTTTTCATAGTCATTTTTTCGAGCCACAACAAAATACGCCTCAACCTGGGGTGAGAGCCTTTGTACTTTGCCGTAAACATTTCCGGGGACAGGTCGTGATGATCGAATACATATTTTTTACCGAATATTTTGTAAAACGCACCAAGCACAAAATAGGTGTCAGGAGGATTGCATGCCTGAATGACGTCGAAGCCATGGCGCAGCCAAATGTAAAGGGATAAAATAGCAGTCGCTAACCAGGCGTAGGCAAATTCAAAGAAATAACTTAAAACGCCGTGGGCATCCACTGGCATTTTGTAGCGGTAAATATTGATATCATCGATGCGTTCAACACTTTTATGATATTGTTCCGACTTTGGACAAATGACAGCAACATCACAACCATAGTCTCGCAGTGTCTGCGCTTCCAGCCACACGCGCCGGTCAAAAGGAACGGGCAGATTTTGCACAATTATTAAAACTTTACCAGCAGATGCCTTCATAATGTGCCTCTTTCATATCCTCAGTTTTTTTGAATTCGATCCCGGACAGATCAACAATTCGATGTTGGTTTTTCAATCTTTTCAATGCTGCTTCATGTTCTTTGGTCCGGTTGCCTATGACCAGCACATCGGATTTGGAAACGACATCATCAGCCGTATCGCAAAGCGTGTTTTCAAGATGATGGAATTTTTCTTTTAAATAATCGGCATTCGAACCGTTCTTTTTTGCCTGACTCACGTTGTGATCGAAAATACTCAGGCTATAACCTTCGTCCAATAGCTTTTCTGCCAAAGTCACAACCGGACTTTCGCGAAGATCGTCGGTGCCTTCCTTGAAACTCACACCAAGAATGCCAATCCTGGCTTTTGCATCCTTTTGCACCATATTCGCAGCAAACCGGATGTGTTCCAGATTACTCTGCAGCGCCGCATCTAACAACGGTACAGAAATATCAGATTGTTTTGCCGTGCATGTGATGGCCCGCAGATCCTTGGGTAAACAGCTTCCACCAAAGGCAAATCCCGGCCGGAAATACATGGCTGAAAGGTTCAACTTTGTATCTTTGGTAAAAACGTTCATCACCACGCGTGAATCGATATTGAACTCTTTGCACAAGCGACCGATTTCATTGGCAAATGTCACTTTAATGGCATGAAAGGCATTGTCGGTATATTTGATCATCGATGCTTCGTTCAAGCCGATCCGGAAAATGCGGGCGTCAATTTCTTTATAGATTCTTTCGACAATGGCGCCGGTTCGTTTATCCAGTTCTCCGATGACGGTTTTCGGGGGATGATAAAAATCATAAACGGCTGTACCCTCGCGCAAAAACTCGGGATTGAGAGCAAAACCAAAATCCTTGCCAGCTTTTTTGCCGGAATAATCTTCGAGCCTGGGGATGGCAATATTTTCAGTGGTACCGGGCAAGACTGTGCTTCGAAGAACAATCGATTTGTAAGCTTTTGTCTTTTTCAACGCCATGCCAATTTCGAGGCAAGCTCGTTCCACAAAAGAAAAATCAAGACTGCCATCCGGGCTGCTTGGCGTGCCGACACTGATAAAAATAATATCTGTTTGTTTAACAGCTTTTTCAATATCTTGAGTGGCATACAAGGAACCACTTTTAACTTGTTCGCGCATTAAATCGGTAATACGGTCTTCAACAATGGGTGAAACGCCGCGATTGATCAACCGGACTTTGGATGGATTCACATCCACGCCAATAACCTGGTGTCCCATTTCGGCAAAACAGGCCGCGGTCACACAACCAACATATCCTAATCCTATCACTGAAATCTTCATAGCTTTCCTCCTACTCTGCGAATACCTCTACCTCGGACACGACGGATTTCAATTTTCCGCGACTGGTTCGGGGAATTGAATCAACATTTTCAATTTCGTATTTCATATCGTCACCTAAGCGGCGATTCAACTTTTCTAATACAGCTTCACCGTCAGATTTCTTATAAGACTGATCCGGGACAATTCGCAGAATAACATGCTGCGAATCCGGCTGATAAATTTGCGCCTGAATTAAATTCTGAGCGCCTTTAAAAATATGATCCAGACGGCCAACTAATTTTCCGCTCGGTGTGACCACATAATCGTCCACTCGGCCAACGATGCGGTCAATGACAGGGAACTCCCGTCCACATGTGCAGGTGGTGTCACTGACTTGGACGATGTCACCAATGCGATAACGAATGAACGGCATGACATGGTTTGTAAAAGACGTGCCCACGATTTCGTAATGGCCGTCTGATAAATTCTTGTTGCGAATAAATTCGACCAGACTGTATTCCGGGACGATGTGATAGTGTCCCAACTCGCAGGTATGAATAGCCGCCACCCGCTCCGCCATGCCGTAATAATCATAAACAATGCAATTAAAAGCCGACCCGATCACGCGCCGTTGTTCATCAGATAATGTTTCCGACGATGTGAGTGCTGCTTTTACCGGAAAAGATATATTGTGTTCATTCATAAATTTTGCCAGCGCATAAAGCGAAGACGGATACCCCTGAATCCCTTGCGGCTGGAACCGGTCCAGACCGTCGATATAGTACATTGCGGTTTCTTTGGAAAGATGATATGATGACATCAGCAATTTGTTGTCAAAAGGGCTAAAGCTCCAAAAGATATTTTTCTGCGTTTTCTTTTCCGGAATCAGTTCGCCGTTGAGAGTCGCGATGCGTTCATCAGGATACAAGCCAGCCCACTGACGCTGACGTGACAGCATGGCATATTCAAAACCAATATTTTTGATGTCGCGATATAAAGTTAACGGTGTGCCGGTGGTGCCGCTGGTGTGGCATTTATACAACAATGAAGTGAGGGAAGATGTAGACACCAGGTCACGATAACGGCGCCGCACATCTTTTTTCTCCAAAAAAGGAATGAGCTGAATATCTTCCAAAGAGCATATATCCGACGGGGTAACATTAAACACCTGCATCACACCGCGATAATATGGCACATCTCTGTAAGCTTTGGTTAACAGCTTTTTGAGCTGATCGAGTTGATAACTCTCTATATCACTTTTTGACCACCACTGTGATTTTTCCAGCATGCGACTGTATTTTCGCGATGGACTGATCAGGCGTTTAATCAGTGCATGTTGTAATCCGCTCAACGTGTATCCTGCGCTAAAATCTTTAAATTCAATGTCTAACATCGACTGCTCTTTTGCTCATTAACTTTACAAATTCCGGCCAATCACATAAACCGATGGCAATACGACTCGATCGATTTTCGTCATTTGTATGGATTGTAATATGTTTTTCAGTTTTGGCCATTTTTCAGAATAATATAAATGTGTTACTGGTTTTACATCTTTAAAATATTTTTGTAATAACTTTGACAATTCCGTTTCACTGAAACCGGCATGGGCAAATTTGTTTTGCCATTTTCCGGTTATTCTCTTTTTCCAGTCATAAACGTTTGCTGCAAACTTTTGTCCAAAAGTTTTACTTTTCATGCCGAAATATCCCAAAAGCCGAGATTTATTTGGAACGCCGAAATATATCACGCCATTCGGACGAGTAACTCTCTGAACTTCAGCAAGCACGTCTTCGACCCGTTCAATATGTTCCAGTACATGAAAAGAATACACAGCATCAAAATATTGATCAGCAAGAGGCATTCGACTTCCGTCGTACTGAAGGAGATTTGTGACCTGTATAGCCTGCGGATCAAAATCTTTGACCACATCAATACCCACAACAGTGAGATTCAGATACTGCTTTGCCATAGCCGCTTCCAGGCCATTGCCGCAACCCAGTATCAGGATTTTTTTTACAGGTTCAGCTAATTGAACTTTTTCGAGGATTTTTTGAAAGGCTCGAATTTGGGGGATAAACCGTTGCTGGTATGCTTTGGCAAAATCGGTTACTGTTTCCATGACAACATCTGTTTCCAGATAGGGGAACGTGACTTGACTTTTTCAAAGGCATCTTTGTGAAAGATACCGGAATAAACAGAGATATAGCGCTGGGCAATTTTATTAATATCATAATGTCGCAGGATATGAGTTCTGGCTTGCTGTCCCAGACGTTCACGTAATGAAGCATTTTTGATCAACACACGCAGCGCTGCGGCAAAGGTTTGCGTCTCCTCACAATTCACCAGATACCCAAAGCGGCCGGTCTGGATGATCTCGTCAGTGATACCTGGCAGCATATTCGCCACCGCCGGCAGTCCGCATGCCATGGCTTCCAGAATAGAATTCGGCTGGCCTTCGTTGCGGCTGGGATGGACAAATACATCTGCGGCCTGCATGTACTCCTGGATATTGTTTTGCCGTCCTTTAAACTGGACAACATGCTCGAGTGAAAGCTGGCCAATCAATGACCGGATACTGTCGGTAAACTCATTAAATGTCGGATCGCTCTTGCCGTAATTATTCTGGTTATGGGTCGGACCGACGATCCACAAGCGTATCCTGTCCTTAAGTTTGTCATCTAGTTCATAGATGGCATGAACAAGCATATCCAGTCCTTTGCGATAGCTAACACTGCCGACAGCCAGCAATACGACCTTTTCTTTTGGCGTATGGAACTTTTCGCACAGTCTCAATTTCTCCTGTTTTGGGACCGGATGAAAAACATCAATATCCACGCCATTCGGAATGCGGATAATTCGATTTTGCGGCAACGGACTGGCCTGGCAGGCTTCTTCGAGTAATTTCGAGGTGGGAATGACCGCATCAGCCTTGTCATAAATTTTATATTTGAATTTACCAAGCGGGCGGTGACGAACGGCTAACGGGTCATCCAGATGATGAGCGGTGATTTTCTGCAGAACAGGCAATCCGGTTCGTTTGGCTGCCATGTTAATTCGCGGATGAAAACCGTGCGTGTGCACTATATCGAAAATTTTCCGGTGCTTGCGAAAATACTTTTCGATTTCCCACCAGTATTTTGCCTGTCCCATGACTGATGAACGGTCTCGCAAAATCCGGAATACCGGAATACCATCGACCGAATCCTGTCCCACGAGCCCGGATTCATGGGTGCCAGTCAGCACTCTGACATTCACCCCCAAAGTCCGCAGGGCCTTTGATAGCCGGTGACACTGGATGGCGGCTCCGGAAAATTCCGGCGGATAAACCCAATTGGTCATGAGAATTTGCATAACATCTGTCTCCTGATTTATTCGTTCGCGTTCCTGGTCATATACTGACGAAAGGCCCGGCGCGTGCAGTAGCGATAGACACACCAGTACAACCGGTCCGAGAATTCGGTCCATGTAGGCCGGATTCTTTGTCCCCAAAAAGCAATGGCAGGAACAGTCAATCTGTTCACCACTAAAGATCGGGCGATGTATTTGATCTTTTTATAGAAATGTGTTTCCCGGGCAAAAACGCCGTAACGCTGCACCAAAAGCGGCCGCAGGTCCGGTGATTTTCGATACCAAAATGCTGCGGCCTGACCATAAAGCTGGCCTTTTTTGAAATAACCTTTAACATCCATGGGATGATAGTGGCATACCCGGATGCTATCTACATAGTAAAAACACATACCCTGCCGGGCAAGCCGGCTGGAAAGCTCGGTATCCTCGGCCGCAACAAGCGTTTCATCAAAACCGCCCACATCCAAACAACGTTTGCGGCTCATGGATGAATTCGCCGTCCGGAAATCCGGCCATGACAGCCAGGTATGCGGCGAAAACGTCAACAGCGTTTCATTTCTGCGCGCTTGTTGCACATTTTCGAGCTGGGAATCCATGTGCACATATCCGATCACACAGACAGATTCATCCAGTTTTTGATGGAAATGCAAATGCTGCCGGATGACATACGAATCAGGGATGGTATCGGCATCCAAAAACAGCACCCATTCTCCGCAAGCATGACGCAACCCCTTATTGCGCGCCGCTCCGGGCGTGGTTCCTTCTCCTTTTAAAAAATGAAAATTTAATTGGGTTTTCCCGGCAAATCCTTTCAGCACGTTAAACGTATCATCCGAGGATTTATCATCGATTACAATGACTTCGAATAATTGTTTATCGCAATATTGATGCTCCAGTGCCCGGAGCACACGAATGAGCGTTGTGCTTCGATCTTTTGCCGGAATAATGACAGATAATTTAACAGAAGCAGATGCGTATCTCATGATGCGGTTCTCACATTTTTAATGATCACAATATCTTGCTTTTTAACAATGCCGGAAATCCACAGATAAAAGGCATAGACAAGAGCGCCAATCCATACGGTCAAAATAATATGAACATGGCGGCAGTAATAAAGTGCAATAGCCATTAACAAAAGGCCGGGAATCACTTTTACTAGTTCTACAGGAAATGGAATCGTGAACAACTTGCGATTGACAAAAAACAGTTCAACACCCATAAAGACAACGCACGCTAACAGCAAGGAAATCGCTGCTCCGAATGCGCCGTAAGCTGGTATAAAAACAAGATTGAATGCGACGATACTCATCGCAGCGAAGATGTTTGCCCGCAAGTCCCGGTTTTGCAGATCATGACTAACCAGAGAAGACGCCAGCATGGGGACAAGGGCAAACGGCACAATCATCCAGATGAGCAGACGTAAAAGCGGCTCTGCACCGAGCATGTCCTCGCCGTACACAAACCGTATAATTTGTGGTGCGAGCACGCTGGTCCCTGCGGCTACAGCCAGGGTGAGCAGCGAAATATATTTCAAAGAATGGGAATACAATGCCTGAATTTTCTGCACCTGGTGTTTAATATGCCGCGAGGTGATGGGAAAAATTGCCTGGCCATACGCCAGTGCCACGGCAACACAAACGTCGACAAGTTTATAAGCCGCGCTAAAAAGACCGGCTTGCTTTTCACCGGCATAATGTGTCAACAGCACCACCGTTACAGACCAGAAAAAACTGTTAAATAGCGTAATGAGAGAAAATGAAGGCGCGAGTCTGATCAAATGCCGGATGATATGGGATTTCCATTGAAAGTTCGGCCAGGCAACCGTTCGCACTGCGAAAAGAAATCCGGTACCACCCAAAAGAAACTTGCTTGCCACCCAAATAATAACCACCGTTCTGATGTCCGCTCCCAGCCAAATCGCGCCGGTTCCGAATACTATCTTGAAAATATTTTCAAGCGTCTGCGCTATGGAAATATATTCCATTTTCTCGACGGCCGTCAACAGGGATTTGCTCCAGTAAAAAACAGAGGCCGGGAACATAGCGACAGCAACGAGTATAGAAGCGAAAACAGTATCTGCTGCCGGATTCACAATATATACTGTAACAAAAAGACAGAGCGCTGCTGCGAACGAAGACAAAAGTCCTAACAACAGTACATGGCCAAAATAATCTGATGCCGCGGCTCGTTGTCGAGCTACTTCACGGACCACGACAGCTCCCAAACCCAAAGTAGAGAGGGTATAAAAAAAGGAAAATAACGAAATCGCGAACGCCAAAACACCCAGAGCGCTCGCTCCTAACTCGCGTGCCACCACCAGCCAAAAAATAGCGGCTCCCACTCTATTAATCAGCACCGCTGCGGTGCGGGCGGCTGTATTTTTTAATAAAGAGCGTAACATGCTGTCATTTTTTTCTCGCCAGAATCATCAAACCGTTGCCGTTTTCATTTTTTCGATAAATATCTGCCCACATGAGAAGTAAAACAAACGGGTGAATGAACATCATATAAAATGGAAAAATATACAGGAAAAAAGAACTATACTGCACAGTCGTGACAATATCATAAGCTAATCGTCCGAATGAACCGTAAGTAATGGTGGAGTCTAAAATATCAAAGCCGGTTTTTTCAAGCTTTTCCACCAGCTCTTCTTCCGAATAATAACGCACATGTTGGTGGGGATACTTTTCATTGTTTTCTTTGAGTTGCCGTTCCATGGAACGCTTTAATGTGACAAGAACTCGCTTTTCACTTGTTGGCACATAAACAATAAGACTGCCGTTTTCCCGCAATCCTTTGTAAAGTTTTCGCATTACAGTGGTATCGTCGGTGATGTGTTCCAGAACACTCGAACAGAAAATAGCGTCGAATTCCTCGCGATAATTAAACGTGGTGAGATCGCCTTTGTAAAAGTGAACATTTTCCAGGCCAATCTTCAGGGCAAAATCCTGGCAGTCTTGAACTTGTTCGCTATCCAGTTCAATGCCGGTCACACGTGCATTGCGGTAGCTTTCGGCAATAGCTATCGCATGTTGCCCCATTCCGCTGCCGGCATCCAAAAGGCGGAATGGTTTCTCCTTGTTGGGCAAAATCTTTTTCATTGCGCGGTGCAAGTACCATTCACGCAAAGTGGTTAAACGGATAAGAAAATAGCCGATTTTCCGCAACCAAATATTTTTTCCAAACAACTGTGATATCTCTTTTGAACCCATTTGTCTTTCCTCATTTATGCTGAACAGCAATTGTGGATCGATATCGATTATCCATTCGATTCATGGCTTCAACAATCGCCATAAGCCCCCACAGCACCAGCAGGAGAGTAAAGTTCTCCTTGTAACTTTTATCCGTTAATGCCGTGACCAGAAAAGCGACGTAACCTCCCCAAATCCCAATAGCAACCGCTGAAAAGAACGGCTTGAGCGAATGCATTGCCCGGCGTATGCGAAGAAAAAAGGCAATCAGCAGCCAAATATAAACGGCAAAGCCGAGCACGCCAATTTCGGCGGCATAGAGCAAATAGGTGTTATGAACAGCGGCGTAACGCGTAAATGAATCTTCCGCGTTCCAATAGTCCCCCATCATCGATCCATAGTTGTTAATTCCGCAACCGGTTATCGGATAATCTTGAATAATTTCCAGAGCAACCTTTGCTGTCGTGATTCGCGTGTTTGCGGATCCCTTGTCATCGGAAACAATCCGTCCCCAGATGGGCCGAAAAAAGAATGCCATGAGCAGAAGAAAAATCACACCGGCTGCAGCCAGCTTGCCTAACACCCGAAAACTGATATGCCAGAAACGGAGCATGGCCGGGAGCATGACTATCAAGCTGAGAACCAGACCGATCCATGAGCTTCTGGTCAGTGTATTCACCAGAGCTGCGGAAGCAGCAACAGCAATAACGGTTAAAAAAAGTGACATTTGTTTTCGTTGAACAAGTGCGAGGATAATAGCTACTGGTACCAGGAGTCCCACATAGCGGGCAAAGTGATTGCAGTGCCCGATAGTTCCGCCCGGACGGGAGAGATCGGAAGCCTGCATCTCAAAATGCTGCAGTTCTGCGGGTGCACCCAGGCCAAATTTCTGCAGAACGAACGAAGCTTCCGGACTCAGACTTTGCCATCCTATAATCATGCTTTGCACAAAAAGTCCTGCCAGAGCAGCGCCAAGCACAATGGACAAATCTTTTTCATTTCTGATATTATTACCCAGAACCACGAAAAAGATGATAGCTTTACAAAAATTAATAATATCGAAACTGCTCCACATCAAATCTTTAGCTGCAACTAATGACAAAAAGAAAAAGGCCAGCATGGCAAGGGATGGAACAAGAATCGCCGGAAACAATTCGATTTCACCGGCTTTTTTAGATTGCGCCAATCGCACTATGGTGATGGACAGCAAGATGAACAGTAACACATCTGTCAAACCGATTGTATAAGCATCAGCGCCACCTGGACTTGGGTGCATCATCAAATTTCTATCTGCATTCAACGGAATAACAAACATGAGCACGCCGAGAATAAACCGGCGTGCGTCGGGAATCAGGACGATCACAAACGGGAAGGCAAGTCCCATTAAGGTAAAAATCGTCCATTTCATATCCAGCGACCACACCGCCCAGATTGCTGCACAGGTAACCAACAACGCGCTGAGCACGATCATAAGTTTAAGACTGTTGGAATAATTATATTTTTGTGCCGTCGCTAACATAATGAACCTGAATTAAACTAATTTTCTATATAAACCATCTGGGATACTCATTTTTCGCCGATTCAAGGTAACGCCCAACAAGTTGGCGCGAGCGGTGGTTAATTTTCGCTTGGCATTCTGGGCAATATCCCACCGGGTATGACCGGCACGAACGACCAGGACCACTCCATCAACAATGGCAGCCATACTGAGGGCATCGGCGTGTGTCAGCACAGCCGGCGAGTCAAAAATGACGTAACGAAAATAATTCTTCCACTCCATCACGAGCTGTTGAAACTGGTCACTGCCGATCAACTCTGTCGGATTCATTTGAGCTGATCCGGCTGTGATAAATCGCAGATTGCTGTCGCGGATCGACAACATGACCTCCCGCCAATCCAGGCCATTCTCAATAACTTCAGCTAATCCGTTATCCGGCTGAACGCCAAAAAACCGGTGCAAATGAGGCTGATGCATGTTGCCGTCGACGAGAAGCACATCTTCCCGCGCATTTTCATATTCATCAACAGATTCAACATCATCTTGCCAGTCCAGGAAAACATTCTGTTGATCATTCTGTTTTTCCGCATAGTTATCGGATTTTTCAGCAGACATATTAAACAGGTTTTCGCCAGGTTGGTTTTTACCAGAATTAGGCTGGTCATCATCTGGTTTTTGGATCGCATCTTCGGCCCGCTTTATCAAACCGCCGCCCATCAAAAAAGACAAATATGTAGCAATTGTTGATGATCCCTCGCCATTCAAGGAATTGGCAATCGACAGCACCCGCACATCATCCCGGAGAGTGGAAATCCGGACATATTCTTTCAGATCATAAAAATCATTCAGCAACTCACGCGGCAGGTCAAAGACAAAAATGCCTTTTCGTTCGTCCTGCTTTGGACGGCGAGGCATAATGATTCTTTCCTGTTCAGCCTCTTTTAACATTTCATGAACCACACTCATTCATTCCTCCAGCTCTTACAGCACGCTAATTAGTTCACCGACGTCGATAAATCCAAACATGCCAGCATGTTTTTCAGGAACAGCTTTATTCTCAGCTTTTCCGGCCGGTACATACTTTTCAGGAGATTGTTTCTCTTGAAACGGTGTTTCGCTTTGCACCTTCTCTTTAGTCTGTAGCTCGTCAAAAGTTGTTTCCGAATCCGGTTGGGATTCAACACAAGGTTCTGGCTCTTCATTCTGTTCAAAACATTCAACGGATTCGTTAAAATCTTCCGGAATATGAGCCTGAATCACAAGTTCGCGCTCGACCAGTTCGCGAATAAGCACAGCATCGATTTCAGTCATTTCCCGCTTTGCTGCCAACATCATGGCGTTTTCACAGACCTGATTAAGAAGCCGGGGAATGCCGTCGGCGATTTCATGAATCGAACTCAAAGCCGCATCTGTAAAAATAGACCCATCGCCGCCAGCGATGGCCAGGCGGTGCTGAATATACTTTTCCGATTCTTCCGCATCCAGTCGTGCCAGCGTGGCTTTTTGACTGATACGTTGCTTCAACTGAACCAATTTGGGCAGATCAAGATACTCATCGAGTTGAGGTTGACCGGAAAGGATAATTTGCACCAGCTTGCTGTTCGCTGTCTCTAAATTAGAGAGTAAACGAATTTCCTCCAAAACAGAGGGTTGCAAATTCTGAGCTTCATCGATAATAATCAGGCAATTTTTATCTTTTTTATATTCCCGGATAAGAAACGTATATAATTCCATCAGCACATCACTTTTGTCTTTGCCGGTTGGGCTAAAGCCAAAATCACGGCAAATATATTTCAATAAATCAATCGAACTCAAAGTTGTGTTAAATAACCAGGCAAAATGGATATTATCTTGAAACTCTTCTAGCAACGTTCTGATGAGGGTTGTCTTGCCGAGTCCCGGTTCAGCGGTAATCGCATTCACGCCTCGTCTCATCGTCACAGCAGCCGTCAAACGCTCCAGAGCTTCCTGGTGAATCGGACTGCGGTAAAGAAACTGCGGATCCGGGGTGGATGCAAAGGGTTCTTTTTCAAGATGAAAATTTTTCAGATACATGGTCTATCTCCATTGGCACTACACCAGGGCAGCTACTTTTTTTTCCTGTACCATAGAAGCCACATCTTTATTCTCGGCGAAAATATCGCCCGTGTTCTCATTAAATATTTCAGCTACTTTTTTCTTAAATTTTTCCGTTGGTTCAACTCGTCCATTTTCAACCATGGACAAATACGTAGAGCTGCAACCTAAAAGAATTGCCAGTTCGTACTGTTTGATTCCCGCCTCCCATCTTTTAATCTTTAGCACATTTCGCATTTTGTTGCTCCTTTCAGTTCTTCCCTTTTTATTTGACTTGTTGAGTTTGCGAATATTCTCGAGATATCATAATTTGTCGGGGCATTGGTCGGACAAGCAACCTGGAATCAGCGTCTGAAATAGCCGCCAAAATGGGCAGCCCCAAACAATTTTGTGCATCTTCGACGGTGTTAACCGAGTGATCAAAATATTCCACAAAAAATCCAACGCCAAGAGAAACAATAACGCCCAGAACAACCGCAAGGGCAGCAAGCAGCGGTTTGTTCGGCCAGGAGGGTAGGTAAGGAACTGTGGCTGGTTCCAGCACCCGGACCTGAACCATGTGTTCTCTTTTGCTGGCAGCGATACGGGCTTGTTCACGCTGACGAATCAGCATAGAGTACACTTCTTTCAAGTCATCGATGCCAATAGTCAGCATTCCTAACTCGTATTCCTGGCGCGACAGGTCAGCAACCGAGTTGGCAACTCTTTTCATGCGGTCTGTCATTTCTATTTCAGCCGACCGAAGGGCTTCGATACCTGTTTTTTCTGACTGGATAATTTTTGAAATCTCGGCGTTTATTTCGGCTTTTGTTTCCTGAATATCTTGTGTCACCACCTGCATCTCGGGATGCTTTCCGGTATACCGTTTTGCCATCGAACTCTTTTTGAGCTGAAGCTGAAGCAGTGTTTTTCGCAGTTCATTGAGGTAATCCATCTTGCTGAGACTCTCGCTGGCTTCTGTGTTGGGCAATGAAATCTGTTCACCGTTCTCGCTCTGTTGCATGATGACCTTGAGTCGGGCTTCTTTGGAGATGCGTTTAGCGCGTATTCGCGTCAGTTCTTTATCGTAATCTGCGAGTTGCGAAAAAAGAATCTCGGATTGTTTATCCGGCACAAGAACTTGTTCGGATTTTTTGAACTGCCAACTGTTAGATTCAATAGCATTGATGCGTTTTTTAATTTTTTTGATCTGATCATCAAAAAAGGCAAACGCACGATCATCTTTGGCCAATTTTGGTCGCTGATTCATGTACTCTGAAACAACCGCTTTGGTAATTTGTGCGGCGGTGTTTGGATTTTGATGCGAAAAGGATATATTTAAAATGTTGGTATCTTTTTCACGTTCGACCACCAGATTCTGCCGAAGATGCTCAAGTATTTCACTGTTCAGGCGTTCTGCAGAGATATCTGCATTCTTTTTATTTCGAATCACGTCCAATCCGAGGTTGGCAATGACGGGTTTAAGAACCTGACCGCTTTTTAAAATCACCACTTCCGAGCCCAGGCGATTGTAGATGATATTGTCGTCATTTGAGTGTGCGCCTAATAGATAATCTTTTTCCTGATCACTCTGATAATTCACTATAAGTTTGGCTGAGGATTCATAAATTGGCGGCAGGACATAAGTAAAACCAACAACGGTCACCACAATGCACAAAAAAAGTGTGATAATTATTTTACGGCGCCGGTAAAGTACGCCCATAAAACTCTGCGGTGACATTGGACTATCGTATTGGGAGTATTCAATCATCTCTGACTCTTTTAATTCGTTGAGAAATCGACTCTATAAATTTGATTTATACCACATCCAGCGTGTCCACACGTCAAAAGGCGGCAACGCCACGTCGTAGAATTGCGACATAAAAGTGTTCAGATCCGCTATGAACGTGCGAGGCACAAACACCACATCATAAGACTGCAGCCTCTTGTCATGGGACATGGCTGAGCTGAGATCGGTCATTTCCAGATTCAATCGTTCGGCGATAAAGTTCTGCTCTTCAGAACCGCGAATAAGAATGACACTGCTCATTTTCGCTGATTTTTTCGGCCCGCCGGCCGTGACAATGGCTCGTAATGCGGACATGCCTTTAGACAGCGAATAGGTGCCCGGTTTTTCAACTTCGCCCATCACATAGAATTTCTGTCCGCCAAACTCGCGAACAATGACAGTGACGTCCGGATCGATGAGAATTTCAGCATAGGTGCGGGTAATAATGTCATCAAGTTCATCCACGCACATGCCTTCCACTTTGATATCGCCAACACGCGGCAAAGAAATCCGGCCATCCGGGCGAACAGCGACGGTTTCGTTATAACGGTCATTGTTGAAAAACTTGACATCAATGACATCACCATATCCCAGACGATAATTATCCGGTACGTCCAGGCTGTCCGGCGAAATGTCCATTCCAACATCCGGATTGTGAAAGACTGTCATTGTGGCACTTCTGTTTGCCGCACATGCAAAGAGCCCCAGGCTGATGATCAGCATCATTCGTATCAACCATTTGTTCTTGCTCATTACACTCCTCGTCGCACTGTAAAAAAAATTATTTAGTAAATATCTTTAAAAAATAGGTTAATCATCTTGAGATGATTAACCTATGTAAGAGAACTTATTTGAGTAACGTCATTTTCTTTGTTGCCCGGAAACCGTTTACCTGGAACATGTAAAAATACATTCCGCTGGTCACCGTTTCGCCGTTTTCATTTCGGCCATCCCAGGTCACTGTGTATTCACCAGCCTCTTTATTGGCATTCACCAGGCTGCGAATACGCTGACCACGAAGGTTATAAACGTTCAAGTCGACGTGGCCTGCTTCTTTGACCATGTACGTGATCGCTGTAACCGGATTGAAAGGATTTGGATAATTTTCTTCCAGACCATAGTCATCAGGCACAGCTTGAGTGACGATGCGTTTTGGACCGTGATATTCCATAGTTCCATCGGTTGCCACATCAGCCAGCCAGTAATAAAATTCCTGATCCGGCTCGGTTACGCGTTCTTCAAACTTGTAATCGTTCCGGGTTTCAGAATTAATCGCGCCTTTGATCAAAGATTCGTTCACACGAACCCGCGTTCCTTTTAGAGTGGTGCATTTGTAAATATGAAAACCCAGGTTTTCACTTTCCGACAAGGTTGACCAACTGATAATCACACGACCGCCAACACTTTCCACATTAAAACTTGCCAACTCTACCGGAACAGTAACCTCATCCAAAGAAGTATTCAGGCTGAATGTTCCGACTTCATAAGTTTCTTCATTCGTAGCAGTTTTCACCTGATAGAGATTAGAATCACCGAATTTGCTTTCTAACGTGGGTGTTTGATCGGTATCCCACACTCGAACATAAATCCAGCTTCCGGCCTGAATGTTTTCGTCGGAAAACAATTGACCGAAACGGCCATTAGCGCTCCCGGTCACGCCGGTACCGATTGTGGTTGTACCAATTAAAACATCATCTCCAGTGGGAGTGCCAAGCGAATTCACATCCGTGGAAAGGGCATCCGGATGGCTGATTGCGCCATCAGGACCAGCAAAAATCAGTTCTACGCGGCAACCTTCAGGTACAAATGTGGATGAACCGCCAGAAGGAATCACTATGCCGCTGCTTGACTTGACGACAATGCTTCCGGACGAACCGCCTGCTCCCATCACCGAGTTGACGAAAAATGTGCCAAAATCGTGGGTCTCATTAATTTGTGCCGACTGGATTTCGTAGGGATTAGAGTCACCGTAAAGCGATGACATGGAAGGTTGACTGTTCGTCGTGTTCCAGACTCGCAAATAAACTACATTGCCGACTTGAATATGTTCACCGGAGAACACTTTATCAAAACAACCATTAGCCCATCCCGGAAGGTAGCCATCACCGACCTCGGCGGTGGCAATGAGCACATCATCACCGGTAGGATCACCAATGTGCCCGGGATTGGAATTTGGTTCATTAATCTGGCCGTCAGAACCGGTCCAGACCAGTTGGATCAAACTGCCTTCGGGAACAAATTCATCATTTGTTAATTTTATGCCGGTTGTGGATTGGGCGTTAAAGTCACCGCCAAATGCCACACTCGTCATGAGCCCAATAATGAGCATTGCGGGTATGAGTATATTTAACATCCTTAATTTCATCATTTTCCTCCTAAGGCTATAATAACTTATTGTTGATTAGGATTTGGATAGGTCCACTCTGTTTGTTGACGTTCACCTTTGATATAGACCACATATCCTTGGCCTGGTTCGAATTGAATAGAGGTTTCCTGATTGCCGCTATTATCCATCCACTTTCCATCGAATTCTGTATTCGTACCAGAGACCAGCCAGGCTACATTGTATTTTTGCACATCCCAATCCATAACCAAATCTGATGCTGAACTATTTGTGCCACCTTGAACCACTCCATCTTGTTGCAATTCCGAATTATGTAAAGTCACAGGTACGGGGTAGCACGAACCAACAAAGTTCAATCCCTGAGCCAGAGTAATGTGGCGTTCGGCTGACATGGGGACAACTCCCGACACGGTAACCAATGTATCAGCGTGATCGGGTCTTACCTGTATCCAAAAAGCAGAATTGGGATTAACCTGAAGTGACGATTCCGCACTGCCGCTCGCATCCATCCATTTGCCCTCGTATGCTGTTGTTGTACCTTCCACCAGCCATGCCACTTCGAGTTGATAATCATCTTTGACGAACATGATTCGATCGGCAGTAGATGCATTCTGACCACCTGTCAATTGTGTGCCAAAAACTGTCGCCAACGAAGAGTCTGCCGGAAACAGAGGGACAGAAACGAGGTTGAATCCTTTATTCAAACTAATTGTGAATACGCCAACCGGATCGAACGGATAAATCTCCGAGCTATTCTGCAACGCTTTCACTTTATAATAAATGCCATTGTTTGGTGACAGCTCAACAGATTGGTCAGTATACTGAAGAGCCTGCACGGTCTGCAGAGGTGTGGCTGTGAAAGAGTAGGGATCGGAGCTTTTATAGATTTCGTAAGAATCGGCATCCGGGATTTCCCTCCAGGACAAAAGTACATTATTTTCATTCGTCAGCGTAGCTGTAATTTCTGTGGTGTTTTGCTGTGCCATAGCGCTAACTTCGACAGATGGTTCGCTTTCATTGCCTGATTCATCGTATGCGGTTACAACAAAAAAGTATTCCTGTCCTGCAACCAGGTCCCGTGCGACATAGCTGGTCGTATTTCCAACATCTTCAATCGTACTGTAGCTGCCAGATTCGGTACCATAATACACTTTATATCCCGCCAAATCACTTTCCGAATTTGGGTCCCATGTCGCTGTCAGCGTTGCTGCCTGTAATGGCAAAGACACCAACATCACAAAAGAGATGATGAATGAAAGTGAACAATTTTTGATGCATAACAAGAGTTGCGAATTATGTTTTGTACGTCTCATTAATCATTCCTCCTAACATAATTGAGTCGTGTTTTTACTTCTCCGTGATCTTGTCTCCTTGAGAAAGACGTTAAGAGGGATATTGGGAGGAAAAGATGGCCAATATTCCCTTAAACGACCCAATGTATTTGAATCTGATGACCTGGCGAGCCAATTCAAATACATTCACCGGAGTTGGTTAATTATCTATTCAAGGTTCAGTTGAGCATAGTTTGTGCCAAACTTTTTTCCATAAAAAGTTTTGCTTAAAAGGCTAAAAAAAGTTGGGAAAATAGAATAGAAATGTTGATTTTTTTAATCTTATGCGTAGTTGAGATAAAATAAAGTCCTTGAAAAGTCCGGGGAAATATACGGGATGTTACTTTCGAGAAACCTTAGTCTTTCTTATGTATACCGAATGTCACACTGCACTTAAAAGTTTGACCACTCGCTTGACACAGAATGAGTAAAAATCATACAATTTTTTAGGACTATTTTATTATTGAAAAAATCGGTATTCGTGGGTGATAAAAAGTGAGAGGAATAAAAAAAAGAACAACATATTTTTAATTGACATAAGAATATGAAATAACTATATTCTAAAACACCGTAAAAGAGCAAACTCTACAGTTTCTCTTAAGCGGCCCAAGAGCTGCCGGCACTGATGACTTGGGCGAGTCTGCCGGCAGCTTTTTGTATTTTATACAGCAATATTGAAATTGGTCCGGTCGATAATTTTTCTCGTCGCCGCCCTGATTGCATCTGTTTCGTGACTCGAAATCGGTTTAAAAGCCTGATAGGTAACGCCAAGTTCCGCAGCCATTTGCCGGACTCTTTTATTCATATCATCGGTAATCAAAATGACAGGCAGGCGGGGCCGCAACTTTTTGATGAGCGGCAAAATTTCAGTTCCCATCATTCCGGCTAATTCTACATCAAGGATCAACAAATCTATGTGTCGTTCAAGGATTTCCTGTAAAACGCGAGTTCCACGCTGTACAAATGTAATTTCCCGCCGTGATTCATCAAGTTCCTTCACTAACTCATTATAGACGTTACTGTCAAAGCTCGCAATTAAAATCGTATTCGTTCTCATATCCAGTATTTTCCCTCTAATCATTCGAATTTGATTACTTTTTGCTTTTAGAAATATCCAACTATTGTGCCAAAACAAGGGAGAGATGAGGAATTCTTGTAATTTGTTTATATTGAATTTACAATTTATCAATTACATTCAATATCTGCGTGCTGCTTTTTCGTCACCATTTGGGAGCTGGCGATATTTTATCGTATTAAAATTATTATATTTATCTGCTCACAGTAAATATTTTTAACTGTCCATGACTTGGGACATATTATGTTCTGGTATTATTAAGGTAGGATACAAAAAAAGTCCCGGGTTATTAAAAACACGGGACTTTTGTCATTATTCTTCTGTTGACTTGCGTACTTCGATGCCCAATTGATCGATCATCCGGTATATTGTTTTTCGATTGAGCTCGGCAGCTTCGGCCACTTTGGAAATATTATTGTCATATTTCTTTAACAGTTTTTCGAGATATTGTCGCTCGAATGCTTGCACGACCTTGGATTTTGCGGTCTTGAAATCCGGAGAATCCGAAGTATCGATAAATACGCGGCTTGTCTTTGGCCGTAAAGGTTCTGGCAGGTCTTCCGGCATAATGACCGGTTTTGTTGCCACAGCTACCGCACTTTCAACAGCATTTTGCAGTTGCCGCACATTGCCTGGCCAGTCATATTCTTCTAAAAGAATCAGCGCTTCATCTGAAATTTTTTCAATTTCCACAAGCCCAATATCGCGATATTGTTTCAGAAAATGATAAGCCAGCAAAGGTATGTCTTCGCGACGTTCTCGCAACGGAGGCAAATACACTTTAACCACATTGAGGCGAAAGTACAGGTCCTCCCGAAGCTTTTGTTCATTGATAAGATCTTCCGGTTTTTTGTTCGTCGCACTGATTATCCGGACGTCAAGCGGCCGTTCTTTCAGACTGCCCAGCCGGCGAACCTTACGTTCCTGTAACACACGCAACAATTTCGGCTGCATATCGATAGGAACTTCACCGATTTCATCTAAAAATATTGTGCCCTTGCTTGCAGATTCGAACAAACCGGGTTTGTCACTTACAGCTCCGGTGTAAGCGCCTTTTACATGGCCGAAAAGTTCACCTTCCAGGAGATTATCCGGCAGCGTACTCACAACCACCGGTACAAAAGGCGCGCTTTTTCGCCGACTGTAATAATGTATACCGCGGGCAATAATTTCTTTTCCGGTTCCGGTTTCACCAGTTACAAGAACGTTGGCGTTTGTTTGCGCCACTCGTTTTACCTGGTTAAACAGTTCCAGCATCGCCGGGCTGCAGCCGACGGCGCCGTGAAACGCACCTTCATCTTCAACATTCAGTTGCTCTTTCAGATACTGGTTTTCCCGCTTGACGTGTGCATACTTGAATGCCCGTTCCAAAGGAATAAGGATATCCTGATGTGTTTGGACTTTTTGGATGAAATCGTACGCTCCTTTTTTAAAGGCATCCCGTGTGACAGAAATATCACCATGGGCTGTATACAGGATGACAACAACATCTGGATCCCAGCGCCTGGCCTCGTCCAATACCTGGATTCCAGAATGTTCCTTTTCCATTTTAAGATCTGTTAGAACCACTGGCGGCTTTTCTTTCATCATCATGGAAATGCCTTCTTTGGTTCCTGTTGCGGTGATAATATTATAATCAGAACCTTTGAGTAAATTGATGATCGAGTCCAGCACATGCTGGTCATCGTCAATTACAAGAAGTTTGTTGTCCCTTTTTATCTCTTCAGTCATATATACACTCATTTGATTAATAATTATCTTCGAGGTAATAACACACTCACCTTTGTTCCTTTTTGCGGATAACTGTTAATTTCAATATACCCCTGATGTTGGGAAATAATTCCATAAGCCACGCATAAACCCAGCCCGGAATGTTCACTATTTTTTGTGGTATAGAAAGGATCAAAAACTTTTCTGACTTTATGTGCAGCGATCCCCTGTCCTTCATCTGTTACTAAAATCTCGATGTAATTCGGGTCTCCATCATACAAAGAATTTGAAATAGTGACAACACCGCCTTTTGTCATGGCTTCTTCTGCATTGAGCAAAATGTTCACAAAAGATTGTTCGAGTGACATCTCATCACCCTGAATGTCTGGTATATCGTCCGCAAGTTGAACATTGAATTTTATGTCATTTTCCGACTTTGCCAGCCGGGTGAGATCAACGGAAGACTGAAGAATTTTATTCACATTGATCCGATGAAATTTTCCAATATTTGTCTGACTAAAAGTTGCAAGAGCATTAGTTATAGCAGACATGTTATAAATCTGTTCCTGCATGGTTGTTAATTTGTTCATCAATTCTTGTTGATCCATTTCGTTCCAATTCCTGGCCAACAATCCGCCGATTTGATTGAGCATCGCTCCCATCGGATTATTCATTTTGTTAGCAATAGGAGCAGCCACGCTATGCAGGGAGAGCATTTGATTGAAAAGTTTATGCTGCAAACCAACCTGTGCAGGAATTTTGAGTCCGTAAAAAGTAACCGTCAGTCTGGCAAAATCTTCACTGTCTGCGACCAGTAATAATTTTAGCTGCTCATCCCGCCATATGCATTCAAGTTGGGTAGATATTGGCTGAAACGTATAGCGAACATTTTTCAATGTATCTTCCAGATCCTGATCCCAGATATTTGATAATCGTTCCGGTAAGCGGTCACCTGTCTTGAAGATAATGTAATGATTATCATAGGGGAACAAGTGCCCTGAAGAATGAATGACTTCAAAATGTTCATTTACAACAAGTTGAATACACAAATAGTTGC
>CAZSMC010000028.1:37490-55905 GCA_964607755.1 uncultured Cytophagia bacterium | reverse complement strand
GCTGCGGTTACCATTGATGACACGCTGCTTGATTCGTTCGCCAACAGGAGCGTCTTCGTCCTCTGTTTGTTTGTTTTTTGTGGTGCCCTCCTTGTGGTCGAAATGATCAATAAAAGTGAAAAGCGGATCCTTGCCACGGTCATAAATCAAATCAAGACAAAACTCAATATCCTCCTTGTCAATCGTGTGCAATGGCAGAATTTTTTTCACATTGACAATCGCCATATCCAATCCTGCTTTTAATGCTTCGTTCATAAAAACAGAATTGAGAATATCGCGCGAATGGGCTTTTAAACCAAAAGAAACATTGGATACGCCCAGAATTGTGTACACGCCAGGGAGTGTTTTTTTAATCTGGCGGATGCCTTCCAGTGTATTTATTCCGGCTTTTTTTATTTCTTCATCGCCGCTGCCCAGGGTAAACGTGAGTGCGTCAAAAATCAGATCCTGCGGTCGAAGACCATGCTGATTCACAGCGATATCGTAAATTCGTTGAGCGATTTGAAGCTTGCGTTCCGCCGATTTGGCCATGCCCTGTTCATCGATGGTTAAAGCAATTAATGCCGCACCATAACGTTTCGCTAACTGACAGATACGGTGTGCACGCTGCTCACCATCTTCGAGATTCACCGAATTAATCACCGGGCGGCCACCAATAAGTTTTAGAGCTGTTTCGGTGACATGTTCATCTGTCGAGTCGATAAAAATCGGCAAGTCCACCTGCTTGACAACCCGATGCACGGTTTCGTACATATCCCGGGCTTCATCCCTGCCGGTATAAGCCACGCACACGTCCAGGCCGTGCGCACCGGTTAATTGCTGCTGCTTGCACACATCGACAATGCCGTCCCAGTCTTCCATTAGCAAAAGCTCGCGAAATTTCTTGCTGCCGTTTGTGTTGGAGCGCTCGCCTACATAAAACGGCCGCGGTTCCTGCTCCATCGCTTGCTCGCTGAAAAGAGAAGCCAACGACGGTTTTTGTAAAGGGTGGCGTTCAGCAGGTTGAACAGAACTGATTTTCTGATAAAGTGCCTTGATGTAATCGGGATTTGTGCCGCAGCAACCTCCGACTATGTTGACGCCGAATTCAGAAATAAACTCCGTCAATGTTCCGGCAAATGTTTTGATCGGCAATGTGTAAACTAGTTCGCCGTCGATGTTTTCCGGCATGCCGGCATTCGGTTGAACAATGACCGGACCATTGAAATGATCACAAATCTGTTTGACGAAAGGTCGCATGTGCTCCGGGCCGGTAGCGCAATTTATGCCCAGCACTTCGATGTCGAACGGCGCCAGAGTGGCAAACGCTGCGCCGAGTTCACTGCCCACAAGCATCGTTCCTATGGTTTCGATGGTGACTGAAACAATCCGGGGAACATCAACATCAAGCTTGTTCATAGCATCTTTTGTTGCGGCAAGCACACATTTTACTTGAAGCAAATCCTGGCAGGTTTCGATAATAAACGCATCCACACCGCCTTGTAACAAGCCGTAAGCTTGACGATAATAGGATTTATAAAGAGTGTCAAAATCTGTCTGACCGAGAGTGATCAGTTTTGTGCCGGGGCCCATGGAGCCAACAACAAATCTTGGTTTTGTATGCGAGTGGTTCTCAACGGCTCGACGTGCGATCTCGGCAGCCGTTTTATTGATTTCTTCCACCCTGTCCTGCAAATCAAACTCGAAAAGTACGAGTTCGCTGCCGCCAAAAGTATTCGTCTCCACCGCATCAGAACCGGCTTGCAGATAATTTTCATGAATACGTTGAATTTTTTCTGGTATAGTCAAATTCAGCACTTCCGGACAGCCCTGACGGTGATCCCATTCTTCATCTGTGGGATTCAGATCGTGCACCTGAGTGCCCATTGCCCCGTCGAACAGCATCAAACCTTGTTGTAGTCGTTCCCGAAATGTCATAAAAGTTGTCACGATAATTATTTACAAAACTCTATTTTTACCTTGGCTATTCTTGGCACGCATTGCGGTTAAAAGGGTATTCATTTTTTGGTACAAACGCAACAACAGGTCAGATAAAAAAAATAAAATTCAGAATATGAAAAAAGGGCGATCCGCGTGCGAATCGCCCTTAAAATCGTCACATGGTGTTCATTAAAGAAGCGACCACGCCACAGTCAGGCCAGCCATGACAATAGAAACCATGCTCATCAGTTTAATCAATATGTTCAAGCTTGGACCGGAAGTGTCTTTAAACGGATCACCAACGGTATCGCCAATAACTGTTGCTTTATGCGCATCCGAGCCTTTACCGCCGTGTGCGCCGCCTTCGATATATTTCTTTGCATTATCCCAGGCGCCGCCGGCATTTGCCATAAACACCGCAAGCACAAAACCGGCTGCCAAACCGCCAGTCAGCAATCCCATAACACCGGGCACACCAGACAACAGTCCCATGAGAACAGGGGCGGCGATAGCAAGCAAGGAGGGAACCATCATTTCGCGCTGCGCGCCTTTTGTGGAAATGTATACGCAACGGGCATATTCAGGTTCGGTTTTACCTTCCATAATGCCTTTGATTTCGCGGAACTGACGGCGAACTTCGTCAACCATGCTGCCAGCAGCGCGGCCGACAGCCATCATTGTCAATCCGCAGAACAAAAAAGCCATCATAGAGCCCATAAACATACCGAGCAAAACTTTCGGGTTCATCAATGTCACGTTAAAGAAATCCATAAAATCTCGCAGCGTTGCTTGGGATGTAGCCACAACAGCGCCGTGAGAGAGCTCAATTGTTTCAGTGCCGAGTCGAATCAATCCGATTTTAACTTCTTCAATATAAGAAGCTAACAGCGCCAGGGCAGTCAACGCTGCCGAGCCAATCGCAAAGCCTTTACCGGTTGCAGCAGTCGTGTTGCCCAGAGAATCGAGCGCATCGGTTTTTGCGCGAACTTTTTCACCGAGACCACTCATTTCAGCGTTACCGCCGGCATTGTCGGCGATAGGACCGTAAGCGTCGGTTGCCAGTGTGATGCCGAGTGTGGAAAGCATACCAACGGCGGCAATACCAATACCGTACAACCCTGCGGAAATGACTTCGGGTTTGATGAGTTCTGCACCCACAGGCCAGCCGGAAGAAGTCAGGAAAGCCAGCATTGTACCAATGACAATAGTGACCACCGGAATAGCTGTTGACAGCATGCCGGTACCGATTCCGGTGATAATAACAGTTGCTGGTCCGGTCTCGGCACTTTTCGAGATATTGCGGGTTGGTTTATAAGCTGCAGAGGTAAAATATTCTGTTGATTTGCCAATAATCCAACCGGTAATGATACCAATAACAATCGCAGCCCATACGCCCCAGCCATGGGGGATATCGAGTAATTGAATAATAATCCAGGAGAATACAATAATTAAAAATGAACTTAAATTGACTCCTCTTGACAAGGCTTTGAGCAAGGTTTTTTGAGAGGCATCCTCTTTGGTTCTTACGGCAAAAATACCGAGAATAGAGAGAAGAGTACCGACTGCTCCGATAACCATAGGCGTAATCACTGCCTTGAACTGAATATCGACATTCGTATGATAAGCTGCAGCGCCAAGGGCGGCCGTGGCCAAAATCGATCCGCAGTACGATTCGTACAAATCAGCGCCCATACCGGCAACGTCTCCCACATTATCACCTACATTATCAGCAATTGTAGCGGGATTTCTGGGATCATCTTCAGGAATACCAGCTTCAACCTTACCGACCAGATCGGCGCCGACATCTGCGGCTTTGGTATAAATACCGCCACCAACACGGGCAAACAACGCCTGGGTCGAAGCACCCATTTCAAACGTCAGCATTGTTGTGGTGATCAATGCCAGCTTGTGAGCACCTGTGACGTCAACAAAATGATTTAACACCAGAAACCACACAGAGATATCCAAAAGAACCAGACCAACCACAACCAGTCCCATAACGGCGCCTGACCGGAACGCCACCTGGAGTCCGGCATTCAATGACCGCTGGGCAGCGTTTGTGGTTCGAGCGCTGGCATAAGTGGCGGTTTTCATGCCGAAAAATCCGGCCAGACCGGAAAAGAAACCGCCAGTTAAAAAGGCAAACCATACCCAGCCATTCTGATAACCGAAAACAGCCATCAAAGCAAACAGCGCAGTCAAGATCAAGAACACATATGTGACGATCTTGTACTGCTGCTTCAAATAAGCCATCGCTCCGTCACGAACGTGTTGGGCAATCGTAATCATTCGTTCGCTTCCTTCGCTCTCTTTCATCATGCTCTTGAAAAAGTACCACGCAAACGCGAGCGCAAGAACAGAAGCGGCAGGAACGATCCAAAAAAGAGGGTTAAACATTAGATCTCCTTGTTGATTTTGTTAGCGTTTATTTATAAATCTTTGTTTCACAGGACAAATTTAATTACATCAAGACGAAACGTATTTATTCGTTTAAAAATGCTCGTAACTATATCAATAAAGCTCTGCTCAACCCAATTGAAAATTTATGTCAAACTGAATCTTACCACATTTGAGGAAAGGTGGTAACATGGAGACATCAATTATTTTCGGTTGCCGTAGTTTTAGAGTAGAAAAATGTCAAAACTTTAATAACCACTGGCAAAAAGCAATAAACAAAAATTTAATTATATTATTGCTTAAAGTCAAGTTTATTACATAGTTTTACAAATTGTGAAAGAGATTCATTGCAAGAATTATTGAATCAAGGTATGTGAATATATAAAAAAAGCGGATGGTCAAGTTCCCGCCTAGGGGGGGTCAGCAGGAACCGGAGGGGAGGCAGACCATCCGCTGTTTAAAAAGGCTGCAAATTACTAGCCACAATCAAAATTTTTTAGTTTCTTTTACAAATCTTGCGTTTTGTGTGCATAAAGATAAAATATTTTAATATTCCTGTCAATACTTTATTTCAAATATACATTTTTTTACATCTTTTTTTTGCGCAGTTTTTAACTAACCAATATATGTGAGGTTCCAAAAATTTTTTACCATTGATAATGCATGATATGCTCGCCCTTTTCCTGAATTTCAATAACAGATTGCAAACCAAGTTGAATGTGTTTCTCAGTAAACGAATCCATAACCTGCTTTGATGATTCCTTGGTTTTGATGCCACCTTTGACAAGCGGCAGATCGGAAACTAACAGCAATGCACCGATGGGTACCTTGCTGGCAAAGCCAACCGAAAACAACGCAGCGCACTCCATATCAATGGCAATAGCGCGCTCTTCATATAACTTGCGCTTGAACGCATCGTTAAATTCCCAGAACCGGTAATCTGTGGTATGAATGACTCCGGTACGGTAATCCAAACCATCATTGACGAGCATCTGGCTGATGAACTTTTGTATTTTAAATGTGGGCAGCGACGGCACCTGTGGCGGCAGAAAGTGATGCGATACACCCTCGTCCCGGATGGCAGCCATGGGCAGAATAAAATCCCCGATTTGCAGCGATCGATGCAATCCGCCACACATGCCTAAAAATACAACAGCTTGCGGATCGAGAACGCTCAGGACTTCAATGATCAATGCAGCTGTAGGTGCGCCAATCTGAAAGTCGATCATGCTGACATGGACATCATTGCTGTGAACCACAGCCATGGCTGAGCCGTATTGTTTTTTGCCGTCATATTTTTGAGCAAACACATCCATATATTTATGAAAATTGGTCAAAATAATGTACTGATGATAATCGCCCGGCGCGCCACCGGTGTAGCGCTCCAAGATGTCACTGGCGATTTTCTGCTTTGCCGGGTTATTATAAATTAGCCGGTTTTTACTTTCCTGATAATATAAATCATTCAAGTTTTTCATCATCATCCTCTTTTATTTGAACAAGCCGATACCATAATTGCAATTTCGGCAAATGTCAATCGAATTGCGGTCCTTGAGCATCTGCTGACGAAACTGCTGATAGCGTTCGGATATCCAGGTGTCAAAAAAATCTTTCTTTTCTATGAAATGCCCCATTGTATATTCGCCATTCTTGTCAAAACAACACGGGACAATGTGTCCGTCCCAGTCGATGAGTGTGGTTAGCCATAATCTCGGACACGAACCGGTTCCCTGTTTAACGACCAGTTCCTGTCCGGCTATTGCGTAGCGGCTGTATTTTTCGTTCTCAGGCAGCCATTCCCTGGCTTCCTCAATCGTCATGACCTGAGTTGTTTTGACTAAAAGCCGGTTCACACCAAGAGATTTGCATAGTTTTTTCATCTCTTCAATTTCATTTTCATTGTGTTTCATAACCAAAAATTGGGTGAAAAGATAAGGCGTTTTGCTATGCTGTTTTTTTTTCGATGCCACTAAATTCCGGATACCCTCGAGCACGACATTGAGCTTTCCGCCGCGTCGGTAACGGGCATAGCTTTCCTGGGTTGTGCCGTCCAAAGAGATAATCATGCTATCCAGACCGCTTTTGACCACAGCATCCGCCGACTCGGGATCAAAATAATGCGCGTTCGAACTGGTGGAAACATAAAGCCCGTATTGTTTTGCATAGGCCACCATATCGTTAAAACGCGGGTGCAAATACGGTTCACCCTGGTGATAAAGCGTAATGTAAATGACATATCCGGCTACGGTATCGATAAATTTTTTATAATCGTCAAAATCCATCTTGCCGCGCGGACGTTGCATGTGTCCGCTGCCGGTAATGCACAGCGGGCAACGTAGATTACAAATATTTGTCGGTTCAATGTTTACAATCGATGGCAAGCCCCAGACGATACTTTCTTTCGTCACTGCCGAAAGCAGAAACGACGACATATTTTTAGCAGCATTCCACAGGCGTTTCCAGGTCAACGCTTTCAAAACCTGAACAATAGCCACCTCTTTTCCGATTCCGAAAGACAATTTATCCTTTAACCACTTCATTGCATGTGTTGATTTTTTGCCATTACTATTTTTATCATTCAATGTATAGAAAAACTCGGGGATGTGCAACCGGTTTCTCAATGGATAAGATGCCGGTTCTTCAATTTCCACATTTGTGTTCAGATGAAATTCTTTTTCAACAGCCCGGTTTGTGAACCGGATTCTATAAATTTTATGAACCAGAAAAATAAAGGTAACACGTCAGGATTCTATCACTTTTTACTTGTAAAAAGTTGTCTTTTTGTTAATTTATAGAAATATATGTAACCGACCGAACCTGAGAACACCAGTCATCGACTTTCGAACACAATGACATGACCTGTTAACCACCTTTTCTTCGACAACTACTTCCGTTCAACTTGTTATGACAGGTCAACAGACTGCGATTTATTGCTATATACGACTCAATTAACTTTATTAAAAACAGGAGACTGGTTTATGCAAGACTTTGCCAGACTGATCTATCCGATTATCGCCAAACACGGCCAGGAAGAATGGAATGTCATCAACCGCACCAATGTATTTCATAATCATCTGGGGATTTTTTCTATTATCGGGGCAAAGATGGGCTTGCGCGCCAGAGAGGTCCTTGGAGTCGGATACAATCAACTAAATGTGCTTTCGTTTTCAGGCAGCACGCCTCCACTCAGTTGCATGAACGATGGCTTGCAAATAAGCACTGGCGCCACACTCGGCAATGGCAAGATTTCTATCAAAAAAATTGACAAACCGTTCCCAAAAGCGATTTTTTACAGCCAGCAGAATTCTGTTTGTCTTGCTTTAAAATCACACTATATTGAATGCATTGAAAAAAATATCGCCCACGCTATGTCCTGCTTTGGCAAAGGAACAGAAGAGTACTGGAATTTTATCCGGCAGCAGGGATTGCGGTGCTGGCATGAATGGAACCGATGGGACATTTTTAAAGTGAGCGATCATTCCGAGTAGCCAAATTGTTATATTAGAGAGGAACACAAATGGCCTCAAAAATTATAAACGAAATTGCCTATTGCGGTCTGGACTGCCACGGCTGCCCGATCTATTGGGCAACTATAGAAAAAGATCCTGTCAAAAAAGAGAAAATACGCAAGGCTGTAATAGAAATTGCTAAAAAACAGTATGGCATTGAATTTACACTCGATGACATTACAGACTGTGATGGCTGTAAATCGACAAATGGCCGCTTATTGTCAGAGTGCTATTCCTGTCAGATAAGAACATGTGCCCGGGAGAAAAAGCTGGAAAACTGTGCCTACTGCCCGGATTACCCTTGTGATACTTTGGAAAATTTTTTCGCCAAAGATCCATCAGCGCGAACACACCTTGATGTCATAAAGATGATGTTATCATGATATATTAGCCTGCTAAAAGTCAGTAGACAATATTCAACTCACTGAAACAATCATGACAAGAACTGAAGCAGAGAATAGATTAAAAAATATATTCAAGATTGATAAATTTTATGATAATCAGTGGGCAACTATATCAAGAATATTAAAAGGTGAACGTCTGCTGCTCATCGAAAAAACAGGATATGGTAAATCTCTTTGTTTTCAATTTTCAGCCACACAATTTAAAGGATTAACTATTATCTTTTCACCTTTGATAGCTCTTATGCGCGATCAAGTGAAATATCTGAAATCTATTGGTGTAAAAGCTGCTTGTGTGAACAGCGAGCAAGAACACGATGAGAATAATAAAATATTAGAGGAAGCAAAAAAAGGTCAACTGAAAATCTTGTATATTGCGCCTGAAAGACAGGAAAACCAGGAATGGCTGGAGACCGTTCGTCTTATGAAACTTTCGATGGTCGTTATTGATGAAGCACATTGTATTTCTGTGTGGGGCCATGATTTTCGCCCCGCATTTCGAAGAATCATCAATTTGGTAAAATTATTACCGCAAAATTTTCCTGTATTAGCAACAACGGCTACTGCAACGGATCGTGTTGCGAATGATATCAAACAACAAATTGGTAAGAATGTCACTTTGATTCGTGGAAATTTATTGCGCGAAAATTTCTCGCTAAACGTTGTCATCGTTAAAAATGATGATGAGAAAATGGTCTGGTTGGCAGATTTTCTTTCAAAAGTTACCGGAAATGGTTTAATTTATACCGGAACTCGTGTTACTACAGAAACATTTTCTGCATGGTTACAATTCAATAATATTGATGCAATTAATTATAATGCTGGTCTTGATGCACTCTCCAGAAATGAAATTGAAGAAGGATTATACTCAAATCGTTGGAAATGTATTGTATCTACAAACGCATTAGGCATGGGAATTGATAAATCAGATATTCGATTTATTATTCATACCCAAATCCCACAGTCGCCTATTCACTATTATCAGGAAATTGGACGAGCTGGTAGAGATGGACAGCCAACACAGTTGTTCCTCCTTTTTAGTCAAGCAGATTTGGATCTCCCCACTCATTTCATTAAAAATAGCAGACCGTCATTGAAAAAATATCAGCGTGTATTGGATGCCTTAAAGGAAGCGCCACTCGGTGAGTGGGATTTGATGAGAAAAACCAATTTGACACAAACTCAAATCAGAGTCATAAAAGCGGATTTAATGGATCAGGATATCATCAGAGAAGTTTTGTATGGAAGACGTAAAAAATATGAATATCAGTTTAACGCTCCGGAATTAGACACAAAATTATTCGAAGAATTGCGCAAATTCAAATTGCATGAACTTGAGCAAATGTTTGAATATATTCAGTTAAAATCCTGTCGAATGGAATATTTGTGCAAATATTTAGGTGATCAAAATGTTACACAATGCGGAAAATGTGATAACGATCTGAATATAATACATCAAGTCAATCTAAATGATTTTTGGCGGTCGAAAATTGAAAAGTTTAGAGATTCCTATTTCCCTGAATTAACAGTTGAAACCAAATCATCAAATATCATAAATGGTGTTGCAGCATCTTATTATGGTGTTTCAAATGTTGGCGCAATAATTCATCGTTGTAAATATGAGAATGGCGGTGATTTTCCTGATCATTTATTAAAACAAACGCTTCGAGCTTTTCGATATAAATTTGCTAGTGAAAAATTCGATTTAATACTTTATATTCCACCAACAGAGTCAGGTGATTTGGTAAAAAATTTTGCTGAAAAAGTTTCAAAAGTGTTGAAAATTCCAATTTCTCATAATTTGAAGAAAATTCGAGCTACTGATCCTCAAAAGGTTTTTAACAATTCGGTTCTTAAAAGGGATAATATAAATAATGCATTTTCCTTTGAACCAATTCAGGACCTTATGGGTAAAAGAATATTGGTAATTGATGATATATTTGACAGTGGCGCAACGATTAAAGAAATTGGAAAATATTCGACAAAATCAGGTGCGGCATTGGTTGCACCATTAGTCATTGCAAAAACAGTAGGCGGTGATATAAAATGAATGGAAGCAACGAATATCCATACTGGATGGCACTGAGTCATCTTCCAAAATGGGGAAATGGTAAAATAAACCAGCTTATCATTGAAATACTTTATACTAAAAAAATATCATTTCACGAGTTTTTCTCTTTAGATGATAAAGAAATAAAAGCAGAATTTAATCTTCTGCCCAATCAAATTGCGGATATTCAGAAAGTCAAATCAGAATTACCTAATTATTCTTTCCTTGCTGAAAACTTGTTAGAACAGGGTTTCCAACTCATTCCCTTAAATTCAAAAGTATATTCTGAAACACTGAAACAAAATTTAAAGAGAAAGAACTCGCCACCATTATTATATGTAAAAGGAAATACAAAGCTCTTAAATGAAGATTCAATCGCCATTGTCGGTTCGAGAAAAGCGTCCGAAATTTCGTTAGAGTTCACAAGGAATATTGCAAAAAAATGTGCTGAAAATTATAAAGTCGTTGTGAGCGGTTTTGCAAAAGGCGTTGATAAAATGGCACTAGATGCTACTTTAGAATATAATGGTCACAGTATCATTGTTCTGCCACAAGGTATACTAACTTTTGGAAGCGGTATTAAGAAATACTATAAAAAAATAATTGATGGTGATGTGTTAATACTGAGCACATATCATCCTAAAGTTTCATGGTCAGTTGGCCTGGCGATGAATAGAAATACTTACATTTATGGTTTAGCAAAAAATATTTATGTTGCTGAATCAGATAGCAAAGGTGGAACATGGAATGGCGTAATGGAAGGTTTAAAAAAAGGCAGAAAATTATTTATTCGTAAACCAGGACAAGATGAAAAAAATGCCAATAGCATGTTAATTATTCAAGGTGCCATTCCTGTAGATCAATTTGGCCATCCAATAGAAAGCGAAGAAAATAATGTGGAAGAAAAATTGAGACAAATACTCTCACAAGGTCATTTAACTGTAAAATCGATAAATGAAAAATTGGATATGGAAATTGATCAGAAAAATCTTCAAAAATTGCTTTCAAATTTATCTTTTGTCGATTCAAAATTGGTTAAAAAAAGGAAATATTATTTTTTAAAAAATTCTATTCCAGAACAACCAGAATTATTTAGTCATTAGATAAAATTTTAGGCTAATAACGCAAGCAACCCGATCAAAATCACGGATCTTTAATTTGGCTCAGGTCTGTTTATACTAGCATTTTTATTGGCTTATCGCTAACGTTCTGATGATAACATCCTAAAAAGAGGAGGACATTACAATGCGCAAAATTTTACTTTTTTCATTTCTCGTTTTGGTTTTCTTTGCCTGCCAAAAAGAGCCGAAAACTGAGCAGGAATGGACAAGCTTGTTTGACGGCAAAAGCCTTGACGGCTGGACTGTCCGTGGCGGTGAAGGTGATTTTTACGTTGAGAATGGAATGATCGTGGGGAATTCACAATTGAACGTGGAAAATTCATTCTTGTGCACGGAAAAAGAATACGATGATTTTATTCTCAAATTCGACGTCAAAATTGATAGCGGCTTAAATTCAGGCATGCAAGTCCGCAGTCATGTTTGGCAGCACGACACGACAACAACCTATCTCAGCGGCAGCGGCGAGCGTTCAGAGCGAACCTGGCAAGCCGGACGAGTGTGGGGTTATCAGATCGAAGTCGATCCCAGCGACCGTGCATGGAGCGGCGGATTTTACGAAGAAGGCAATCGCGGCTGGTTGGTGACGCTGGCAGATAACGACTCAGCCCGACAAGCGTTCAAACCGGGTGAGTGGAACAGCTTTAAAGTTAAAGCTGATGGGAATCACTTTCAAACCTGGGTTAATGGTGTCCAAGCTGTGGATACCACCGACGATATGTCGGATTCCGGATTTCTGGGTCTGCAATTGCATAGCATAAACGACGAGAATCTGGCAGGCAAAAAAGTCTACTGGAAGAATATCAAGTTAAAAAAGCTGTAGGCAGATTGTCGAACAATAAACAAGACAAAAAGTCCGTAGACTTTTTGTCTTGTTGAAATGAATGAGCTTTTCCCCTACACTATTCTCATCCCATTTTATCATACGGTTTAAAATTTCCCTGAATACCGTTAGCATTTATCACAATTATCCGTCCATTTTAACAGATAATCATTTAAAAGAAAAAAAATTGTAAAAATTGGGCTAAAGCCCGTTATCTTGTCATCGTTACCCCGAGCTAAAGCTCGGGGCAATATCGTTTCAGCAATGCTTTATTCGTATTCATGATGGTTTAGATCACTTTTTTTCGCTGGCGAACTATTTTTAATGCCCAAACTTGAGAGCCTGAGCTAAAGCTCGGACTATATTATTGCCCCGACTTTTAAGTCGGGGTTGTTGAGATTCCTTTACCTTTAATAGGCACTATAGTGCCCAAATATTAAAACCTCCACAAAAGACTGAGCTTTTACAAATTTTTTCACATTTTCCTTGACATTGTCAAAAAAAGGATTAACTTTATGTATAATTGTATGACAACATTCAATAATATTCCATAATTAGCGGGGTAAAAAAAATGTCTGTAGAAGACCCGTTTGTACGAATTGAACGTGAGAAACCTCTGAGTTACAAAGTTGGCGAGCAAATTCGTAAAGCGCTGCGTCAAAAAGTTTTTTTGCCAGGTGAAAAGTTGCCCGGGGAAATTGAACTGGCAGAAAAATTTGGTGTGAGCCGCACAGCTATTCGCGAGGCGCTGCGTTTACTTTCCGGTCGCGGATTGGTTGATATTCGTAAAGGCAGCGGGGTTTACGTCTCTGAAATTGACATGTCTTATGTCGTTGATCCGTTCTATGATCTTTTGGAAATGAAATGCGGAGAAGGTTCTTTGTTGCACATCATCCGGGTAAGACTTTTTATGGAACCGCCGATTACCCGCATTGCTGTTGAACATCACTCGGAAGACGACATCACCTATCTCCAGAATCAATTCAAGAAAATGGAAGAACATATTGACGATCCGGCTAAAAATATCGAATACGATATTAACTTTCACCGCCGAATTGCCAGCGCTACCAACAATCCCCTCATTCCTGTCATTATGGAACCTATCTTTCAACTTTTGGATAAATTTATCTCCTTGACTTATAAACAATCCCATGCTCCCGAAATGGCGATCAACTTTCATCGTACTCTGGTAGAATGTTTTCAAAACCAGGATTCTGAACGGGCTTATGAGGTCATGAAAGAACATATGACAACGGCTGAAGTGCATACTATTCAATATTATAAGAGCATAAACTTTGAGGGCTTTATCGAATGAAAATCAATATGAAAATATTTGTAGCGTTGCTGGTCATAGTATTGTCAGGCCACACATTGTTTGCGCAGAACAATCTTGTCCATCGTGACATTCATTTTACCACAGTTCCCAGGATTGAAACATCGCCAAAACTGGACGGCGATTTAAGCGATCGGGTATGGGATAAAGCAACACAAATCACCGGCTTTGTCAAAACAGCCGGGAATTATGGCGAATTGGCAACACATCAAACTATCGCTCACCTTGCCTACACAAACGAAAATCTGTACATTGCTTTCCATTGTAACGAGCCAGATACAGCCGGCATAAAAACAACCTGCACCATGACAGATGACCAGGATATCCTGTTCGATGACCGGGTCGAGGTTTTTCTTGACATCAACCACAACCACCGAAGTTACATTGAACTGGCAGTGAATCCTGACGGCGTTCAATTCGATCAAACCGGTTTTAACCGTTTGCACGGCTCGAAAACATGCGATATGGACCCGGGTTTTAACACCTTTTGGCGGGCTAAAACCCAGATCCGCGAGAATTACTGGAATGCGGAAATTCAGATTAATCTGAAAACATTGGGCTTTGATGCTATCGCAAACGGTACAACCTGGGGATTGAATCTGGCGCGTGTTCGCCAGCCAGACGTTGTCAAGGGGGATGAATTTTTTAAGCGCGAACCTGCCGGACCTGCTGAATACAGCGCCTGGGCACCGGTAAAAGATTATATTCGAGAAACGATCTCGAATTTTCATGCCCCGATCGAGTTTGGCGATATGGTTTTTGGCAGCGTTCCGGTTACGGTGAACGAACTGGCATTTCCCAGCGCGCTCTACGCTTTTGGCCCGGTGGGGCATCCGTCACTTTACGGGCACAATCCATTGCTTATCAAAATGGATTCGAAAATTGATAACGCGGTTCTCAAACTTACAGTTGAACCGGAAACAATGAGTCCGTGGATTTCAGAAGAAACTGTTAATTTGACATCCGGTTCCGTACAAACGTCCTATTTTATTCCTGAAAATCAGGAGAACAAAATCATCATCCAGCTCTTTGATCCGCAAACCAGAGAGCAAATTTATAAAACCTCCTACGTTGAAATTGCCCCGCCGTTCATTGAATTCAATCTCTATTCTCTCTACACCCGCAATCCGAAAAACAGCGAACCGGTCACTTTTAAATTAAGAACCGATGATCAAACCCGTTCAAATGCGAATTTGAAGCTACGGTTCAAAAATCCCGAAAAAGACGAGTTGATTGAAGAAGTCAAATTACACAATCTCCGCGGTTCCGAGTCGTTTTCACCTGTTTTTAATACGCAAAAACTGCGAAACCTGCCCGGAGGTAATTATCATATTGAATGCCAGTTAACCGTTCCCGGGCAAAATATCATAACCAATTTTACTCAGCCGTTGACAAAGTTCGCTAACGAACTTCCGGATCAGTTCTCAGCGATAGAAGGCGACTATAGCTACGCCGGCATCACCAGTCACGCCATTCGGGTACGTTATCCTTTTGCAGCAGAGTTTGTTTTCTGGCGTGACGCCTCCTATATCCCTATCTGGGACATCGAACAGGCTGCCATGACCAATGAATTTGTCGAGTGCTGGGGCGGCGGCAATCAGGGCTGCAATGAGCCGATGCAAGATCGCGAGTGCCGGTACTCGAGTGTCGAGTTGCTGGAGAATTCACCGGCCCGGGTCGTGGTGCATTGGCGCTACGCCCTGTCAGATCCACATTACAACATTTATCGCAATGAATGGGTGGATGAATATTACACCTTGTACCCGGACGGCGTTGGTGCGCGAGAGGTGAATTTATGGCCCAATAGCAATACACGGCACGAAATGTTTGAAGTGCTGTTGATCAAGCCCCCCATGGTTCACACCGAACAAATGTACGATGATGCCTTTGCAACACTGACGAATCTGAAAGGTGAATCCTATTCCAATAAAGAGTTTACAGATAACAAACAGCTTTATAAAAATCATCTTGCCAGTGACGATGATTTTATCATTAAAGTGCATTTTCGCGACCGCATGAATCCTTTTGCCGTTTTTTCATTCCGGGATGAACTCTTGCCTGGGGTTAGCCGGGACCATGTTTCGGCGTTGAGCAAAGAAATGGCCAGCGCCGACCAGCGCGGCCACTGGCCAGCCTCACGCTACCAAATTGACGGCTATAACACGGTCGGCCTCGACGTGCCCAATCACGGCAATATCGGTAACATTCAGGCAGAGGTGGATGCTGATAACCAGCCGCAAACCTGGACGTTCCTGATCGGCGTGATGAAAAAAGGCAGTGACAAGGCACAAAAGCACGCCCGTTCCTGGCTTTATCCGGCTCATATCAACACATCAGCAGATATCCGGTACAGCGGATTTGAGCCAGCAGAGCGCGCCTATGTGTTGCACGCTGCCGATTTTGTCGACCAATGTCAAATAACTTTAACCCCCAGGAAAGGTGTTACCAATCCGGTGTTTCGGATAAAAAATCCCGGTGCAGAGCTGGATCGCGTTCGCATCGGAGAAAAAACACTATCAGGCAACCAATTCAGTACTGGCAGAAGCAAAGACAATGACATCATAATTTTTATAAAAGGCGATTTTAAAGGGAAAAAAGTGTTCACATTCACATTTAACAAAGCTGACTGATGTTTTTTTAATGAGATAATCAATGGTTCATGTCGACCATGATTGTAAAGTTACCAGTAAAACTGGCAGTGCATGTTTAACAAATACACATGTCTAAAAATTAAGAAAATATTTCGAAAGGGTTAAAAATGGATATTCGGTTTGACGATAAAGTCGTCATTGTGACTGGTGCGAGCAGTGGTATTGGCGCAGCAATGGCTCGGGAATTTGCCAGGAGCGGTGCCAAAGTTATCGTTAATTATAATTCCACCAAATCTGGCGCGGAAAAGGTAGTTAAAGAAATAGAATCTGTTGGTGGCAGCGGCGTTGCTCTACAGGCAGATGTTACCAAAAAGAAAGACGTTGAACGATTGGTCAAAGAAGCCGTCAAGACTTACGGCACTGTCGATATTCTGATCAACAACGCCGGCACTCTGGTTGAACGTAAAATTCTGGAAGAAACACCGGAAGACCTGTGGCACAAAGTTATAGACGTGAACCTTACTAGCTGCTTTTTATGTTCTCAAGCGGTCATTCCTGTCATGAAAGAAAAAGGCTATGGACGGATTATCAATGTAACTTCCATTGCAGCGCGAAACGGTGGCGGTCGTGGCGCCGGTCACTATAGCGCGGCAAAAGCAGGTGTGCTTACGCTCACAAAAAGTCTGGCCAAAGAACTGGTGGGAACCGGCATTCAGGTCAATGCGATTTCTCCGGGCGTGATTTCGACCCGTTATCACGATACGTTTACAAGTGATAAAGTTCGTGAAAATTTCAAGAATATCATTCCCCTTTCCCGCGAAGGAAAACCGGAAGAAGTGGCGTATTGCGCGCTTTTTCTGGCATCGCCTTTTGCGGATTACATTCTCGGTGAGACTATCGAAATTAACGGCGGTATGTTAATGGACTAATATGATAGCCAGGAACAGACAATTCATTATCCTTGCGCTTTTCGTATTGAGCGTTGGGTTCCTTGGTAGCAGCAGCAGTAAGACGATAACTGTGCTCAAGCTGGCGCACGTCCTGCCCACCACGCATCCGGTGCATCGCGGTATGGTGCATCTTCAAAAAACGATAACTGAGATTTCCGAAGGACAGATGCGAGTGGATATCTATTCCGGCGGCGTTTTGGGCAACGAACGTGAGTGCCTGGAATCGCTGCAAATCGGTTCGCTGGACATGACCAAAGTCTCCTCTGCTGTGCTGGAAAATTTTGTGCCGTCTTTTGCCGTGCTCAGTCTCCCCTATCTTTTCCGGGACAAAGAACACCGCTGGCAGGTCTTCACCAGCGACATTGGTCAACAAATGCTCCTCGACGGCAAGGAGAAATGGCTGCGTGGTTTGTGCTTTTACGAATCCGGTGAACGCAATTTTTATCTTGCAGAAAAGCGTGTCGAAAAACCCGAGGATTTGCAAGGATTAAAGATACGTGTTATGCGCAGCAACCTGTCTATTCGAACAATCGAAGCCCTGGGCGCCAAATCCGCCCCTATTGCGTTTGATGAATTGTTCACTGCCATCGCTGCCGGCGTTGTCGATGGCGCGGAAAATAACGTGCCAACCATTCATCAGTCGCGGCACTTTGAAGTCAGTCAATACATTTGCATGGACGGCCATTCCGCTCCGTCCGATGTCCTGTTGATCAGCACGCACACTTTTAATCGGTTGAATAAAAATGAAAAAGAATGGTTAGCCCGTGCCGTCCAGGCATCTGTTGAAAAACAGAAAGCGTTGTGGCAACAGGCGCGCCAAACGGCTTTTCAAACGTTCAAAGAACATGGTGTTGAGGTCGTTTGGCCTGACAAGGATGAATTTGCCAGAGCTGTAGAACCAATGTACGATGAGATCAAACAAACACATCCTGAACTGTACGCTATGGCCATGCAAATAAAAGCCATGGCGCAATCAGAAAGCGACCCATTGTAACGTCTGTGAGAGCTTGTCCTCTATAGATGAGGTCATACTGCATTCTAATAATCAGTAGACATCCACAAAATTGTGAGTATTTGAGTATTTATGCTGGATAAAATTGTAAAATGGACTGACAAAATCCTTATCAGTTTTTTAATGATTCTGATGATAGCCATGGTGGTGGATGTGTCCTGGCAGGTGTTTACCCGATACGTGACGCCCAAGCCGAGTGCGTTTACAGAGGAACTTGCCTCGTTTTTTATGATATGGATTGGCCTGTTAGGAGGCGCTTATGCCTATCGCCAAAAGGCTCATCTCGGCATCGATATATTAATGCTGAAAGC
>CAZSMC010000028.1:22434-37390 GCA_964607755.1 uncultured Cytophagia bacterium | reverse complement strand
TGGTCATACTTTTTGTCTTTCTGTTGTTAGCCAATGTCCCTATTTCCATATCCATCGGGTTGGCAACAATGTCTACCTTGCTGTTTAGCATGCCCGTCGAACCGGCGGTCACACAAGTGGCGCAAAAAATTGCCACCGGACTGGACCGGTTCGCGCTTTTAGCGATCCCGTTTTTCATCCTCTCCGGCCAATTAATGGGACAGGGCGGCATTGCCCGGCGACTCATCGATCTGGCAAAAGCCATTTTAGGCACACTGCCCGGCGGTCTGGCTTATGTCAACATTTTTGCCTGCATGCTGTTTGGTGCTATCTCTGGTTCAGCCGTGGCAGCCACCTCTGCCATAGGCACGTTTATGATTCCCGAAATGAACAAAGAAGGTTTTAATAAAAATTTCAGCGCCTCGGTCAATGCCACCTCAGCGACAACCGGTTTGCTCATCCCGCCCAGCAATATTCTCATCGTCTATTCACTGGCAAGCGGATCCGTGTCCGTGGCAGCGTTATTTATCGCCGGATATATCCCGGGCATACTTACCGGACTGAGTCTCATGGTTGTAGCATTTATCATTTCCCTGGTAAAAAAATATCGAGGCTCCACTCGGGTCAAATTCATTGACCTGGTAAAAAGATTTTTCGATTCGTTGCTGAGTCTCTTGCTGATTGTCATCGTCATCGGCGGCATTATTGGCGGCATTTTTACAGCCACAGAAGCCGCCGCGATTGCCGTGCTTTATTCATTTCTACTGTCCGTCGTTATCTACCGGGAAATCGGTTTAAAGGACATCCCGAACATTTTAAAAAACACCATTGTCACCAATGCGGTCGTCATGTTTCTCATCGGCGCGTCCATGGCGCTCTCCTGGGTACTGTCCTATGAAAATATTCCGCAAACCGTGAGCGCCACTTTGATTGGCTTGACAAACAACAAAATCATAATCTTGCTAATTATTAATGTCATTCTATTGGCTGTCGGCACGTTTATGGATGCCACGCCGGCTGTACTCATTTTTACACCGATTTTTTTGCCGGTTGTCATGCAGCTTGGCATCGATCCGCTCCATTTTGGAATTTTCTTAATTTTAAATCTCTGTATCGGCATTGTCACGCCGCCTGTAGGTGCGGTTTTGTTCGTTGGCTGTGCCGTTGCTGATACAAAAATCACATATATCATTAAATGGTTATTGCCGTTCTTTGTGGCTATGATTATTTCGTTAATGCTGGTCACATTTATTCCGGCATTGTCAATGTGGCTGCCATCAGTTTTGGGATTCTAAAATGCGACATAAAATATGTCAATTCCAGTTCTGTTTTTTATTGATTTTCAGATGCTGTCTTTTGGCAGATTTTCCTGTCGAACGGCAGGATGATTACGATGTATTCCCCCGGCCTGAAAATGGTGTCACCGTCGAAGCGAATCCGCCGGCGTTTGTGTGGCTACCTGTGGAGGACGCGGCATCGTACACATTGACAGTCCGAAATAAGAGAAATAACCAACCTGTTTTGAAGATTAATATTGAAGAAAATGTTTACGCGCCGCAATCAACATTGGCTGCGGGTGACTATGAATGGACGGTGGAAGCTTATGATTCGAGCGGTTCCTCCCTTGGTGTTCGATCGCCTTTCGATTTCACACTCCCCGAAAGCAGTTCCGAGTTTCCTTTTCCCGACATTGATTCGCTTTTTATAAAAATAGAGAGTCATCATCCCCGTCTTGTTTTTGATAAAAACAAGCTCGGACACATCCGCTCGACCTTGCACACAACACGAGCTCAAGCCTGGCACAATGTTAAAAAAATGGCTGATAAAAGTTTAAATATAGGCGTACCCGAGCCGCCCTGGTATAAAGACATCGAGGAGTATACGCCCCGGCGTCTTGAGTACCGAAAATATTATCATCATTTACGTCCGTATATCGATCAGGGTTTGCAGTCGCTTTCCCTGGCATGGCTGATGACCGGCGATGAAAAATATCTGACCGCTGCCAAACGCATTTTATTCGAGGTGATCCAGTGGCCCGCGGATGGTATTACGTCGGTGAAACACATCGGTTTTGACGAGCCGGGACTGAGCTTTGCAAAATGCCTGCATCGGGTTTACGACTGGCTTTACAATGGATTAACGGAAAACGAACGCAAGCGCGTGCGACAGCATGTGATTGCACGTGCCCGGGATACCTGGCAGCGGGTGGGCATTGACCGGCCTTTTCTGCAGCGACCGGGGTCCAGTCATGACGGTCGGTTGATTGGCTATTTGTGCGAACAGGCGCTTGTTTTAGCAGGTGAAGCACCAGAAGAGGAAGTGAAAAAATGGCTCGATCATTCTCTGACAGCGTTCTGGACGGTGTTCCCTCATTGGCGCGGTAAAGACGGCGGCTGGGCCGAAGGCATCGGCTATGCTGCTGCTTATAACATTCGCGCCACGGTGTGGATTGAAAGTTGCCTTTCTGCTTTGAATCTGAATCTGTGGAAAAAACCGTACTTTGAAAAGATTCGAAATTATTTTCTCTATTGCGCCCGTCCGAACGATGAATTTTGGCCGTTCGGTGACGGCGCCGAACGCGGTCCGCGCTCTACATCTTCTCGCGCCAAACTCTTGCGGCCGCTGATGTCACACTATGCTCAGCGCTTTGATGATCCCGCCTGCCAGTGGTGGGCAGATCATGTGCCGCTGAGTGACAACACCTTAACTGATCCGGTGGTGCCGATGATTCTTGGCAAAGAGGTCAAAGGCACACCACCGGAGGAGCACAAAAATGCCGCTGTGTTTCGCGGCATTGGCTGGGCTGCATTACACAGTGACCTGGCTGATCCGGAAAACGATGTCTTTTTCCTGTTCAAGAGCAGTCCCTTTGGCTCGGTCAGTCACAGCCACGCCGATCAAAACTCTTTTTACCTGTCTGTCGGTGGACGCGCTCTGGCGATTCCCTCCGGGTATTATGGCCCGGTTTATGGCATGCCGCACCATGCTGAGTGGACGCGTTCCACAAAAGCCAATAATACCATTCTTGTGAACGGTTGTGGACAGGAGAAACGGGATTTCCGCGCCACCGGTTCAATTACGACATTTAAACACCAGGACAAATTGACTCATCTCTGCGGTGACGCCGCGCCGGCATACAAGGACTCGCTGACGACCTTTAAGCGTCACGTGCTGTACGTCCGGCCGAATGTGTTTGTGATTCTGGATGATCTGAAGACCGACGAACCATCGACATTTCAATGGCTGCTGCATTCGCTTGAAAAAATGCACGTTGACGCGGATAACCAGACCGTGGGAATTCAGCGGCACAATGTAACCGCTACATTCCGGTTGGCCAGCTCACTGAGTATACCTTTGCAATTCTCGCAAACGGACCGGTTTGATCCCCCGTACGATACGGGTACTGATTCGACTTTTGATGTTAACGTCAAAAACCATTGGCACCTGACAGCCGGGACACAAACACCCCAGCGGGATGTGCGAATCGCGGCTATTGTGCTGGCTGACCAGGATCCTATGAAAAATATTGAATACCAAGACACCAACGGCTGGGTCGGAGCGCGAATACAGGAAAAAGATGGCACCGCCTCTGTCTGGGCACGATTGACAGATGAGGCTTCTTTACCAGAACAGTTGAGCGCTTTGCCAGTGAAAAATGCGCGAGAACTGGTTGTGATTGGCACATGGCAGCCACACGATGGTCAAATACAATATTTATCAAACATATCATTAACTGATAAGGATTGACTGCTGATGAGACCGTTTTTAAAAATATTCATGATGATAATAATTCTTCTGTCCCAATGCGGTCAGAACGACAATTCGACATCAAAAATACCCGATGTTGCCGAGATTGATCGTGAACGAATAATGACACAAACTGATCAATATCTGGACCAGGAACCACGAACCGTGACAGCATCGGTCTGCGAACGCAGTCAGGGCGGTGTGTATGATTTTTATTCTGAAGGCGATTACTGGTGGCCGGACCCGGACAATCCGGATGGACCGTACATTCGCCGCGACGGCATGACCAATCCTGATAATTTTACTGATCACCGACAGGACATGCGCCGGATGAGTATTCATGTGGCTGCGCTCACCGCTGCTTTTAAAATAACCGGTGAAAAACGCTATGCGGACCATGCCGTCAAACAAATTCGTGCCTGGTTCATTGACGACAGCACCAGCATGAATCCGCACATGAAATATGCGCAAGCCATCAAAGGCCGGGTTCCCGGACGTGGTGTCGGATTGATCGACGGCATTCATCTTGTCGAACCGGCGCGCGCTATTTCTCACCTGGCAGAAACAGGAAACTTGTCTCCGGCAGAATTCCAGGCTGTAAAAAACTGGTTTTCGGATTTTATCACTTTTATAACAGAACACGAATACGGAATCGATGAACGCGAACGGGAAAACAATCATGGTACCTGCTGGGTTATGCAGGCAGCGGAATTTGCCCGGTTAACCGGCAATCTCGAGTTACAGAATTATTGCCGTGACCGGTACAAAAAGGTGCTGCTGCCGAATCAAATGGCAAAAGATGGCAGTTTTCACATGGAATTATCGCGCACCAAACCGTACGGCTATTCACTATTTAATCTCGATGCCATGGCCATGGTCTGTCATATTTTATCCACGCCGGACGACAATTTATGGACCTATGAAACGCCGGATGGTCGCAGTATGCAAAAAGCAATGGCATTTATGGTGCCATACATTGCTGACAAATCCAAATGGCCGTACGAGCCGGATGTGATGTACTGGGACGAGTGGCCGGTACGGCATCCGTGTTTGTTATTCGCCGGTATGGCTCTGAATCGACCTGATTATATCGAACTATGGAAAACTTTGCCGCCAGAGCCGGAAACCGAGGAAGGAATGCGCAATTTTCCGATTCGACAGCCGGTGCTATGGTTAAAATAAACAGGCAATGAAACCAGACAAATAAATTACAATTTATGAATTTATATTGTCATTTGTTCACACAAGTGATGGCAAAATTGTCGTTGTTTTATATGGAGGTGCTAAATGAAACGAGCTCATATAACATTTTTTTGCATGATAACCCTGATACTTTTCACCATGCCTGCATTTTTATACGCGGGGAATACGGGAAAAATATCCGGACGAGTCATTGACGATGAGACAGGCGAACCACTTCCGGGAGCTAATATCATCGTTACAGCTCGCTGGATTGAAGGCGAAGAAGTGGAACTGGATAAAAAGACCGGCGCAGCGAGCGATGAACAAGGCCGTTTCTTTATTCTTAATCTACCATCTGATGAATATACAGTCCAGGCTCGATATATGGGTTATACTGAAAAAGTTGTGACTCAGGTGGAGGTCAGGCCTGATCGCATCACAAAAGTGGATTTTCGCCTCGCCCCTCAGGCCATCGAGGGTGAAGAAATTACCATCACCGCCTTTAAAAAAGAAAATGTTCAGCCTGACCTGACAGCAACCCGCCAAAGTTACGAGATCCGGGAGGTGGTCAACGATGTGGGCATTACGGATATTGACGACATACTCGATCTGCACTCGGGCGTAGTAGACGGTCACTTTCGAGGCGGTCGAAGCGGTGAAGCAAAATATTTACTGGCTGGTACAGCCATTGTCAATCCGCTGACCAACGAAAGGGCATTCAATCCAAATGTAGCCGGATTAAAAGAAGTGGATGTCTATACCAGTGGATTTTCAGCGGAATTTGGCAATGCCCAATCCGGTGTGGTGAATATGGTTCCACAAGAAGGTCAAAGCCGGTGGAATGCCCGTTTGGAATTTTCAATTAATACACCACACTATAAAATGTGGGAAGAACGCTTTCGGGACGACGGCACACGTTACCTTCAGGGCGGCTCACCTTATGAGCGTCATAACATGGATTTTTATGAATTATTAGTCGATACCACAGAATGGTTAAAAGAGGATCCATTCAATCCGGGCCACGCCTTGTTTGACCGCGGATATGGATTCGGACCGAAATATATTCCGCTTGACGAATGGGCTTCACAATGGCCGCCGCCCAGTGCGGAGAAAATGAGACATGATTCGTTGAAAATCGCTGAACTGGCCAGAGTGAGTTGGTTAATGGCAGACCGGCGCATTGGTCTCGATTATAAAAAAGACGCCATGGATTATGATTTCAAGTTTTCAGCCGGCGGCCCGATTGCCGATAACGTAAGACTGTTCTTTGCCGCCACTCAATCCACAGAAAGTGAAAGAATACCTACCCCGGATCCGGAATTGGACCGTCAACTGCTGGGAAACTTGACCTATGAGATCTCTCAAAATGACAAGATCAATTTTATTTATATTTATGATAAACATGCAGATAACAGCGGCTATTGGAAACGGATGATGTTCGATCCGGAATTGAGTGTTGCCAAGTTAGATAATATCTCTAACCAGTTTGGCATCTCGTGGAAACATATATTCGATAATTCAAGTTTTCTTGATGTAGATGTGAGTGCATTGCATTTAAAATACCGGGAACGCATCGAACTGCTCCAGAGAGGTGAATTTGTTGATCTTTATACTGAAGATAGCAATTGGGAAGATTACCATGGACCAAACCGTTTACGCGTTGGGCGACCTGAGGATGATCGTGGCGATGAAACATCAACAACCCTTCAATTGCACACGAAATATACCAACCAGATAAACGCCGGCAACTTGCTGACAACCGGTATTCAATTTAATTCTTACCGTCTCAATGTCAACAGGGAAGAAAATTTGACCAGCCCGGGCAATTATCGGCTGATAGAATTTGAGGAAGCTCCGTATGATGGCGCTGTTTATGTTGAAGATAAAATGGACTTTGAAGGATTAATTGCCAATGTCGGTTTTCGCTGGGATTATTATAATTTCAATACCACCTATTTTGCTGACAGACTCTCCCCCTTGCGAAATCCGGCTTTTTCAGACACCAGTAATGTGCCATATTACAGCCGCGAAGCTGCCGAAACAAAAAAGTCCGGCTTGTTTACAAATCTCGAACCGCGTATTGGCATCTCGTTTCCAGTTTCAGAAAAAACAGTCTTTCATCTTAACTATGGCTCTTTTTTGCAGCGACCTGGTTTTAATCGTATTCTCTACAGCCGTATAACAAGAGAAGAAGATATCATTGAATTAGGCAATCCCGAATTGAAACCGCAAACAACTCACTCTTACGATATCGGCATTGTCAGAGCTCTGCCTTTTGGATTTCGATTCAATTTGAGCGCCTATTACAAAGACGTTAAAAACTTGATCGAACGCGCCTATTTTGTCGATGAACAACAGACAGACTATCAGACATTTGTGAATCGAGATTACGCAGATATCAAGGGATTTCACATTGACTTTGAGCGCATCATGGGCAATTTACGTGGATACATCCGCTATAATTGGGAAGCTGCGACTGGTAAAAGCAGCAACGCTTTTAATGCCCCTGTCACGTATTTCGAAAAACCGGACCCAAAATACGGTTTTGAGGAGTTGCCTGACCCGGAAGATATATATCTCGATTTTGACAGGACGCATAAAATCGTCTTTAATTTAAGATACCGAACCAGACCGGATGCATTATTTTCAATTTCGGACTTTTATCCGTTGGGTAACATCTCTTTCACAACCCGGTATCGAATCATGTCCGGGCGGCCTTATACCTGGGATATTACAGGAAAAGGATTAAAAATGAACAGACGAACCCCATGGGAATATGATCTGAGAATGCGCCTGCAAAAAGATATTCGAATCAGCAACACCAATCTCACTTTTTATGTGGAAGGATATAACCTGTTGAACAAGATTGTCTGGCATTATAACCACACATTTACACCCGGACATACCGCCTACACCAGGTATCACATAGACCATGAAAATGTTTTGACATATGACGAATATGCACCCTATGTCACCAGTCAGGAAATCTATTTGCTTGACAATGAACCGCGTCACTTTGGTTTTGGATTTATTCTCAAATACTAACAAAGGTTCAGCCGGGTATGCAAATGTAAATACTTGTAAGACCATGATGAGAACGTTCACGTAATCACCTGTTAAAATGAGGTAAAAGTTTATGATTCTCTTTAGACATACCACACGATTTGTCATAGCCACGTGTTTATTACTCGTGGTGTTATGTTTCGGTGTACAGGGACAGATGCGGGAGTTTCGCATCCTGGACCGGGGCATGCTGCATCAGACGCTTTACAATACCGGAACAATCGGACGCCCCTGGCAAACCGGCCAGCAAGGCAATGAGACAACTGTGCCACTGATGGAATGGCCCTCCAGGTCAGCAACAATTGTCCACGGCATCGAGTATAGCGGGCAGCATAACCTCATTGGCGCCGGCATGTACATCGGAGCGAATATCGACACCATTCCCGGTGAAAAAAACAGACTTTTCGCTTTATGTGGTGGCGTCGGAAGCAGTGAACCGGAAAAAGTATCCGGACGGTGGAGCTTTCCCCTCGAAATAGATAAAATTAATAATTATCCAATCCTGCAAGACGGCACTGTTAATCCTGACTATGATCCCAATGAAGCTGAGCAGATCATTGTGGCGAAATGGGCAACACCGATTGGCATAACTGTCACCCGAACGTCTCGCTCCTGGAGTTATCCGGATTATGATGATTTTATTATTCATGAATATTCATTAGAGTACACCGGCGATACAGACGGCACACCCGGTTCGATTGAACGAACTTGCGATCTGCACGATGTCATGGTCTGTTTCAACTATGGCCTGGCTCCATCGATGTACGGTTTCCAGCGCTGGTACCAGGACTGGAAATATGACGGTGGCATCTACAAAGGAGACCTGAGAGGTTATTGGGATGCTGAGCTGTGGCTAAAATATAATATGAACGTCTATACGAACAGAACTCAGGAAATTATGGCCAAACCAGAACCTGATCCCGTTCTGTTCAAAGAACATGCCGAAACGGGTAAAAATGGCGGTGGGCTATGCAGCCCCCAGGCCCCTGGCTGGTGTATGCTCTACTATGACACAACCCATCTGGCGCCTGTCGTGCCTGAGGAATTAACAGAACAGGCGGCAAAAGCCGGGTTTAAAAATGAATCAGAAGCGGCAAACAAGGGCAGAATTCGATCAACTACAATTTTGGTAGATGATTACGATCCGGACTATCATCACTGGGTGGTGCGAAAAACGATCCCTGATGAACAAGGCAATTATAATTATACATGGTATTTTGAATTGGATAAAAAACTTTGCATTAAACAACCCTGGTGCAACAAGGTCAGTAGTGGCAACACGCGCAGTGAAAAAATGATGTACCTCAAGGACCCCTTTAATCCAGTCAATCGCTGGAGCGGGGTTTACAAATTGAACAGTAACGTGTGGCCGGACCCCCCGGATCCGGAGGAGCGCTGGATCGGCCGCGCTGCCTTTAATTATCGCCAGTCCTCCCAGGCAGGCATGCAATTAATGACTTTTGGGCCGTATACTTTGAAACACGGCGATGTCATTGAATTTTCATTAGCCGAAGTTGCCGGATACGGCGCTGAACCCGGCAAGTTAGTCGAAGGCGGCCGTGCCCGCAGCCTGGGCAGAAAACAATGGACAGTCACACCAAGTTGGAACAGACAGGTGGTTTTAGAAGGTGATACGCTCACAAAGCATTATCTCGATGATTACGACTATCCCGATTATGTGAATTCTGATGTCGTCACGGTTCAAGACGTAGCTAAAAAAGCTTTTGAAGCGTATATCGGCTATGAACCCACCCTGCCGGTGTGGCCGGAAGATTATCCCAAAGACGGTGTCTATACCCTCGATGCGCCCCCACCAGCTCCGGCCATCCGGGTCGAAAACATGCCTGATGCACGAATCAAGATTTTGTGGAAAAAGGATCAGGAAGAATTTCCCTATCTCTCCAGCGAGCTTGTTCAATACAATATTTACCGGAGTGTTCAGGGTATGGGACCATGGACGCGGATCGATAGTGTTAAGGTCGGAGAAAACATCAATGAGGAAGGTCTCTACGAATACATCGATGATGACCTGGACTTTAAAGTAGGTGATAGCCGATTTTACGCGATCACGTCTGTGAATGCCATGGGGGTGGAAAGCGGCAAAAGCAATACAAATTTACAGTATTGGCGAAAAGATGTGCGTTCTGTCGAAAAAATGGACCAGGTCTATGTTGTTCCCAACCCGTTTATTGAAGAATCAGGATTTAAAGGCGCACCGGCAGAAAGCATTGCATTTTACGGCCTACCGGAAAAATGTAAAATCAGAATTTACTCTTACGGCGGCCAGCTTGTTGATGTTATTGAGCATGATGAGCCAGTTTATTCACATAATAAAAATCTGGTGACAATAAACCATCAGGAAATGGCGTCCGGAATGTACTTTTATGTCGTCACGACACCTGATGGAGATCAAACAAAAGGTAAATTTATTATTCTAAAATAAAATTGATTCTAAACGGAGTAGCCTCATGAAATCCATACATACATCAAAAATAAGACTGATTGTACCTCTCTTGATGTTCTTGCTCACGCACACTGTTGCGTTGAGTTTTCCCAAAGTCGGGGTGACTTCTTTTCAGTTTCTCAAAGTCGTCCCTGGTGCACGCTCGACAGGCATGGGAGAAGCGTACACGTCTGTCACCAGTGGGGCAGATGCGATGTACTGGAATCCGGCAGCATTGGTTCAGATCGATGCTGCGGATGTCAACTTGTCTCACGTCGATTGGTTTTTAGATACCCGGCACTATGCAGTGTCTGCGGCATACTCGTTCAAAATGGGTATAAGTCTGGGTGTGACTGCGCAGAGATTTGATTATGGCGACATCGCGGTGACCCGGGTGTCAGAACTGCATCCGACAGAGGAGGGATTCAATCCCGGTTTAACGGGTGAAACCATTCATCCTGGTGCCACGATCTTTGGACTCGGTTTTGGCCAATCTTTGACCAACAAATTTTCCTATGGTGTTTGCGCCAAATATGTCAACGAAGATATGGAAGTTAAGAATAAATCCCTGTATATGTTCGATGCCGGGATGCTGTACGACACTGAGTTCAGGTCGATAAAAGTCTCTGCGACGATCCGAAATTTTGGTCCGGAAGTTGAATATTTCGATAAATCTTATCCCCTGCCCCAGACACTCAACGTGGGCATTTCGGCTTATATCCTGTCTCCATCGGAAAATCTGCTGTTAATAAATCCAAACCATGCCCTGCTGTTTGCTTTTGATATCATTCAACCCCGGGATTATGATCAGCAATATGCCGTCGGGATGGAATACTCGTTATTGAATTCGTTCTTTATCCGTGGCGGGTACAAGATAAATTTTGACACCGCAGGTTTGGGATTCGGATTTGGCTTGATGTACAAAGGTCTCAAAATCGATTACTCGTATAATAGCTATGTCGAATACCTTGAAAATGTGAACCGATTCTCTTTTGTCTTTGAATTATAAAACATAGGAGTACACCAGGTATGTGTGTATATGTCAATAAAATCACGAAAACTGTTGCCTGCCTTGTCGTCCTCTTGATAGGGACAAGCTTTTCTCAACATCGGGGTGATCCCCTGGCTTTTCAGGGCATTTCAAATAGCGAGAATACCGCTGTGAAAGCGGCAGCAATGGGCAACGCTTATACTTCCATTTCCAATGATATCAGTTGCTTTAATTTCAATCCTGCCGGCCTGGCACCAATCGATCGAATCTCGGTGTCTGTTTCCGGAAGTTATTTCAATAAAAAATGGCATGAAAATCAGGAATACCGGCCGAACAGGTTTTTCATTTCCCTGCCCTTTTATCTGGAAGGATTATATATACCCGGTGAGTTAAATTATGATCCTGAAACAGGTGAACCACGGTGGGATAATGAAATTGCCCAGGATTCGGCATACACTGTCAATTTACCGGAACTGGGTCTGGATTCATTTAGTGAAGAAGCAACCGACTGGATGCATGAACGGCAAAAAAATGTCCTGAATACGGTCAGTATTGTTTTTCCCTTGCAATTCATGTCAAGGCAATTTGTCGTGGGTGCTGGTTACAGAAATCGATACAATATCATAGATTATGACCGGAACGATACCTACCTGGAGCCGCACGTCGGCTATACAAAATACGACATGCCACTGCGAATTGTCGAAGGCGATACCATTAATATCGACTGGTACCGCTTTTCTCGCCAGCGAACGGGCAATCTGCATCAGGGCCGTGTGGCATTGGGATTACAAGTCAACAAGCAACTCAATCTCGGCCTGGCTGTTAATGTCTTAAACGGCACGACCGAGGACAAATACTCGCTGGATAAATACGGTTATTTTGAACTGATCGATCAAAATGTGTTTCGTTTTGGATTTGATAGTCTGGACACGCGAATCTCTGGTGAATCGGCATTTTCATCGTTATCACTGGATCTGGGATTTAATTATAACTTTGAGAGATTTGCTTTGGGTATCAATCTCACTCTGCCGCATACCCTGACAAGAGAATGGGAATACACCCGGCTTGTCGCGGATACCTCTGGAGTTCAGCAAAAAGTCTCAAGCGGAACAGATACATTCCAGCATCCCTTGATTTTGAATGCAGGACTCCATGTCCGTCCTTTTGATCAACTCATTTTTTCCTTTGATTACAATATTATACAATACAGTAAAGCCGAATTTTCATTTGATGATACAGCCACTGACACGACTCATACCCCATGGGTCGACCAACACATTCTCAGAGCCGGTCTGGAATACAAACTGACCCCTTTTCTCTCTCTCATGGCAGGTTATCAATATACCCCGCAAAGCTTTGTTCCTGACGGCGCCGCATTTAATGCTCGAGGACCTGTTGCAGAGAGCTATTCTGCCGGGTTGAGTCTGCGGTTGTTCGAGTTTGGCCGTCTCGATGTGGCGTATGAAACACAAAAACTGGAATATTACGACCAATATATTAGCAACACAAATTATAACGTAATCAAGCATAGCCATTTATCTGCAGGTTATGTGCATTATTTTTAGAAAAACTCTAATATCAGGAGGTGTTTTATGAAAAGTTATGTGTTTATTGCTGTCATTGGCGTGCTGCTCACCGCCCATTTAGCAATGGCAAGCAGCATCGAAGTTTCAGCCGAGTATGATTTTAGCCTGGCTTTTGAATACGCTTCCAGGCAAAATATTGACTCACTCATTTTGACCACATCGGGTGGTGTTTATACGACTCAGGAGACCGCACCGATCACAATTCGCGACCCCATAGCGATCGTGGCACAAGAAGGATTGGCTGAGAAACCGGTCATCACTCACAGTGATCCCGATTCAAATGTCCTTGAAATGTTTCGCGTGTGCAACGACATAACAGTTGATGGTGTCGTTTTTGACGGTGGTCACGAAAAAAGCCACGGCATGAAATACGCTCTCCGTTTTGGCCATGGCATTGATAGCGATCCTTTGGCCAAAGAAGGAACCAATATTATTTGTAAAAATTGTGATTTCATCGATATCTATAGAGACAAGGTAACAGAGCCAGAGATGGAAGAAGGTCACGCTGTCTACTTTTTGCGACCTCAGAGCCCCGATGAACCCGCATTAAAAGCAGGAACAGTACGTATTGAAAATTGTACTTTTACGAACATCGGTGATGAAGCGATCCGCATGACCGAAACGGAGAAATACGAAGTTGACCGCTGCCTGGATACACTGATCGTTAGAAATTGCACCTTTACCAATGTCGATGCCGAATGCGTCCGGTTTTACGCAGATACCAATCCGGAAACAAAAGACGCTTATGTACTGATCGAAAACTGCACGGCTGTAAATTGCGCGACGCGCTTTACCTATCTTAAGAATAACGCCGGTGCTGTGGTTCGAAACATCACTATTGCCCACGGCCGCTTGCCCGGACTTGGTCGAATGGATCGAACCGAGTGGGTCATGCAGGTTCAGGGCCCTGGTTCTTACATCGCTTATGTCGATACATTTGATATTGTCTTGCAGAATCCGGATTCACTGGTCTTTCAAGAAGTCAAGAAAACCACTCCCGATACACTTACGGACACTTATTATGGATTTGATCCTCTGCATGCGGACTGGCAAAACGGTGATTACACACTGCTGCCTGCTTCTCCCGCCTATGTGTCGGCTCATGATGGCGGTGTCATGGGCGATGTACGATGGGCAACCAATGAACCGACAGTGGTGTTCTTTGATCTTTTAACAGAAGGACCAGGCCACGTTGAGGCTGATCCCAAACCACAGGGCCGCGCTTATGAAATCGGAACTGAGGTCACACTGACTGCCGTAGCGGACGAAGGAGCTTCATTCAAAGAGTGGAGTGGTGATCTGAGCGGGTCTGAAACGGTCAAAACAATTACCGTGGACAGTGAAACTCATATCACAGCCACTTTTGTTGAAGGAACAATTGTGCAAGACCGGTCGATGTCTGTAGTTAAAGAATATCAACTCGAACAGAACTATCCGAATCCATTCAACCCGGCAACTTACATTTCGTTTGCCATTCCTAAAGACGGCTGGACCACGCTAAAAATCTATAATCTCAACGGAAAACAGGTAGCCACTTTAATGGACAAGAACTGTACGGCCGGAAAGTACACCGTCCCATTCGATGCAAGCGATCTTGCTTCTGGAATTTACTATTACAGACTGGAATCAGCTTCATTTATGGCCACCAAAAAAATGTTAGTCATTAAATGAGGCCAGCATGTTTGTAGTACACCTTTCCGGTGTGCTACAAATTGTATAAATCGTATGTCCTAAACGGAACTATTGTCCTTCATTTAAAAAAAAAGGAGATTCCATGATGAGACAATTCACAAACAGCATTGTTGCTATATGCTTTGTACTTTTGGCAGCATTACCAGTTATGGGTTTTCAAGAGGTGGAAACCATCGAGACTGCCCAGGGCCTTGTTAACATTTATTATGTAGAGGCTGGGACAGACCAGGTTGAAGCAGCCGTCGATGCCGCCAACTCAGGCGATATCATCGA
>CAZSMC010000028.1:0-22334 GCA_964607755.1 uncultured Cytophagia bacterium | reverse complement strand
CGGCTCAAAGCAGGCTCCAGTCTAAATTTGCAGGGTGTCGAGTTTCAACACGCAAAGTACCTCGTCCGCGTGGATAATGACTCGACTGCCGATGCGGTGCTCAAAATCCAGGACTGTGTCGGACACACCGCCAAAGAGGTCTTTGTCAAAGTCTATTCCGGTGCCTGGCTCGATTCGCTGATCGTCAAAAACAGCATCTTTCGTGACTGCGAGAAAAACGGATTCTACATGAAAGAAGCCAACACCGTCGGTTATGCCGAATTTGAAAACGTCACTATTGTCAAAGCCGGACGCGAAGCTATTATCATCCAGGACAATCCGAATGCCGTGTTGCGCGTCAATCACTGTACCTTTGACTCCATTAGCTGGAACGACGACCGCCGCGTGGTCTATCCCAGGGATGTCCTGGACGTTGAAATCAAAAACAGCATTTTTACCAATCAACTCGGTGATCCGGAACCGCACAGCGATGCCGTGCGCGTGTTCGGCAACTCGAGCGTGCATCACTGCAACTTTTACAACGCCGGTGGTGTCGATCTCGAAGACACCGCAACGCTCTCAGATACACTGCGACAGGATCCGCTCTATTACAATCCTGCCGAGTTCGACTATCGTCTTGCCGAAGCCTCGCCCTGCCGGGAAGCCGCAGATGACGGCCGCGCCATGGGTGACCTGCGCTGGGAAGTGAGTCCGGATCAGTACTTTTTAACCATCGTTACGAACGGCAAGGGTATTGTCGATCTTGATCCCGCAGGTGGCGTATACGCCCCGGGTACAGAAGTCACCTTGACCGCACAAGCGGATTATGGCTGGGGATTCGACGGCTGGTCAGGCGATATTACGGTTTTCCCACCCGACCAGAATCCCACAACCGTTGCAATGGATGCCAACAAAACAATTGAAGCGACATTTATCAATCTCAAACCGCGCTTTCCGGTTAATATCACTACAGTTGGTGTTGGACATATTGAATTCGATCCGCTTCCGGATGATGAAGGACTCTTTGAAGAAGGAACGGATGTCACGCTCACCGCGGTATCGGACACAACGTCCATGGAATTTGAAGGCTGGAGCGGTGATGTGACTAGGACCGATAATCCCATTCAAGTTACTGTTGAGGATACTGTCGATTTGCAAGCGACCTTTGTACCGGTGGTTCCTCAGGTCGCTCTCAATGTATCCATTGAAGGCAAGGGATCTGTAGACTTTGATCCGGAGGCCTATGAAGATTACGGCACCTATGATTCGTCTACAGTGGTTACGCTGACCGCACAATCTGTACCGGGCTGGCAGTTTGACGGCTGGAGTGGCGATGTGACCTCAACAGAGAGTCCTCTCACCGTTGTCATGGATGCTGATAAAGAGTTGACAGCAACCTTTTCAGAAGTCCTGGTCGAAGGCGGCAGTATTGAAGTCGATACCACCTGGGATTTCCGCAAAGCGGTCGAATTTGCCAACAACAACTCGAGTGTAGACAGTCTCATCCTCATCACCAGCGGTGGATTGTACACGACTCAAAGTAGTGATCCGGTGGCGGTTCGCTCATCACTGACAATCACGGCGCCGATAGACCTGGAAAAAAGACCTGTCATCACCAACAGCGATATCACAGGAGGTAGACTGGAAATCATCCGCGTCGCAGAAGAAATCGAAGAATTTCGGATTGAAAACGTGATCCTGGATGGCGGACATGAACAAAGTCACGGAATGAAATATGCAATTACTCTCGATGATGTTAAAGGAAATGAGGAAACAGTATACGGTAAACCGGACATAATCATTGATAATTGCTATTTTAAAAATATCTATCAGGACAAGGATCTGAACAAAGATGGTCATGCAGTTAAATATTATAAATACTGCGCATCCGGTGTGCTCAAGATCGAGAACTGCATGTTTAATGGCACTGGTTATGAAGCGATCCGGATTTCTGAAACCGAAAAATGGCCCACTGACCGTGCTGTGGATTCTCTTATCATCCGCAATTGCAGTTTTACGAACATTGACGCTGAATGTGTGCGCTATTATTCCGATTCGGACCCGGCGACTGAAGATGCTCCGGTTTTAATCGAACACGTCACAGTCAACCATTCTGCCACACGCTGGTTGTATCTTAAAAACAGCGGTGGTGCCATTGTACGCGACATTATTATCGCCAATACAATCCCGTCTGGTCACGGTCGCGATGATTTTCTCATGGATGCCCAGGGTAATGAAGGAGCACCGAGCTTTACTTCTCATATCGATACCTTTCAGGTCGCCAATGTGGATATTCGAAGCACAGATGCAGAGGCGGACACGACCACGATCTGGGGCATCGACCCGAAATTCAAAGACCCGGACAATCTGGATTACACACTGCTGCCGGAATCCCATCTCTATGGCCTGGCACATGATGATGAAGCACTGGGCGATTTGAACTGGGCAACAAACGAGCCGGTCCATGTTACACTTTCTGTTGTGGTTGAAGGTGAAGGAGAGGTCCTGGTGGACCCAGCTCCGGTTGGCAAAACCTATGATCCGGATCAGGAGGTAACTCTCACCGCTGTACCGGATTCCGGACACAAGTTTGTCGAATGGAGCGGCGATCTGAGCGGCAGCGAGAATCCGGTAACGCTCAAGCTGGATAAATCAATGACCGTTACAGCCACATTCGAAGAGGTTGAGGCCTTGGTTGAAGAGGAACTGCCGACAGAATATAGTCTGAGTCAGAATTATCCGAATCCGTTCAATCCGTCTACAACGATTAAATTTGCCTTGAAAGCACCCGGACATACCACGGTCAAGGTCTTTGATATTCTCGGAAGAGAAGTCGCGACTCTGATAGACAAAGAGATGGCCGCTGGCCGGTATGACATTGAATTCCATAATGTCACGCTGTCTTCTGGTGTGTATTTTTATACTATTAAATCCGGTGAATTCACCTCGACGAAAAAAATGATCCTCATGAAATAAGGCCAAAACTTTTGTAGCACACCTTCAAGGTGTGCTACAAATTTAATTTGGCTCTTTTACTCGTAGCACACTCGAAAAGTGTACTACGAGGTGATCGTCTTTGTAGTACACCTTCCAGGTGTGCTACAAATTTTATATTCCGGTATTTGTCGTACACCTTGCACCTTGTCGAAAAAGCCAAAGCTGGTCCCCAACAAGGGGTCGCTTAAGGATTTGAACAATATCGTAAATCTAATATTAATTGCAAATTACGCTATTTTATTGTTTCCAGGAGCGACCCCTTGTTAGGGCTGACGTCAAGTTTTTCGACAAGCTCCCCAGGTGTGCTATAAATGCACGACACATGTTGCAACCCAGCGACGAAAAATAAACTATTAAATTATTATCAACCAGGGTGTCCGCAAAATAAAGGATACCCTGCCTGGTTCTTTATTAAAATGGAGAGAACGTGAAGATCGCAGTTAAACTTTTTACTTTATGCTTACTCATCTTGTTTGGAACAATCCGGGCAATGAATTATACTGTGACCAATGCGCAAGACATAGAAGACGCCATGGAAAACGCTCAGCCAGGCGATTCGCTGATCATGACAAACGGCTTGTGGTCCGACCAGTGGATTATTTTTCAAGGACAGGGCACCGTAGACCAGCCCATCGTACTCAAGGCTGAAACGCCCGGCAAAGTCATTCTTAGCGGCATTTCCATCTTGCGCATATCCGGAGAATATCTCGTTGTTGATGGACTTAAATTTATCGGCGGATACAGCCGGTCCGGAGGAGTGATCGAATTCCGCAACGGCTCCAGCAGGCCAGCGCATCATTGCCGGCTGACTAATTCTGCGATTATCGATTATAATCCTTCGACTAAAAACTATGGATACAAGTGGGTGTCGATTTACGGCACTTATAACCGTGTTGATCACTGTTATTTTGAAGGCAAGAATCATGAAGGCGCTACCCTGGTGGTGTGGCTCGATGGCGAGCCGAATTATCATCTTATCGATCGTAACTATTTTGGCCACCGTCCAGAGTTGGGAATGAACGGCGGCGAGACCATCCGGGTCGGTACCAGCACATGGTCTCTTTCTGATTCTTATACCACCGTAGAATATAACTATTTTGAAAAATGCGACGGCGAGACAGAAATCATTTCCAGCAAAAGTTGTGAAAATATTTACCGCTATAATACATTTTATAATTGCAGAGGTGTATTAACACTACGCCATGGCAACCGCTGTACGGTGGAAGGTAATTTTTTCTTTGGCAACAAGAACTATCAAGCAGGTGGGGTCCGAATTATCGGTGAAGACCACGAGGTCTATAACAATTATTTTTATCAATTATACGGTGGCGGCTACCGCTCGGCGCTGTGTATGGTGCTGGGCGTCCCGGATTCCCCGCTTAACCGGTATTTCCAGGTCAAGCGAGCACTGGTAGCTTTTAACACATTTGTTGACTGCCGCAACACATTTCTCATCGGTCACGGCAATAGTAACGATCAATCACTGCCGCCAGTGGATTGCACAATTGCGAATAATATCGCGGTATCCGATCGGTACGACCTGATCGAATATGAAGTTGATCCGGTCAATTTGCAATACGAAAGCAATATTATGTTTGGGGATCCTGGCATTTCTCCTCCCGAAGGGATTGACAACATTGATCCAGAATTTGTTATGGGAGAAGACTCGTTGTGGCGGCTCCCGGCGCAGAGTCCAGCCGTTAATATGGCAGCGGGAAATTACGACTTTATCATCCATGACATGGACGGCCAGCCGCGAATTGGCGCCAAAGATATTGGCGCTGACGAATACAGTGATGCCCCTATTGTCAGAGGGCCGGTGGGTCCGGAACAAACGGGTCCTGCATGGCTTGGTACAGTTTCCGCACCGTTGATTTTAGCTGTTCAAACTCTGGGAGAAGGCACAGTGAGCATCGATCCTCCCGGTGGTGTATACGATAAAAACACAATGATAACTTTGCACGCTGTTCCAGATTCCGGCTGGGAATTTGTGCACTGGGAAGGCGATGTGTCTGGGTCGGAAAATCCGCTTTCCATAACGATGGATGATAATAAAACCATTCGAGCGGTATTCGAAAACACAGGACCGGATACCTATGAACTGGTCACCTATGTATTTTCCGGCGGCGGCACTGTGCACACCGAACCGGAAGGCACATCCTTTTTGGAAGGAACCTGGGTGACACTCACAGCCGTTCCCGAGGAAGGCTGGACATTTAAAGAATGGAGCGGTGATTTGACCGGATCTGCCAATCCGGATTCTATTTTAATAGACAGCGACAAATCGGTTTTGGCTACCTTTGAGAAAAATTCTCTTGTCAGCGATGTGACGTCTCCGCAAGAATTTACTTTGAGTCAAAATTATCCGAATCCGTTCAATCCCAGCACGCGAATCGCCTACTCTCTCCCCCGTCCGACATACGTGAGTCTGGTAGTGTACAACAAACTAGGACAAAAAGTGGCAACTCTGACAGAAAAATTTCAACCCGCAGGGATATATCATGTTGTCTGGAATGGTCTTGCCGATGACGGCACTCTACTTAACAGCGGGGTCTATTTTTACCGGCTTTATGCGGATGGATTTTCGCAGACAAGAAAAATGGTCATAATGCATTAATTGGATGTTGTTGTTATGATAAAGAAATTATGTTTGACAACAATTATATTAACATGCCTGATATCCTTATCTGGTTATGCTCAGCAACCCGATAAGCAGCACTTTGCTTTCACATTCAGTGATGTCAAAAAAGTAAAAACAGCTTTACGAAATGATAACTTTCAATTCGATGCTGCGCTGCAAAAATTGCAGCATCAGGCGGACCAAGCTCATGAGCAGGGACCGTTTTCTGTTGTTTTTGACGACCAGCGTCCACCCAGTGGCGACAAACACGATTATATGAGCATGGGCAAATACTGGTGGCCGGACCCGGACAATCCGGATGGCCCGTACATTCGCCGCGATGGTGTAACTCATCCGGAGGCGGACCGCGGTGACAAGGTGCAACGGCGAGGCATGTATCGCGCTGTTGAAACCCTGGGACTGGCCTATTATTTTTTCGAGCAAGAGCAGTACGCACAACACGCCGCCGATTTACTTCGCACCTGGTTTATTGATCCTGAAACCAGAATGAATCCGCACCTGCGTTATGGCCAATATATTCCGGGACGAAATACCGGTCGGCAATATGGCATTATCGAGACGCGTCCCTTTATTCGCGTGCTCGATGCCGTTCAGTTTCTGCGTCAATCGGCTGCCTGGACAGAGGACAATCAGACAGCTATTGAACAATGGTTTTCACACTATCTCGACTGGCTGCTCACAAGCGACTTTGGCAAAAAGGAAGGCAGTAATGGTAATAACCACGAAACAGCTTATTATTATCAGGTAGCATCGTTTGCGCTTTTTGTGAATAAATCGAATGTGGCCTCGGTTGTCTTTAACAATCAGTTCAAAAGAATCGTTGCTGAACAAATCGAACCGGACGGCCGCCAGCCTCGGGAAATTGAACGCACCAAAGGATTGCACTATTCCTCAATGAACCTGAGTTTGATGCTTCACATTTGTGGGCTTGCTGCTTCACAGGGTATGGATTTGTATCACTATCAAACCCCGGATGGCCGCTCAGTGGAAAAATCGTTTGAATTTCTGCTGCCTTTTTTCAAAAATCCCGAGGCCTGGCCGTATCAACAAATTGAAAAATCAGATCCGGATTACGACGAATTGTTTCACATTCTTCGGCGGGCGTCTGAACATTTTGCTCAAAATGATTTTGAATCGATTCTTCGCGCACGCTACGCCGATGAATATTACAGCCATCGAGGACAACTCTACTGGCCTTATTTTGAGGATAAAAAATGAACCGGCCAGGCCATAGGGCGTCAAAATTTTTCCTACGCTTACTGCTTATCGTATTTAGTTTGAGCCGTTTGGGTTTTGCTCAAGAAGTGTTTCCCGGTCTTTATGAAAAAGATGGAACAGCTCACAAGCTGCATGAACCGAATCCGGTCACCGGAGAAACAATCAACGTGGTCGATTTTGGAGCTGATCCCCGGGATAACGGCGTTGATGATCGCCCTGCTGTCGAACAAGCGTTGCAATCCGCTTCTTTTGGCGATGAACTCTATTTTCCGGCCGGTGTTTATAATTTCAGCTCGGCAAAACCGGGAGATTATGAAACTCATTTTCAATTAAAATCCGGTGTGAATTGGCGCGGTGATTCTCCAGCCACCACAATTCTGAAATCCGAATTTGATGATAAAACCATAAAGCGGTTTCTCAAAATAAAAGGCCGGCACGACATCGTCATTGCCAATTTTACCATAACCTCAAATTTCACTGGCAGTTATTCGGCCAACACCAGAGCGAACAATCCCGATGCGGCCGGGCCCAAATATGTGGTGAGCATTGAAAACAATGGTTTTACACCTTCTTTTAACATTACGGTCGATTCATTGATCGTCGAAAATTACCGCACGCATGGTGTGCGTCTGAGTAACAGTCACGATGTCGTTGTTAAAAACTCGACATTTCAAAAAGCCACAGATGTGGGCGGTGGTGGCGCCGGCTATGGAGTCTCTATTCAGGGCGACAAACAACCGGATAATAATTCGAAATTCAATGTGGTAGAACATTGCCGGTTTATGGGCCCTTACATGCGTCACGGCATCATCCTTCAATATGCTACTCACAACAACGCAGTCCGGTTTAACTATTGTCAGGATAACCGCCTGGATGCGATTGACCTGCACGGCGAGGACGAGTATCTCAACGAAATTTATGAAAACGAAATGCGGGACATAACCACAGGCGCGGGCGTTGGTGTGGGCAATACCGGATCGACACATGACGCTTCCGGTCCCAACAATTACATCCACGGTAACCGGATGATCAATTGCCGCGAAGGTGTCAAGGTTTACCTCGGTTCTCCGGATACGCGGATCGAGTACAATACCGTGACTAACAGCGAGGTAAGCAACGGCAAAGGCATTTTTATCCTCAACGGTCCCCGCACTGTGGTGAAGGGTAATTATATCTATGATAATCCGGGGATAAATTTCACCGGCATTTATTTGCAATACGACGGCGGCACTGCCGGTAAAGGCCAGGGGCCTCCCAGAGGTGTGCAGATTCTTGAAAACGAGGTGACAAAAAATGATTACGGCGTGGTGATGTATGCGGGCGAGGGAATTGTTTATAAAGACAATCAGGTTTATGAAAACCGGATTCAGGATTTTTACGCCTCGTCAAACGTCACTTTTCACAAGCTGCTCAAAATTGACATTGTTGGTCAGGGATCTGTTGAGCTCGACCCTCCTGGCGGCTCGTATGAACAGGGAACCGAGGTCACGTTGTTTGCCCGGCGCGCCGCGAATTGGCAGTTCAGTCACTGGGAGGGAGACTTCCAGGGCATGGATAATCCAGCACAAATGGTTATCGATGACAATAAAAACGTGACTGCTGTTTTTACAGAAAAAGCAAATTCGGACGAGGTATCGCTCACGGTGAACATCAATGGCCAGGGAACCGTCAATCTGAATCCTCCTGGTGGTGTTTATAACCGTGGCGATACCGTGGCTGTTCTGGCGTCACCTGATTCCGGCTGGATATTTGAGCGCTGGAGCGGTGACCTGAGTGGTTCGGCTGGGCATGACACCTTGATTTTGGATGAAAGCAAAACAATCACTGCGCAATTTATACCGGTGCCGCATTACACGATTATCCCCTGGATTGTTGGTTCCGGCCGGATCGAATTCGAACCTTCGGCTGATTCTTATCCGGCAGGCACGCAGGTCGTGGTTTACGCCATACCGGACGACGGCTGGAGATTTGTGGAATGGGGCGGTGATTTAAGCGGCAGCCAAAATCCGGATACCCTGGTAGTCGACAGAGAGAAAGCGGTCATGGTGACTTTTGAAAAAGAAACCATGGTTTCTGATGTTTCAGGCGAATATTCTTATGCGCTCCATCAAAACTATCCCAATCCGTTTAACAGCCGTACTGCAATTGTCTTTTCACTGGCCCAAGCCGGTCACGTGGATTTGCGAATCTATAATTCGCGCGGCGAACGCGTGGCTGAATTGGTGAATGAAAGACGGTCAGCCGGTCAACACACCGTGCACTGGCAACCGGCGGACGCACCCAGCGGTGTGTATATGTATAGAATTCGGACGAAAGATTTTTGTCAAACAGGGAAGATGCTGCTGGTCAGATAATTGCCATTGTTCTCACAAATGTATTTTATGCCTCATCGCAAGGTATTTTTTTGCCGGACAATAAATCCGGAAGTGCCGACGTAAACAAGAAAATGTTTATCTTTTCCAGCGGTTTGTATGACAGCATTTCCATAGACAGTACTAATAAAAGGAAAATAGTGTCCGTATTGATAAAGATATTGCCATAGCGGATGCGCTTCATCCTCTACCAGGGCATACACCGTTGGTTCTTTCTCGATCTCTTCTCTGGTGTCAATATAGCGGCTGCGCAGCCGGGTTAACCGGTACCTTGTGTGCAGGCCGGCGAAATTTAGCCAGTTGTCCCATTTGAGAATGTCGCCTTCCAGCATCCACTGGTCCCCTGCCAATGTGAACGTTCTGACGATTTCTGAATCGGGCTCGATGTACTGAACCAGGGTAATTTGACGTATTTGCGTGCTGTCTGCTTTTTGGATAATGATTTCCGCAACCGGTTTTTCAAAAGTGAACGCATGATAAGCTCGCAGAAAGAAACCCAGGAACATCATCATGCCCAGAATGGAGGTCCATAGTAGAATAAAAATCAGGTTACGCAGGCTGTGTTTGACATGAGGTGATTTTTCTTTCTGGCGAGAGAACAGGCTGAAAAGCCGCAGAATTCGCCTCGTCAAAAAAATCAAAAAAAAGAGCAATCCCAGAAAAGTCCCGATAACGCCGGCAATGAGCAGATAATCTGGTTTTAACTGTTCTAAAAATTCCATTGCAGTTCCTTTCAAAAAGCAGGTGATATGATAAAAATCATAATCAAATAAAATTTAAAATATCTTATTGACAATCAATATCGTTCTGTCTATTGCTGGCAAAAAATAGACGGTCAATTCACTTTTAAAATTAGATAATTTTTCTGATTAAACCAAAATTTTAGATTCAGAACCTAACTGTTCTTTTCATAAAAAAACGCCATCATCTGGATTGCGGTAAAAAAAGGTATTACTAATACCACCCCTTTAATTGATATGCCAGGTAAAATATACATACCTGGCATATCGTCATTTTCAAAATCAGCGTTCTAATTGACAACATGCGGGCAGGTTGTCATGTGCTTTTTCATTTCGTTTTACATCATTGGCATCGTAGCCGGCCTCGGCAATGGCTTGTTCCAGTTTTTCAACAGAGGTCTTTTCCTCCTGGTAATGAACGTGCGTTATCTTTTTGTCCAGGTCGACCTGTACCGAACTGACGCCATCCACTTTTTTGACCGCCTTTTCGATAGTGCTCACACAATTCTGGCACCGGGCCGTCGAGATTTTGATGCTGGTATGAGCCTCATCTTCATTTAATTCGCAGGCTATTTTTTGTCCTTTTTCACCCTTGTGAGCGGCGTGAGCATCTTTATTTTCGTCACCGGCAAAAACAGCGGTTACGGTTAATGCTAATAAAAGTGCGAATAATTTTTTCATAATGTCACCCTTTGGTTTTGTTTACTGGTTTGAATTAGCTGTACTATTTGTCGTTTTTTTGTGTGCACATTCCTTTGACTTTCGACTTTTACTGACTGTTCTGATGCCTCTCATGGCAACCTCTATGCCACCATTGAGATAATGTTATAACGCATTGATTTTATGCCGTTTATAAATTTTCAAGAGGTCGTCTTGATGTTGAAATAGCAGAATAATTAACAGAGGTGCAGAATAATCAACAGTTAGAGCAGATTAATCTTTGGCAATGTCGTATTTTTTCATCCGGTACAACAGAACGTGACGGGGAATTTTCAACCTCTCGGCAGCACGGGTTTGATTCCATTTTTCAGTATCGAGTGCATCAACGATGGCGCGTTTTTCTGTAGCTGCCAGAGAGTGATCGTCATTATTTTGAGGCTGCGAATCCAGCATCAAGCAATCACGGGTTAAAATATTTTGCTGACACAGAACCACAGATCGCTGCACAGCATTTTCCAGTTCCCTGACATTGCCGGGCCAGTCGTGCAAATATAACGCCCGCATATAATCTGGATCGATCTGCAGCAATTGCGAGGTATATTTTTTAATAAAATGTTCTACCAACAGGGGGATGTCCTCCTGTCGCTCGCGCAACGGGGGTATGTGGACGGGAATCACATTCAACCGGTAATACAGATCCTGGCGAAACTGTCCATCCTGGACCAGCGCGCCAATTATCCGGTTGGTTGCAGAAATGACCCGTACGTCCACAGGAATCGTAGCAACCCCGCCCACGCGCTCGATTTCATGTTCTTGCAAAACACGCAATAGCTTTGACTGTACCTCGTATTTGAGATCGCCGATTTCATCCAGAAAAATAGTGCCACCGCTGGCGATTTCAAACTTTCCGGGTTTGGCTTGATGCGCTCCGGTGAACGCGCCTTTTTCATGGCCAAATAATTCACTTTCAATCAGATTGTCCGGGATAGACGGACAGTTCACGGCAATGAATGGTTTGTCATGCCGGGCTGAGTGCAGATGTATAGCTTTGGCCAAAAGTTCTTTGCCTGTGCCGCTTTCACCGGTAATGAGAACCGAGGCGTCGCTGTGGGCGGCTCGTTCTGCAATGCTTAAAATCTCACGCATAGATTCGCTTTTGGAAATAATCTGGCCAAATTGGTACTTTTCCGCCAGCTCGGATTTCAGGCGTATATTATCCTGTTCGAAATGTTTCAGACGCAGCACTTTTTCAATGGTGAACCGCAATTGCTCTTTGGCAAAAGGTTTGGTGAGATAATCATCAGCGCCTTTGTCGCAGGCATCCACGGCATTCTCGATGGTACCGTAAGCCGTGATGATGATAACCGGCACATCTCGGTCTTTTTTGCGAATCTGGTCGAGCACCTGCATGCCGTGCATATCCGGCATTTGCAAATCGAGCAGTACCAGATCAATTACATTCTGGTCAAACGTTTCCAGCCCGGCATGACCCGAATGTGCCACAGAAACGCGGTAACCCATTTGTTTTAATTGATGGGAAACAACTTTTCCCAGACTTTCGTCATCGTCAATGATTAGAATGTGTGTCTTTGCCATAATTTATTAATTCATCTTAAATGTGCTGAATAAATTTATTCGAGAGGCCAGCTAATCGTCACAGTGGCGCCTTTATTTTTATTACTCTCCACTGAAATAAAACCGCTGTTTGCATCTATAATTCTCTTGCTAATCGCCATTCCCAGTCCGGTACCATTTTGCTTTTCTGTAAAAAACGGTTCAAATAGATGCTGCTTCGCCTTCTGACTAAAACCGGTCCCGCTATCTGTAACACCAATTTGAACTTTGTCATCCTTCCGTGCAGCATGGACGTCCAGGCTCCCTCCTTCTGCGCTTGCCTGAACAGCGTTGAGCAGAACGTTAATTAGCACTTGCCGAATCTGTCCCTCGATGCTATGGAGAGTCAAATCCTGCTGAATATCCGTATTGACTGCCAACTGTTTTTTTCGTATCTCCGCGCCGAGCATAGCTAATGTAGATTCAATGAGTTGCTTTACAGACAGTTCCTTTTTTTCTCCGGATTGAGGCCGGGCATAGGAGAGATAATTCGCCACCACCTGGTCCAGCCGTTGCGTTTCCTTGAGCAAAATATCGACAAATTCTTCTGGACAGGTATAGCCGGATTCATCCCGTAAAATTTCAGCCACGCCGCGAATCGAGCCGAGCGGATTACGGACTTCGTGAGCCAGGCTGGCTGTCAGCTCGCCCAGCGTTGAAAGCCGTTCCGCTGTGCGCAACTGGTTTTCAATAGATGCCAATTCATCGGACTGCTGTTGCAACTGCTGTAAAGAGCGCTGCAAGCGTTCAGACGTGTCCTGGTAGCGGCGCCGCTGCTGACGTTCCCGTTCCCACAGAACACCTGTCAATGATCCGGCTGCAATGTACAGGATCATCATAAAAAACCGGCTCAGGTTCATAAGAAAAGGGCCGCCCCACTGAAACATCACATGCGGTGTATAGAATGCCGTCACAACAATAGCCACGGTCAATCCACCGCGCCAACCCAAAGTAAAGGCAGCGGCTAAAATGGGAATAAAATAGAGAATTTTGTAAAGCTCATGCAGGGGATGCAATCTGGTTGGCGTCAAATAATGGAGAGCGGTGATGATGATGACAAAAATAGTGATGAGGCCGTAAATTTTCTTTTCTTTTTTCATGTCTGATCGAAAGAATGTTCGGAGAATAAAAAGGATTTTCTCATTCCGCAATATTGATCGGAATGAGAAAATATAATAAAATTGTGGTCAATCGGCAAGGGGTAACAAAGCTTACATTCCCTTCACAGCTAAAGGCTGGAAACGGCATGAGGTTGCGAGACTTGTAACGATCGGAATTTTTATTACTCTTTAATTTTTCTTTTATTTGACCGGATTAACAGGATAGACGGGATTAATTAAATATCTTGTCAATCCTGTTCATCTTGTCAAAGATTTTGCGGTGAATAGTTTCAAGTACTTTTTAAAATCAACACGCTTAGTACCTTGTAACGGGAGGTAAACTTTCATTCCAGCGGCTTCAAATCGTCCAGAACAAAAGGCAATAACTCCGCAACTGTGGGATGAGGCAGCACAGTACGCCGGAAGACTGTATACGGCTGATGGGTGTACATAAAAGCGGCGATAACGCTGATAATTTCGTCGCCGCCTACGCCAAACACGGCAGCGCCTAAAAATTCCTTGCTGTCCGCATCCACCAGAATTTTAATCATACCATCGGTTTCGTCTTTTTCTTTTGCTCTGGCAACGCCGCTCATGGGCATTGTTCCCATAAGTACATTGCGGCCACTTTGGCGCGCCTGCTTTTCGCTCATGCCAACGCGACCTAACGGCGGATCGATGTACATGTTGTAAATCAATGTTCGATCCGATATCTTCTTTTTTCCATCACCCATAAAATAATCGAGAAACACTTCTCCGTCATTGACTGAGGTGTGGGTAAATGCGCCCTGGCCATTCACATCACCGAGAGCATAAATATGCGGCACATTGGTTTGTCCATAGTCGTTCACGCTGACATGACCGCGTTTATCCGTTTCCACACCGGCTGCTTGCAGGTTCAAGGCATCTGTATTCGGCTGGCGTCCGGCGCCGATAAGCAGATGCGATCCTTTTATAGAAGCGGCATTTTCGGAATCCACTCGAACACCAGATCGGGATTTTGCAACACCGGTAATTTCAACATTCAATTGTACTTGAATATCTTCTTTTTTCAGAATATCAAGCGCTGTTTCCGCGATATCAGGGTCTTCGCGAAACATCAGTTGAGAACCTTTTTCAAGAATCGTGACTTTACTGCCCAACCGGCGAAAAGCCTGGCCGAATTCCAGACCGATATAACTGCCGCCGATGATGACAAGATGATCGGGCCGCTCGTTCAGATCGAGCAAGCGAGCATTATCGAGCCAGTCAACATCATCGATGCCGGGGATATCCGGTTTACGGGCTCTGGCACCGGTATGTATGATGATTGTCTCTCCCGAAATGACCCGATCTCCTACTCGAACATGATGTTCGTCCTCAAACCGGGCATAATTTTTGTGTAACTCTACGCCATCCAGACTGTCCAGCCATGACTCCAAACCGTTGCTGCCATTTTTGCGAATGGTTTTCTGGCGGTTCATGGCCGCTTCAAAATCGACAGTTGCATTTGAACATGTGACACCAAAATCCGCCCCCCGGTGGGCCATGTGGGCAGCACGCGCACTGGCAACAAGCGTTTTGGTCGGCGTGCAGCCGTAATTGACGCAACTGCCGCCAAACGGCCCGCCCTCGGCGATGGCGATTTTCTTGCCATTTTTTGATAGCGTAGGGATAACCGCACCCGTAGCTTGTCCGGTGCCGATCCAAATCACATCAAACGATTCCATCGGATGATCCTTTCATTCTGGTGAGCTGATAATGATTACATGGTGATGTTGATATGACATCATTATATTGGACAGGATAACAGGATTTTCGGGATTAACATGATTAGTGAAAATTGAATCAATTTAATCAAATAAAACCATTATTATCCATTTAGATTATCGACGGTCTGCTTTTTTAATTCGAATCAGGCCAGATCAATGTCTTTACTCAAATAGACCTCCTGAATTTTATTTAGCAATTCAACGCCGTTTTTCATCGGCTTTTGAAACGCCTTTCTGCCGGAAATAAGTCCCATGCCACCGGCACGTTTGTTAATCACGGCTGTCCGGACCGCGTCTGCCAGATCGCTGGCACCTGTAGAGGCACCGCCGGAATTAATCAGACCGATTCGCCCCATAAAGCAATTGATCACCTGATAACGGGTCAGATCAATCGGGTGGTCGGAAGTTAATTCGGAATACATTTTATCATCATACTTGCCGAATTTAATAGCAGGATAGCCGCCATTGTTCGTCGGCTGTTTTTGCTTGATAATGTCTGCCTCGATTGTGGCGCTCAGATGATTTGCCTGACCGGTCAAATCAGCGGAGGTGTGATAATCGGCTTCTTTGGTTTTAAATGCCGGGTTGCGCAAATAGGCCCACAGGATCGTCACCATGCCCAGCTCATGGGCATATTGAAAAACCCGGGATATTTCCTGAATCTGGCGGTTCGATTCTTCAGAACCAAAATAAATCGTCGCACCAACAGCCACTGCGCCCAAATCAAAGGCCTGATTGACACTGCCGAACAGGATTTGATCATAACTGTTAGGGTAGCTGAGCAACTCGTTGTGATTCAGTTTGACGATAAAAGGAATTTTATGGGCGTATCGTCTCGCCACAGACCCTAACACTCCCAGCGTTGAAGCCACAGCATTGCAGCCGCCTTTGATCGCCAGTTTGACAATATTTTCCGGATCAAAATAAATTGGATTGGGAGCAAACGAAGCACCGGCGCTGTGTTCTATACCTTGATCTACGGGCAGAACAGAAAGATAACCAGTACCGGCAAGCCTGCCATGACCAAAGATGCTTTGCAGATTGCGCAGCACACGCGGACCACGGTCAGATTGCACAAACACTTTATCAACAAAATCAGGGTAAGGTGCGTGCAACTGATCTTTGGGAAACACGCATTTGTGTTCCAGCAGCGATTTTGCTTCATTGCCAAGCAAGTCAATAATTTCTCTACTCATAACAACAAGCTCCTTTTGTTAAATTCATATCTGATACATTGATTATCTAAAATCAAAGAATAATTTGTATAATTAACAAATACAACCTATAAAAAAATTTCATTCTGCATGTATTCAGCTATATTATTTCAGTTTTATCCGCCAAAGTGCCCTATTAGTTTACCTTCAGGCTTTGGGCGACCTGAATAGATATTGCATTCTTTCAATAATGTCACCGTTACCAGTAGCGTTTTATTATAGCAATTTTAAAAACATTTTGAAAAAATAAAATCAGTTTCTTATCTTTAAGTCATCTTTTCAGCCGGCAAAATGTGCAAAAATTCATTGTTATCGCAGCGCTGCATTCTAATTTTACCTTATGCGGTTCGGCAGCACATGCTTGCCGATATGGTCAAGGCACGGGGAAAAAGTAAATCTGGCTGTGAGATTTCTAAATAACTTTAGAGGTTGTTCATGAAAAAAAGATCAGCTTCCCTCGTCACTGTGGCACTTGTCGGATTGATTGCAGCAATTATGTTCGAGTATGGATATGATTTTGCTGAAAAACTTATTCCACAGGGCAATATCGTTTCTCTCCTGCTTCGTATTGCTGTGACTCTCATTGCTTTACTCGTCTTTTTTACTATCATTCTAAAGAGCGATAATCCGTATGTAAAAATACCATGGTTGTTATTATTGGCTGTCAATCCGTTGTTTGGCTCATTTTTGTTTCTCAGTTTGGCGCGCGATTTTAAATCCAGTTTTCGCTATAAAAGAAGGCCAAAGATGCATAATTATGGTTATCTGGTTCACGAACCGTCAACTGATTTGTCGCTGGATGCTTATAAAAATTTAAAAGCAAATCACTTTGAAATATTCCGGACTTCATTCAATTTGTGTAAGCATCATGTCCATGCAAACGATTCCAGGTCCACGATATTAACGAACGGTGACGAAAAATTTCCTGCGCTCAAAAAAGAATTAAAAGAGGCCAAAACATATATTTTTATGGAGTACTATATTCTAAAAACAGATGAAACCGCCCGTGAGGTATTGGATATTCTCAAACAAAAGGCGGAACAGGGTGTGGAAGTGAAACTTTTATATGATGCGTTTGGCGGTCACGCTGCAAACAAACGATATATTTCTGAACTCAAAAATGCCGGTGTAGCTGTGCACGTTCATGATGTGGTTTGGAATCCTGTTTTAAATACAAAAATCACTTACCGGAATCACCGCAAGATGACTATCATTGACGGCCGGGTAGGGTTTACCGGCGGATTGAATCTTGCCAACGCATACGCCCACAAGAACAAATATTTCGGTTTTTGGCGGGACACTCATGTGATGTTGGAAGGACGGGTGGTCAATTCATTGCTGGCAGTGTTTGTCAAGGACTGGTACTATGCCAGCGGCGAATTTCTGGATGACAGTCGATATTATTGCGCGCAACCGGTAAATGAACCGGGTTATATCCAGGTGCTTCAGTCCGGTCCGGACTCTATGGTGCCGGTCATTCAAAACACCTATTTAAAAATGATTGCACAGGCTAAAGAATCGATCAAAATTATGACGCCATATTTAATTCCTGACCAGGTCACAATGTCTGCTCTTCGAACGGCGGCGTTGTCTGGGGTGAACGTACAGATCATTGTACCGGGCAAACCGGACAAAAAAGTGGTTTATGTGGTAACAGAATCCTTTTTTGATCCGCTATTAAAGGCAGGCATTCACATTTATAAATACAGAAACGTTTTTACTCACGCCAAAATTTTGATCGTTGATGATGAAATCGCGTCTTGCGGTACGGTTAATTTAGACGTGCGAAGTTTTCACATCAACTTTGAAGCGACTGTTTTGTTAAAAAACAAATCAGTGGACAAACTGGTACAGAATTTTGAACAAGATTTGGCGCATTGTTTTGAAATCGTCCAATCCGAGTGGAAACAGCGACCCTCGTATCGCAAAATCATCGAGAGTACGTTGAATGTGGCAGCGCCGTTGATGTGAAACCAGGACTGCGTCACTTTTTTAATTTCGTGTATTTAGCGTGTTTAGCGGTCAGGACAACCAAACCAGAGTGCAATATAGAGATTCCTGTACCCCGGCAATGTCAGTTGCCTCAAACCATCCTGAATCAACAAAATGCCGGTCCCGGTCGCAGGCAAACCAGGCGCAACCGCGTGATATCTGCACATCGACACCAATGCAGATGTTTACTCGTGTTCTGTTCCTGGTTCGCGAATTGGCAACCTCACTCATTCTGACCCGGGTATCTTTGCTTCTTCTTGAGGCATTTTGTGGATATTAACATGCATCGGAGGAGCGGTCTGGTCTTTATCCTGTCCCATATACAATGTCACATGCGGGAATGGAATTTCAATATTACGCTCATCAAACGCTTTTTTGAGTCGCCGGTTGAACTCCCTGCCAACGCGCCATTGCTTGAGCGTTTTTGTCGTGGTATAAGCTTTGATAACCAGAGCGGAATTACCAAATTCATCCAGGCCCAAAATTTCCAGCGGTGCAGTTATATCATCGGAAAAATCAGGATCATTGCGCAGACTTTCATCAACGTCCCGCATAACCTGCATGACCTCATCAACGTCTTCACGGTACGCTACTCCGACTTTGAACAGATAACGTGAAAATCCTTTGGTCATGTTCGTCACCACATTAATTTCGCCGTTGGGGACAAAGTGTACATTGCCGCTCAGGTCCCGGAGAATAGTCATCTTTAGATTTATTTTTTCGACAATACCAGCTTTACCACCCACATCTACGACATCACCAACACGGACTTGATCTTCAAGCAAAATGAAAAATCCACTGATAATATCTTTCACCAGACTCTGTGCGCCAAAACCAACAGCCAAACCTAAGACCCCAGCAGCGGCCAGAATAGGGCCGATTTCTACACCAAGCTCGCCCAGAACCATAACAAGGGCAATAATTAATACAGCAATATTGATGACATATTGCAATATCTGGCCCAATGTATCGGCACGCTTTTTCGATTCTTCATCCTTAATTTTTGTTCTCTTCTGGATGGATTGCATAAACCGGTTTGTCAGTTTTTCTGAAAACCGAAGGATCAACAGCATGGCAATGACAACAATGAGAATAACCAGACCGTGTTTCATTAGCCATTGACTGACAACATTCCAAACCGCATTCAGATCCATAATGACTCCTTTTTGTTAAAACGATTAATTAAATTACTGTCCATTTGTTGCCTTGATAAAAAAGATTCTATTCAATTTTATTTTAAAATGAGTGTGAATTGATCGAAATCCGGCCGAAAATAAAAATCTCATTGAAACCGCTTGAACATATCAACATAGTGAGGTGAATCCAAAAACACGCCGCCGCTTTTTTGATAAAAATCCTGATCCAGTTCAAACACACCGTTTCTGGTAGTCATCCAGCCGGCGCCATGGCATGGGTGGTACGATTGCATGGTTGACCAGTTTTTATAATTTTGATGACCATTGGTTTCCAGCAAACCCATTTGTTCCAGCCCCGGAAACAGAGCCAGGCGGGCAGCGACATTTTTGTTCCAATCAACCAGAATTGGATTGACCGTTAAATCGGCACAGAAACACGGAATGTTGTGCTCGTGTGCCAGTTTGGCGATTTTCAGGGTCATGCTCAGTGTTTTCGCAATCGGTTTTAAAGCAATGGCGCCATAACCCATTTGAATACGTTTGTTGGCGTCCGCATCGGTGTGGGCACTTTCGTCAGCAGCAAGGCGGACCGGAATATCTTTAACCGACACCTCATAGTTTTCCGGGAACGGCTCTTCGATAATCGCGATCTGCTGGAACGCGCCTATTTTTTTTGCATGGTCGACAAGTTTTAAAAGCGTCTCCTTGCTTTGATAACGACCGTTCGCGTCAAAATAATACGGTAACTTGCCGTCGGCTGTGTGCGGCGTGCGCGCATCCCCGATGGCACGATGAATCTCTGTGAGACGGGCTTTGTCTTTTTCCAGCATGTCCTGCTGAGTTCCTGGCTGGCCGATTTTGATTTTCATAAAAAAGTAACCCTCCTGAACAGCCTGTTTTATTTCCTCCACCGGAACGGCATACGACATCAACGGGATGCTGGCGACTCGCTTGTGATAATGCGACAGGGCATCTCGATAAGCCGGCGGAATCATGTCATCAAAAGTGGTGTGCCCATGCTCTTGAGCATAGAGCATCCAGGCGGCATTATCCACAGCTACCAGCGCGTTGAGGGCAAAGGTCTTGCGCAGGTCGTGTTGAGTGATTTTTCGTCCGTAATTCAGCACCTCATCCAGAATATCCTCAAGCAATGTCACCGGCGAATCAAAGAACCGGCCGTTGATCAACCGGAGTGCATATTCGGTCATGGCATACATCAGCGCATTGCCGCCGGCTTCGGACCCGCTGGCAAAAACCTGTGCATCGGACCACAGCACATTTTGAGTCCCTAAACCGATTTTGGCATGGCCGTTTTCACTTTGCATTTTTACAGCCGTCTGCCAAATCTCTGACATATAACCGCCTTTGAATCCAAAAGGCCGCTTGAGCGGTTCGCGTTCGAAATTGCTGTCCGTGGAAGTGATGGTTATCGGCATGTGTGCTCCCTTTCGCAAAGAGTATCAAATCCTCTGGTTAAAAAAAAATTACAAATCACAAAATACAAATTTCAAATAAATTTCAATTCCCAAAATTCAAATAACAAACAAGACGTTAAAGGCACAACGATATTTTATTTATCACAGCTTGAGTCAATCTTTAATATGTCATATTAAAATATCAAACCTGCTTTTTTCATCAAACTCCTCGCTGCATCTGCGTCCCGCTTTAGCACCTTGATGGTCTCTTTGATTTTTTTCGATTCCGAGGCATTTTTCAACGTCTCATGCGGCAGCGGATATTCGAGATGCAATGAAATGGGACCGTTGAAATTCATGTGCTTTAATTTCTTAAAATACTCGTCAAAATCAACCATGCCCGTTCCGAGCGGCACGGAGGTGTCATGCCATTCACCATTGCGTTTTTGCCAGACAAAATCTTTCAGCACGATGCATTGAACAAAATTTTGCACCAGCTCGAGTCCCAAAATCCAGGACCGCCCGCCTTCGGCTGTGGCGTGTTTAATGTCGTATTGAATGCCAATATGTTTTGGGTTCAGTCCTTTCAACAAAAGCCAGAGGTCCCAAATAGGCGCCCCTACATTCGTGCCGGCATGGTTCTGATACGCCCCATGAACGCCGTATTCACGGTTCATATCAGCAAGTTCTTCTATTTGTGGACGGTAATGTTTGAGCGTTCCTTCAATGCCCAGATCATCGTCATATTTCAAATAGCCCATCCGGTAATAGCCGATGCCCAGTTCTGAAGCCAGTTTCAACAGCTTTTCTGTTGCCGGATCATCAGCCCGGGTAATGCGTGTGGTCATCATCGGCACATCGAGTCCGGCGTTGTGCATGGCCTCGACCGCTTTTGGCAGATCCTCTTCTGCACGTTCCGGCAGCACATGTCCGCCGGGACGTACTGTCAAATCCACACCGCTCAGCCCAGCCTCTCCCACCGCTTTGGCGCATTTACGGTAATCGAGCCATTGTAAATGCTTGGAGAATACAAATATTTTTTTGGAACTTGTTGCTGCCGAAAGCGAAAAAGGAACAGTTGCCGCAGCCGACGTTGCCGCTAATGTCTTGACAAAATCACGTCTATTCATCATGGAATCACCTTTTTGTTTGGAATCTCATGAATTGATTCATAACCGAAAATATAAACACTGAAAATGCAGATTAAACCGATCGATATGGATTTTTACAATGTAAAATTATTTTTTATAAATGAAACTTTTTGAATAAATTGAACAACAATAATATTTATGAAAATCAGCCTCATCCGTCGAATCCGTGTTCTATTTGAATTCAACTATAATTTTTCAGTTTTTATTCATATAAATTTTTTTATGCAAATGGACTCATCCAAAATACAATCCCTAGTCGGAAAAATCAAGATTTACTTGGAGTAAAAACTCACTGATGGGAGGTATCCTTGTAACAATATCAAATTGGGCTAAAGCCCAATTTTTTGAGAGGTC